>JAJPHF010000127.1 GCA_021325365.1 Pseudomonadota bacterium
AATACTGCGAGCGCCACTGCCCCCGTGCCGGCGCCGGAGCCACCGGGAGGGCCGGCGCCGCGGGGGCTTGGGGCGCGGAATACTGCGAGCGCCACTGCCGCCGCCCCCGCATCGGCCGCCCGCTCAGTCTCGCTGCAAACCGCTGTAGAGCAGGCATTCCTCGCGGAGCAGGTCGTCGTAGGTCTGCCGCCGCCGGATGACCCGCGCCTGGCCGTCAGCGACGAGGACGGCTGCGGGCTTGGGCGCGAGGTTGTAGTTGCTCGCCATCGCCAGGTTATAGGCGCCCGAGGCGGGCAGCGCCACCAGATCGCCCGCCTGGAGCGCGGGGAGGTCGGCGTCGCGGATGAGCACGTCGCCCGACTCGCAGTACTTGCCCGCCAGCGTCACGCGCTCGATCGGGCCGGCGTCGGCGCGGTTGGCGAGCAGCGCCCGGTACTCCGCGCCGTACAGCGCCGGGCGGATGTTGTCGGCCATGCCGCCATCCACCGCGGCGTAGCGGCGCACGCCCGGGATGTCCTTGATGGCCCCCACCGTGTACAGCGCCACGCCCGCCTGCCCGACGATCGAGCGGCCCGGCTCCAGCGTGATGCGCGCGATCGGCAGCCCCAGCCGCGCGGCCTCGGCCCGCACCGTGCCGCCGACCATCGCCGCCGCCTCGCCGTAGGCCGGCGGGTCGTCCGCCTCGGTGTAGGCGATGCCCCAGCCCCCGCCCGGGCTGAACTCCTGTACCCGCAGGCCGTGCCGCGCCTGCATCTCCGCCGCGAACCGCAGCACGATGCGGACGGTCTCGGCGTAGGGCTCCAGCTCGAAGATCTGCGAGCCGATGTGCGCGTGCAGGCCCATCAGCTCCAAGCCCGGGGCCGCCAGCGCCTCCTGCACGGCGCGCTCCGCGTCCCCCGTCTGGATCGGCAGGCTGAACTTCGAGTCGAGGATGCCGGTCTTGCGGTAGTCGTGCGTGTGCGCCTCGACGCCCGGCCCGACGCGCAGGAGGATGCGCTGCCGCACGCCGCGCTGTTGCGCTAGCTCGTTCAGCAGCCGCAGCTCGTAGAAGTTGTCGACGACGACGCGCCCGACGCCCGCGTCCAGCGCCTCGGCCAGCTCGGCGGGCGACTTGTTGTTGCCGTGAAAGTACACCCGCTCCAGTGGTACGCCCGCGCGCCGCGCGGCGTATAGCTCGCCGCCCGACACTACGTCGAGCCCTAGTCCCTCCTCCGCCACGATCTGGAAGATAGCGGGCGAGCCCAGCGCCTTCGCGGCGAAGATCACCAGCCCGTCGGGGTAGGCCGCGCGCATCCCGGCCACGTACTCGCGGCAGCGCGCGCGGATCGTCCCCTCGTCGTAGACGTACAGCGGCGTACCGTACTCGCGCGCCAGCGCGACGCAATCGCACCCCCCCACCACCAGATGGCCCTCGCCGTTGCGCTCCGCCCCAAGCGGCAGAATCGCGCTCCAGGTGGCAGCCAACCGTTCCGAAGTCTCCACGTGGGTCTCCTTCTGCCCCCTCTCCGCATAGGGGGCGGGGGCTCCCGGCGGAGCCGCCCCGCCGTCCACCCCCTTCCCTCGAAGGGAAGGGGAGCTGGGAGGTTAGGTTCCCCCACGTCTCCCCCCTTTCCCCTATGGGGGAGAGGGGGGCAGGGGGGTGAGGGGTCTACCGGCTGGGCACGAGCGACCAATCGGGAGGCAGCTCGTAGCGGCGCACGCGCCCCTGCGTGGCCGGCGACCGCACCTCCCGAATGCGCCCCTTCCGCTTGATCTCGGAATATGTGTTCTGTAGCTGGACGATGCGCTTCTCGCGCAGGTTGAACAGCACGACGCCCGCCCGCACCGGCGTCGTCGAGGCGTCGCGCGTCGGCCCGTCCAGAATGCGGAACACCGGCAGCTCTTCGGGCTTGCAGTAGCGAAACGCCGCGTGGATGCGCTCCAGGTTGTGCGGCGAGTTGTGCTCGTCGAACACCGCCAGGCCGCTCAGCACCCGGTCCTTCAAGTCCGGCGCGAACGGCGCGGCGGCGTCCAGCAGCTCGACGAGCGTCGTCGGCTGCTGCGCGCAGGCGGCCACCAGCGCGTCCAGCACGGGGCACGGCGCCACGAAACTGACCCGCGAGGCCATATCGATGATCGTGAAGCGCATGACGTCCACAACAGCCCTCCCAGGCGGGCGCCTGGCGCTGAATGATACCACTAGTTGTCCGGCAACGGTCAAATGCTCGGCAGGGGAACTCCCCCTGCCGAGCATTTGACCGTTGCCGAGCGGTTAGGCGGCTGCCGCGTCGACGCGGGTGATCCAAGTGGCAGGCGCGCGCAGCTCGTCCTCGGTGGGCAGCGTCGCCGGCCCCTCCCAGACGCGGTTCAGGAAGTCCACGCCCCGCGCCTGCACGACCTGGCCGACGAACTTCTCGCCGAGCGCGTACTGCTCCATCTTCATGCTGAGCCCGGTAACGCGCAGGAACCAGACCTCCACGGCCGAGCGCTGCTTCTGCCGCGCCTCGACGCGCGCCTCGATCTCGGCGAAGTGCGGCAGCAGCCCCTTCCCCACCTGGTGCATGATGTGGTTGCTGTAGCCCTCCAGCAGCGCCATCAGCGCCTGCAAGCGCGAGACGAGCGCGCGCTGCTCGGGCGTCATGAACGAGTTGAGCAGGTTGTGCCCGTGCCGCAGGTTCTCGACCAGCCGCTCGGCCAATCCCCCGAACGGGGCGCCGAGGCCGCGGCCGTCCGCCAGCTCCTCGACCATGCTGCTCAGGTATTCTTGCAGCGTGCTGTTCAGATAGCGCCGCACCCACGGGTGCAGCTCGAACTCGTGCGCGTGCGTCGCCTCGTGCAGCGCGATCCACGTGCGCACCTCGGCGGGCGGCATGCCCAGCGTCGCCTCGAGCGCGCGGATGTTGGGCTCCACGAAGTAGAGCTTGCCCGCGTCCACCGGCTCGCGGCCCAGCAGGCTGATGTCGTACTGGCCGAGCACCCGCCGCGCCAGATAGCCCAACAGCACCCCAAGCTGGCTGCTGATCGCCATGCGCCCGATGCCCTGGCCGGCGCCGCGCTCCTTCCGCGCCTTCTCCTCGTAGAACGCCTCGAACGGCTGCAGTAGCTCCTCGAAGTTGGCCGCGTTCGCCTCGATCCAGCCCGGCCGGTCGAGCACGTGAACCGCGGTCCCCTGCAGCGGCAGGTGGGTCCGCGTGTAGTTGCCAATCGGCGCCTCGATCAGCTCCAGGACCCGCCGATAGTCGGCCTCCAGCGAGGCGCGCTCCGCGCCGCTCAGCGGCGCGACCGCGCCGCACGTCCGGCGCGCGATGTTGACCGCCCAATCCCAGTCGATCAGCTGCGGGCCGCGCCGGCGCCCGTAGTGGTCCACCACGCCCAGCAACAGGCCGGCCGCGGCTCCGATCAGTAGCCCGGTCCCGAGCGACCGGCCATAACGAGACATCACTCCTCCAAGCGCGGAGTGCCGACGGCCCGTACCGAGTGGACCGCCCCGACTCGGCACCCCGCACTCAGCACTCATCACTCCGTATTATGCCCGAAGCAGGCGCAGCGCCCCCGGCATTACGTCGAATTCCGCCGGCAGCTCGCCGGCGATCTCCCCGTCGCTCTGCACCGGCAGCGGCTCGCCCGCGCTCATGGCGACCGAATGGACCCGCAGCGTGGCGACCTTGGGATGCTCCAAGTGCCGCCCGAACAGCGCGAGCGGCAGGTAGGCTAGCAGCTCGAAGCGCCCGACGTCCCCGATCACCACCACGTCCAACAGGCCGTCGTCGAGGCTGGCGCCCGGCGCCATCCGCAGCACCCCGGCGTAGTTGCCCCCGTTCGCCACGATGACCATGTTGATGCGCCGCGGCGGCTCCAGCGGCGGCCCCCCGTCCGGCCGCAGCTCGAACCGCTTGTTCTCGTAGCCGCGCAGCACCGCAAAAAAGCCCAGGACGTAGGCCAGCGCGCCGCGCCAGCGGTTGCTCCAGCCCTGGGCGCGCACGGTCACCATCGCGTCGAAGCCCGCGCCCGCGTAGTTGGCGAAGTAGCGGACGGCGCCCGAGCCGAAGCGGATCCGCCCCACGTCCGTCAGGCGCGGCTCGGCCCGCACGAGCAGGGCGATGGCCGCGCGCGGGGCGAGCGGTATGCCGGCGCTGCGCGCGAAGTCCTGGGCCGTACCGCTGGGCAGCACGCCCAGCACGGGCGGGGGCGCGCCCGGCGCTCGCCCCGCCATCAGCCCGTTCACCACCTCGTTGATCGTGCCGTCCCCGCCCACGGCTACCACCGTCCGCCCGGCGCGCGCTGCCGCCGCGGCCAAGCGCGTCGCGTCCCCGGGCGCCTCCGTGAAGGCGGGCTCGAACGCCAGGCCCACGCGCCCCAGCTCGCGGGCGAGTGCGGGCCACCGCGCGCCCGCGCGGCCGGCGCCGGCGCGCGCGTTGACGACGAACAGCGGGGCAGCAGCGGGGCCGTTCACTCCCGCATTGTAGGGCATCGCGACCGCTGCGGCCGCGGCTCGCCCCGCTCAGGCTTCCGCCCCGGCCGCGTAGAAGGCCGTGCGCCGGGCGTTCAGGTCAACCTCCAGCGCAGCGCCGTCCACCCCGTAGCGCGACAGGGTGTGGCGCACGAACTCCAGCGCGGCCTCGAACTCCGGCTGTACCGTCTCGTCGACGCCGCTCCGTTGCAGCGCCGCGACGGTAGCGGCGGCGTCGGCGCGGACCACGATGTCGATCGCCGGGTTGGCTTCGCGTGCGTAGTGAATGGCGCGCTCGGCGGCCGGCACCTCCGGAATCGTGATGACCAGCACGCGCGCCAGCCCGAGCTGCGCGTGGGCTAGCAGCGCCGGGCCGCTGGCGTCGCCCGCGAGCGTCGGCACCCCCCGCGCGTGCGGCGCCCGCAGGCGGAGAGGATCGGCGTCGATCGCCAGGTAGGGCACCCCGTGCGCCTCCAGCCAGCGCGCGACCTCGGCGCCCACCCGGCCGTACCCGAGCAGCACGACGTGGTCGCGCAGCGCCGGCTGCTCCGGTTCGGCTGCCGCGCGATCGTCAGCCCGTGCCTCGCCGGACGGGCCGACGGGCGCTGACCCGACCCGGCGGAGCCCACGCGCCAGGACCGGGGCCAAGCGCATCGCCGCGGGGGTCAGGACAATCGTCACAATGGCAACGGCGAGCACCAGGCCAAAGACCCGCTCCGACAGAATGCCCTCCGCGACGCCCAGCCGGGCCAGCACGAACGAGAACTCCCCAACCTGCGCCAGCGCCGCGCCCACGAACAGGGCGGTGGGCAGAGGATAGCCGAAGAGGAGCGGGATGGCGCCGGCGATGGCCGCCTTGCCGACGAGCACGGCGAGCGCCAGGCCGAGCACGAGCACCGCCTCTTGCAGCACGAACGCCGGATCGAGCAACATGCCGACCGACACGAAAAACAGCGTGATGAATGCGTCGCGCAGCGGCGTGATCTGGCCCAGCACCTCGTGGCTCAGCTCGGATTCGGCGACGACGAGCCCCGCGAGAAAGGCGCCGAAGGCCAGCGAGAGCCCCGCCCAGGCGGTGACGAGCGCCGTCCCCAGCGCGAGCGCGATGACGGTGAGCAAGAACAGCTCACGCGAGCCCGTGACGCTGACGCGCAAGAGCACCCAGGGCACCACGCGCGGCCCCAGCAGCAGCGTGCCGGCGAGGATCGCCGCTGCCTTCACCGCCGCCAGGGCGAGGCCAGGCACCAGGTCCTCGGTCGGCTGTGCCAGCGCCGGCAGGATCACCATCATCGGCACCACGCTCAGGTCCTGCACGACCAGCATGCCCAGCGCGATGCGGCCCTGCGGCGCCGCCAGCTCGCCGTGCTGCGCCAGGAGGCGCACGACGACCACGGTGCTGGACAGCGCGATGAGTGCGCCGAAGAACACAAGCGCGCTCCCCTCCAGCCCGAGGAGCGCGCCCAGGCCCGCACCCAGCGCCATGCTGACGGCGATCTGTCCCGCCCCGCCGAGCAGCGCCACCCGACCGACGCGCAGCAGCGCCGGCCCAGAGATCTCCACCCCCAGGGCGAACATGAGGAACGTGACGCCGATCTCGGCGAGCACTTCCAGCCGGTTCACGTCCCCCACCGGGCCGGGCGTGAACGGCCCAATCACGATGCCCGCGAGGAAGTAGCCGAGGATCACCGGCTGGCGGAGCAGCTGGGCGACCATTCCGCCGACGAGCGCGGCGACGAGCGCCATGGCCAGGTCGACGATGAGCTGCGGCACGTCCATCGGCTACAGCGGTTTCCCTAGGCGAGGAGCCCTCTGGAGACCGTCTAGATAACGTCGGGCAGGGCCTCGCCCCCCGCCGCCCGGCCGATGCTGCCCGGTTCGCTCTGCCTCGAAACCGCTCTCGTGCGGCTTGCCGGCCGCGGAGTGCTGGTCGCCCTCCGTCATGAGCCCGGCGGGCGTTCCGCTGCTCGGCGTCCAGCGCGACATCATGCTGCTTGGCTCCTTCTCAGTGCGGGGCGCCGCTGGCGGCGGGCCGGCCGCGGACCAGGCGGGTGATGCGAAAGGTATTGACCGCGATTCCCTGCTGGTTGCGGACGGTATGCCGCGCCGTGACGATGCCCCGGCCGGGCTGGCGCGAGGCCCGCGTCTCGACGATCGCGACCTGGACCCGGATCGTGTCTCCGGGGCTCACCGGCGCGTGCAGGCGCAGCTCGTCTAGCCCCAGGAACGCCATGCCCGTCCCGCGGAACCACTCCTCCGACATGACCAGGCCCTCGGCGAGGCAAAGCGTCAGCAGCCCGGGCGCCACCCGCCGCCCGAACACGCTCTCCTTCTCGTAGTGCTCGCGGTTCAGGAACAACTCTTCGTTGAGCCCGGCGAGCGCGACGAGCTGGCCGACCTCGTAGTCGTACACCGTGCGCCCGCGCGTCACCAGCTCCTGCCCCACCGCGAAGTCTTCGAAGTACACGACCCCTCCGAGCATCGAGCGCCGAGTACCGCGTGATGGGCCGCGCCCCGCTCAGCACTCAGCACTCAGTACTCATCACTGAATAGCGCCGTCGGCGCGCAGGCGGGCGATGGTCGCGGCGTCGAGGCCGAGCCATTCGCGGAGCACGGCGTCCGTGTGCTCCGCGAGCAGCGGCGGCAGCAAGCGGATGGGCGGCGCCGCGCCGTCGAACTGGACGAACGGCCCTGGCAGACGGATCGGCCCTGCCGTCGGATGCTCCACCGCCCGCACTAGCTCCAGGGCCGCCACCTGCGGGTCTTCTAGGGCGCGGTCCACCGAGTTGATCGGCGTCGCCGGGATGCCGAGCGGCTCCAGCGCCGCCACCCAGTCCGCCACGTCGCGCTCGCGCGTCACCGCCTCGATTGCCGCCACCAGCGTGGCGCGGTGCTCCACGCGGCCGGCGTTCGTGGCGAAGCGCGGATCCTCCGGCCACTCGGGATGCCCAAGCGCCTGCGCCAGCCGCGCGAACAGGCGGTCGTTCGGCGCCGCGATGATCAGGTAGCCGTCGCGCGCCGCGAAGCCCTGGTAGGGCACGATGGACGGGTGCGCCGTGCCCATCCTGCCCATCACCTTGCCCGCCAGCAGGTAGTCGCCCGCGGCGTTCATCAGGATGCCGATCTGCGTGGCGAACAGCGACAGGTCGATCCGCCGGCCCCGGCCGCTGCGCTCGCGCCCGTACAGCGCCGCGCAGATGGCGCCGTGCGCCGTGAGGCCCGTGGCGATGTCGAGCAGCGGCACGGCCGCCTTCGCGGGCGCGCCATCCGGGTGGCCGGTCACGCTCATCATGCCGCCGAACGCCTGCACCATCAGGTCGAAGCCGGCCTGGTCGCGGCGCGGCCCCTTCGGCCCGAAGCCCGAGATGCCGCAGTAGACCAGGCGCGGGTTGCGCGCGACCAGCGTCTCGTACCCGAGCCCTAGCCGCTCCATCGTGCCCACCCGAAAGTTCTCGACGACCACGTCGGCGCGCGCCGCCAGGTCCAGCGCCAGGTCGCGCCCCTCCGGGTTCTGCAGGTCGATGGCGATGCTGCGCTTGTTGCGATTGATGGCGAGATAGTAGGCGCTCTCGCCGCCGACGAACGGCGGGCCCCACTCGCGCGTGTCGTCGCCCGCGCCCGGTCGCTCGACCTTCACCACGTCGGCGCCGTCGTCGCCGAGTAGCATCGTGCAGTATGGCCCCGCGACGACGCGCGAGAAGTCGAGCACGGCGACACCCGCCAGCGGGCCGGGCGCGTGGTCCATCGCGTAGCCTCCGTGCCGGTCGTGTGGTATGCTGCGAGCGGCCGCGAGCCGACAGGCCGCGGCCCGACGCGGCCGGGCCGCGTCGGGCGCGGGCGAAGCCCGCCCCAGGATGCGTGACGGCGGTGGTTTCATGATAGCCGATCATCCGTGGATGGCTGTGCGAAATGCCAGAGCGTAGCTCCGACGGCGTCCGCTTCGGGATCGTGCTGCCCACGCGCGACTTTATCGTGCGGGAGCGCATGGAGGACTGCCCCCGCATCTTCGACATGGCCGAGCGCGTGGAGGCCCTGGGCTACGACTCAGCGTGGGTCGGCGATAGCCTCTTGGCCCGGCCGCGCCTGGAGGCGCTGACCACCCTCGCCTTCGTCGCCGGCCGCACCCGGAGACTGGGCATCGGCACCAGCGTCTTCCTGCCGCCGCTGCGCGAGCCGGTGCTGCTGGCGTATACCCTCGCCTCGCTGGACCTGATCTCGGGTGGGCGCCTGACGCTCGGCGTGGGCATGGGCGCGAAAGACCCCGCCAGCCTGCACGAGTACCGCAGCGTGGGCGTCGACCCCGACCGGCGTCTCAGCCGCCTGGAGGAGACGCTGCTGCTGCTGCGCCGGCTGTGGACCGAGCAGGCTGTCACTCACGACGGCAAGCACTTCCACATCGAGAACGTCACCGTCCTGCCGCGGCCCGCCCAGCCCCGCGGGCCGCGCATTCTCCTCAGCGTCGGCAACAACGGCGACCAGCTCTCGCCGCGGCAGCTGAACCGCGTCCTGGCGTGGGGCGACGGCATCATGCCCAGCCGCGCGCTGCCCGACGAGTACCGCCGCATCTGGGCGCAGGTGATGGCCGCGGCCGGGCAGCGTGGCCGCGACCCCGCGACGCTCACGCCGGCGCTCTACTTCACGATCCACCTGGGTGACGACGTGAGGGCTGCCGAGCGGGAGGCCGACGAGTTCCTGCTGAGCTACTATCCGCGCCGCCACTGGGGCGACCGCTGGGGGCCATGGGGGCCGGCCAGCACGATCCGCGAGCGCATCGACGCCTTTATCGAGGCGGGCGTGCGCCTCTTCGTCGTGCGCTTCGCGGCCTGGGACGCCCCCGCGCAGCTAGAGCGCTTCACCGACGAGGTCTTCGCCCGCTACCGCTCAGCCCTTCCCCCTCACCCCCTGCTAGCTGGCGGGGGCGAGGGCGGTCGTTCTCCCTCGCCCCCTGGGAGAGGGCCGGGGTGAGGGCGTCCTCCTCGTCCCTCCCCCTCTCCCCCTGGGAGAGGGTCGGGGTGAGGGCCCGCCCCGTCTCGCCTCCGCACTCACGCCTGCGGTGGCTCGGGGGCGCCGCGCGGCTGGGCACGCACGCCGCGCTCGCGCTGGAAGCGCACGAGCTGGTCCCACGCGCGCTGACGCGCCTCGGGCGTCTCGGCCCGCTTCAGCATCTCCATGAGCATCTCTAGCTCAGACGGGGGCGGCGGGGCGTTCTCCATCGAGTCCTCTCCTCCCCTACGTGTCCAGCAGCTCTGGCACGAACAGCTCTTCCAGATCGACCTGGCGGTCGGCCATGCCCTGCTCGTGGACGTACTGCGCGATCGCCTGCATCGTGTGCTCGTTGCGTGCCATGCCGTACGGGAACGGGTCGTCGCCGAACAGCGCCCGCGTCTCCTCGACGTGGGCCACCTGCAGCGGCAGGTCGGTCGCCAGGAAGCCGCTCTGGCGCAGCAGCGCGTAGCTCTCCTCCTTCGCCGCGCAGAACGCGTCGTACAGGCGGCGCGCGAGCGAGCGGTCGCGCTCGTACACCTCCCGCCGCAGGACGACCAGGTGCATGATCGGGAAGTAGCCCGTGCGCCGGTAGTAGTCGGCCTCGACCTGCCGGTAGTCGGGGAACAGGCGGCGCACGCGCGGCGACCCCGCGACGAAGCAGGCCGGCTGGTGCAGGTGGATCAGCGCGTCGATCTCGCCCGCCTCCAGCATGTCGCCCAGCGCGCGGCCCGGCGGCGCGTCCGTCACGTCCAGGCCCGCCGGCAGCGGGTACGGCAGCTTCTCCGAGTCCTCGCGCACCCAGTGGATCGACTCGGGCGCCACGCCGTAGTCGTGCTGCAGGAACCCGCGCACCCAGAAGTTCGCCGTCTGGAGATACTCGGGCAGGCCCACGCGCCGGCCGGCCAGGTCCTCCGGCCGTTCGATGCCCGCCGCGGTGTTCACGTACAGCGTGTTGTGGCGGAACACCCGCGACGGGAAGATGGGCAACGCCACGAACCGATCCACGCCCCGCGCCCGCTCCATCACGTAGTTCGACGACGACAGCTCGCTCGCCTCGAACTCCGCGCCGGCGAACATGCGACGAAAGATGTCGTTCGGCAGGCCGGCGACGTACTCCAGCTCGACGCCCTCGGGGCGCACCGCGCCGGTCATGAGCGCGTGCGTGCGGTCGTAGGGCACCCCAAAGTAGCGCAGTCGCACCACGCCCTCCCTCTCGCCCGTGGCTGAATCGCTCCTGGCCGCAGTGTAGGCCCATCCGCCCCGCGCCTGTCAAGCATCGACCTTCGGCGTTGTTCGCTGCGCTATGCTCTAGCACGCAGGGAGAGCAGGCCTTCGCTCGTTAGAGCGTAGAAGGCAGGCAGAGCCACGAAGACCAGGAGCCCAATAACTGGCATCACAGCATAGCCGAGGATGCCCGCGACCGTGTAGCCAGCAATGCCGACCCAGGCCCGCTTGTGCTCTTCTCGGAAGAAGACTGCGTCGACACCCCGCTCCGCAAGCAGGCCGTGGCGGTGGGCCAGGTAGCTGTAGAAGACGAGCCAGCTCGCGCACATCGCCGCGGCGATGAGGGCATAGACCGCAACAGCTACCTGAATGTCAGTGGCGTTCCCTCCCCGGAACGCGTCAGACACGACCACGGTCGGAAACGGCAGCAGCGCCGTGGTGAAGAGAATGCCAAGGTTCGCAAGCCGTAGGCCTTGATCGGCGTGTCGAATGTGAGCGAAGACGGCGTGGTGGTTCAGCCAGATCACGCCGACGTAAAGGAACGACGCGAAGTAGGCAAGATAGACGGGCCATTGCTGCAGCAGCGCTGGCAGCAGCTGACCTGGCTCGTGCTGTGGACTCCGCAGATCGAGGACGAGTAGCGTGATGACGATGGCGAACACGCCATCACTGAAGGCTTCCGTCCGGTCGGTGTCCTTGTCAGCCATGTGCCCACGCTGCCATCAGGCGGGATACCGAGTCGAACGACACCGATCGCCAGATGAGCAATGGGCCAAGTGCTGTGTCTGGCATTCTGTCACACCGCGGCGCGCGTCAGCTTGTTCCGCCGCTTAGCGCGCCTGACCAGGGGGCACGGCACCCAAGCGCCCAGCCTGGTAGTCGGCGAACGCCTGGGCAATCTCGTCGGGAGTGTTCATCACGAACGGGCCATACTGCACGACCGGCTCGCGGATCGGCAGACCGCCCATGATGTACACGTCCAGCGTCGGAGAGCGGCTCTCCTGGACCCGGTCAGCCCCCACGCGGATCGCGTCGCCAGCCGCAAGCACCGCGAGCTGTCCCGCGCGGATCGGGCGACGCTCCGCGCCGACGTAGCCGGCGCCGTTCAGGACGTAGACGAGCGCGTTGAAGTCGGGCCGCCACGGCAGGTCCACCTCCGCGCCGGGCTGGAGCGTGGCGTGGACGATCGTGATCGGCGTGTGGGTCGCGCCCGGTCCTCGCAGCTCGCCCAGCTCGCCGGCGATGAGGCGTAGCAGCGCACCGCCATCCAGTGAGCTAAGCAGGGCCACGGACTGGCCGCGGATGTCCTGGTAGCGCGGGGCGATCATCTTGTCCCGAGCCGGCAGGTTGACCCACAGTTGCAGCCCGTGAAATAAGCCGCCGCTGACGACGAGCTGCTCCGGGGGCTTCTCGATATGGAGGATGCCGGCGCCGGCCGTCATCCACTGCGTGTCGCCGTTGGTAATGATCCCGCCGCCGCCCTGCGAGTCCTGGTGCTCGAACACCCCGTCGATCATGTAGGTGACCGTCTCAAAGCCGCGGTGCGGGTGCCAGGGCGTGCCCTTCGCCTCGCCCGGCGCGTACTCCACCTCGCCCATCTGGTCGAGGTGAACGAACGGGTCGAGGTCGGCCAGCGGCACGCCGGCGAAGGCGCGGCGCACCGGGAACCCCTCCCCTTCGAAGCCGCTCGGCGCGGTGCTGATGGAGCGCACGCCGCGCAGTCGATCGCGCTGCGGATCCAGCGCGGGTACCCGAGGAAGGGCGAGAACGTTGTCGACGGTAACTGCTGGCATAGTGACCTCCTGACCTCCTGCTCACCGGTAGCTGAGACACGACGAAGAGTCGATGGACCGATCCAGCCGCCGCAGCAAGCCGTGCAGGGCCCGCTGCTCCTCGGGCTCTAGGCCCGCAAGCAGGCTAGCGATCAGTTGCTCCTGGGCAGGGACCGCCTCGGCGTAGAGCCGGCGCCCTTCGGGTGTCAGCTCCAGCCGGTGGATTCGCCGGTCCTCAGGATCAGGTCGGCGTACCATCAGCCCCGCCTGCTCCATGCGGTCGATCAGACCGCACACGTTCCCCTTGGTGACCAGCAGCCGCTCTGCCAGCTCCTGCTGGCACAGCCCTTCTGCCGAGCCGACCTGGGCGAGCACGTCGAACTGCGATACGGTCAAGCCGAAGCGGCGTAGGTGCTGCTGGCTGCGGCGCTGGATCTTGTCGTACACCCGTGCCAGCCGCATCCAGGCCAAAACACTCGCCTGCCGGTGGCCCGCGCGAACGGCCTCCCCGCCTCCCGGGTCGGTTGGTAGATGCACGCCACCCCCTGCTCTGCCATCGATAGTTTATATATAAACTATTCTCAGACAGCGTTTCAAGCCCAGCGGTTGCGGGCGCAGGAGCACCCGCAGACCTGTTTCCAAACTCACCTTGCGATCAGTAGGGTCGGGGCGCCGCTTGCTGCGCCCTGCCCGGTCGCCAGCCGTCCTAGTGCCCGAGCGAATCCGGTGATGGGGCGTCCCACTCCCTCTCCCGCTGGGAGAGAGTCGGGGTGAGGGCCGGTCCCTCCCCCTCTCCCTCTGGGAGAGGGTCGGGGTGAGGGCCGGTCCCTCCCCCTCTCCCTCTGGGAGAGGGTCGGGGTGAGGGCGTCCCCGCGTCCTCCCCCGCTCCCTCCGGACGACCGCCCCCCTGCCAATGCGTTCATAGTAGAGAGGCCGCGAGGCGCGCCGGAGAGCGCCTGCTAGCTCGCGCGACGTGGTCGCCTATCTTACGCCGTACACGCCTCCCCGCGCCCGCCGCCCGCGCCCGGCCCGGGGCACCCCGCCCCGCCGGCCCGGCCCGCGGCAGGAGAGCCAGGGAGTATCGTACGGCGTAAACGATGCGACCTTCCGCGCCTGACCAGCACGCAGAAACCCGCGCCCGGCCTAGCAGTTAACCACCCGGTAAAGGAGCATCGTTTGACCGTTCCTCGGCTAAACGCATACACCCGACAGCGGGGCCGCGGACGCCACCAAGCGCGGCGCCCCGCACCGCCAAACCGCGGAGGACACGCCGCGAGGGCCGGACTCGGCCGGCGTGCCGAGCCCGGGGCGGCGCGTGGTAGAGTTAGCCGCGCGGGCGGCACCACGGCCGCCGACAGAGACAAGGGGGTCGGAGCGATGGGCACGGTGACGGGAGCCGAGCTGCTGGCGCGGGCGCTGCGCGCCGAGGGCGTCGACACGATCTTCACGCTGATCGGCGACCACATCCTGCCCGTGGCCGACGCCGCCTTCGAGCACGGCATTCGCTTCGTGGACACCCGCCACGAGTCGGCCGCCATGCACATGGCGGATGGCTGGGCGCGCACAACCGGCCGTACCGGCGTCTGCATGGTCACCGGCGGCCCGGGCCACGCCAACGTCATCGCCGGGCTGGCGGTCACCTACCTCGTCGAGACGCCAGTGGTGCAGATCAGCGGCCGGCCCGACATCGCCCAGGAAGGCCTGCTGGCCCTCCAGGAGCTAGACCAGCTCGGCATGGCCGCGCCCGTGACGAAGGACGCGGCCCTGGTGCGCGCGCCGGCCGACATTCCGCAGGCCGTGGCGCGGGCCTTCCGGCTGGCCCGCGCCGGCCGGCCCGGGCCGGTCCACCTCACCGTGCCGCTCGACGTACAGGACGCCACGGTGGACGACAGCCGCGTGCCACGCCTGCCCGCGGTCGGTGCGCGGGCAGAGAGCCGCGCCACGCCCGACGCCGCCAGCGTCGAACAAGCGCTGGCGATGCTGCGCGCCGCCGAGCGACCCGTCGTGATCGTCGGCGCGGCCGCGCGCTACGGTGTCGCGCCCGAGGCGCTCGCCGCCCTGGCCGAGCGGGAGCGCCTGCCCGTCTTCACCGTGGAGCAGGCGCGCGGACTCCTGGCCGACGACCACCCGCTGAGCTTCGGCTACGCCGACGTGACGCTCAACGCCGCCGCCCGCTACCTCCGCGAGGCCGACGTGCTGCTGCTCATCGGCAAGCGCCTCGACTGGCGCATCGGCTTCGGCCGGCCGCCCGCCGTGGCGCCCGATGCGCGCGTCATCCAGGTCGAGGCCGATCCGACCGAGGTGGGCCGCAACCGCGCCGTCGACCTCGCCCTCGTCGGCGACCTCGGCGCCACGGTAGACACGCTGGCCGCCGTGCCCCCGCCCCCTACCGCCAACACTCCATCGTCCGCGCGCGCCGCCTGGCTCCACGCGCTGCACGCTGCGCGCGAGGAGCACTTCGCCCACCTACGCCAGCTGGCCGACGACCCAGAGGCGCCGCTGCACCCGATGACCGTTGCCCGGGCCGTCGAGCCGTTCCTGGCGCCCGACTCGATCGTCGTCATGGACGCGGGTGACTTCGTGCAGTGGCCGCGCGCGTACCTGCCCGCCCGTTGGCCGGGCCGCTGGATTCGCACCGGGCCGCTGGGTCACCTGGGCGTCGGCCTGCCGATGGCGCTCGGCTGCCAGGTGGCGGCGCCCGACGCGCGGGTGACGCTGTTCATCGGCGACGGCGGCCTGGGTTTCTACTTCATGGAGCTGGACACGGCCGTGCGCCACAACCTGCCCGTCGTCGTGGTTGTCGGCAACGACGCCACCTGGGGGATCGACAACGGCTACCAGCTCGCGTACTACGGCCGCGCGGTCGCCACCAACCTGCGCCCCGTGCGCTACGACCGGCTGATGATCGACCTGGGCGGCCACGGCGAGCGCGTCGAGCGGCCCGACGACCTGCCCGGCGCGCTCGAGCGCGCATTCGCCGCGGGGCGCCCCGCCCTCGTCGACGTGGCCCTGCGCCGTATCCCGAGCGCGCTCGCGGAGGCGACGATGCGCCGCCGGCTGGGCGATACGCCGCCCAAAGTCGATCTGAGCCGCTGGCGGTAAGCGTCGCCGACCCGCTGGGAGCGCGGCCGTCCCGGCCGCCCGGTCCCCCTCGGGGGCTCCGCTGGCGTGCGCCAGACGCGGCAAGGCAAGGAGGCAAGTATGCAGCCGACAGGCTCCTTCATGAGCAGCCTGGACGGGCGCGTGGCGTTCGTTACGGGCGCGGCGTCGGGCATCGGGGGGGCGATCGCCCTCGAGCTAGGACGCTGGGGCGCGCGGGTGGCCGTCGCCGACCTGGACGCCGCGGGCGCGATCGAGACAGTCGCGCAGCTAGCCGAGGCAGCCCCTCGGCCCCCGAGTGCCGAGGGAGGCTCGCCCGCCTCGCCCCCGAATCCTGGAGCGCGTTCGGCTGATACTCAGCCCCACGACGAGCGACGCGCGGCCCCGGGGACCGCCGCTAGCGGGCGAGGGCTCGCGGTGCCGGTGGACGTGACGGACTACGCGGCGGTCCAGCGTGCCTTCGCCTTCGTGCGCGAGCGGCTGGGGCCTGTGGACATCCTGGTGAACGCGGCCGGCTGGGACACCCCCGAGCGCTTCGTGGACAGCGAGCCGGCCACGTGGGAGCGCCTGCTAGCAATCAACCTGCGCGGGGTCATCCACACGGTCCACGCGGCGCTGCCCGCCATGCAGGAGCGCCGCTACGGCCGCATCATCAGCCTCGGGTCGGACGCCGGTCGCGTCGGCTCCTCGGGCGAGGCAGTGTACTCCGCCGCGAAGGGCGGCGTCATCGCCTTCACGAAGACAATCGCCCGCGAGACAGCGCGTCACGGCATCACCGTGAACTGCGTCTGTCCCGGCCCGACCGACACGCCGCTGCTGGCCCGGTTCACGGAGGCGAACCCCCGGCTGGTCGAGGCGCTGCAACGGGCAATCCCCATGGGCCGCCTGGGACAGCCAGCCGACGTCGCGCCGGCCGTAGCCTTCCTGGCGTCGGACGGCGCGGCCTTCATCACGGGGCAGACGCTCAGCATCAGCGGCGGCCTCACGATGAGCTGAGCTGCCGCTACCCCGTCCCTGGTATCGTTCGCCACGCGGCCACAGCCGGCCGCTCGCTCCTGAATGGCCGATGTCTGCTGCTACCCCGTCCGTGGTACCGTTCGCCACGCGGCCACGGCGGCACCTGGTACGCGGCAGCGCCACCCTAAGCACGCCATTTGCTCTCGGGCCCCGCGCTCCAGTAGAATCCTTACGTCCCAGGGCGTGTAGCTCAGCCGGGAGAGCGCGCGGTTCGCATCCGCGAGGTCAGGGGTTCGATTCCCCTCACGTCCACCCACAGCGCCGTGGTTCTCCGCGGCGCTGTTTTCTTTCGTCCGCCGATTGCCGGCGCCGGTCCGCGCCCGCTCCCATCTCAAAACTGTAGCTCCATCCAGACACCGTGCCGGCTTCGCGACCTTGCCCGCCTCCCCAATTGCTGCCTACGATGAATGAGCGTCCGGCATCGGGTCCCAGCTAACGGGAGCGAGAAGCGTGGAACCGCGGCTGCAGCAAGTTGCGTTGGTCCTGGCGGGCGCGGTGGTCGGATTCGTGCTCACGATGGCCGGCGCGACCGCGCTGGGAGGCTACAGGCTCGGCACGGCGGCGCCCGGAGCAGCACGGTCACTGCCCACGCCAGCCGTCGGCACCCCCCGGCCGACGCCAGCGCCCACCGTGACGGTCCAGGCTTTGCTCCCCGGGCTCACGCCGACCGTGCCGCCGACGCCGCAGCCCGCCCCGCCGACCCCGTCGCCCACCGAGGAGCCGACGGAGGCCCCGGCAGCCGCCGAAGCACCCGAAACAGCCGAGCCACCCTCCACGACAGCGGAGACCGACGAGTCGGAGGCAACGGAGGCAACAGACGAGCCGGATACCACGGTGGACGCCGCGGTCCCGCCGGCCCCAGCGCCGCCCGCGGGCCCGCCACCGGCCAGACGGCCCACGGCCGTGCCCCGCGTTGCCGCACCGACGCCAACCGCCGCCCGGCGTGTCGCGCCCGCAGCCCCGAACCCGCCCGTCGCGGCGCCCCGCGCGCCTGCGGCTCCGAGCCGCCGAGCGCCCGCAGAACCCCCGCCGGAGAGCGCGAGCGCCGCGGTGCCTGCAGCGCCGCCCAGCAACCCGCCGCCGGCCGCTGCGGCACCGCCCACCGCCGTGCCACCGCCACCCACGATCGCGCGCCCGCCCGCGCCGGCCGCTCCGCCCCCGGCGCCCCCGACAGCCGTGCCCCCACCGCCCACGGCGGCCCGGGCCGCCCCCGTGCCCCCGGCCACGCACCCAAGCCCCGCGCCGACCGCCCGGCCGGAGGCGCCTGCGCGCCTAGCCCCGGCTCCCCAAGCATTTCCGACGAGCCTAATGCCCCAGCCACGGCTAACGCCGCCGGCGATCGCCGTGCCCACGCTGCTGCCGGCTCGCTAGCGCCGACCAGCTACCACCGGCTGCACGGGAGCGGCGTGGTGGGAGGCGAGCAGGGTGGCGGTCGCCAGCGCCCCGCCCAGCAGCGCCCCACCCAGAAGGTCGGTCGGCCAATGCCAGCTTAGCACTAGGCGGCTGGCGAGGAGCAGCGCGAGCACCCCGGCCAGGAGCAGCATGATCAGGCGAGCGCGGAGCCGGGCCTGCGGGACGTGAGCGGAGTTCGCCGCCTGTCGGTGGAGCAGCCAAGCCGCGGCGAGGACGAAGAAGTAAGTCACGCGGATCGCGTAGCCGCTCGGGTAGGAGTGCGGCGTCAGCACGGAGATGGTCGGGTGATACCACTCGCAGGCGCCCGGGATGGGGAACAGGACGCCCGGCAGCGGCTGAGCCAGGGTTAGCTTCAGGCCCAGTTCGATAGGCACGCTGAGATAGAGCAGTAGCAGCGCCGCGGCCGCGCGGGACCGGCGGCGGACCAGGCAAACCGCCGCCAGGAGCGCGGTCAGGAGTAAGGATACCTCCCCTGCCCCGGCGAAGCTCAACCCAGTTGCCAGCGCGACGTCGCCACAGTCGCGGTGGGCGGCGATCCAACGAAGCATCGGCTCGTCGACGGGCAGCAACCAGCCATGCGCAGTCGCCAGGGTGATCACGAGGAAGCCAAGCGCCGCGCTAGCCAGCGCCAGGACATAGGCGCGGACCGACGGCTCGGCTCTAACTTGCGCCACCGCGGCCTCGCAAGCCCCGCGCCGGGCGTCGGGCAGGCCAGCGATAGGCTACGCTAACGGGGCCGACGTACACCAGGCGCTACTTGGTCGCGGCGGTCGCGAGGGGAAGGGCGATCGTGAAGGTGCTGCCAAGCTGCGGGCCGGCGCTCTCGGCCCACACGCGTCCGCCGTGCGCCTCGATGAGCGCGCGAGCTAGGTATAGGCCAACGCCGATGCCGCCAAACCGCCGCGTCATGATGTCATTGTCGATCTGGTAGAAGCGCTCGAACAGGTGGGGAATCTCGTCGGCAGGAATGCCAATGCCAGGGTCGCGGATGGCGAGCCATACCTCGCCGTCCGCCCGCCTCAGGCGGATTGTGACGGCGCCGCCGCCAGGAGAGAACTTCGCCGCGTTCTCCAACAGGTGCCCGAGTGCTTGGCTGAGCCGCGTGGCATCGCCGCGCACCGACAGCTCGCCATCGGGCGCGTCGACCTTGAATTGGTGATGCGGATAGCGCTTCGCTACATCGCGAACGGCCTGCTCCGTGAGCTGGTGCAGATCTATCGGGGCGTGAGCTAGCTGTATACCGCCGTGCTGGATGCGCACCACCTCCAAAAATGCCTCGACCAGCCGCGACACACGCCGCGCCTGATCGACTACCACATCGAGCTTCTCGGCCGCCTCGTCCGCCGAGCCACGAGCAAGCTGCCGCTGGACGTACTGCGCCCAGCCGATGACGGCTGACAACGGCGTCTTCAGTTCGTGGCCAGCCACCGTCAAGAAAGCGTCGCGAGCGCGCGTCGCCTGCTCGACCGCCTCCTGCAATTCGGCCCGCGCTGCGGCGGCGTCCCTCGCGTTAGCCGGGTGGGCGTCGGGACTCCCGGCGCGGCGCTGATCTAATCCCCGCGTGATGGCGGCCTTTAGCTCCTGTACGTCACATGGCTTGAGGAGGTAGTCGAAGGCGCCCTGGCGCATTGCTTCGATGGCGGTCTCGAGCGACCCGTAGCCGGTGAGGATCAGAGCGACGGTGCTCGGCGACAGCTCTTTCAGACGGGCGAGCACCGTCAGGCCGCTGTCCTCGCCCACCCGCAAGTCGAGGAGCGCGACGTCGAAGCGCTCGCGCTCCACCCGCGCCAGCGCATCCGCCGTGTTCCTGACATCCTCTACAGTGTAGCCTTCCTGCTTCAGAATCTCTCGCAAGGTGAAGGCGACTGCCTCCTCGTCCTCAACGATCAGTACACTAGGCGCCACGATGCGCCTCCTCCGCGTCCTGGACCGCCTCCGCACGCTGCGCCCAGTCACGCGCTCGGCCCGTCCCCCGTCCCGGCTCGCCCGCGGGGTTCCTAGTCGTCCGCACTGCTCAGCCCTCCGCCGTCGCCGGCAGCGCGACGGTGAACGTCGTCCCGCGCCCCGAGCGGCTGCGCACCTTGAGCAGTCCACCGTGGTTCTGCACGATGCCGAGACTGACCCAGAGCCCCAGCCCAGTCCCCTTCGACTCACCCTTGGTCGAGTAGAACGGCTCGAAGATGTGGGGCAGCTTGTCTTCCGGAATCCCCGTCCCCGTATCCCGCACCTGCACGAGCACGTAGCGCCCCGACAGGAACTCGGGATCGTTCTCCCTCGACAGGCGGGTGGACACATATAGCGTGCCGCCATCCGGCATCGCCTCCTGAGCGTTCAGGAAGAGGTTCAGAAACACTTGCTTGAGCTGGTCCGCCGAGGCCGGGACGGGTGGCAAGCCTCGGTCCAGCTCGCTGCGTAGCGCCACTCGGTGCTGTCGTAGCTGGCGCTCCACCAGAGCCATCGTCTCGTCGAGCACCTGGTTCACGTCGGTGGGAGCCTTCGCCGCCTTCGAGCGGTAGAAGCCAAGCATCTGGCGGATAATGCCCGACACGCGGGCCGTCTCGCGGTTAGCGATCTCCAGAAAGCGCCGGTTCGGGTCGTCTTCCGGCGTGCGCGACAGGACGAGATACAGGGCGTTGGTGATCGCCTCCAGCGGATTGTTGATCTCGTGCGCGACGGAGGCGGCAAGCCGGCCCACCGCGGCTAGCTTCTCCGATTCGAAAAGCTGCTGCTCGATGGTCCGCCGCTCTAACTCCCGGATCTTGGTGAGGTCGTGCAGCACGGAGACGAACGCGGTGACCTGGCCCAGCTCGTCGTAGACCTCGGTCGCGGTGACGCTCATCGTGAGCGGCTCGGCGGTTTCCGGGTCCACCATCTCCAGTTCGCCGCGCCGCAGGGATGCGGCCTCTAGCCCCAGCTGTGACACGAACGACGTTAGCTTCGCGTTGTTGGCCAAATAAGTCGTCGTGCCGGGCGTCCCGGGCCGTGCTGGCGGCTGCAACAGACGTTCAGCCTGCTGGTTCATCAAGACGAACTGACCCGTGGCATCGGTCACCACGATGGGGTCCGCCACGCTGGCCAGGATGAGGTTCAGCCGATCGCGCTCGCGCCGCGCCTCCTCGCCGGCCTCATGGAGCGATTCCAGGCTGCGATTAAGCTCCTCGGCCGCGCGGCGTAGGTCAGTCACATCTTTGAGAAAGGAGACGAGGCCCCGCTCGCCCGTGCGCAGGTTGGTAGCCGGCTGGCAGATCACCTCGAACAGTAGCTCGGCGCCCTCCATAGGATCGACCAGCGTTAGCTCGCGGCCCATCGCGCGCCCCTGGTCTAGGGTAAAACTGGAGAGCGCCGCTGAGAGCAGGAAGTTGTTCAGCTCGCTAGCACGGCGCTTGCCCGGGCTGTCGTCGGGCGTCGTCACCAGCAATCGCTCGGCGTGGATGTTGTATAGCAGGATCTCGTTCTGCTCGTTGCTCAGCACGATGGGGTCCTGCACGGAGTTGGCCATCCACCAGAGCCACTCCTTCTCGATCGCGTGCTGCTCGCCTGAGGCCCGCGAGCGCTGAGCCTCCATTCGGTCGGCGATCATCGCCACGATGCGGCCAGCGTAGGGCAGCAGGTCGCTCAGCTCAGCGTCGGTGACCGGGCGGTCCTTGCTCACGACGAGCACCGCCGACGCCGGCAGCAGCGGGATGGCGGCAAACGCCAGCAGGCCCGCATCCGCATAGTAGGACCGCCGGCCCTCGGGTATGCGCGGGTCGCGCAGCGCGTCATCGACGTGCAGCGGCCGGCCTGACTGGAATGCCTGTACCAACGGCCCGGGGGGTTCGTCAGGGCGCGCCCGAATCTTCTCCTGGATCTCGTCCGGCACGTTGACCCCGACCGCCTCCTCTAGCGTGCCCTGCCCCTCGTTGAGCACAACGATAAAGGCCCGCCGGTAATCTAGCGCGGCCGCCAACTCTTCTAGGATGGGCTGCACGAGATCGTGTAGCTCGGCCATCCGCGCAGCTGACGTGGCGCTTTGATAGACCTCGAGAAGATCCTGCATCGTGACGACGATTCCTCGGCGTGGCAGCGCTTACCTACTCCCGGCGCGTTTCCACTGTGCCCCGGGCACGGGTAGCCGGCAGCGGCTCCGCTGGTGGCTCCAGCGCCGGCCGAGCGACAGGAGCAGTGATCCCAACCGCCTCCGCATACTTGAGGTACGTGTCGATGGAGGCGACGACGACGCGTGCCTCGACGGTGATCAGGTCGATGCCGACGAGCGAGATGCGCACCCACGCGTCGATCACGATGCCTTTGTCGAGCACGCGGTCGAGCACGTCGATGAGGCTAGTACCGCCGGGGCGGCGTTCAACGGCCATTATTCACTCCCGCTCTGTTGTCGCCGCGCGGCCCTTCGGGCCGACCGCGCTGCCGGTGTGGTCGGGGCGGCAAGCTGCCGCTCCAGCATCTCTACCCGCGCCCGCAGCGCGGCTAACTCTTCCGGTTCAGCAAGCTCGGCTTGGCTGCTAAGAAACCCGTCGTGGCGCCACCAGTCAAGCCCGATCTCCTGCGCTTTGTCAATCGAGCATACGAGCAGCCGGATACGTACCGTGAGCAGCTCCACGTTGGCTAGCGACACACGAATGTCGCCGGCGACAACCAGGCCCTTGTCCAGCACACGGTCGAGGATGTCGACTAGGCTCGTCGCCCGTGGCTGACTGGAAGCGGTCCGCTCCAGGCTCACAGGAGATCACCCAACGGCCCCAGGTCGAGATTCAGATCTCCCTCCTCCAGGCCAAAGACGGCGCGTAGCTCGACCATCTTCGCCTCCAGCTCCATCAGGGCCAACCCCATTCGCTCGATCTCCTCCGCAGCGAGCCCGCCCCCTTCCATGCGTCGCACGGCCTGGCGCTCCAGGATTTGGCGCAGTAGCTCCACTAAGGTTAACACCAGACGCGCCAGCCCACGCTCGGGCGACTCGCCCGCATCTGCCTCCGTTCGCCCTGGCAGCCCTGCCAACAGCTCGGACGGGGACTGCTCTACCAGCATGTCCCGGACCACCGAGCCCAGAGCACCAGGTCGCGGGCCGACGGTCTTCGCGGCGACTGGCGGCTGGGCCACAACTGATCTGGCCGCCAGGGCCCCGCCGGTCGTGGTGGCCAGCGGTCCCGGCGCTCCCGCGCCCGGCTCGCGCTCGCGGAGCGTCTCTACCGACGACACCAGCAGGTTAAGCCCGAGGTACACGAGATCCACGCCCGCCAGCGACAGGGTAGTCTGGCCGACCAGCACCGCGCCTCGGTTGAGCAGGTGATCGACAGCGTCGACGAGCGCGAGGCGCTCCGTCAGCGGCTCTTCAAGCGGCGCCATAATCCTGCCCGACGAACGAGTATGGGGCCCACGGGCCGGTCAGCTGGACACTCACCCCTTGCGGCTCGTACGCGCGCGCCAGCTCGGCCGCGATTGCCCGGAACGCGTCGGCGGCGGTCGCATCGACCAACAAGGCCGCGCTCAGCATCAGCCGCGTCGGACCGGGCGCCGCCGCCCCCACAGCATTGCGTCGCGCCGCGGCACTTAGCGATTCGAGCCGGCCGAATATCGCGGCGAGCGCCTCCGCAGCCAGGCGATCGGCCGCCGCGGCGCGCAGCCGCTCGCGCCGCTTGCGGAGCAGGTAGGCCCGCCCGGGACTCGCCTGAGCGATCTCCGAGGCGAGCCGGCACAGCTCGTCGCTAGATTCGTTCACCGTGGCGAGCCAGCGTGCGTCGTCTCGGTACACCCTCAGCCCCCACTCGTACTTGCCACGCACCCGCTCCAGCAAGGTGCGAAACTCCTCCGCGCGCTCGCGGAGCAACGCCTCGACCCGCTCCGGCCCTCGGTAAACCGTGCCGAATGCCATCGGCACCAGGGCCGGCGCAGCCGGTAGCAGGGCACGGACCGCATCCTCGTGCTGTACGGCGAGCGGCGCCAACCGCGGGAGGTCGGTCAGCAGCGCGTTGAGCGGCTCTTCTTCGAACGTCGCGCTCGGCACGCGGCTCACGGCAGCCACGAGGTCTCCCACGGTGATCGGAAACAGCGGCTCGCGCGGGTCGAGTCCTGACACCGCGCGGTTCGCCAAGAGTCGCTCGCCCTCGGTCCCGGCCTCAACGATCCCGTATAGGTAGAGGAGTGCCGGTGCTCCAGTGAGTGTGACGTCTACCGCGCCGGCAGGCCGCTCTCCCGCATCGCGTGGCGAGCTTCCCCGGCGCCCGCCGATTGGGGTCATGGCGGCTCCTGCCCGCTGTAGGTGATCGCGGGCGAATCGGGTTCCGCCGATGGGCGGGCGAGCGACTGGCGGTACTCGCGGGCCGCCCGCAGGCGGGCCATGATGTCCGCCTCCTGCGCGGCGTAGTCTTGCTCGGTGATCTCCCCCTCGTCGAGGTGAAGCTGCAGCTCAAGTAATTCTTCGCGGATACGGGCCTCGTCGTATAGCTCGCGCTCCGCCATCTCCTCGATCCGGTTCAGTATGAAGCGGAATCCGGTCAGCGGCGCCGTGAGCGGAGCGGTGAGCAGCTTCAACAGCATCAGCCCGAGGTCCCTGCGCGCTCTAGCTTGAGGCGAATATTCACGAAGTTGTATGGCGGCCAGGGGCCAGTGTAAAGAAAGCGCAGCTTGCCCTCGTAGCGCTGGGCGATCTCCTGCACCTTCTGATCGAAGGCGCCCGCGCTGCTGCGCTCCACCAGGAAGGCGGCGTTCAGGATCATCTTGTCGCCAATGGGTTTGTTGTGCCGCGAGGCAATGGCGCAGTCGCGCAGGTGATCGTAGATCTCGCGGACGTATGCGTCCGACTTCTCACTCATCGCCTGTTCCACCAGGCGGCCAAGTTGCATGCGTGCGAAGTACGTGGAGGTCTGTCGGTTGGACATGATTTCGTCCTTCAACCGCCCGATCTCCTCGCTTTCGTCCTCGACCTCTTTCAGTACCGTCTCGGGCGTCCAGTTCACCTTCAGCCCGAACTCGATCTTGTCCTTCATCTTCTCCAGCACGTCGCGCAAGGCATCGGCCGTGTCCTTCAGGAACTCGACCACGTCCTCCTCAGTGCGAAACACCGTGCCGAAGCTCATCGGAATGACTGTGAACTCCTTCATCACCGTCTCATTGACGTGCTCGTAGGTCAGCGCGTTCTCCCTCGTCGGGTCGTAGACCATCACGGGGGTATCCGACACGACCGCCGCCAACCCGCCGTGATGGATGGTGTACACTTCATCGCCACGGCCGCCCATACCGATGTTCCCGAAACTGCGGGGCACGTCCGCCTCGATGATGCAATAGACCAGCTTGCCCTCGTCGGGGTCGCGCGCCGACGGACGCTCGTCAATAGCAGCCAGGAGCCCCTCCTCTTCCGCGGTCATCAGATCACCCCACGACAGAATAGCAGGTGTATAGGGCCCGGAGAACCACCCGGCCCGGCATGATACGCCCGGGGCCAAAAGGCAGGCCAGCGGCGTCGGCACGCCACGCGCAGTCTACGCGCGCAGCAAGATGTATGCCAATAAGATCCCGGGGCAGCAGCAGCGATATGCTTGACGCGCCCCCCCGTCGATGCCAAGCTATAGGCACCATTGGCGGCTCAACTCTTCGGCCGCAACACGGGCCCCAACCTCGCGACCACCTCTGACAGAAAGGCTGCGCTACCCATGCATGTTACCCTTCGCATGGCCGCCGTGCTGGCCGCAAGCCTGGCGCTCGTCTCCGGTGCCTTCACGCCGTTCACACCGCGAGCGCTGGCAGCACCGGTGGGTCAGTTCGACTACCAGGGACGCGCCGCGCAACGCTTCGAGGCGGGCGACTTCCAGGGCGCCGTCGACGACTACACCCGCGCCATCCAAGGCAACCGCAACAACGACCGCAGTCGCGCCGACGCGTACGTGGGACGGGGCAATGCGCTCGCGCGGCTCGGCAACCTCACCGCCGCCATCGACGACTTCACCCACTCCCTGCTGTTCGCCAACACGCCGGAGGCGTACGTCGGACGGGCCGATGCGCGGGCGCGGCAGGGCGACGTGCAGGGTGCGATGGACGACTACGCGACGGCGCTGCGCCTGACCGCCAATAGCCCGGCGGCCGCCGACGTGTACAGCGCTCGCGCTACCATGCGGGCCGCACGCGGCGATACGGCTGGGGCGCTCGACGACTTGGCGCAGGCGATCCGCCTCCGCCCGACCGCCGATCTCTATACGACTCGCGCGGACCTGCGGATGAAGGCCGGCGACCGCGAGGGCGCGATGCAGGACCTGGCACAGGCCATCGCCATCAACCCCAACTCGGTGGACGCGCTCAGCGCACAGGCCGGCGCGCTCGCGGACAGCGGCAACCCGCAGGCGGCCATCGAGTACTTCAATCGCGTCCTGGCGATCGATCCCCGCGCGGTGGATGCCTACAGCGGCCGAGGCTACGCCCGCTCGGCGCTCGGCGATACGAACGGCGCCATCGAGGATTTCAGCCTGGTCTTGCAGCTGAATCCCAACGCGGCGGACGCTTACAGCGGCCGCGCCTACGCGCGCTCCAGCGCGGGCGACGTGGCCGGCGCCATCGACGACTTCACCCGGGCCATCCAACTCAATCCCAACCTCGCCGATGCCTACCTGGGGCGCGCCTACGCGCGCATTACAGAGAATGACACCACGGGCGCCATTGACGATTTTTCTCAGGCCATTAGTCTCAATCCGAACCTGGTCGACGCTTACGACGGCCGCGGCAACGCGCGCGCCAGCAGCGGGGATGCGCAAGGCGCCCTTGAGGATTTCACGCAGATCATCCGGCTCCGGCCCACTGCTGCCGCCTACAGCAGCCGCGCCTACGCGAACGCAACGCTCGGCAACCCGCAGGCGGCCATCGACGACTTCACGCAGGCCATCCAGCTCGATCCGCGGCTCGCCGATGCCTACAGCGGCCGCGCGTACGCTCGCGTGGCGATGGGTGACACGCGGGGCGCAATCGACGACTTCAGCCAGGCGCTGGCGATCGACGACACCCTGGCCGATGTATACATGGGCCGGGGCTACGCGCGCGGCGAGCTGGGCGACCGCGCCGGCGCCCGCGCCGACATGCAGCGCGCAGCCGATCTCTTCGCGGCGCAGGGCAAGCCCGACCAGGCCCGGGACGCGCGCAACGCCATCGACGACTTCGCGGACGACGAAGAGTAACCGACGTGCCCTCGACCCCTCCTCGCGGCATGGAATGGGGTGGACCGGAACGACACATCGCAGTCCACTACCCAAGCCGCGCTCAACCGAGCGGGGGCAACGGCCCCGGCGCCGTCTGCCCCCCTTCCTTACACAACGGCGACGTGGCGGCCTTCGCACCGGCTAAGCCGGCTCCCCGCTTGCCTCGGAGGGAAGAGGGGCCGGGGGAGTCCGGTACGCCTCGTCGAGCAACTCGACGAGATGGCGGACGCGGATAGGGCTGCCGATCTCGGCCAGACCCGCTTGGAGCTGGAGCATGCAGCCGGGATTGGCCGAGACGATGACCTCAGGTGTCATGTCGAGGGCATTGGCGAGCTTGCGCCGGCGGAGGTCGCCGGACAGGCCCGGATTGGTGAGATTGTAGATGCCCGCGCTACCACAGCACAGGTCGGATTCAGCCATCTCCACGAGCTGCACGCCGGGGATCGCCCGCAAGAGCTGGCGCGGCTGGGTCTTGATGCCCTGCGCGTGGACGAGGTGACACGGCTCCTGGTAGGTGACCCGCAGGTCGAGCCGGCCGGGCGGCGGGACGAGATCGAGCGCGGCCAGGTACTCGGTCACGTCCTTGACCTTGGCGGCCATGGCCGCGGCGCGCTCGGCGTAGGCCGGGTCGTCGGCGAGCAGGTGGCCGTACTCCTTGAGCGCGGCGCCGCAGCCGGCGGCATTCACGACGATCGCCTCGACGTCGAGCCGCTCGAACGCCTCGACGTTGCGCCGCATGAGCGCACGGCCGTCGTCCAAGAGGCCCGCGTGGACGTGCAGCGCGCCGCAGCAGCCCTGGCCGGGCGGGGCGACGACCTCGCAGCCGTTCGCCGCCAGCACGCGGGCCGTCGCACGGTCGATCTCCGCGTAGGCGGTGCTCATCACGCAGCCGGCGAACAACGCGACGCGCCGCTGCGCTGTCCCCGTGGGCATCCAGGTCTGGCCCTTAGGCACCAGGAACTGGCGGTCGATGGCGGGCAGCATCCGCTCGCGCTCGGCCAGGCCGGCGACGCGCAATAGGCCGGTGGCGCGGGCGAGCCGTTGCAGCCCCGTGCGCTGGTACAGGCGCAGCAGCCCGGCGAACAGCCGAAAGCGCGGCATCGAGGCGAAGAGACCGCCGAAGACCACCCGCCTAAGCAGGCGCTGCGACCACGGTCGCGGCGTCGCGCGCTCGATCTGGGCGCGGGCCGCCTCGACGAGCTGGCCGTACTGCACGCCGGAGGGGCACACCGCCTCGCAGGCACGGCAGTCGAGGCACTGGTACATCTGCTCACGGAAGACTGGCGAGTCGAGACCGATGCGCCCTTCGGCCACCTGGCGGATCAGGTGGATGCGGCCCCGCGGCGAGGACGGCTCGACGTAGCGCTCGCGGTACGTCGGACAGTTTGGCAGGCACAGTCCGCAGTGGACGCACGTCTGCAGGATGTTGTCGGACGGCACGTCGGGTGACGTGAAGCCCGCTCGAGGAGGCGCTGCGGTCGTGTCCACGGCTCTTACCGCCTGCGAGGCTGGGATGCGCCTGGGCCACCGCCAGGGGCCAGGCGCTCGGCGCGGCAGGGCGCCCGGGCTAGATGCGGCCCACGTAGCGCCCGGGGTTCAGGATGCCACTGGGGTCAAAGCGCGCCTTTAGCTCGCGCATGACCGCGAGCCCCGCCGGCTCGCGGCCCCACAGCGGCAGGTTCTCCTTCGCCACCGTGGGGCAGGAGAGCACGACCGACTGCCCCCAGCGACGCACCAGCTCGGTCTGCAGCGCCCAGAGCGCCCAGGCGAACACCGCGGGCAGCGCGTCCTCCGGCTGCCCCACGCGCAGGTAGATGATACCAGAGCCCGCGTCGGCGAACTGGAGGCAGCGGAGGTCCACCTGGCCCGCCACCTCGGCCACGCCCGCCATTACCGCCGGCAGGTCGCTGGGCACGACGCTGAGCTTGAGCAATGCGCTGTTGCGCGGGTCGGCGTCGAGCGTCTGAAACGCCAGCAGGCCGTCCCAGAAGGTTGCCGCAGCATCGGCCGCCAGCGCGCGCGCGTCGGCGGCGCCCCAGACCCCGGCGCGGCTGCAGACTTCGCGGACCTGGCGCGCGGTCGTCACCTCGGCGCCCTCGAAGCGTGCGGCCAGCGCGGCGCCGGCAGTGCCCGGGCTGCCGCTGGCCGACGGACGCACGCCCAGGCCGCCGGCGACGACGCCGTCGAGCACGACCACGGCGCAGGGCAGTAGCTGCGACGCGAGCAGCGACTCGGCGGCGACGAGCGCGGCGTCGAGCGCGGCGAAGCTGAGCACGGCGGTGCCGTCGGCCGGCGGGCGCGGCGAGAGCTTGAAGTTCAGCTCGACGATCACGGCCAGCGTGCCGAGCGAGCCGACGTACAGCTTCATCATGTCGTAGCCGGAGACGTTCTTCACGACCATGCCGCCGCCGCGCGTGAGCGTGCCGTCGGGGTGAGCCGCGCGCACGCCGATGAGCGCGTCGCGGGCGGTGCCGTAGCGGAAGCGACGCGGGCCGGAAAGGTTGGCGGCGACGAGGCCGCCGAGCGTCGCCGTTTCGGGCCGCGGGCAGTCGAGCGCGAGCCGCTGGCCGTGAGCCGCGAGTACCGCGTCGAGTGCGGCGAAGCTGACGCCCGCCTGGACCGCTAGCGTGAGGTCGGCGGGCTCGTAGGCGACAACCTGGCTCAGCCGGCGCAGGTCGAGCGCGAGGTCGGCGGCGCGGGGCGGATAGCCGAGCGCCATCGCCGTGCCGCCGCCCCAGGGGATCACGGCGGCGCCGGCCTCGTTCGCCAGCGCCAGCACTGCGACCACTTCCTCTGCGCTGCCGGGCGCGGCGACCAGCGCGGGCGTCAGATCGTCGACACGGTATGCCGCGCACCGCTCGCCGGCGTACACCCAATCGGCGCCCAGCGCGTCCACCAAGCGTCGCTGGAGCGCGACCGCCGCGTCAGGTGCGAGGGGCCGTGGGCTGAGGGCCGGGGGCCAGAGACTATCGTCTCCCGCTGGCCCCTGCCCCCCGCCCGCAGGTCGCTGCGCCGGGCCTTGCGCCTCAGTGGCCATATTCGGCCAGCAGCGCCGCGTGGCGGCTGTCCTGGCGCACTTCGCGCACCTCCGCGCAGGACACGCGGCTGGGGAAGATCTTGTCCGGGTTGAACAGGTCGCGCGGGTTGAAGCTGCCCTTCAGCCGCGCCATCGCCGCCAGGTCGTCGGCCGTGAAGATCAGCGCCATCTGCTCCTTCTTCTCCAGGCCGATGCCGTGCTCGCCCGAGATCGTGCCGCCCATGTCGATGCAGGTCTGGAGGATCTCCACGCCGGCGCGCAGCACGCGCTCGACGGCCCCTTGGTCGCGGCGGTCGAACAGGATCAGCGGGTGCAGGTTGCCGTCGCCCGCGTGGAAGACGTTGGCGATGCGCAGGTCGTACTCGCGGCTCACCGCCTCGACGCGCGCCAGCGTGGCGGGCAGCTTCGTGCGCGGCACGACGCCGTCCTGCATGTAGTAGCTGGGGGCCAGCCGGCCCATCGCGCCGAACGCCATCTTGCGAGCGTTCCACAACGCCGCCCGCTCCTCGGCGGTGGCCGCGACGCGCACGCTGCGGGCCGCATTGTCGCGACAGATGGCGGCGATGCGCTCGATGGCGAGGTCCAGGCCCTCGCCGAGCCCGTCGACCTCGATCAGCAGCACGGCGCCCACGTCGGGCGGGAAGCCGACGTGGTACGCCTCCTCGACGGCCTGGCAGACGAGCCGGTCCATCATCTCCATCGCGGCCGGCACGATCCCCTGGGCGATCACCGCCGAGACGGTGTTCGAGGCGTCAACCACGTTGTCGAACTGGGCGAGCAGCACGCGCACCGCCTCGGGCAGGCGCGTCAGGCGCAACAGCGCCTTGGTGACGATGCCCAGGGTGCCCTCGGAGCCGACGATCACGCCGGTGAGATCGTAGCCGGGCGTGTCGAGCCCCGGGCCGCCCGTCCAGACTAACTCGCCGCTCGGCAGCACCACCTCCAGCGCTAGCACGTGGTTCGTGGTCACGCCATAGGCCAGACAGTGCGGCCCGCCGGAGTTCTCGGCCACGTTGCCGCCGATCGTGCAGGCTTTCTGGCTGGAGGGGTCGGGCACGTAGTAGTAGCCGTGCGGGCTCGTGGCCATGGAGAGGTCGAGGTTGATGACGCCGGGCTCGACCAGCGCGCGGCGGTTGCGGTAGTCCAGCTCCAGGATACGGTTCATGCGGGTCATGGCGACCTGGATGCCGCCGCGCTTGGCAACCGCGCCGCCCGACAGTCCCGTGCCGGCGCCGCGCGGCACGATCGGCACGTCGGCCTCGTTCGCCAGGCGGACGATCTCGACGACCTGCTCGGCGCGCGTGGGCAGCACGACAACCGAGGGCTCGTGGACGTCGAAGGCGCCGTCGTACTCGTAGATGGCCAGCTCGTCCGGCCGGTGCACGACGCCATCCGGCCCCAGGACCTGCTGCAGCCGCGCGACCAGCTCAGTGCGCTCCATCGCTCTGCTCTCTCTGCCGTGTAGCGCCCCCGGACGCCTCTCTGGGGGCACCATAGCACGCTTTGGCCCGTGGAGACGAGCCACATAGCCCAATCGGGTGTTTCCCGCGGTTCGGCGTCGCGTGGTCGGGGCGCGGCCCGACCGGACGTGAGACCCCGAGTGCGGGGTGCGCAAGTTTATCCGAGGAACGGTCAAACGATGCTCCTTTACCAGTCGGTTAAGTGCTAGGCCGGGCGCGGGTCTGCGCGCGCTGGTCGGGCGCGGAAGGTCGCATCGTTTGCCCCGTACGATAATCCTCCGATGGCTCGCGGCGGGCCGGGCCGGCGGGGGCGTGCCCCGGGCATGGGCGCGGGCGGCGAGCGCGGTGGGATGCGTGTACGGGCAGGGACGGCGACCACG
>JAJPHF010000047.1 GCA_021325365.1 Pseudomonadota bacterium
CCGCAACGCCGCCGGCCAGCGGATCGACTGGCGCTTCACCACGGCCGATGCCCGGATCAAGCTCAAGCATCTCTACCCAGCGTTTCAGGTGTGACGGAGTACTAGGTGCGCCCGAACAGCCGCGCCACCCGCACGGCGAACCCCGGCACCAGCGGCGACGTCAGCGTGTCGTCGGGCCCGAGCGTCGCCACCAATTGCAGGGAAGCTACCTCTGATGCCCCCGCGGCTGCCCCACCGGCGCCGCGACGGCGATAGACTGCCACTGTCTGCTGCCGCCAGTCGAGCAGCCAGTACTCCTCCACGCCGAACGCCGAGTAAAGCTGTAGCTTCACCTCACGGTCGCGCCGCTCGTTCGCCGCGCCCGGCGACAGCACCTCGACCACCAGCTCGGGGGCGCCTCGGAGGTGGCCGCCATCATCCAGGAGTACCGCCAGCCGTTCCTTGCTGATCCACAGGACGTCGGGGACCACGCCGTCGTGGTTGCTGAAGACGATGGCCGCGCCGGGCAACACCTCGCCCAGACCTATCCGTGCATTCCAGTTAACCAATTCAGTGGTCGAGAAGGCACACGCTAGCTGGTGCTCGCGGCGCGGCGCCGTGGACACGTACAGCTCCCCGTCGATGATCTCGTAGCGGCGCCACTCGTCGTACGGGAGGGCCTCCAGATCTTCGACTGTCCAGCGGCGGGGCGCGCGGGCTTGGGCCATGTCACGTTCCTCGCGAGGGTTCGCGTCAGGCGGTAGTCGGCAGGCTCACCTGCCGGCAGTATACGCCTCGCGGCCGTACCCGGGGTGCCGGGCCGCGCGTTACGGTGTCGGACCAGCCGGCACCGGCGTGGCCGTGCTGCCGCGGCCGACGCGGACGGTGCCCTGGTCCAGGTCGAACCAGTGCTGCTCGATCGTGCTCAGGTCGCGGCCACGCACGGCGATCGCGATGGTGTCGCGCTCGGCGCCGGTCGTCTCGTTGTGGATGGCGAAGGCCGGCTCGATCTCCACCTCGCCCGGGCCGCGGACGTGGTCCGCCGCCAGGCGCACGTCGGGGCGCTCGCCCACCCGCCCCGCGTCGTGGCGATCGTACCGGTGGACGACCTCCTGGCCGTCGAAGATGCCGTAGAGCGTCCAGGCCTCGCCGTGGTGGTGGACGGGTGTCGAGTTGGCGCGCTGCTTCCGCAGCAGCGTGACGATGAAGCCGTGGTCGGGGTCCTGATACAACAGCCACGGGCCGCGGCCCTGGGCGAGCGCGCCCTGGTAGGGCGCGAGCGCGTCGGGGTTGGCCAGCAGGCGGCGCAGCGCCGCCGCCCCCGCTTCCAGCTGGGCCGCCTCGGGCGTCGGCTGGCTGAGCGCCGCCCGCAGATCGGCCACGAAGTCGTTTAGCTCATACCCCATCGTCTGCCTCCTGCCTCGGCCGGCGCGTTGGCAATCCTGTCCCGGATCGGCGGGTCCGCGTGCAGGCCGGCGCGAGTATACCACGGCCACCCGGTCGCGCTGATACCCCCGCGTCCCGCGGACCACGGGACATGCGCCGCGCCGCGGGGGCGATCGTGCCGCAAACGTTTCGGGCGGCGGGTCCCCAAATCGGCCCGGCTTCGTGCTACTATACGAAGGTAAGGGCGGAGGCAACGCGACCATGGGCGAACAGAGCGGTGACGAGCTTTGTCCGCGTTATCAGCGGGCTATCGACATCATCGGTAAGCGCTGGACGTGCTTGATCCTCCGCGTGCTGCTGGCCGGGCCACGCCGTTTCGGGCAGATCGAGGACGTCGTGGGCGGGCTAAGCGCGCGTATGCTGTCCGAGCGCTTGAAAGAGCTTGAGGCCTGCGGCATCGTGGAGCGCCGCGTCTATCCCCAGACGCCGGTGCGCATCGAGTACACGCTGACCGAGAAGGGCCGGGGCTTGCAGCGCGCGCTCGACGAGCTGCAGCGTTGGGCCGACGCCTGGGCCGACGAGTGCGAAGCGCCGCCCCCCGAAGTGCTCGTCGAGCGCCACTAGGGCGACCCCCGGCCTCGCTACCTAATCAGGCGCCCCCTGCTCCTGGCGCCTGTCCTATCGTACGCAGCAATCTCTCCCGGCCTGTCGTTCCCCGCGCCCGCATAAAGCACCGATCCCCGCCGCTCGGCCGCCGTCGCCCGGATCGCTCATTCTGACAAACGCTCCGGTCTGCTAGTAGCATATGCGAGTATGGGTGTGGCCTTGCTTCTGCAGGGGGTCAGCGTTTAGGGTATGGGGCTGCCCGCAGGCGGGCGGCGAAACCCCGACGGAGAGACCGCATGCCAACCGCGCCCATCGCCTTCGCGCTCGTCGTGGGCGTGTTCACCTTCCTCGTGGGCCTGCTCATCGGCCGCCCGATCGTCATCGGGCTCGCCAAGCTGGGCGTCGGCAAAGCCATCAACCCCTGGGGGCCCGAGTCCCACCGGGTCAAGAGCGGCACCCCGACCATGGGCGGCGTCCTGATCGTCCTGAGCGTGCTGGCCGTGACGTTAGCCGTCAACCTCTCCATCGGCGGCCTCTCGATCCTCCTGCCCCTCGGCGTCATCGTGGCCGCCGCGCTCCTCGGCGCCTACGACGACTACCTGACCCTGGTGGGGCGCAAGAGCGAGGGCCTGTCGCCGCGTACGAAGATGGCCGGCCTGCTGCTGATCGCGGCCGTCGCGGCGTGGGTGCTCTACGACGAGCTAGGGCTGCGTGGCGTCTACCGGCCCGGCTCCCGCGAGCTGATCGACTTTGGCCTCTGGTATTTGCCGATTGCCATGTTCGTGATCGTCGGGACGGCCAACGCAGTAAACATCACCGACGGCGTGGACGGTCTGGCGGCCAAGCTCCTGGCGATTGCCTTCTTCGCCTACGGCTTCATCTCGCTGCTCCAGGGCCAGGTCTTCCTGATGACGCTGGCCTTTACCGTGGTGGGCGCGGTGCTCGCGTTCCTCTGGTACAACGCCCACCCGGCCGAGGTGTTCATGGGCGACACGGGCTCGCTGGCGCTCGGCGCCGCGCTCGCCGTGGTGGCGCTCATGACCTCGCAGTGGCTGCTGCTGCCCGTGGTGGGCATCATCTTCGTCGTGGAGACGGCCTCGGTCATCATCCAGAAGGGCTACCGGCGCCTGAACCACGACAAGCGGCTCTTCCGCATGGCGCCGATCCACCACCACTTCGAGCTGTCCGGCTGGGCCGAGACGCAGGTGAGCGACCGCTTCTGGGTGCTCGGCCTCCTCGGCGCCATGCTCGGCATCGCCCTGGCCCTGCTCTAGAGCCGCTTGCGCGCCAGCTGAGCAGCCAGCGGGCTGTCGGGGTGGGACTCGTGGCCGCCCACGGCCTGTGGCGCGGCATACGGCCAGCGCCACTGCCCCCGTGCCGGCGCTGGAGCCACCGGGAGGGCCGGCGCCGCGGGGGCGTGGGGCGCGGCATACGGCCAGCGCCACTGCCCCCGCCCCGGAGCCGGAGCGACCGGTCGGGCCGGCGCCGCGGGGGCGTGGGGCGCCGAACACGGCCAGCGCTACTGCCCCCACCCTGGCGTCGGCCGCCTGCTCAGCCTGGCGGCCGACCGCTATAGACGCCCGCGTCCCTCGTCAAGTGGCTAGCCCCGTTTGCCGCCCAGGCGGCTGCGCTGGAGCAGGTCCGTCTCGTACGAGTAGGTCGTGCGCTGCTTGTCGGCGTGGCGCTCCAGCGCGAGCGCCACCAGGCGGTCGACCAGCGCGGGGAACGACACCCCGCTCGGCTCCCAGAGGTAGAACGACAGCGAGCCCGGCATCGTGTTGATCTCGTTCACGTATACCTGCTGCTCGTCCGGCGACACCAGGAAGTCCACGCGCGCCACGCCCGCGCCGTCGATCGCGCGGAACGCCGCCACCGCCAGCGCCTGGATGCGCGCCGTCAGCCCCTCCGAGATCGGCGCGGGAATCAGCCGGCCCGCCGGCCCGGCGCCCTTCTGCCCTACCCTCCCCGGCCCACTTTCCCGGCGAAGGATGGCAGGAGACGGCTCCGCCATCCCCGGCCCTCCCCCTTCCCGCATCGGGAGGGGGGCGGGGGGGGTAGGTCCCTCCTTCGCCCCCCGCAGGTACTTGTCGGCGAAGCTCAGCACCCCCTCGCTCGGGATCGGCTGCTCGCACACCGAGGGGATAGGCTCGTCGTTCCCAAGCACCGCGCAGTTCACCTCGATGAGCGGCTCGACGGCGCGCTCGACCAGCACGCGGCGGCCGTAGCTGCACGCCACCTCCAGCGCGAACCGCAGGTCCTCGCGGCTGCCCGCGCGGGCGACGCCGATGCTCGACCCCAGCACCGCGGGCTTCACGAACGCCGGGTAGCCGAGCGCCGCCTCGATCTCGTCCAGCACGCGGTCGGGATCGCGCTGGTACGCGGCGCGCGTGTAGCCGCGCGCCGCGACCACGGGCAGGCCCGCGGCCTGGAACGCGGCCTTCATCAGCAGCTTGTCCATGCCCACGGCCGCGGCGGCCACGCCCGCGCCCACGTAGGGCAGGTCGGCCAGCTCCAGCAGCCCCTGCAGCGTGCCGTCCTCCCCGTGCGTGCCGTGGACGGCGGGGAACACTACGTCGATCTCCGGCCCCGCGCCCCGCCGGAAGAGGCTCAGCCCGCCCCCATCGAGCCGCACGAGCGCCCGCTGGCTCGGCGCCGGCGCCAGGGCCACGCGCTCGACGCCCTCGAGACGCGTGGGCTCCTGGAACCTCGCCAGATTAACGTACACGCTCGGCTCCGGATGCTTGTCCGGCGCCATGTAGTGCGAATCGATGAGCGCTGGCCCGGTGAGCCACTCGCCTTGCTTGGTGATGTAGATCGGCACCAGCTCATACTTCTCGGCATCCGCCGCTGCCATGATTTGGTGCGCGGTGATGATCGAGACCTCGTGCTCCACCGAGCGGCTGCCGAAGATGACCGCCAGTCGCGTCTTCGCCATGTCTGCTCCAGTGCCGAGTGCTGAGTGCTGCGTGCTAAGTAGGACGGCCCCGCTCAGCACTCAGCACTCGGCACTCAGCACTCTTCACTGTATTGGTCCGGCAGGTCGTTCTCGAAGAGCACCACGTCGCCGGCGCTGACGAGACGGCCAAGCTGCGCCGTGGCCTCCTTCAGGCTAGGCACGACGAACAGCCGGTCGGGCGGGAAGCCCGCCGCGCGCGCGCCCGCGGCGATGGCCGCCGTGCGCCGCCGCCCGATCAGGATGACGTAGTCGCACACCGCCGCCGCCTCGCGCCCGAATTCGGCGTGGCGCTCGTCCAACCGCTCGCCCAGCTCCACCATGCCCGGCGTGACCAGCACCTTGCGGCCCGAAAACTCGCTCAGCACCGCCAGCGCGGCGCGCGCCCCCGCCGGGTTCGAGTTGTAGGCGTCGTCGATCACCGTCACGCCGCCCTGGCCGTGGATAAGCTGCAAGCGGTGGGCGACGGGCTCCAGGCCGCGCGCCGCCGCGGCGATCTCCGCCAGCGACAGGCCCAGCTCCAGGGCGACGGCCGTCGCGGCGAGCACGTTCGACACGTTGTGGCGCCCCAGCAGCGGCGACACAAACCGCGCCTCGCCGTGGCCGGCGGCGCGCACGGTGAACTCCGTCCCCTCCGTGCTCGTACGAATGTCCACCGCCGTCACCTCGGGCGTACCGTCCGCGGCGTCCAGGCCGTACGTGCGGACCCGTACGTGGCGCGTCCGCGCGGCCAGCGTGCGGCAGCCCTCGTTGTCGGCGTTGAACACGGCCAGGCCGTCGGCCGGCAGCGCCTCGATCAGCTCGTACTTTGTCTTGGCGATGTTCTCGACCGACCCGAACCGCTCCAGGTGCTGCTCGCCGATCGCCGTCAGCACGCCGATGCGCGGCCGCGCGAGACGCGCCAGCTCGCGGATGTTGCCGCGCACGTAGGCGCCCATCTCGACGACGAACACCTGGTGCTCGGGCCGCAGGCCGCGCAGGACGGTGCGCGCGATGCCGATCGGCGTGTTCACGCTGCCCGTCGTCTTGCAGACGCGGTAGCGCGCGCCGAGCAGCGTCGCCAAGATCTCCTTCGTGCTCGTCTTGCCGTAGCTGCCCGTCACGCCGACCACGATCAGGTCGCCCCGCCGCCGCAGCCGCACGGTTGCCGCCTGCACGAGCGCCCACTTCGCCGTCGCCTGGAACGGCCACAGGATCAGCGTCGCGAAGGTGAGGTATGCTGCGGATACATAGCCGAATCCCGCCGCCCCCACCATGACGAGCAGCAGCGTGGCCCAGCCAGCCCCCGGCTCACGTAACCAGCCAGCGACGGCAGGCGCCAGCGTGACCGCCACGAGCGCGACTGCCAGCCCGGCAAGCAGCATCGCCTTCTTGGTCCACACCAGCGGCTTCTTTGCATCGCCGCGAGCACGCCCAAACCAGCCACGAAGAGCGGCCGCGAGAGTGAATGCAAAGCACTCCTGAGCAATGACCAGGGGCGTAGAATGCGTGATGATTCCTAGAATGCCGATCACTACGCCCACAACAATCAAGATGGCTGCTGCCTGCCATTGGTTGCGGGGCACACCGCGGCCGGGCGTGTCGCGCACCCAACGCCAGAACCGTGGCAGGTCGTACTCCTCGAGCTGCAGCACGTGCAGGAGCCGCCGCGCATCGATCGCGACGACGGCTAGCCACGCGAGCATACCGGCCAGGAAGAGTGTCGTTGCGACTCCATCGCTCACGACGGCACCTGACTCGATGTAAGAAACTCGTCCAGTGCGGCCGTCGCCTCCGCGGGGCGGTCCAGGTAGGCGTAGTGGCCGGCGCCGGGCAGAACGACCAGCCGCGCCTGCGGGATGAGCCGCGCCATTGTCTCGCCATCCGCCACGGGCGTCGCGTCGTCGTTCGCGCCCCACAGCAGCAGCGTCGGCGCCTGCACGCCCGGCAGTAGGTCGCGCAGGTCGCGGTTCACGATCTTCACGAAGGTGCCGCGCAGCGGGCCGGCGTTCGCGTAGTCCTCGGCGCCCAGCGCCCGGTGCCAGCGCCCCCGCAGGCGGGCGGCGAGCGGCCCCACGACCGGCAGGCCGCTCGCCGCCCGGCCCAGCGTGCTCACCGGCGCGGCGGCCCGCTGCTTTGCGGACAGCTCCGGCCGCAGCCCCGCGCTGTCCACCAGCACCAGGCGGTCCACCAGCGCCGGGCGCGTCGCGGCCAGCACGATGCTGATGCGCCCGCCGTTCGAGTGGCCGAGGAACAGCGCGCGCCCCACGCCGAGCTTCGCCAGCAGCCGCGCCGTCCAGTCGGCGTAGTCCTCCACGCCCCAGTCGGTCGGCGGCAGGGCCGTGCCGCCGAAGCCCGGTAGGTCCGGCGTGATCGTGCGGTAGCGCCGCGCCAGGTGCGCGACGAGCGGCTGCAGGCTCGCCCCCTCGGCGCCCCAGCCGTGCAGCAGCACCGCCGGCGGCCCCTCGCCCTGCACGCGGCACAGCGTGCGCAGCCCCCCCACCTCGATCGGTCCGCTCAGCACGCGACCCCTCCTGTCGTTGCCCCGCCGGGCGCGCGGCTGTAAGATGATACCCTAGACCGAGCCGCGCCACGGGAGCCCCTGGCCCGTCCGTGCCCGTACCCACCAGCGTCATCTGCCCGCCGGGTCACTGCGGCCGGGGTGGGTCGGTGCGCCGCGTGGGGCCGCTCCCCAGCAGCGCCGTGCGACCGGCCTCTGGCGGAGCCGAGCGGGCCGTTCGCTCGCGCGACGCCGCGCGGCCAACGCGGGCTGGGAAGGGTGAACCACGATCGTGCGGGCGACCGCGGCGGGGCGATAGGCGGAGGGCTGTCGGTGGGAGCCCACCTGGGCGCGCGGGCGAGCGCGCTGCTGCGCGGCCTGGCCAGCTGCCTCCTGCTGGCCGCCGTCTTGGCTTGCGGGCCGGCTAGTCGCCCCCCGCCGCGCCCCGCCGAGGAAGCGCCGGCTGCCCCGCCCCTCCGCCACATCCTGCTGGCCAACCCCGCCCAGGGCCTCGCCGCGCCCTTCTTCGTCGCCCAGGACATCGGCATGTTCGCGCGCCACGGGCTCGACGTCGAGGTCTCGGCCCTCACCGGCGCCAAGGCCGTGGATGCGCTGGTCTCGCGGCAGGCCGAGTACGCGCTGCTCTCGTCGCGGGCGGTCGTCGACCTCGACCTGGCCGGCAGCGATCTGGTGATGCTGGCCGGCATCACGCCGACGCTGGCCTACGCGATCTACGGCGCCGCCGACGTCGGCGCGGTGGCCGACCTGCGCGGCAAGGCGATCGGCGTCTCCTACGTGGGCGCGGGCGGCGAGTTCGCCGTCCGCCAGTCCTTGCGGCGCTACGGCCTGGAGGCCAACCGCGACTACACGCTCGTCCGCACGGGCAGCATGGCGCGGAGCCTCGCCTTGCTGGAGCAGGGCAAGCTGCACGCGGCGGTGCTGTCGTCGCCCACCACGGTGGTCGCGCGCAAGGCGGGGCTGCGCGAGGTGCTGGACATCGCCGGCCTGGGCATCGACTACGTCATCGGCGCGCTCACCAGCAATCGCGCCTTCGTGCAGGCCGAGCCCGACGTGAACCGCCGCTTCATGAAAGGCTTGCTCGAAGGCATCCACTACGCGAAGACGAATCCCACCGCGACGAAGCAGATCATGGCCCGCTACCTCGAGTCGGCCGACGAGGACGCGCTGGAAGAGGGCTACACTACCTACGTGGAGCGCTTGCTGCCGCGGCTGCCGCTCGTCTCCGTGAGCAGCGTCGAGATGGTGCTCGACGAGTTGTCGGCGCCGCAGCCGCGCGCCGCCGACCCCGAGCGCTTCGTCGACAACGGGCCGCTGCTGGAGCTAGAGGCCAACGGCTTCGTGCGCCAGCTCTGGGGCGACTGAGCCGCGGCCTCGGGGTACGGTATCGGCGCGGCTGCGCCCCAGGAGCCCCCATCCGGGGTATCAGCCAGGGAGGACGCGAGCCCATGCAGATTGGCGCACATGTGCGAGGCGGGGTGCAGGGCGGTCTGGAGCACGCGCGCGAGATCGGCGCCGAGACCATCCAGATCTTCGCCGGCAGCCCGCAGACCTGGCGCGCGCCCAGCCACACCGACGCCGCCGTGGCCGCGTTCCGCGAGGGCGTGGCCGCCCAGGGCGTCGGCTCGGTGTTCCTGCACGGCGTCTACGTCAGCAATCTCGCCTCGCCCAAGCCGTCCACCCGCCACATGTCGATCACCGCGGTCGCGGGCCACCAGGAGTGGGCCAACCGGCTCGGCGCCGTGGGCCAGATCATCCACCCCGGCTCGGCGGGCAGCGAGCCGCTCGACGAGGCGCTGGAGCGGGTGATCAAGGGCGTCGGGCGCGTGCTCGCCCAGGTCGACGGGCCGGCGAAGCTGCTGCTCGAGTGCTGCGCCGGCCAGGGCGCGACCATCGGGCGCCGCTTTGCCGAGCTGGCCGCGGTGATCCACGCGCTGGACGACGACCCGCGCCTGGGCTGGGTGCTCGACACCTGTCACGCCTTCAACGCCGGCTACGACCTGACCACGGAGGCTGGCTTCGCGGCGATGGTGGACGAGATCGAGGCGACGGTCGGCTTCGAGCGGCTGGGCGCCGTCCACGTCAACGACTCGAAGACGCCGCTCGCCGCCCAGGTGGACCGCCACGAGAACATCGGCGAGGGCTACATCGGGTCCGACGCCTTCGCGCGCCTCTTGCAGCACCCGGCATTCGCCGACGTGCCCATGATCCTCGAAGTCCCCGGCTTCGACAAGAAGGGCCCCGACCGCGCCAACATCGAGCGCCTCCGCCACCTTGCGGGCCGTGCGCCCCGCGGCGGCTGAGCGCGCGGCGCCCATCGCGGTGCCGCATACCCTCGGGCGCATAACGAGGGCAGCAGGTAAGTGGCGTATAGACGCTCCCAATCCGAAGCACTCGAACGTAGGACGCGGGCGCAATTCTTGCTAGCGCGACCAGCAACGGCCTGTCGCTCGCTGACGAGCAGGTGGCCTGCTCGAGACTGGGCTGAGGAGACGCTGATGCCAGTCTACGCCGACTTCGCCACTGTCATCCGGCAAAAGGTGCTTGATGGCATGCCCGGGCCCCGGCATCCTTTTCGCCGCAAGGTCCTGGAGGGCCGTGCCACGCGGGCCGACCTGGCCGTGTTCGCCGTGCAGACGTATCACCGCAACCTGTACAGTTCGCGTTTTGCCAGCGCGAATCATTCCCGCTGTCCCGACCCGGAGATTCGACGAGGACTGCTCAAAGTCGCCAGCGAGGAAGAGCTATCCGCTGACGGCGGACCGCCGTCGCATGCTGAGCTGATGTTGCGCTTCGCAACGGCCTTGGGCATGGAGCGCGACGACGTGGTGAACGCCCGTCCGTTGCCAAGCACTCTCACCTTCATCGATACCATCATGCAGCTCTCTCAGGGCCACTGGCTAGAGGGGATGGCGTTCCGGGCGTCCGAGCTAGGAGTCCCCAGAAGCGCCGCGCGGTGGCACGAACTATTACAGAAGCACTACGGGCTCACGCCGGATGCCGTGCAGTGGTGGAGCGCTCACGCGGTCGACGATGTCGAGCACGGGAATATCGCGCTCGACGCCTATGGCCGCTGGGCTCGTGACGAATCCGAGCAAGCGCTGTCATTGCGAGCCATCGACCGGATGCTGGCCGCCTGGTGGGTCTTCTTCGACGGGATCGAGCGGGGCGCGGAGGCGGCGCTGCGCGGCGAGGATGTTGGCTTCCCCGTTCCCGCCGCGGCGTCCTGGCCGACGCCCGCGCACGGCTGATGCCCGCGAAGTCCTGTGGCCGCCGCCAATTCTTGCACCTGGCAGGAGCAGCCGGTGTAGCCTGGTGCGCTGCCTGCACGGCTGGCCCCGCTGCACTTGCGCCCGGCGCCACCACTAGCGTCACCCCGCCCGCGGGCAGGGTGACAACGAGCGCCCCGCGCGCCCCGGCGCCCACGCCCACTCCTGCTCCCGTCCAGCTCACGGTTCCGTACACCCCCATCGCGGGCGCCATGGCCCCCTTCTGGCTCGCACTAGACGAAGGCTTCCTCACCCGCGAGCGCCTCAACGTCGTGGCCGAGTTCGTGAGCGGCAGCCCGCCGAACATCCAGGGCATGATGAGCGGGCAGTACCCGGTGGGCCTAATTGGCGGCGGGGATGGCCTGCTGAATCGGCTCGGCGGCGGGGACATCTTGCTGATCGGCACGTTCTACAGCGTGCTCGCCATCGACTGCTATGCTCGGCCCGAGATGCACTCCATCGCTGAGCTAAAGACGAGCGCGGGATCGTCAACGCCCTGCGGCTACTTGACCACCCGGACGCGCCCACCGCCGACCCGAAGCAGTTCTATGACAACAGTCTGGTCGCGGAAATCGAGTAGTCGCTTGGCTCCTAGCTCGCATCGCACTTCCCCGCGACCGCCACACGGTCTGTACTCATCCCGCGTGCCGACGCGAAGAATCATCTTGTACACCGCAAGCGACTGATCTATACTGCGGTGACGCGCACGTGGCGGGGAACGATGGATCTACGGGGCCAGCGGATCAACGATCGCTACCTCCTTGGCGCGCTGCTGGGCGAGGGCGCTGATGCCCTCGTCTATTGCGCCATGGATTCCCATCTGGGGCGGGTCGTGGCGATCAAACTGCTGCGGCCCGAGCTGTGCGTCGATCCAACGCTCGTCACGCGCTTCGAGCGCGAGGCGCGTAGCGCCAGCCGCCTGAACCATCCCAACATCGTCCCGATCTTTGACTATGGACAAGCCCTCGACACCTATTTCTTCGTCATGGAGTACGTCCGCGGCGGACACCTCGGCAAGCGCCTCCGCCCCGGCCAGCCTCTCGGCATACCCGAGACGCTCTGGCTCGCCGCGCAGGTCGCGGATGCGCTCGGCACTGCGCACGCGCGGGGCATCGTGCACCGCGACGTGAAACCGGCCAATATTCTCCTCGACGACGACGGTTGCCCCAAGCTGACGGACTTTGGCATTGCCAAGCTGTTGGACATCCCGGCGGTCACGCAAGCCTCGCTGCTGCTGGGCACGCCGCACTACCTCGCGCCCGAGCAGGCTAGTGGCGGAGCGATCACGCCCGCGACGGACGTGTACGCGTTGGGCGTCGTCCTGTACGAGATGCTCGCCGGCCGCCGGCCGTTCGTTGGCAACGGGCTCCTGCACGTCGCCATGCAGCACGTCCATATGGCGCCGCCGCCGCTCGCCGACCTCAATCCCGCGGTGCCGCCGGCCCTCGCCGCGGTGGTCGCGCGGGCGCTCGCCAAAGACCCCGCCCAGCGCTTCGCGGACGGCGCCGCGCTCGGCGTGGCGCTCCGCGCCCAGGCCCGGGTGGGCGCGCGCCCCGCGACGGTCGTGCGGGAAGCGCCGGCCGCGCCGGCGCTTCCTAGCGCCGCGCCCGCCGCCAAGCCGGAGGGCCAGTTGGCCCCGCCGCCGGGTCCAGAGCCCGAGCCGCCGGCGCCAGTCCCGGACCGCCCACCCGTTACGGCGCGCTCCAGGCGCGAGCGTCGGCGGCCCGCGGCCGCGTCGCGGCCGGCCCCGGCCTGGAGCGACGCGCCAGCCGGCTCCGCCTCGTTCTGCCTGTCCGCGTCCGGCGCGGCCCCGCCCCAACCGAGCGATCTCGTCTCGCGGCCGGGCCGAACGCCAGCTCGCGTCGAGCGTCCGGTTGGTGTCGAGCGCGCGCCGGCGCCGCGCTCCTATGCCGTGCGCCGGCCGAGTGGCGGCGCGGCGAAGCGCGCCGGGCTGCTGGCGGCGGGCCTCGGCCTCGCGCTGGGTGGACTCCTCGGCGTCGGCCTGCTGCGCGGCGACAGCCCCACTCTGATGCGTCCCCTCTCGCCGCCTATGACTGACCAGGCGGACGCCCCCGAGCCGCCCGTGGCGCGCGTAGCGGCCTCGCCCGAGGATGCCGATGCCCTCGCGTCGCCGCTGGCGAGCATGGCCGCGCCGCTGCCCACGGGGCAGGGAATGAAAGCCGGCGAGACGCTCGACGAGGCGCCCGCGCCCTCGGCCGAGCCGTCGGAGCCGCCGGCCGCGCCAGTGGCGGCCGTCAGCCCGCCCCGGAACGCACCTGCGAGCAACCCGCCGGCCGCGACGGCGCCGCCGCCCGCCGCGCCAGTAGTCCGCGCCGCGCCGTCCGCGCCGGCGCCCCACGCATCGGCCGCCGCGCCGCTACGCGTGACTTCGGTATCGGAGCCGGCGCCGACGCGCGCCGAGCCGGCGCCAGCGCCGGCCGACACGACCCCGGTGTTCGGCAACGCGCCCGACGAGGACGTGGCGCCCGCGCCCGATCCGCCGGCGCCGCCCGCGCCCCCGGCCGCGGACCCGCCCGCGGCGGCGCCCGAGCCGGTCCACCAAAAGCCGCCGGCGCCCGCCCAGGCGGCGCGGCACGAGCTGCCTGCGATGCCACCTCTGGGCTGGGGGCCGCCGCCCGTCATGCCCCCGCCGGTCATGGGTCTGCGCGGACCGATGCCGCCCGTGGCTGCTCCGGCGCCGCCGCTGCCAGCATACCCACAGCTCCCGCCGCCCGCGGCCAACCGCGCCTCGCCGCACCGCTAACCGCGGCCGCCCGCGCGCGCATGCCCCGCTGCCAGCTACGACGTGATGGCGGCGGCCTTCGGCCATGACACCGACTCTGGACTCGCCTGAGAATGGTTCCCGACCGGCACGCGGTAGTCGGCCCCCGGGTAGAATACCGTTACGATCACGGCATGGCGGTTGCAGGTGAGGAAGACGTGCGAGAGATCAGCTTAGACGAGGCAGCCCGCGCGCTCGAAGCGACGGACTGCAACTTCCTGCGGCGCAGCGCGGACCTGGAGCTGAGCATGTCCGGCGCCAAGTGGCGGCTGGCCGCGCGTACCCCCGAGGCGCTTACCTTTCGCGCGGTGGCGCCCGACGGTACGCTGCTGCCTGACGCGATGACGCTCCCGCTCGCCGACGTAACGCGGATCACCTGGGACCGGCTGCCGCGTCAGCAATCGCGCTCCCAAATCCGCTTCGAGCTGACCAGCGGCGCGCTCTGGACCTTCAGCGGTCACGTCGCGGACGACGTACTGCCCTAAAGCAGCTTGCCCGCAGCGTGAGCAGCCAGCGTCCGGTCGTCCGGTAGGGCGGGTTTCCTGCCCGCCCGCGGCCAACCCGCCCGGCCCCCTGGGAGCGCGGGCGTCCCGCCCGCCGGCTGCCGGCAGGCGACTTCGCCTGCGCGGCAAGACGCGATGGAGGACACCAGATGGAGCCCGGCGCGTTGCTCGGCGCGGCCGGCGCCTGGTGCGGGTTCGCGGTGGCTGCCATCGCGAACGGCACGGTCCGGGAGACCGTGTTACGCCCCGCGGTCGGCCGCGCCGCCGAGCCGCTGAGCGTCGCCACGTTGAGCGGCCTCATCTTCGCGGGAACGCGGCTCTACGTGCAGCGCCTCGCGCGGCGGGCGTCAGAGCCTCAGCTATGGGCCGTCGGCATCGGGTGGGCGGCGGCCACGGTCGCCTTCGAGTTCCTGTTCGGCCGCTACGTCGCGCGCGCCTCGTGGCAGGCGCTGCTCGCCAATTACGATGTGCGCCGCGGCCGCCTCTGGCCGCTCGTGCTGCTCACGCTGCTCGTCGGGCCGCCGCTGCTCGGACGCCGGCGCCGCAGCGCCACCCGCCGCCGCTCCCGCACGTCAACCGCGTTCCCATACTCACTCGCCCCCTGAGCGAGGGCTGGGGTGAGCGCGCACCCCGCTAGACGCCCTCCCGACCGGATCGTGGATCACCCGTCGGCGCCGGACGACCGCCCCTCGCCAATGCGTTCATAGTAGAGAGGCCGCGAGGCGCGCCGGAGAGCGCCCGCCGTCGGCGAGACGTGGTCGCGTATCTTACGCCGTACACGCCTCCCACCCCGCCCGTCGCCCGCGCCCATGCCCGGGGCCTCGCCCCGCCGGCCCGGCCCGCGACGGGCCAGCGGGGGAGTATCGTACGGGGTAAACGATGCGGCCTTCCGCGCCCGACCAGCACGCGCCAACCCGCGCCCGGCCTAGCAGTTAACCACCCGGTTAAGGAGCATCGTTTGACCGTTCCTCGGATAAATTACTGCGCCCGCGACCCGGTCCACAGGCGTCATCGAGCGCGCCGAGACCGCGCACGCAAGAACGCGATGTTATATCGAATCCGCCGGTGGAGTTCCCTACTCCCTCTCCCCCTGGGAGAGGGTTGGGGTGAGGGCGCGTCCCGGTAGGCGAACCCCCGGGCCGGATCCGATATTACTGGCGAGTCCGCCGATGGGCAGCAAGGCGGTGTAGGTCCGGGGGCCCCCATTCGACCGGGGAGCGTGCAGCTAACTCGATCAATAGAATCTGCTGTGGACCTGGCGACGAGCACGGTGCAGATTCTGCGGAGGTGGGCAGGATGGACGCGGCCAACAAGGTGGCGATTGTCACGGGCGGGGGGAGCGGCATCGGCAAGGCTGTCTCGCTGGCGCTCATGCGAGAGGGGTATGCGGTCGTGCTGGCGGGCCGCCGCGCGGCGCCGCTCGAGCAGACGGCCGCCGAGGGCGCGGCGCTGGGCGGCCGCGCGCTGGCCGTCCCTACCGACGTGAGCGACCCGGCGGCGGTGGAGGCGCTGTTCGCGCGGACCGAGGAGGCCTTCGGGCGGCTCGATCTCTTGTTCAACAACGCCGGCACCAACGCCTCCGGCCTGCTGGAAGACCTGCCGTTCGACCAGTGGCAGACGGTCGTGAACGTGAACCTCACGGGCGCGTTCCTCTGCACTCAGCAGGCGTTCAAGCTGATGAAGCGCCAACAGCCGCCCGGCGGGCGCATCATCAACAATGGCTCGATGGCGGCGCACAGCCCGCGGCCGAACTCGGTCGCCTACACGGCGACGAAGCACGCGATCACCGGCCTGACGAAGTCCACGGCGCTGGACGGCCGCAAGTACGACATCGCCTGCGGCCAGATCGACATCGGTAACGCCGCCAGCGAGATGACCGCTCGCATGGCGCAGGGCGTGCCGCAGGCGAACGGCACGATCGCGGTCGAGCCCCGCATGGACCTGGCGCACGTCGCGAGCGCCGTCGTCTATATGGCCAGCCTGCCGCTCGATGCCAACGTCCTGTTCCTGACCGTCATGGCGACGAAGATGCCCTTCGTCGGCCGCGGCTAGCGGTAATGGCGGGGCGGCCCGGGCGCTTCCAGGCGCCCCGGGGGCTCCCCGATCCCCGGGCGCCGGCGTGCCGTGCGGCGCCGGGCGCTATAGAATGCGGCAAGCGCATGCTCCCGACACCGGGCTGCTGGCGCGCGGACGACGCGGGCGACGGACGGAACGGAGGAACGGACATGGCGATGCGGTACGCGGACGCCGACGGGCACGTTATGGAGAACGAGCAAGAGCTGAACGAGTTCATCGAGCCGCCGTTCAGCAACCGAGGCTACATTACCTACCGTCAGCTCTTGCCGACGCTGGACGCCTTCCACACGCCCAATGGCTTGCCTCGCAAGGAGGGCACGTTCGACCCGACGATCGGCGCCGAGCGGTGGCTGGAGTTCCTGGACCGGACGGGCATCGAGTGGTCGGTGCTCTATCCCACGCAGGGCCTGGCCTTCGGCCACGTGGCGCTCCCCGACTGGGCCGCGTCCTATGCCCGCAGCTACAACAACTGGCTGCACGCCAAGTACCTGCAGGTCAGCCCGCGCCTGAAGGGTGTGGCGCTCATTCCGATGCAGGACCCGCCGAGCGCCGTGGCCGAGCTCCGCCGCGCGGTGACCGAGCTGGGCATGGTGGGCGCGATGATCCCGTCCAATGGGCTCACCCGCCATGTCAGCCACAAGGAGTACTGGCCGATCTACGAGGAGGCGGAGCGGCTCGACTGCGTGCTGGCCGTCCATGGCGGCTGCTACGTCAATCTCGGCTTCAACACCTTCACCGTGTTCCCCGCGACGCGGGCGCTCGGCATGCCAGTGCCGTTGATGGTCGCGGCGACCGGCATGATCGTCGACGGCGTGCTCGACGCCTTCCCGCGGCTGCGCATCGGCTTCCTCGAGGGCGGCACCGACTGGATTCCGCTAGTGATCGACCGCCTGGAGCGCGAGCTAGAGTACGGCGGACTGTCGCTCCCGCAGAAGCCCGAGGCCTACTTCCGCAGCGGGCGCCTGTTCGTGGGCTGCGAGGGCAATGAGAAGGGGCTGGCCTACGCCATCGAGCGGGTGGGGCCGGAGCCGTTCATGTTCGCCTCGGACTTCCCCCACGAGATCGCGCTGGACAACTGCATGGAAGAGATCGAGGAGATCGAGGAGCGCGACGACCTGCGCCCGGAGCACAAGCCCCTGCTTCTGGGCGAGAACGCCCGCCGCTTCTACCAGGTGGGCGTGGGCGCTGCCACCTGATCGCCGTTCGCCGGCCGCCGCGCTCGGCAGGCCGCGCGCGAGGAAGATATTGCCCGGGCGCTTGTCCCTGGCCGGCTGGCGCTCGCCGCAGGCCGGTGTCGGGCTTGGCAGGGTCACAGGACAGGTAGGGCCGGGGCTCGTTCCCTGCCGCCCGACGCTCGCTGGTAGCCGGTGGGTTGGGCAATGGGATACGTAGGGCAGCGGCTTGTCCCCTGCCGCCCGGCGGTCAGCGCCAAACCCGGCGGCGTCGAAGCCTCCGCCTTACGCTTCCCGGCCTCCCTGAGCCGTCTCGGTGGACGTCCGATCACCTTCTTGGCCTGCTGGCGCTACACGCCGTGCAGGACCGGCAGCACCTCGCGGGCGAACAGCTCCAGGCCGTCGCCTACCTCTTCCAGGCTCATGTCGCCCAGCTCGGGGCGAATGACCAGCACGCCCGCGCCGGTCGCGCGCTGCTGCTCGATGATCTGCTCGGTCAGGCTGTCCGGGTCGCCGACGAGGAACTGGCCGCTGCGCATGCCCTCGGTGTTCCAGGCGGCGCCGCGGAAGGACTTCCTAGTGCTGAGGTAGTCGTAGGTGCGGACCTTGTAGCGCTCGCGCTCTAGCTCGGCCAGCTTCGGGTGCTCGAAGATGAACGGGTAGTCGCTGGCCCGGTCGCGGGTGAACACCTGGTCCACCATCTCCTCGACCTTGGCGCGCGAGGGGCCGATGTAGAACTCGCGCGCCATGCCGGTGTCGCGCGGCGCGGGCGTCCAGCCGCAGGCGTCCTCAGCGTGCTGGCGGTAGTAGGACAGGCGCTCGGCCACCTCGCTGGTCGGCCCGTGCGAGATGAAGCGGATGCGCTTCTCCGCCGCCCACTGGATGCTCTCGGCGGCGGTGGCCGTCGTCCACACCTCGGGGTGGGGGACTTGCAGTGGGCGCGGCAGGATGGAGACGCACTCGTAGTCGAAGTACTCGCCGTGCCAGGCGAAGGGGTTCTCCTCCGTCCAGGCCTTCACGATCAGGTCATACGCCTCGTGGTAGCGCCCGCGCTCCTCCTGCACGGGCACGCCGTAGGCGTACATGTTCTGGCCGCCGCTGCTGATGAAGCCGGGCACCAGTCGCCCGTGCGACAGGTTGTCCACCATCGCCAGCTCTTCGGCCACGCGCACGGGATGCGGGTACAGCGCGAGCGAGATGCCCATGGTGACGAGCTTGATCTGCTCCGTGACCTGAGTGGCGGCGGCCAGCATGATCGTGGGCGAGGGGGTGAGCCCGCCATTCGGGCCGTAGTGGTGCTCGGTGAAGATGATCCCGTCGAAGCCCAGCTGGTCCACCCGGCGGATGAAGCGCATGCGGTCGGCGTACAGCTGCTCGCCCAGCGCGCGGTTCCACATCCAACCCGGCACCGGGAAGGGCATGAGCGTGTCGGCCTCGCAGTGGTAGGGCATGCTCTGGCGAATCCACACTTCCATGGCCATGCCTCCTTGGGGGCACCCCCAAACCCCCAGCAAACGAGAAACGGGGAGGAGCCTGGGGGGACACCCCCCATACCCCCCGGCAGGGGAGCGCCCCAGCACCTCCAATCCCTATCCCCTGGCCCCTAGCGGGCGGCGGGCTGGGCGGCCGTGTACTTCTCGCGGATCTGGGCCCAGCGCCGCCCCGTCTCGCGGGCACGCTCGATGAACTCTTCGGGCATGTAGTTGTAGGGCGGGCGGATGGGGAAGAACGGACAGTAGCCGGCCGTCTCCTGCTCGTAGCGGTGAAGCTGGATGTTGTAGGAGGCGAACACGGCCTGGTCGCCCGAGATGGTGTGCGAAGGCTCACCCGCCCAGGCGATGTCGTCGGCTACCTGCTTCGCTCGGTCCCAGTCGCCGGCCAGGATGGCGTCCATGAGGGCAATCGCCGGCTGCGGCCCCATCGCCACCGACGTAGCCCAGCAGACGGTTGTCGCCTCGGGGGCCAGGCGGGCGAAAGCGTAGGCCGCGCCGTCCACCGGGACGAACTTGACGCGGCCCTGCGACGCGCGCAGCACCGCGAGGTACCGCCCGACCTCGGAGAACTTCGCCGCGATCACAGTGGGCGCGCGCTCGACGACCTGCCGCCAGAAGGCAGGTGGGAACTCGAAGCGGAAGGCGCGCGGGTTGGCGTAGACCATGATCGGGAAGTCGGGGAAGGCCTCGGAGATCGTGGCGTAATGCTGGACGGCCATCTCCATGGTGCACGGCTGCCACATCGGCATGCCCAGTAGCATGCCGTCGGCGCCGCGCTCGCGTACGAAGCGGATGCGACGGACGATCTCGTGGGTGCCCAGCGCCGTCGTGCCGACGAATGTCGGGACCCGCTTGTTCACGGTGGCGAGGAAGCAGTCAACGTACTTCTCATAGTCCTCCTGGCTGAGGGTGGCGCACTCGCCGGTCGTGCCAAGCACCATAAAGCCCGACACACCGTCCTGGATCAGTCGCTCGGTGAAGCGCGCCGTCTCGTCCAGGTCCACCGTATCGGTGGCATCCCAGCGGTCCGCGCCCGGCTTCGCCGGCGTGGGCGGGATAGCGTACATGCCGCGGATGTCTTCGGCGCTCAGCATGGAGACTCTCCTTTCGCGAACCGCGCCGTAGTCGGTTGGCCCCGATTCTACGCCGGGCCCCGCGCGCGAGCAACCATCGCGCGCCAGCGACCGGCCACCTCGCGGTCGTGAAGTCTGAGTCAGGACACCCGCCGACGCGATTCACAGCCGACTCACGCCCGGCAGGCTGGTGTGTGGTACACCTGTGCGACCGTCCGGCGCGGTCGGGCCGGAGTGGTGTGGCTGAGTGGCCCTGCCGCGGGCGTGGCCGGACGGCCTTGCCTGCACCGGTCAGGCGGCCGGGACGGCCGTGCTCCGAAGGGGGCTTCGCCAACCCGTAGGGGTTGCTTGACCTTGTACGAAAGGTTGCCGGCATAGTGAAACTATCGTCGCCGGCGGCGCGAGCGGCGTTCGCCGCCGCGGGCGTCCACGTCCTCGCCGCGGGCGCAATGCTGGTGGCGCTCGAGCCGGGGCTGCCGGTGGCGGGGAGCGCGCTCGCGGCGCGCATGGCCCACGTGAGCGAGCGGACGGCGGTCTGGTGGCTGGGCTGGCTCGTCTGGCACGCGGCGGATTTTGCGCTGCTGGCGTTCTACGTGGCCCTGGCGGCGCGCTGGGGGCGGTGGGCGCCCATCCGGTGCCGGCTGGCGCTGCTGCTGGCCGGCGCCGGGCTGGCCGACGACCTCGGCGCGCAGGTTGTCTACATGGCCGTGGCGCCGCGGCTCGGACCGGAGGCGTTCGTGGTGGCGGAAGCAGTGGCGGGCGTGCTGACCGGCTACGTGGCGAACGGGCTGTACACGGTCGCCGGACTACTGCTGGTGTGGGCGGGCGCGCGCGAGTTACCGTGCTACCTGGTGGCGCTGTCGCTGCCCGTGTGGGCGGCCGGTTTCGGGTTGAGCGCGGCGTCGCTGGTCGGCTCGCCGGATGGGCAGTTCTGGAGCGTCGCGGTGCTGATGCCAGCGTTCATTGGCTGGACGCTGCTGATGGGTCGATGGCTGAGCGCCCGCGCCTCCTGATCGCCGGCGGCACGGGCGTGTTCGGGCGGATCCTGGCGCGCGATCTGCTCGCCACGACCGACGCGGCGCTCGTGCTGGCCGGGCGCGACGCGCGCCGCGCGGCGGCGGCCTGCCGCGCGCTAGACGAGGGGGAGCGGGCGACGCCGCTCGCGCTCGAACTGGGCGATCCTGACGTGCTCGGGCGGGCGGCGGCCGGCTGTCTTGCGGTGATTTGCACGGCGGGGCCGTTCCAGCGGCTGCCTCCCGGGCTGCCCTCAGCGGCGGTGGCCGCGGGCGCGCACTGGCTGGACATCGCGGACTACGCCGGCTGGGTGCTCCCGCTGCTCGCGGACCACGCGCTGCACGAGCGCGCGGGGGCGGCCGGGTTGGCCGTCATGCCGGGCCTGTCGAGCACCCCGGCGCTGTCGGGTATGTTGATCCGTCGCTGCGCCGAGCGGCTACCGGAGGCGCGCGTCGGCCGCGTGACACTATACATTGGCAACCGCAACCACAAGGGGGCGGGGGCGATCGCCAGCGCGCTCGGAGCGGGCTTCGCGGACCCGCGGCCGGTGCGCCTGCCGGTGGGGCGGCGCCTGGCCTACCGCTTCGACTCCCCCGACGCGGCGTTGTTGCGCGAGGAGTTGGGTCTGGCCGCAGAATTCCGCGTCGCCTTCGAGTGGGGCGTGAGCAACTGGCTGCTGGCGACGGTTGGTCCGCTGGCGCGGCGGCTGGGCGCTGCCAACCGGATACGGCTGGCGCGCGCGCTCGCGGCCGCCGCAGCCCCGCTCAGCCGCTTCGGCAGCGACGTGGGGTGCGTGCAGGCGCAGGTGGCGAGGCAGCGAGAGATGGTCAGCGCGGCGCTCGTGGGGTGCGGCCAGCGACTCGCCATCTTGCCGTGCGCCCTGGCAGTCGAGGCGCTGCTACGGGGGGAGCTGCCCGCACGTGGCGTGGTCCGATCCGCCACTTGGCTGTCGCCCGCCGAGTGGATCGCGCGGCTGGAGCAGCGCGGGCTCAAGTGCTTCGAGGGGTCAGCGAGGCGGTAGCGCCGCGGCGCACGAGTGGCCCCGAGCCTTGTGGAGCCGACGGGCTGCTGGCTCCCGGGGGACCCGCGGGGCGCGCACCGCGATTGACCCGTGGCGGGGTCGCGCGTATAGTGCTGTGAGCCTGGCGCCGGACTGTGTTTGTCGTGAGTCACCGGGAGGTGTGTATGCTCGCCCAGCCGCTAAAGACCTTCAACTTGCAGCAGCTTGTCGACCGGCACCGCGCCGACTGGGACCGCGAGGGCGTGCGGCGACGGCTGGTGTGGGAGGACTCGGACTACATCACGATGCTGCAGCACGGCCCCACGGAGGACTTGCAGTTCCACGTCAACCAGGGCGACGAGATCTTCCACCAGATCGAAGGGGAGCTGCACTTCCACTACGTCAAGGATGACGGGACGCGCGAGCTGCTGGTCGTCGGGCCGGGCGAGACGTTCCTGCTGCCGCGCAACGTGCCCCACTCGCCGCGTCGGCCGCCGGGCTCGTGGACGCTGGTCGTCGAGCGGCAGCGGCGGCCCGACGAGGCCGACGGCTGGCTGTGGCTGTGCGAACATTGCGGCCACAAGCTCCACGAGACGCAGGTGCACTCGGGCGGCCCACGCGAGGACCGGCCGGGCGCGGTGGCGCCGTGGATCACGGCGGCGCGAGCGCGGCTCGAAGAGCTGGGAAGCTGCCCCGCGTGCGGCGAGCCGATCGCGCTCGTCTGGGAGCCGAATCGGGAGGCGGCGGCCGCCGCCGGCAAGGACACGCCATGAAGTTCGCCCACATGACGCACATCTGGCGCAAGCCGGGCATGACGCCGGCCGAGCGCTGGGCGCAGCTCTGGCGCGAGGTCGAGCTGGCTGATCAGCTCGGCTACGACTACGGCTTCTGCGTCGAGCACCACGCCAGCCCCCACGAGAGCTGGAGCCCGTCGCCGCCGCTGTACGTGGCGGGCGCGGCAGCGCGCACCCGGAACCTGCGCGTGGGGGCGATGGGCTGGGTGGCGCCGTTCTACGACCCGCTGCGCGTCACGGAGGAGATCGTGGCGCTGGACAACGCCACGGGGGGCCGGCTGGAGGTCGGGCTGGTCTCGGGCTTGCAGCCAGACTCGTTCGCGCCGTTCAAAGGCGACTACGCCCACCGCCGCGAGCGCACGATCGAGTGCTACGAGGTGCTGAAAGCGGCCTGCGCGAGCCCCGCCGGCTTCAGCTATCAGGGGCCGTACCACGACTACACGGACGTGCCGCTCCAGATGCAACCCGTCCAGAAGCCCCATCCGCCGGTATGGCTGGAGACGCGCAACCCGGGGCAGCTCAGCTATCTGGCGGCCGAGGGCATCAACACCGGGTACGTGCTGTACCTGCCGCGCGAGGACGCGGCGCCCGTGTACCGCGAGTACTTGCGCCAATGGCAGGCCGCGGGGCACCCACGCAAGCCGAACATCAACTACTGGACGCTGATCTACGTGGACGAGACGGATGAGCGAGCCTGGGAGATCGGCGGGCCAAGCTGGACCTACGCCTTCACGCAGAACCAGCCCCTGACGCGCCTGGCGGAGAACCGGCGGCGGGCGGGTGAGGTGAACGGCGCGAAGATGCTGGAGCACTTCACGGATATGGCCTACCTGCGCGACCACCAGATCGGGCTCATCGGCTCGCCCGAGACGGTGGCGGCGTCGCTACGCCACTGCGCCGAGGAGGGCCTGTTCAACACGCTGCTCGGCGAGTTCAACTTCGGCTACCTCACCGAGGAACAGGTCACGCGCTCGATGCGCCTGTTCGCCGAGGAGGTCATCCCGCGCCTCCGCGACTACGAGCCTTACTGAGCTAGCGGATGCCCATCTCGGCCCAGACCGCTTGCAGGAGGCGCGTGTCCACGACGTTCTCGTAGGGTACGTCGCGGAGGCTCGGGTCGTCGTCCTGGACGCGGAAGTAGTTGGCCACGGCCTCGCGTGGGATCGCGCCGTCGTCGTTCTGCGTCTCCAGCACCATGTCGTACGACTCGGCCGCCACGTCGGGCTCGACCTCGAACTTGCGCGCGATCCAGGCGATCGCCGCGTCGCGCTCGGCACGAATCAGGCGGTTGGCGTCGAGCGTGCCGCGGATGACCGCCTTCACCTCGGCCGGGTCGTCGGTCATGCGCGCGGTGGTCGTCGCCATCACGCCGAAGGGGTAGCTGATCTCGCGGCCGGTGTTGGACAGCAGGCGGTAGCCCTCGCGGCGGGCGGTGATCGGCCAGGGCGGCGAGATGAGCGTGGCGGCCGCAAGCCCCTGGCGGAGCTGCTCCATCTGCGCGGCGGCCGAGCCGGCGGGCAAGAGCTGCACGTCGCTGGGGCTGACGCCATGCTTCTCCAACACCAGCTCGGCCACCTCGCGGCTGAGGCCGGCGGCGCTCAGCACGCTGATGGCTTTGCCGCGCAGGTCGGCGAAGTCTGCGATCTCCGGACGCGCGAACAGCATGAGCGAGGGGCCGGTCGAGGCTTGCAGGAACGGCCGGATGGGGATGCCGCGGGCCGCGTAGAGCAGCAGGCTCGATCCATAGAAGGCGTACTGCACCTCGCCGTTCACCAGCGCGGCCAGCGCCGCCTGCGGCACCATGCCGCTGCTCTCGGCGTCGACGCCGTAGCGAGCGTAGAGCCCTTGATCCTCGGCGTACATATAGGACATCGCGGAGAGCGAGACGGCCGGGTATACGGTGTGGACCGTGCGCCGGGCCAGCGGCGTGGGCTCCGCCGCGGCAGGGGCAGTCCCGGTGTCCGCGCCGGCTGGCGCGGACGGGGACGCGACGTCGGGCGTTGCGGCGACTGGCGCCCCGGCCGCCGGAGCAGGCGCAGCGCCGCTCGGGGCCGGGGCGCCTGGCGCTGGGCTGGCGGGCGCGGCGGGTGCGGCGGGTGCGGCGCAGGCGACCGCTACGAGAAGGAGCGCCGCGCGCGATGCGACGCGCACACGAGCGAACATCAGCATACCTCAAATATCGAGGTCATCGTGGGTCACGGCTCGGGGCGGCGCCAGGAGTGGTGGGGCTGCCAGCCGAGCAGCTCTTTCGCGCGGGCGTTCGAGACGGACGGCTGACTGCCGGTGAACGGCCGCGCCATGGCGGCCGTCGCGGGCAGCCAGCGTGGCATCGCGGTGGCGAGCGGCTCGGCGATCACCGAGTCGTCGGCCATGACGAACAGGACGTGATGGCCCGTTAGCGGGCGCTCGACGGCGAGGCGAAAGGCGGCCGCCAGGTCGCGCACGTCGATGTAGTTGAACGGCACGAAGCGCGTCGGCTGGCGGCCGCCGCTCTGGCGCAGAGCGGCCAGCTCGTCCGGCGCCGCGATCCACGGTGGGCGCAGCATAACCGTCACCATGTCGCACTTCGCGGTGTACGAGCGGGCGATCGCCTCGCCGGCCTCTTTCGACAGGCCGTAGGCGTCCTGCGGCCGGACGGGGTGCGCCTCGTCGATCGGCAGGTAGTCGGGCGGGAACTCGCGCTCGCGGTAGTCCCAGCCCAGCACGGCCTCGCTGCTGGCCGCGACGACGCGCCGGATGCCCAGAAGCCACGCCGCCTCATGGACGTTGAAGGTGCCCGTGACGTTCGTGCCGAAGGTCACCTCGTTCGGCGCGATGCCCCAGCGGCGGATGGCGGCCAGGTGGACGATCGCGTCGGCGCCGGCCACCGTGCCCATCACCTGGCCGAGGTCGGTCACGTCGCCGACGACGTAGCGCACGCCTTCCTGCTCCGGGCCGGCGACACGGTCGAGCACGACCACTTCGTGGGGTGCGCCGCCGTCGCGCGGGGCGCGCAGCTCGCGCACGACCCACTCGCCCAGCTTGCCGACGCCGCCGGTTACTGCTACGCGCATCGGCTACCTCAGCGTCGCCAACACCGAGGCCGGGCGCCACTCGCGGCCGTCGGTCCAGCCGGGGATCTCGAACTCGGCGGCGCCGGGCACGACGGTTAGCTCGCCGTAGCTCTGGCCGTAGGGCTGGGTGGCGTCGATGCCCATCAGCGCGCCGACGCGCGGGGCGGGCGCCGAGGGGTCGAGGATCTGGCCGACGCCGCGCTCGAAGATCACCACGTCGCGGTCGGCCTGCATGCGGAACGCCATCGCCCATTCGACCTGCGCGGGGTCGCGCACGTCGATGTCGTCGTCCACGACGACCACCAGCTTGGGCCGCACCTTGGCGGCGGTGAAGGCCGCCAGCATCACGTCGCGCGCCTGCGTCACGAACGTCGGGCGGATGGAGATGGCGAGGTGGTTGCCGCCGCCGCCGTCGGTCAGGCAGACGTCGCGGACGGTGGGGCAGATCTGGCGGATGCGGTCGTAGATCATCGCCTCGTAGGCGAGGTGCTTCATCACGTGGTTATCGGTCGTCGGCAGGCCGGTGAGGCCCGCCAGGTAGATGGGGTCGCGGCGGTGGGTGATCGCCTTCAGGCGGAAGATGGGGCGCTCGACGGGCGGCGTGTAGGTGCCGGGGAACTCGCCGAACGGGCCCTCCAGCCGCCGCTCGCCGCAGACCAGCTCGCCCTCCAGCACGATCTCGCTGGTGGCGGGCACCAGCACGTCGATCGTCGCGCAGCGCACCAGGTCGATCGGCTCGCCCAGCCAGCCGCCGGCCACGGCGAACTCGTCGAGGTAGATGCCACCCGGCACCTGCGAGGCGAGGGTAGTGTAGGGATCGTTGCCGATGGCGACGGCGAGCGGCAACGACGCGCCGCGCGCCTCGAACTCCTGGAAGTACATGCCGATCTGCTGGGGCGGCACGCTCATGATGCCGAGCGTCTGCTCGTCGAAAAGCTGCATGCGGCTGATCGAGGCGTTCGGGCCGTACTCCGGGTGGTTGGCGATGGTGATGCCCATCGTGACGAACGGCGCGGCGTCGAGGCGGTTGTGCGTGCAGATGGGGAGCAGCGAGAGGTCGGCGTCGGGGCCGGTGAGGACGACTTCCTGGCAGGGGGCGTCCGCGACGACGCGCGGCGGGATGGGGTGGCTCAGGCCGTGCATGTAGCGGGCGAAGAACCCCTCGGCGGTCGTCTCCAGGCCCCAGAGGGCACGGCGGCGGTGGGCGTACAGGCCGCCGACGACGGGCATGCGCGCGCCCTCGACGTGGTCGAACCACAGCGCCGGCCCCTTGATGTCGGAGGTCTTCCGGATGCCGGCCGCCACGCCGAACTCGGGCGACACAGGGCGCGTGATGTGGACGAGGTCGCCCTTCTCGTCGAGCAGGCGCAAGAACGCTCGCATGTCCTTCAGCACGGCGCTACCTCCCAGGGCCGCCGCTGGATGAGCGCTCGCCCGCTCGTTCAGCGGCCAGGTACCGGCCCGGTCTTTGGTCCCTCCGTGGGGACGAGGATCGATGTTTGCGAGTGGGACCCTATCCGATGCTCAGATGTCGACGGTGAGGCGCGGGGTGACGGCGCGGGCGACGTGCTCGCGCGTCTGGGGCTCGCCGCGGGTGTCGTCCTGGCAGAGCTTGCGCCAGGCGGTGATGGACACGTCGGGGCGGTAGAGCCGCTCCGGCGGGACCTCCATCTGGCGGATGATCCACTGGTCCTGGCCGTTGAACTGGCCGTGGAAAACCCAGCGGAACCACAGCCGGTACTTCGCGCGGAACGTCTGCGCGGCAAGCCCCGTCGCCTGGCACGTGCCGAGCAGGATGGAGAGGTAATGATTCTCGTCGGCCGGCACGTAGACCTCGAAGCCGGTCCAGCCGCGCTGCTGGACGAGCAGCCAGCAGGGTAGCTTGATGCCCACGCGCACGGCGCCGCGGCCGCGTTTCTGCCAGAACCGCGGTGGCTTCGGCCAACGCCCCAGGCCGGGGTAGTCGGCGGCGAACTCGACCCGGTCGCCCATGCGCGCGAGCCACTGGCCGTCCTCGGTGGGCGCCATGTGAATCTGCGTCCAGGCGGGCATCTCGCGGGTGGCCGTCCAGAGGCTGTGGCGGCGGTGCAGGTATTTGGCGTGGCCCTCGTCGATGCCGTTCTCGGCGGCGTAGCGCCAGTTGCCGCGCTGCACCTGGCTGAAGCCCTCGATCACCGTGTTGGGCTGGAGTAGCTCGGCGGGGATATCGGTCTCGACGGGCGGGGCCGGGCCGTCGCCGACGTAGACCCAGATGAGGCCGGCGCGCTCTTCGACCGGGTAGGGGCGCAGGTTCACCTTGCCGCAGATGGGCGAGTCGGGGCCGTCGGTGAGCGCCGCGACGAGCTTGCCGCTGGCGAGGTCGTAGGTCCAGCCGTGGTAGATGCAGGTGATGGTGCCGGGGAACTCGCGGTAGCCCGTGGAGAGCGGCACGCCGCGATGCGGGCAGCGGTTGGGCAGCGCGTACAGCTTGCCGCGGTCGCGGAAGACGGCGATGCGCTCGCCGAGGACGGTGCGGGCGAGCGGCTTGCGGCGCAGCTCGCGCGCGAGCGCCACGGGATACCAGTAGTTGCGGAAGCCGAGCGCGGCCGCGCTGTAGCGCGGGAAGTTGCTCGCCATGTCTTCGCGGCTGGCGGAGTAGCGGTCCTCTGGCATCGCGTGCCCCCTGCTTGCGGCTCGGTTCTTCACGGTGACGTGCGCCCGCGGTGCCCCGACCATAGCACGCGCGACGCGGCGGATCAACGTCGTCGCAACGGCGCGGCGTCCGCCGTGTTCTTGTGGGTTGGGGGTGGCCGCGAGCGCACCGGCGGCGCGATCCCGGGCGTCGCAATTTAGCCGAGGAACGGTCAAACGATGCTCCTTTACCGGGTGGTTAAGTGCTAGGCCGGGCGCGGGTCTGCGCACGCCGGTCGGGCGCGGAAGGTCGCATCGTTTGCGCCGTACGATGATCCTCCGATGGCTCGCGGCGGGCCGGGCCGGCGGGGGCGTGCCCCGGGCATGGGCGCGGGCGGCGAGCGCGGTGGGATGCGTGTACGGGCAGGGACGGCGACCACG
>JAJPHF010000169.1 GCA_021325365.1 Pseudomonadota bacterium
GGCTGATGCCGCCCGAGCGATAGGTCTGCGAGAAGTCGAGGAGCTGCGCGTTCAGCCCAACGTGCACCCCTGCCTCCCCACCGCCCGCCCGCTAGTCTACCCCACCCCCCGCCGCCCCGGCCAACCCGCGCCTTCGGCCGGGGAACATCCACATTTGGGCGGCACGTGGTAGACGCCACGGCGCCTACACCCCGCGACACGGGCCAGTGTGGCACCACGCGGCGCAAGTGGTGCGCGGCGCGCGATATCCTGGGTCGATTCGTCGCTGTCCGACTATCGAGCGAGGTTGCCTGTGAGAAGGCGCTGCACGACACCGATCGACCTCCGGCGCCGCGGGCCCGGCCACGGGCGCAGCGATTTATCCGAGGAACGGTCAAACGATGCTCCTTTACCGGGTGGTTAACTGCTAGGCCGGGCGCGGGTCTGCGCGTGCTGGTCGGGCGCGGAAGATCGCATCGTTTGCCCCGTACGATACTCCCCCGCTGTCCCGCCGCGGGCCGGCCGGCGGGGGAGGCCCCGGGCCGAGCGCGGGCGGCGGGTGCGGGGGAGGCGTGTACGGCGCAAGATAAGCGACCACGTCGCGCCAGACGGCGGGCGCTCTCCGGCGCGCCTCGCGGCCTCTCTACTATGAACGTATTGGCGGGGTGGTACTCGTCCGGCAGGCCTGTGAGCAGCACGGGGGGCGCTTCTCCGTACGGTCGGGCTGCCGAGGGGCGCCCGGGCCTCGGTCCGAATTCGCGCGGTGCTAGCGCCGGCGCTGCGCTTCGGTGGTATAGCGATCTATGCAGCGGTCCGTAGTACTAGTTTGTTGATGCCTTATGACCGGCCACGAGCCAGGGGTGTACTCTCGGCTCAATTCCCAAGCACTGGCTATGGTGGCGTACGGACCTCAAGCTGGGTCGCGCACCCGGTTCTTGGCTATCGGCCCCACCTCAACAAAATACCGGTCGCAAAGGCCTGCCTACTGGGGCGTCTCGTGACTGATGTGCCCACCGCCAGGCGCCAAGCTCCCGTCCTGGGCCATGAGCGAGCCCGGCCGCTTAGGGCTCTTCGAGCGGATCGTCCCGTAGGGCACGAGGTCGATGTCGACTACCAGGCGCCCATCGCCACTCTCGTACACGGCCCGCAGGATCGCGCTGGACTGCAGCAGGCCCTTCACCACTCGCTCGTGGTACTGGGTGCGCAGCTCCTCGGCCGGGGCGATTCCCTGGCGCAACTCCACTGCCAGCCGGATGGTGGCGCGCCCCTCCTCGTCGGTGGACGCCGTGAGGTTGAAGTTGCTGGTGTGGTAAGCGTCCAGGCCCGTCTCCGCCAGGACGTGCGCCACCTGGTCGTTGTAGACGTTCACGCCATACACGATGACGCCGTCGGTGCGTCCAAACACGTACAGGAACGGTAGGGGACGCAGCGCAGCGGCCCCAAAGCCGCGGGCGCGCAGCTCGGCGGCGAGGTCACAGCCGTGGTCGCGACAACGCGCAAGCACCTCATCGAAGGAGAGCAGGCCACCGCGATCGTGCGTGTCGTAGCGGACGAGCGGCACGGCGCCGCGCATCGTCAGCAGGACATCACCGTTGGCGACTTGCAGGAAGTGGTTCAGGGGGTTGTACTGCGTGATCGAGGGAATGATCGGGCTCCCGAACAGGGCCTCGGTGAGCCCCGGCGTGCGCAGGCACAAGCGTCCGAGCAACAGGCAGAGGTGGGTCTCGTAGCCCGTGATCCCCGCGACTTCGGAGGTGCCGAACAGGTTGGTTAGCCCCTCGAGTCGCTCGGGATCCTTGCCCAGGTAGCGCAGGATGCGTTCGCGCAAGCCGAGCGGCATATACTCGCCGCCCGCGAGCACGCCGGTATGGAGCGCGGCCCAGTCGATGCCCCGTGCCACGCCGCTCTCTAGCAGCTGCGCGAGCGGCGCGGGGTAGCCAACCAGCACGATCTGGTCGTAGTGCGGGCCGAGCTCCTCCACGAACCGGAAGGTCTCCTCGACGTTGAGCCCCGGCGTGACCATGCTCCCGCGCACGCCGGGCTGCGCGAAGAAGCTCGCGCCCATCTGCGACACCGAGGTGCCATATCCCCAGGGGCCAATGCCGACACACACCACGAGTAAGGTGGCGCGCTCCCGAATCCGGAAGTGGTCTTGCAGCATAGCGGTGACGGCCCGGATCATGCCCTCGCCCTGCTCCGGGAAGCGTGGCCAAAGCGTCGGCTCGCCCGAGGAGCCCGAGCTGAGGGTGATCCGGGTTGCGCGCGCGACATCCTCCTGGCGGCAGCGCTCAGCGAGCGGGTAGCGAGAGAGGTAGGACGCCTTATCCATGATGGGCAGCGCGCAGAAGTCGGCGAAGCTACGTAGGCGGCGCGCGTCGTAACCGGCGGCGCGCAGAAAACGGCCGTAGGCGGGCACCTGCGCGGCCGCCTCCTGGGCCACCCGCAACGCCCAGGTCTCGGCCTGCCGCACGGCGTCCTGGTGTGCAGGCGCGACGGGAGCGTTCATCCCACCCTCCGGCCCAGATCGGCACTCAACGCGCGGCATCGAGCGTCTGGGCCGCGTAGTCGGCGAACTGCGGGTCGAGGAGTGCGGTCAGGTCCGGCTTCTGTGTGACGTAGCCCCGCTCCACCAACCAGTCGAGCATCGCTTGCATCCCCTCGGCGTTCACTCGTCCATCGCGCGGCACCGGGAAGTAGCCGGACTGCTCGATGACTTGGGGGCTGATGTGCGCGGCCTCGGCGAGTATGGCGACGATGGCCTCGCGGTCGCGTCCATACTCCATAGCGTCCATGTAGTCGCGCGCACCCTTTAGGTAGGCCACTGCCCAGCGCCGGGCCGCCTCAGGCCGCTCGTGGGCAAACTGATCGGAGTAGGACATCACCGCGACCTGGCCGCCGGGGATGTACTGGTCGGCGTTGAGGACACGGGTCGCGAAGCCGCGCTGTTCCGCGATTGTGCCGAAGGGCTCCGGGAAAATAGCCACATCCAGACTACCCGCGCCCAGGGCAGCGACGGCGTCGGGGAAGGGCATCACCTTGGTCTCTACATCCTGCGCCTGGAGGCCGACGGAGGCAAGCAGGCGGTCCAGTGCCCACTCATTGATTACGCCCTGTTGGTTCTGCCCCACGCGCTTCTTGCGGAGGTCCGTCAGATCGTGGACGACGGGGCCGTCCGGCCCATTGCGAGCGACCATCGGGAAGCCGTTCCCCTGGGCCTCGACCTGAGACCCGGACAGCGCCATCGTGATCCGAATCCCGCGTGCGAGGGCGTTGAACAGTTGAGCGTTGGGTGTAGTCGACCCCACGTCCAGTTGCCCTGTGGCCAGCGGCGCCACGATCTCGGTCGTGCTGCCGAACTCCTCGGGGCGTGGTGCGATACCCTGCTCCTCGAAGTACCCGCGCGCCACGGCCACCTGAAGCCCACCGGCTAACCCTTGGGTGTTGGCGACGCGTACGCTCTCTAGCCGCGTGCCAGTAGGGACGCCAGTGGGCAAGGCCTGCGCCGACTGCGTAGGGACGGCCGTCGGCACCGGGCTAGGCACCAGCGTCGGCCGCTGCGTCGTAGAAGGGCCCGTACAGGCCATGCACCAGAAGAGGCCACCACCAATCGCGAGGCCGGCTAGTCTACTCCGTTCCACACTCTTCTCTCGCGCGGCGCACTCGACCACGAGCAAGTGCGCCGTCCGTAGTGCTCGGTGATTACAGGATACAACGGTCGCCGCCGCTGGGACGCGAATGGTCCCGACTCTGCGCTTCTTCGTAAACTACCTGTTACAGTTCTGACCAGAAGCATTGGGCGTTCCACGGGGCGACGATAACGGCCACGGTGGCTGGCCGGACACGGCTGGCTCGAAGGGAAGGACTACGGGTACAACGGCAGGTGGTGAGGCCGGCCCGCCTACGAAGTCCGAGGCCGCGGTTCTCGCGACCGCCCTGTTCGCGGCCACCGGGCAGGTCGCCGCGGAGGTGGACAACGCGCGGGTCGGCGCGACCGTCGTGGAGCAGGCAGCGCGGCTGCTGAGCGCGGCCGACGTGCGTCTCACGCTCCTCGACCAGTCTTCCGACACGCTCGTCCTACATAGTGCCGTCGGCCCGGCGGCTGCCGCGCTGGGGACGCACCAGCCGAGCGGAGCTGGCCTGGCGGGCACTGTGCTGCAGACAGGCACGCCGGTGCGGCGGCCAGCCGTTCCGTCCACGCCGGTGGCCGGGTCCGCCGACGAGCCGCCGGGCCCGGCGGTCGCCGTACCGCTGCGGGACAAGGGGCTGCTCTTGGGCGTCCTCCTCGCCGGGCGCCCGCGGACAGCGGCCCAGTTCACAGTCACCGACCAGATGGCGCTGCAGGTGCTTGCCGACCTGGCGGGGGCCCGCCTGGGGACGGCTTACCTGTCGGCCGCGCGGCAGGCCCGCGCGCGCGAGTTAGCGGTGCTCGATCCAGCCTGGCGGCCGCCGCCCGATCAGGCCGGCGACTTCATCCTCGTCGTGAAGAACCGCCGCCAGGTGATCGACGCCGACGGGGCGGCCAGCCGCTTCCTGGGCTACCCGCGGCCGGCGCTCCTGGAGCGCGTGCTGGCTGACATTATCCCCATGCCGGCGTGGGCCGACCAGGTCGACAACCTCGGCGCGATCCGCGGCGAGATGCTCGCAGGCAAGACGTTTACGTTCGACACGGTCGTGCGGCGCCGCGATGCGAATCTGATCCCGGTGCGGCTGGAGTTACGCGCGTTCCCCGTGCCCGATGGGTTCGTCGCACGTGGCATCTTTCACGACCGCCGCACGGAGGAGCGGGCCCAAGCCTGGGCGCTCCAGGCGGAGACGCTGCGCCTGCTGTCGGATATTGGCTCGGGCCTGGCCCACGCCATCAACAGCCCTCTGGCCATCGTTCTCGGCAACATGGAGATGCTCCTCGGCGAGACCCAGGACCCCGACGTGCGCGCCCTGCTGGAACCGGCCCGCAACGCTGCCGAGCGCATCTCGCGCGCCCTGCAGGACCTGCAGCGTTTCGCTCGGCCGGTGATGCCCGGCGCCTGGACGGAGATCGATGTGGGGCAGCTCGCGCGCGACTCGGTCGAGGCGAGCCGACCGCTCTGGGAGACCGGGTCGAAGGCCGCCGGTCAATCGATTTGCGTCCGCGTCGAGGTACAGGGCCGCTTACCAATCCGCGGGCATGCCCTCGAACTCCAGGAGGCACTGCACGAGCTGCTGACCAACGCGGCCCAGGCACTGCCGGAGGGGGGCACCATCGTTGTCCGCACTGAGGATGCACAGGGGCAGGTGGCGATCACGGTGGCCGACGACGGTGTCGGGATGTCGGAAAACATACGCCAGTTCTGCATGGAGCCGTTCTTCACCACACGCCGTCCGTCCGGCAATGGACTGGGCCTGAACCGCGTGGAGCATATCGTGCAGCGGCACCGGGGCACCGTCGAGATCGAGAGCGCCGAGGGCCAGGGCACGCGCGTCACCCTCCGGTTCCCGCTCCTCCGCAGCAACGACTAGTATCTTGTGCTACCGATAATCTGTGCAACCGCCTGCTGGATCAGCCAATTCGACAGCGCCCCACCGCCCGTTCCATCCGGGGGCTGAGGCTGGCCGAGAGGCGCTGAACTGGTCGTCGGTAGCGAGCGTGCGGAGCTGCGCGAGGAGATGATAGATGTAGCGGCTGATGCCGCCCGAGCGATAGGTCTGCGAGAAGTCGAGGAGCTGCGCGTTCAGCCCAACGTGCAC
>JAJPHF010000146.1 GCA_021325365.1 Pseudomonadota bacterium
ATGCCGCGCCCGGCGCCGAACTCCAGCCGCCCGCCGCTCAGCACGTCGAGCATGGCGAAGTCCTCGGCGATGCGCAGCGGCTGGTGCAGCGGCAGGATCGACACCGAGCTGCCCAGGCGCAGGCGGCGGGTGCGGGCGCTGAGCGCGGTGAGCAGCATTTGCGGGCTCGGCGTCATCCCGCCGAAGTAACGAAAATGGTGCTCCGTCGCCCACACGGCGTCGAAGCCCACCGCCTCCGCGGCCTCGACCTGCTCGAAGTAGCGGCTGTATACGTCCGCCGCCGTGCCATCCAGCTCCGGCACGTACGTATTCAGAATGTAGTAGCCAAACTGCACCGCGCTACTCCTTCTCGCAGGGCCACCCGCCAGCCGGCCGCGCCCCACCATTCATGCCCACGACGATCGGGCGGCCGACGGCTTCCCGCCCGCTACCCCCGGCGCTGCCGGCACCGGCGCCACCATTCATTCATGCCCACGACGATCGGGCGGCCGACGGGCCAGATCGTAGGGTAGGGCCTCGTCCCCCGCCGCCCGGCCGGGTAACTGGCACCCGCTTCCAGGCCCTGGCAGACGTAGGGCAGGGGCTCGTCCCCTGCCGCCCGGCGCTCGGCCACCACAACTGCGCGGCGGGGCACACGCCCCCCACCCTACCTCTGTTACGCGGCAACCGCCCCCGGCTCCGGCCTCACGCCTGGCGCGGGAAACCGCCCCGCTCGGTGAGGGAAGTGTAGAGAACTGGCCCCGGCCGTGCCAGGCGCGCGCGGCCGCATCCCCTATAATTCCGGTCGTGGTACTGCTGAGCGTCCTCGACCAGTCGCCCATCCGCCGGGGCATGACGCCGTCCGACGCCATCCACGAGACGCTGCGCCTGGCCGAGGCCGTGGACCGGCTCGGCTACCATCGCTACTGGCTCGCCGAGCACCACTCCAGCGGCTCCCTCGCCGGCCCCAGCCCCGAGGTCATGATCGGCCAGGTGGCCGCGCGCACGGCGCGGCTGCGCGTTGGCTCCGGCGGCGTGCTCCTCCAGCACTACAGCGCCCTCAAGGTCGCCGAGAACTTCCGCGTGCTGGAGACGCTCTACCCTGGCCGCATCGACCTCGGCATCGGCCGCGCGCCCGGCAGCGACCCGCGTACCGCCCAGGCGCTCGTCCAGGGGCCAGGCGCGCTCGGCATCGAGTACTTCCCCCACCGCGTCGCCGACCTGCTGCGCTTCCTCCACGACGACCTGGAGCCCGACCACCCATTCCACGGCGTCCACGCCATGCCCACCGGGCCAACGGCGCCCGAGGTCTGGCTGCTCGGCTCCAGTGCCGAGAGCGCCTCCTACGCCGCGGCGCTCGGCACGGCCTTCTCCTTCGCCCACTTCATCAACTGGGAGGGCGGCGCGCAGGTCACGCGCGCCTACCAGCGCGCCTTCCGCCCCTCGCGCTACCTCGCCGCGCCGCGGGCCAGCGTCGCCGTGTTCGTCGTCTGCGCCGACACCGCGCAGCAGGCCGAGCGGCTCGCCCAGAGCCGCCTCATGTGGTCGCTGCGCCTCGGCTTTGGCGAGCGGCGCCCCTACCCCTCCGTTGCCGATGCCGAAGCCCACCTGTACACGGTCGAGGAGCGCGCCCGCATGGCGCACACCCGCAAGGGACTCGTCGTCGGCGCCCCCGAGCAGGTGCGCGCCCAGCTCGAAGCGCTCGCCGCTGACTACGCGGTCGACGAGCTAATCCTCCTCACCATCACCGAGGACTACCCCTCGCGCCTCCGCTCCTACGAGCTAGTCGCCCAGGCCTTCGCCCTCCCCTGCGTCTCGCCGAGCTAGAGCAACTGGCGGGCAAGGAGTCGCCATCGGCGCGGCGCGCCAGCCGCGCGCCAGCGTATAATCGGCCACCGCGCGGTGAGACGCGCTCGGGCCGGCGCAGGGCCGGCGGCCGTGGCGCGGCAGGAGGAGGCAGCAATGGCGGACATTCGAGGCGTGGGCACGCCGATCACCTACTCGGACGACAACCCCATCTCAGAGTGGATCGACAAGCTGCGGCTGGAGCACCGCGCCACCGCGCGCGAGCCGCGCGACCAGGCCGAGCGTGAGCTGCTGGGCCGCTGGCTGGCCTACCGTGGCCGCTTCGAGCTGGACCACATCGTCGGCTCCGCCTGCTACGCCTACAGCCACTTCGAGATGGACGACGAGTGGAAGTTCATCCTGGCCGACCACATCCGCACCGAGGCGGGTCACGGCTGGGGCTACGTCAAGCAGGGCGACTACGTCGACCCCACCCGCGACCACACGAAGCCCGACCCCGAGTTCGCCGAGGAGCACGGCCTGCTGCCCCGCGTCGAGCACGCCGCGCTCATCCGCCGCGATTTCCTCAGCTATCTCATGGCCGGCAACCTTTGGCCCTACGGCCACACCACCGCGGTCACCATCGGCGGCATCCTCATTACGACGCCGCGGGTGCTGGACTTCGAGGACAAAGTGGTCCATGCCGAGGAGCGCGGCCACCACGACGCGGCGCTCCAGAAGCTGCACGACTACGTGTGGCAGCTCATCGACGAGTTCGGCGAGGAGCCGATCCGCAAGCGCATCGCCGCCATCGACGCGGCGTCGCTGAACGCCCGCTCGCGCACCGTCTTCGACCCGCCGCAGCGCGAGTTCCTGAAGAAGCACTTCAACTCGACCTGCGAGAACGTGAAGAAGTTCTTCGAGTGGCGCGAGTACCTGTACCTCAACGTCCTCGGCTTCCCGCCCGAGCCGGTCCACATCAAGACCTGGCCGCCGGAGATCCCCCAGAACCAGCCGGTGGCGGTGTAGGGATGGCGATCAACGGCACCGCGGGGGCCGGCGCCCCAGCGCTCCAGTTCGGCATCTTCGACTGGCTCGACCGCAACGACCCGGTGCTCGGCGACACCTACGAGCAGCGCCTGCGGCTGCTCGAGGCCGCCGACCGGGCCGGCTTCTACTGCTACCACCTGGCCGAGCACCACGGTACGCCCCTCGGCATGGCGCCGTCGCCCAGCCTGCTGCTCGCGGCCGCGTCGCAGCGCACGCGGCGCATCCGCCTCGGGCCGCTCGTGTTCACGCTGCCCGTCTACCCGCCCGTGCGCCTGGCCGAAGAGATCTGCATGCTCGACCAGCTTACGCGCGGGCGGCTGGAGCTGGGCATCGGCCGCGGCACGTCGCCCTACGAGATGGCCGTCTTCAACGTCGACCCGGCCGAGTCGCGCGCCATGTTCGAGGAGGCGCTGGCCATCATCACGGCCGCGCTCGCCGAGGGCAAAGTCTCCTACGAGGGCCGCCACTTCGCCGCGCGCGACGTCGAGTTGATGGTGCGGCCGGTGCAGCGGCCCTACCCGCCCCTCTGGTACCCCACGAGCAACGTCCAGTCGGTCCCCTGGGTCGCCGGCCAGGGCATCAGCACGATGTTCAGCCACAACACGCCCACCCTGAAGCAGACGCGCGAGAACGTCGAGGTGTACTGGCGCGTCTACGCCGAGCACCGCGCCGCCCCCGGTCGCCTCAACGGCCACGTGGCCGAGCCGAAGGTCGGCCTCATGCGCCAGGTCTACGTCGCCGCAACCGACGCCGACGCCCTGCGCGAGGCGAAGGCCGCTTACGCCGCCTGGTTCGAGAACTACACGTACCTCTGGGTGCTCCACGGCAACACCGCGCGCCACGAGCGCAAGGCCGACCTGGAGCAGGCGGTGGCGGACCGGCGGGTGCTCGTCGGGTCGCCGGCGACGGTGCGCGCGCTGGTGCAGGAGTGCCTCGACGCGACCGGCGTCAACTACTTCGTCCCGAGCTTCACCTGGGGCAACCTGACCACCGCGCAGGTCCTGCGCTCCCTCGACCTCTTCGCCCGCGAGGTCATGCCCGCCGTCCGCGCGCGCGCCCTCGCCCGCGCCGCCCCCTAGCCAGGCGGCCCGACGGGTACGCGCCACCTCGGCTCTGCCGACAGGGTGGCACCGGTGTGTCGGCACTCGCCTGGGCATCCGGGCGGTGGCAGCGGCAGCCGCCGCGCGGCCGCGCGGCGGCTGCCGCTGCCACCGAGCGCGCTGGCCCGTTTCTTGCGCTCCCCTATTCCCCCGAAGGCACACGCAGCCAGGGGGTCGCGCCGCCGCGTCGACCGCAGGGAGAGGGGAGCGATGGACCAGCAGGAGCTTGTGAAGCTAATGAACGAGGATCTCGGGCTGGAGTACCGCTCGATGATCCAGTACACTCAGCACATCGCGACTATCAAGGGGATGGGCGCTCAGGCCGTCATCGACGAGCTGCGGGCGCACCTCAACCAGGAGCTGACCCACGCGGTCACGCTGGCCGAGCAGATCGCCTTCCTGGGCGGCGTGCCGGCCGTGACGGTGCCCGCGGTCCCCAGCGAGACGGACACCAAGCGCGCCCTGCAGCTCGACCTGAAGCTCGAGCAAGATCAGCTCGAGCGTTACCGCCAGCGCATCGAGCAGGCGACCGAGCTGTCGCTGGTCGACGTGGCCGAGGCGCTGCGCCCCCTCCTGACGCAGACCCAGGAGCACGTCCGCGACCTTCAGACCGCCCTCGGCGTCTGAAGGTCGCGGCCGGGGACGATAGCCCCCGGCCGTCGTCGCACGCGCCGCCTGGTAGAGCCTGTAACCGGCCAGGCTGACGGAGGGGCGGGTTTCCTGCCCGCCCGCGGCCTGTGGCGCGGCATACGGCAAGCGCCACGGCCCCCGTTCCGGCGCCGGAGCGACCGGGCGGGCCGGCGCCGCGGGGGCGTGGGGCGCGGCATACGGCCAGCGCCACTGGCCGCCGCCCCGGCGGCGCCGGCCGCTCACCGAGGCTGCAAACCGCTATACGCCTCGCGCGGTCCGCGGACCGCGCGAGGCGATCACCATCTTCGACGGGCGCCTCGCTCGGACGCCGCCGTGTGGTATCAACAGGGAGCGCGCGAGGGGGTGCGACCAGATGACGATGAGTAATGCTTGGCGTGCGATCACCGCTGTCGGCCTGCTGGTGCTACTGACGGTTGCCCCGCCCGGGCTGGTCCGCGCCAGCGCGGCTCGCCAGGCGGGCGACGCGCCCATTCCGGGTGTCGAGCAGTTCTCGGGGCTCAGCGCCGCTCACCGCTCCGGTCCCATCGACTACGCCGAGACGCCGCCCTCCGGCGGCCCGCACGCCCCCATCTGGGTCAACTGCGGCGTCTACGACCAGCCCGTGCCCACCGAGATGGCGGTCCACGCGCTGGAGCACGGCGCTGTCTGGCTCACCTACCAGCCCGACCTGGCTGCCGCCGACGTGGCGGCGCTGCGGGCGCTGGCCCGCGGCCGCGACTACGTTCTCGTGACGCCCTGGGGCGCCGGCGGGCTGCCCAGCCCCGTGGTCGCCGTCGCCTGGGGCCTGCGCCTGCCGGTCGACGACGCGAGCGACCCGCGGCTGGCGGAGTTCGTCGCCCGCTACGCCAACGGCCCGCAGACGCCCGAGCCGGGCGCGCCCTGTCACGGCGGGCTGGGCACGCCCCTGCCGAATCCGTAATTCCCCGGGCGCTCCTAGCGGGGCGGCGCCGCGGCCGCCCGCGGGGGCGCCGGCCGCGGCGCCCCCCGCACGAGCCCCGTCAGCGCGAGCGCCGCGACGATCGTGACGGCGGCGAGCCAGAGCGTCGTGGGATAGCCCGACTGGGCGGCGACCCAGCCGCCCAGCACCGCCCCGCCCAGTCCGGCCAGCGCCGCGACCGCCGTGTAGAGCCCCATTCCCTCGCCCTCCCCGACCGGCGAGAGCTGCGAGGTGAGGAGCGTGCTGCTCACGCTCATGGCGGGGAAGGCCAGCGAGACGATCGCGAAGGCGAGTAGCACCACTACCTCCCGCCCGGCGAACGCCACGCCAGCCAGGCCGATCAGCCCGCCAAACGTCAGCAGCCGCACCCCGAGCGCCGCCTGGAGCACGCGCACCCCGCCGATGCGGTGGGTCAGCACGCTCGTGGGCGAATAGAGCAGCAGCCCCACGCCCGTGGCGCCGGCGAGCGCAAACGACGCCGGGCCAGCCGGTATCCCGTAGATACCGTCGACGACGAGCGGGTACAGCGTGAAGACCGCGTTCGTGCCCAGGTTGGCCATGACCCAGAGCAACAGGAACACGCCGAAGGGCGAGCGCATCGCTCTGCCCAGGCGGGCGAGCGTCGCGCGGCGCGGCATGTGGATCAGGCGCAGCGGCGAGAGGCGTGCCCACTCGACGTGAGCCAGATGCCGGTGCAGCGGAGCAAGTGCCTCGCGGCGATGCTCTGGTGTCATCGCGGCCCGCATGGCGGGCGTGGCCCCCGGCCGTGGCGGCGTCCGGGTCAGCGCCCAGCCTGCCAGCCCCGCCAGGCCGAGCGCCCCCGCGCCGGTGAGCAGGCCGATCTGCAGCGGCAGTTGGCTCAGCGAGCCCGCGACCACGAGGCCGGCGACGATGCCGGCGTTATAGAAGGTCTGCAGCCAGCCGATCCGCGCGTCCCATTCCGGCTGCGGGTGGACCTCCACGACAAACAAGCTGGCCACGGTGTTGGCGGCCGCAGTGCCCACGCCGAGAACGAGCGCCAGCCCGACCCAGGCGGGGGCATTCGTGGTCATGCCGAAGACGGCGAGCGCGAGGCCCGCGACCACCGCGCCGCCGCCGAACAGGCCGCGGTGCCAGCGCAGGCGGTCCGCCAAGTCGCCCCACAGGGCCGCCGTCAGGCCGCCCAGCCCCACGGTCGCCATGACGACGCCAACGTGGGTGGCGCTACCTGCCTTGTTCACGACGAGCGGCATCAGGATGGGCGCGACGCCGCCCGTGGCGAGGCCGATCAGCGTGTAGGCCACGTACCACGGCTCAACGGCCCGCCGCCAGCGCGCGAGAGTTCCCCCCACTGCCGCCACCTCTCCGTGATGCCATTGTTATGCGGCCAACCTTGAGGCGGCACGCCGTGAGGCAGACAATAGCACGCGAGTCAGGTGTCGCGCGACGCCGCTCGGGAGGCACGGCAGGCTCCCCCTTGGCCTGACGCCGGTCCTCCCCCTCGCAACCTCCTGCCGCCGTGCCGCTTGGCCGCCACCGAGCGGCACGGCGCTCACCCCCCAGCCACGCGCTCGCGTGCTCCCGCCGCGACCGTGCTGAGTCCCGGCCGCGGTCACCGACGGGCGCGTGTGCCGCCGACCGGCCTACCCCGCCAGGCGACCAGTGGCCACCAGCCAGCGGGTGAACCGCAAGCGTCCGCGCTCGGCGGGCGAGAAATCCTTCAGCAGCACCACCAGGCGCGTGGCCTCCCGCGGGCGCCGCGCCAGCTCACGCTGCCAGGAATACGCGTCGACTTTGGTAGTCACCGCGACCTCCTGCCACTGTCCTACCCTTTTACATAAACGTTCCAGCGCGCCAAACGTTTCATTTTCTGCGCGCGCTGGTCGCACGGATGTTCCAATCGCTCATCCTCGTCGGCTCGGGGCTGCTCGCCTGGCCGATCGCGAGTCGCTGTCGCATCGCCCGTGTTTGGTATACTGCGAATGTGCTTGCCCCCCAGACGGGCGAGCCGCGCGGCACGGTCCGGCAAGGGAGAAGCCGCCTGGATGCTCTAGCGCTCGCGCAACGAATCGTCGATATTGCCGCCGATCGGCAGGCCAGTGACATCCTCCTGCTGGACCTGCGCGCCGTCTCGCCCATCGCCGACTATTTCGTCATCTGCTCCGGCAACAGCGAGCGGCAGCTCGAGGCGCTCGAGCACGCGATCGTCGGCCAGCTGCGAGATCAAGAGCATGTGCGGCCTCGCCAGCGAGAGGGCAGCGCGGCTTCGGGCTGGGTGCTTCTCGATTACGGCGACGTCGTCGTGCACATCTTCAGCGCGAGCGAGCGCGAGTTCTATCGCCTCGAAGAGCTGTGGTCGGCCGCGCCCACGGTGGTGCGGGTCCCGTAAGGCGCGGCGCATCGCTTCCACGACCAAGCGGGGGTCGGCATGGCACGCACGAAGATCCTCCTGGCCGACGACCAGGACCGCGTTCGGCGCCTGGTGGCGGCGACCCTGGGTAGCGCCCAGTGGGAGCTGCTCTACGCGGGCGACGGCGAGGAAGCGCTGCGCGTCGCCCGCGAGGCGCAGCCGGCGATCGTGCTGCTCGACGTCACCATGCCGAAGCTCGACGGCTTCGAGGTCTGTCGTCGTCTGAAGGGCGACCCCGCCACGCGCCACATGGCCGTGGTCATGCTCACTGCCCTGCGCGACGAGGAGAGTCGCATCCGCGCGAACCTGGCCGGGGCCGACGAGTACTTCGTGAAGCCGTTCAGCCCGCTCGCGCTGGTCTCGCGCCTGCAAGAGCTGCTGCCCGCGTCCCCCCCGGCGGCTGCCTCGCACCCCACGGCGTCGGCGGGCGCCCGTCCGTCAGGCGAGGCCTCGCCCCTGTTGTCGCCCGAGACGCCGGCGATCGTGACCACGCTCGCCCAGACCGGCGGCGCCGGCAACACCACCACCATCACGGCGCCTGAGGCGCAGCAGCTCCTCGCCTACGCGCGCGACCTGAACCAATCGCTGGAGCAGGTGCGGCGCGTGTACGCCGAGCTAGAGCGCTCGTATCTCCAGACGATCGAGGCTCTGGCGGCCGCGCTGGACGCGCGCGACTCGGCAACCGAGGGTCACTGCCAGCGCGTGACCGGCTGCACGCTGGTCATGGGCGAGTACTTCGGCATCCAGGGCGCCGAGCTGACCGCGCTCCACTACGGCGCGGCGCTCCACGACATCGGCAAGATCGGCATCCCCGACGCGATTCTGCGCAAGCCCGGGCGGCTCACCGAGGAGGAGTGGGCGCTGATGCGCCAGCACCCCGAATTGGGCGAGCGGATCATCGCCGGCATCGAGTTCTTGCGCTCGGCGGTCCCCGTCGTGCTGCACCACCACGAGCGCTGGGACGGCGCCGGCTACCCCGCCGGCCTGGCGGGCGAGGCCATCCCGTTCGGCGCGCGCATCTTCATGGTGTCCGACGCCTTCGACGCCATGATCTCCAACCGCCCCTACCGCAAGGGCATGCCCTACGAGCAGGCGCTGCGCGAGATCCGCCACATGTCGGGCAAGCAGTTCGACCCGGCCGTCGTCGAGGCGTTCGAGGCCGTCTTCCCGAAGATCTGCGCGGCCCCCTTCCTCCAGCAGAGCGCCACCGCCGCCGTCTAGCCTGCCCGCGCGCCTCACCCCGTCGTCTGGAGGCCGGCGGCGATGGCGTTGATGCTGTGGTGGATGGCGTCGAGCAGCGCGGCGCGCGTGGCGAGCGGGGCGTCGAGCGGCAGGGCCCGGTAGCGGCCTAACAGCGCGACCTGCGTGACGTGCAGCGCATCCACGTACGGATTACGCAGCTTGATCGAGCGCGCCAGCACCGGCGACCGCTCCAGCAGCGCGGCCTGCTCCGTCACGCGCAGCACGCCGGCCACGCTGCGCTCGTACTCGGCGACGATCGCCGCGAACGGCGCCGGGTCCGCGGCCAGCGTGGCGTAGCGGTGAGCCGTCGCCATGTCGGCGGTGCCCAGGCTCAGCTGCGCGTTGTCGAGCGCCATCGCGAAGAAGCGCCAGCCGCGGTACATCGCCCGCAGCAGGTCCAGCCCGCCCGCCCCGATCTCGGCCAGCAGCGCCGTGCCCAGCCCGAACCAGCCCGGCAGGTTCACGCGCGCCTGGTTCCAGCTAAACACCCAGGGGATGGCCCGCAGGTCGCTCAGCGCCAGGTCGCCGGCGTCGCGGCCCGCCCGGCTCACCGGCCGCGACGCCAGGTTCAGCGTCGCCAGCTCGGGGAACGGCGTCGTCTGCTGGAAGTAGCGCAGCAGCGCCGGCGAGCCCTTCACCCACTCGTCGTAGTGCGCCCGCGAGGCGGCGGCCAGCCGCTCGGCCGCGGCGATCCAGGCCGCATCGGGCGCGGGCTCGGGCGGGCCGAGCGCCGAGAGCAGCAGCGCGTGGACCATCTGCTCGCCGTGGCGCTCGGCGATGGCCGGGTTGCCGTAGCGGGCGAAGATCACCTCGCCCTGCTCCGTCACCTTCAGCTCGGGCAGGCGCGCTTCAGCCGGCCGCGCCAGGATCGCGCGCCCCATCGGCCCGCCGCCGCGCCCCACCGCGCCCCCCCGCCCGTGGAACACGGTTAGCGTCACGCCGGCGGCCGCGGCGACGCGGGCCAGCGCCGCCTGCGCGCGGTACGTCTGCCAGGTCGAGGCGAAATAGCCCCCGTCCTTGTTGCTGTCCGAGTAACCGACCATCACCTGCTGGCGGTCGCCGCGCGCGCGCACGGCGGCGCGGTAGGGCGGGCTGGCGAGCAGCCGTGCCACGATGTCGCCGCAGGCGCTTAGCTCCTCGATCTCCTCGAACAGCGGCACCACGTCGAGCGCGCAGGTGGCCGGCGCGGCGCCGCCGGGCCAGCGGTACAGCCCCGCCTCGCGGGCCAGGAACAGCACCGCCAGCGCGTCGCTCGGCGCGCGGCACATCGAGATGACGTACGTCGCGCAGGCGGCCGCGCCGCCGAGCGCCTGCACGTCGGCCATCGCCTGAAACGTGTCCAGCACCTCGCGGGTCGCGGGCGAGAGCGCGTCCAGAGGCGGCGCGAGCGGCGGCCCCACGAGCCGCGCTTCGAGCAGCGCCTGCCGCTCGGCCTCGCCCAGGCGCGCGTAGCCCCCCGCGCCGGTTACGCCCAGCAGCTCCGCCACGGCGGTCGTGTGACGCGCGGCGTGCTGGCGCAGCTCCAGCTCGGCCAGGTGGAAGCCGAACGCCGTTACGCGCCGCCGCAGGTCGCGCAGCCCGTCGGCGGCGATGCGCTCGCCCCGGTGGGCGGCCAGGCTGTCCTCGACGAGCGCCAGGTCGGCGAGCAGCCCGTCGGGCGCCGCGTAGGCGCCGGGCGCCCCGGTCTCCAGGCGGCGCAGTCGCTCCGACATTAGTCCCAGCTTGCGGCGGTAGGGCTCGTCGCTCCAGCGCGCCACCGCCTGCACGCCGAGATCGGCGCGGTCCCGCTCCAGCGAGGCGAGCAGCGCGGGCGACGCCCCCACCAGCCGGGCCGAGATGCTCAGCGCGCGCCCCAGCGTCCGTAGGTCATCGCGGTAGCGTCGCAGCACCGCCGCGCGGGCGAGCCGCGCCGCCGCGCGCGTGACCTCCGGCGTGACGGCCGGGTTGCCGTCGCGGTCGCCGCCCACCCACGAGCCGTAGCGCAGCAGTGCGGGCGCCTCCACGGGCGCCGCCAGGCCCCTGGCCACGTCCCCGCTCGGAATCGGCTTCCCGGTACTATCCGCCAGCGCCGTGTCGAGCGCGCGCCAGACGGCCGGCGCCACGTCGTACACCGTGCCGGCCAGGTAATAGAGGACGGTCTGCACCTCGTCGAGCACGCTCGGCCGCTCGACGCGCGCCTCAGCGGTCTGCCAGATGAGCGTGATGCGGCAGCGTAGGGCGTCGAGCGTCGCCGCGCGCTCGCGCGGGCTGGCGCGTGGGTCGTCGAGCGCCGCGATCAGCGCCGCGGCGGCCTGCAGGTGCTGGAGCAGCGTGCGGCGCCGCGCCTCGGAGGGGTGCGCCGTGAACACCGGGTGAACCGACAGGCCCCACACGCCGGCGCGCAGCGCGGCAGCGTCCTGTCCGTCCTCGCGCAGCGCCGCGATCGCCGCGCCGATCGACTCGTGCAGCGGTGCGCCCGCCTGCGCGCGCTCGCGCAGCGTGCGCACGCGGTGGTGCTGCTCGGCCAGGTTGATCAGGTGGAAGTAGACGCCGAAGGCGCGGGCGAGCTGCAACAGGCGCTCGTCGCTCTGCGCCCCTGCCCAGTCCAGCAGCGGATCGCCGGCGGGGCCTGCTGCCGCGCCATGGTCGTGGCCTTCGTGCAGGTGGTCCGCTGACGCCTCGCTCACGGCGTCGGCGTCGCGCCGCGTGGCGCTGCCGGGCGAGCGCTCCGCGATCGCGGCCGTGCGCAAGTGCTCGACGGCGGCGAACAGGTCCGCCCCGCCCTGCTCGCGCAGCACCTCGCCGACGAGGCTGCCCAGCAGGCGCACGTCGTCGCGCAGGCGCTCGATCGGCTCGGCTCGCGGCTGCGCCATCTCGGCAGTGTGGGCTGCGCCCGCGTCGGCACGCGATTGCGCCAACGCGGGCCGCGGCCGCTGTCCCTACTGCTCGGCGATCGTCACCGTGTTGATGGTGACGGGGTTGACAGGCGAGGAGGCCTCGCGGCCACCCGGCCGCACCGGCGCGGTGGCGATCGTGTTCACCACGTCCATCCCGTTCGTCACGCGGCCGAAAATCGTGTAGTTGGGGGGTAGGCCGCGGGCGTTGTCGCCTTGCACGATGAAGAACTGGCTGCCGTTCGTGTTCGGGCCAGCGTTCGCCATGGCCACGATGCCCGGCTCGTAGGCGCGGCGCACCGGCTCGTCGTTGAAGCGGTAGCCCGGACCGCCCGTGCCCGTGCCCGTCGGGTCGCCGCCCTGGATCATGAAGCCCGCGATCGTGCGGTGGAACGGCGTGCCGTCGTAGAACCCCTGCCGTGCCAGAAACACGAAGTTGTTCACCGTCTGCGGCGCGTCGCCGGGCAGCAGCTCGATCGTGATGTCGCCCGCGCTCGTCTGCAGCGTCGCGGTGTAGGTGTGCGACGGGTCGATCGTCATCGGCGGCGGGTTCGACCACTGCTGCCCCTGCCCGCCGGGGCTGGCCATCGCCAGTCGCGTCTGCGCCAGAGCCAAGAGCGCCAGCGCCACGCCCAGAAGCCAACGCATGCCTCACTCCTTCACGCTGGGTGGAGTCATCACGAGCCGACTGCCGCGCCGCCGCTCCGATTCGCGCCCGCGCGCCCCGACTCGCCGTCCTGCCCCGAGTATTGTAGGTGCCAGCCAGGCGCGGCGACACGCCCGCCCGCCGCGCCCGTTCCGGCTGCCCCCCGCGCTGCGCCCGGCGGCCGGCGGCCGACCGCTAGCGCGTCTGCGACAACAGGGTGTTAGGGTCCGGCTGCCGGTCGCCCTCCAGCTCGGCCTCCGGCACCGGCACGTCCGGGGTGGGCTCGTCGAGAGCCGGGCGCAGGGTGTGGTTCAAAATCACCTGGAGGGCGGCCGCCACCGGCACCGCCAGAAAGGCGCCCGCCGGCCCGTACAGGATGGCGCCGATGAGGATGCCGAGGACGACCGTGAGCGGGCTGACCCCCACCGCCTGGCTCATGATCCGCGGGATCAGGATGTTGCCCTCGATCTGCTGGATGACGAGCGCGATCGGCACCAGCAGCAGCGCCTTGAACGGATCGGTCACCAGCGCGACCAGGAACGCGGGCACGAACGCCAGGAAGGGCCCCACCATCGGGATGATCTCGAACAGCCCTGCCAGCACCATCAGCACCAGCGAGTTGGGTAAGCCCAGCAGGACGAACGCCACGCCAGCCATCATGCCGATGGCGAGCATGACCAGCAGCTGCCCGCGCACCCAGGCGCCGAGCCGGTCCTCGACCTCCAGCCAGGTGGCGTTGACGTGGCGCGCGTGAGCGGAGGGCACCAGCCGCAGAACGGCGCGCTTGATCGCGCTGCGCTCCGTGAGCCAGTAATAGGCGAGCAGGAACACGGTGATGATGCTGAACAGCGTGTGGGCGAACGCCCCGCCCACGCCCACGAGCTGGTCCGCCTGCGCCGCGCCGACCGGCTCCTCCAGCCCGTGCTCCACCGCCGGGCCGGCCGCCGCGAGGCCGCGCAGCAACAGCGCCCGCAGCGGCCCGATGTCGATCTGCTCGACCCGCGGCTGCAGTGCCGCGACCTGCTGGGGCAAGGTGCCCACGAACTGCGTGAGCTGCCCGACGAGACTGGGGAGGAGCAAGACGCCCAGCGCCACGAGGGCCGCGAAGATACCCGAGTAGACGATCAGGATGCCCTGCCCGCGGCTGAACGGTCCGCGCCGCAGCCAGTTGACCAGCGGCTCGATGGCCGTGGCAAACAGGATCGCCAGCAATAGTAGGAGCAGGACCTCCTGGATGCGCCACAGCAGGTAGACGCCGCCCAGCACTACGAGCACGATCAGCGTATAGCGCGCCACCATCCAGCCGGACGGCCTGAGCACACTCCCGCGCTCCCCGTTCGTGCTCGGTGCAGTGGGCACGCCGGCCCCCGGCGCGCAGTCGGGCGCGCCGCTCCGCGCCTCGCCGCCGCGCCGGGCCTCCGGCGCCGGCGGTCCAGCAGGTGCCTCCGCCACCGCGGCCTCCAGCCTCCAGTCTCGTGCGGAAGGCAAGGCAGGCCGCGTGCCAGCACCGTACGCGCCGGGCACGGAACTTGCCCACGGCGCAGGTCGCTCGGATCGGGCTGGCGGTTCGTCCCAAGCACTCGGCCGAGGTAAGTGTGCCTGTTTGGCGAAGCCAGACGTCCACACTATCCCTGGACCGGCAGCTTAGGCGAAGGGAGAGTGACGTGAGAAAGGCATTCGCGCTCGGCGTCGGGGCTCCATCGCTCGGCAGGCTCCTGCCTCGCCGGCGACGCGGGAAGGCTGGCGAGCCCGCCTGGACCGCACCATCTGTGCAAGCGGCCGTGCGCGCGGCCGGGGTCGAGTGGGCCACTCGCCGCTACCTGCTCTACGTCGTCCTTCCCCTCTGGATGGCCTCGGGCCTGGTCGACTGGGAGCTGCACCAGCCCCGCCCTCGCGCCCCGACTGCTCCCCGCCGGGCCAGTGCGTTGCGGTCCAGCCCCGCCATTGGGCACGCGCGGCGCCGCGCGCTATGATGGGCTGCAGAGCCGCCCGACCCCTGGGCGGCCGGCGCGAGGGGTAGGCGATGGGGCCACGAACCGGGCAGAACTACGTCGCCGCGCTGCGCGACGACCGCCGCGTGTACCATGCCGGGGAGCAGATCGCCGATGTCACCACTCACCCCGGCTTCGCCGGCACCATCCGCACGCTCGCCCGCCTCTACGACCAGCAGCACGACCCCGCCTACGCTGACCTCATGACGACCGACTGGGAGGGCGACCGCGTCTCCTGGAGCTACGCGCCGGCCCGGACCCTGGACGATCTGCTCGCCAAGCGGCGCAACATCGAGCTGTGGTCCGACGCCACGCTCGGCCACATGGGCCGCTTCCCCGACTTCTGCGCCGAGCTGACCGCCGGCCTGCTCGACGCCGCCGAAGCGTTCGGCGTAGGCGACCCGCGCTTCGCCGCCAACGCCCGCAACTACCACCGCTACGCCGCCCAGCGCGACCTCTGCCTGACCCACGCGCTCAACGACCAGTTCTACGACCGCACGAAGTCCGCCAGCGAGCAGGATGACCCCGACCTGATCCTGCACGTCGTCCGCGAGACCGACGCCGGGCCCATCGTGCGCGGCCTGCGCAACCTCGCCACCCTCGCCCCCATCGCCGACGAGTGCCTGGTCTACCCGAACCGGCCGCGCGCCGAGGGCGAGCTGGACTACGCGCTCACCTTCGCCATCCCCATGAACGCGCCGGGCCTCAGCGTCATCTGCCGCGACCTGTACGCCGCCCATGCCGATCCCGAGCGCCTGCCGCTCACCGCTCGCTTCGACGAGGTCGACGCCACGCTGATCTTCGACGACGTGCTGGTGCCCTGGGAGCGGCTGTTCGTCTACCGCGACGTGCGGCTGGCGGCGGGCTTCCACCGTGCGATCAACCTGTGGGGCACGTACACCACGCTGGTGCGACTCATCAGCCGCCTGGAGGCGTTCGTCGGCGTCGCCGAGCTGCTGACGCGCTGGTCGAAGCGAGCACTCCTGCCAGCGACCCAGGTGCTGATGGGCCGGCTGATCGAGGACTTGCAGCTCCTGCGGCTGTGCGTGCGCGCGGGCGAGGCCGACGCGCAGCGCACCCCGCGCGGCTACCTCGTGCCGCGGCTGGGCGAGGCGGCCCGCCTGCACAGCATCGACGCCGCCGACCGCGCCTTCCGCCTCCTGCAAGACCTGCTCACCAGCTACCTGATGCTCACCGGCGGCGCGTCGGACCTCGCCAACCCCGCGATCGGGCCCTACGTCGAGCGCTACTTCCGCGGCGGCGCCCCGACGACGCGCGACCACCTACGTATCCTGGCCGTCGCCGCCGACATGGTGCAGAGCGCCTTCGGCGTCCGCCAGCAGCTCTACGAGCGCTTTCAGAGTGGCGAGCCCGACAACACCCGCGTCCGCCTCTACCACAGCTTCGACCGTGCCGCCCTGGCCGACCGCATGCTGCGCTTCGTCCGCGAGGAGTGGGCTTAAGCATCTGGCCAGGGATGGTATGTGGGTTTGGCGCAGCCAAACCCACATACCATCCCTGGAAACCCGCTTAACCCTCGGTGAACGACTGCTTGACGCGCGCGATGCTGTTGGGATAGCGGCTCTGCAGCTTGCGCCAGCCGCCGAGCAGGTCGTCGGCCTCGTGGCTGCCCTTGTAGCGCGCGACGGCCGCCCAGTAACAGGCGTCGGGCGCCACGTCGCTCGTCGGGTACTTGGCGACGACCTCGTCGAAGCAGCGCGCCGCGTCGTCCAGCCGGTCGCGCTTGAGCGCCGCCTTGCCCAGCCCGAAGATGAACTGCGCCACGTACAGGTCAGGCGGCAGGTAGCCGTTCCACTCGTAGTACATTTGCCCGTCCGGCGCGAGCAGCATGATCGTGGGCGTCCAGACCTGCTGGTACCGCTCCACGATGGAGTGGTTCGCCGGGTCGATCGGCTTGATCTTCACCGGGATGACGCGCTCGGCAATCGCGCTCGTCACGGCTACGTCGCGGTAGGTAACGGCTTCCAGCCGCCCGCACCCGCCTCAGGTCTCGGAGAAGAAGTCGAGCAGCACCAGTTTCCCCTGCTGCCCGGCCTCCCGCAAGCCCTCGTCCAGCGAGGGCCGCCACTGTACTGTCGTCGCGCCGCTGCTCGCCATCGCGCCTCTCCTCCACGCGCTGCGTTCGCCGATCCTGGTCGAACGTGCGCCCCGCGCGCGACCACGGCCATGCCCGCGTCGGGGCGCGTGCCCTCGCCGCAGAGAGCGTGCCCGCGCGCGGGCGCGCGGGAGTCGCACCGAATCCGCCCCTGGCGTTCCGGTGCTCCCTCTCCCTCTGCGGGAGGGCTGGCGTGAGGTCGTCCTCCCCCTCTCCCCCTGGGAGAGGGCTGGGGTGAGGGCATCGTACTCCCTCTCCCCCTGGGAGAGGGCCGGGGTGAGGGCATCGTACTCCCTCTCTCCCTGGGAGAGGGCCGGGGTGAGGGCGCGCCCCGGCAACTGAGCCGCCGGGCCGAAGCGGTACTACAGCGCGTCCGAAGCCCGTTGCTCCCCGTCCGGCTCGGCCGCATCCGGCGGCTCCTCCACCGGCGCGGCGGGACCCCCCAGGCGGCGGGCGAAGGTGAGGAAGCCCGTATGACCGACCATCTGCTGCACCGGGCGCACGCTTTGCCCCTGCACGTGCCAGGGACGGTACAGCGTCTCCAGCGTCTCCACGTCGCCGAAACCGTGCGCCCGCAGCGCCTGCACGGTCGCCTGCACCTGCGTGGTGGACGGCGAGTAGGCGCACAGGAAGCCGCCCGGGCGCAGCGCCTCGGCGGCGGACGCGACCACCTGCCAGGGCTCGGGCAGGTCGAGCAGCACGCGGTCCAGGTCGCGCTCGTCGATGCCCTGATAGGTGTCGCGCTCGTGGATCACCAGGTTGGGGCACTCGCCCAGGAACGCCTCCACGTTTGCCCGCGCGCGTGCGATGAACTCGGGGCGCTGCTCGTAGGCGATGACGCGCCCGCTTGGCCCGACCGCGCGCAGGAGCGCCAGGGTGAGCGCCCCCGAGCCGACGCCCGACTCGAACACGGTCGCGCCCGGATAGATGTCGGCCCAGAGCAGGATCGCCGCGATGTCCTTCGGGTAGATGATCGCCGTCGACCGCGGCATCTGCATGATGTGGTCGACCAGGCGTGGACGGTAGGCCACCAGCCGGTAGCCCTTCGAGGTATCCACCTCCACGCCCTCGTCGGCGCCGATCAGCGCGTCGTGGCCGACGTGCCCCCCGTGGAAGTGGAAAGTCGCCCCCGGCTGCAGGTGGACCATGTAGCGCTTGTCCCGGCGATCGACCAGCATGATCGTCTCGCCAGGGGCCAAAGGCGGCACGAGTTAACCTAACCCCCCCGGCCCCCATTCCCTCCGAAGGAAGGGGGGCGCCGGCTCCGCCGAGGCCGGGCCTTCGTTGTCCCTGTGCAGGGACGGCAGAGCCGGTGCAGCCGACGCCGAGTCGGTCGCATCCACAAGCGGGAGAGGGACTGGCGGAGCCGCTGCCGTCGCGGGTGCTCCCCCTTCCCGCATCGGGAGGGGGACCGGGGGGGTAGCCCCCTCCTCCCCCATTTCCCGCACCGGCAGGGCGGCCGGGGGGGTAGGTCCCCCGCTGGGCCAGCGCTTCGGGCGGCGGCCGCGCCCCCGCCGCTGGGGCGGCCGCGCCACCTCTTCCCGCAGGCGGCAGAAGGCGCACAGCGGCGTGGTCGTCGGCTGGCCGCAGCGCTCGCACGCGTGCAGCGCCACCTCTTCCTGCGCGTGGAACAGCGGCTGCGCGTGCTCCAGGAAGCCCATCAGGAACGCCTGCTTGCTGCCCGGCGAGGCGGCTTCGAGCTGGTTCAGCAGGTCCTTGTAGAACAGCGACTTCGCGCCCACCGCGTTCGGGCACTCGTCCACGATGTAGTCGATGCCCCGCAGGATGGCGTAGGCGGCCGTCTCGCGCTCGGCCAGGCGGAACAGCGGCTTCACCTTCTTGACCAGGCCGTTCTCCTCGGGGAGCACCGGCGCCTGCCGCCCGAGATAGCCGGTCTGCCAGCGCAGCACGTTGCCGAACAGCGTCGCCGCCTCGTCGTCCAAGTTGTGGCCGGTCGCGATCACCCCAAACCCGTTGTCGAGCGCCACCTTGTTGAACAGGTACCGCTTGCTCAGCCCGCAGGCCGAGCAGGCCGGGCGCCGCGTGCGCTGCGCCGTCTCCGAGATGCCCAGCCCGTACTCGGCCTCCAGGTCCACGACGAGCAGCTTGGCGTTGCGCGCCGCGGCGAACGTCTCGCACTTCTCGCGCGACGGCTCGGAGTAGCCGGGGATGCCCAGGCCGATGTAGAAGCCGGTCGTCTCGTAGCCCAGCTCCAGCAGCGCGTCCCACAGCGCCAGGCTGTCCTTGCCGCCCGACACCGCCACCAGCACCGGCTCCTCGCGCCGGAACATCTTCTCGTGCTCGACGGCGCGCACGACCTGGTCGCGGAAGAAGCCGAGGAAGCACTCCTCGCAGAACGCCGCGTTGTGGCGCCGGATCTCCAGGCAGGCGTCCTGCCGACACTTCGTGCAGCGCACTAGCGCACTCCCCACGCGTGCTGGGCGCCGCCCGAGATGACCGGCCGCACCTCCACGGTGTCGGCGTCTTCCAGCTGCGCGTCGCGCGTCAGCAGCCGGTTGTCGCGGATGACCAGGTACGCCTCCGGTTGCAGGCCCAGCTCACGCAGCAGGTCGCCCACGCGGCGACGCCCCGCGACCGCCACCTCGCGGCGCTCGGGATGCCGCAGGATCACCTTCACCGCTTCGCTCTCCTTCGCTCCGGCCCGCTCCACGAGACGCCAGAGCCCACCGGGGATTGTACCAGAGCGCGCGACTGGCCACCTGGCCGACCGAGCGGTGACCAGGTGGCCAACACCGCCCTAATCCGAGCGGCGCGCGTGAGCTACATCACCTACCTCCCGACTCCCTTCCGGGGTAGGTCCGTCCTCAGAACGTCGGCGTCGCGTCCGCGGGCAGCGGCACGTCGAAGCTGTTGATCAGGTAGCCGATCGTCGTGTAGTGGCCGACGAGGGCCACCAGCTCCACGAGCTGCTGCTGGCCCAGCTCCGCCAGCCCGCGGTCGAACAGGTCCTTCGGCAGCGAGCGCGTGCGCAGCAGCGAGTGCGCCAGCTCGACCAGCAGCCGCTCGTGCGGCGTGAGGTCGCTCAGGTCGCCCTGGGCGCGCAGCGTCTCGATCACCGCCTCGCGCACGCCCGCCTCGCGCCCGCGGACCTCGTGCCGGTACCAGGCGTAGCGCGCGCCCGCCTCGCGGGCGACCGCCATGATGACGATCTCGCGGTCGGCGTCCGGCAACGCCCCGTCGAAGCGGAAGTAGTCCTCCGTCGCGCGCTCGCAGTCGGCTAGCTTCGGCACGTGGATCAGCACGCCGTACGGCCCGCCCACACCGTGGCGGTTGGCGGCGATGCGGTCCCACACCGCCTGGTTCTCCGGCGATAGCTCCTCGCGGGTCACCTGGGGCAGCCTCATGCGCTCCTCCTTACTGCATGCTCGCGGCCGGGAGTGTACCGTACCCGGCGCTGCCGCGCCGCCGCGCAACGCCTGGCCCGTAGCCGCGGCGTGTGCTATGCTCGCTATCCCGCGACTGGGTGATGAGGAGGGCGCGATGGCGAGCGGAGTGCGGATCGAGCAGGGGATCGAGTACGCGCGGCACGACGGCGTCGCGCTGCTCGGCGATCTCTACGCGCCGGCGGCGCCCGGCACTTATCCGGCCCTGGTCCTGGTCCACGGCGGCGCCTGGCAGCGCGGCTCGCGCGACTTCTACCAGTACTGGGGCGCCTACCTCGCCGAGCACGGCTACGTTGCTTTCGCCGTCGACTACCGGCTGGCCACCCCCGAGCAGCCCACCTATCCTCAGAACGTCTACGACGTGAAGGCGGCCATCCAGTTCGTGCGCGGGCGCGGCGCGGCGCTGAAGGTCGAGCCCAGCCGCATCGGCCTGATGGGCGACTCGGCGGGCGGCCACCTGTCGGCGCTGTGCGCCATGTCGGGCGACTCGCCCAAGTACGCCAGCCTCTACCGCGACGACCCCTACTACGACGTGAGCCGCCACGTGAGCGTCGCCGTGCCCGTCTACGGCGTGCTCGACCTCCTGCAGCAGTGGGAGCACGACCAGCTCTGCCGCGGCAGCGACTGCATCACCGAGCGCTACCTCGGTGGCACGCCCATGACGATTCGTGATACCTACTACGAGGCGTCGCCCATCAACTGGGCCACGGTCCACCACAACCAGCCGGCGTTCCTCGTCGTCTGGGGCACGGAAGACGACATCGTGGACCCGGCCACGCAGTCGGTGTCGTTCGTGACGGCGCTGAAGCGCGCCGACTTCTACGTGCGCACCGTGCCCGTGCTCGGCGCCCCCCACTTCTGGGTCCGCGACCCGTTCGACGACCCGATGAGCTACCCGGCGTTTCTCGCCCCGCGCCTCCTCCGCTTCCTCGCCGAGCGACTATAGACAGGGAATAGGGGCTGGGGGGATAGGGGATAGAGCTTGAGCGCTTCTCCAACCCCTAGCCCCCAATCCCTATCCCCCGCGCGGCGCTAGCCGTGCGAGGCGCGGTGGGCGCGGGCCAGCTCGGCGTAGTGCGCGGCGCTGTGCAGGATCGCCGCGTACTCGGCGTCCGTCACCTCGCGCACCACGCGCCCGGGCGTGCCCAGCACCAGCGAGCGCGGCGGAATCGTCCGCCCCTCGGGCACCAGCGCGCCCGCCCCGATGATGCTGCCCTCGCCCACGGTCACCCCCGACAGGATCACCGCCTGCATGCCCACGAGCACGCGCGGCGCGATCCGTGCCGCGTGGATGATCGCCGCGTGCCCCACCGTCACGTCCTCGCCCACGTCGGTCGGCTCGTCCTGGTCCACGTGGACGATCACGCCGTCCTGCAAGTTCGCTCGTCGCCCAATCGTGATCGACGACGTGTCGCCGCGCAGCACCGCGTTGAACCAGATGCTGCTCTCCGGCCCCAGCGTCACGTCGCCGATGACCCAGGCGCCCGGCGCCACGTAGGCGTCCGTGGCCACGCGCGGGGTGTGGCTCTCGAAGGGGAGCAACGACACGACCTTACCTCCCGCGCACCGCGTCCGGTGCGCCACACGACTGGCTGCCTGAGGATGCGGTGGCCGCGCAGGCCCCCGGCGGGCCGCGTGGCGTGAGCCGCGGCGCGAGCGCCTCGCGCGCCGCGCGCAGGCCCGCCTCGGCCAGCCCCGCCGCCTCGTCGCGCAGCGCGGCGCCCACGTCGTCCCCCGTCGGCATGCGCGCCACGACGCCACCCGCGGGGATCGGCACCAGCGTCCGAGCGGCAGTGGCCCACAGGTCGGGCACGGCGCGCAGCGTGGTCACGACCGTCGCGGCCGCGCTCGGCGCGACCGCGCCGCTGGGCGCCACACGGGGCGTGGGCGCGGGCAGGCGCGTCCGGTACACCAGCATGCCCAGCGGCACGAGCCCCAGCACGCACAGCAGGCTGACGAGCCCGAGCAGCAGCAGCGGCCAGCGCGGGCTGGCGTAGCCGGTCGCCGCGGGCGGCGGCCGGGCGGGCAGCGGGGTAGTTGCGTACGGCGTCGCGTGCAGCGGCCGCGTGGGGCCGGTGGGCTGCGGCACCCCCGGCCGCGCGGCGGCCCAGGGGCTAGGCCCGAGCGATTGCCCCCATGTCCAGGGCGTGGTCGCCGCTTGATCCGGCGCGGCCCCCGGCGCGCTCGCGGGGCGGCCTGCCGTGTCCTCGACTGCCTCGCCGCGCGCAAACGCGCGCAGCGCCTCCGCGAGCGCCGCCGCGGTCTGGAAGCGCTCGCCCGGCGCCTTGGCCATGGCCCGCAAGACGATCGCCTCGAGCGCGGCGGGCACCTGCGGGTTCCAGGCGCGGGGCCGCGGCGGCTCGGCCTCGATGTGCTGGAGCGCGATCGCCAGCGGCGAGTCGCCCTCGTACGGCAGTTGCCCCGTACACATCTCGTACAGCACGACGCCGAGCGCGTAGATGTCGCTGAGCGGCGTGGCGCTCTCGCCGCGCGCCACCTCGGGCGCGAGGTAATCGGCGGTGCCGAGCACCGTCCCCGTGCGCGTGGCCGACTCGGCCCCCAGCGCCAGCGCGATGCCGAAGTCGGCCAGCTTTACCCGCCCCTCGGGCGTGAGCAGGATGTTCTGGGGCTTCACGTCGCGGTGGACGAGCCCGCGGCGGTGCGCGGCGTCCAGCGCGTCGGCCACCTGCGTGCCCACCTGCACGAGGTCCTCGGGCAGCAGCGGGGCCTCGCGGCGAATCAGGTCCTTCAGCGTCTCGCCGTCGACGAACTCCATGACGATGAAGCGCGTGCCCTCGTCCTCGCCCACGTCGTAAACGCCGACCAGGTTGGGGTGGGCCAGCGCGGCGGCGGCGCGCGCCTCGTTCTCGAAGCGCGCCACGAAGGCGGGATCGGACGCGAAGGAGGGGAGAGGAATCTTGACAGCCACCCGCCGGCCGAGCAGCAGGTCTTCGCCGTCGTAGACGGTCGCCATGCCACCCGCGCCGACGCGGGCGTTCAGCTTGTAGCGAGCGAGCAGCACGCTGCCGACGTCGATCATGGCGCCAAGGATTGTACCATAGCCGCCTTCCGCGCCCGACGATTACGTCGTCAAGCGACGCGGTTCGTCGTCGGCCCGACCAGCGGCGCGGGGCGCTGGGCGTCGCGAGGCAGCGCCGGGACGCTCGCGCCCGCCGGCTCCGGCTAGCAGCACGGCTCCTTGTAGCCGCAGTTCCGGCAGATGGCTTGCTTGCTCCCGGCGATCGCGACCATCGGGTAGCCGCACACGGGGCAGGGCTGCGTTTGCACGGCGTCTCTCCTTTGCGGGCGGGTCGCCGGCATTCTAGCGCGCCCCCGCCGCGCCCGGCCGGCTTTGTGACGCCTCCGCCGCGAACCGGCTCCGTTCGCGAGATTTGGAAAATACCCGCCGGAACGTATTGCAAACTGTCGACTAAGCGGCTATATTGGGCGCGGCTCGCTGCAGTCCTGGCTGCGCGAGGGTCCGGCGACGCGGACCCGCCTCCGCGGGCGCGCTTGTCCCGGCCTTAGGAGTGGGAAGCCCAGGCGATTCGCAGGGCGGACTGACCCGCCGCGTGGAGGTGTTCCTTGGCGTCGTACGTTGACCGGGTATTGGTCTGTCGGGGGTGCGGCCGTGACTTCGTGTTCACGGCCGGCGAGCAGGAGTTCTACCAGCTCAAAGGGCTCCTCAACGAGCCGGGGCGCTGCCCCGAGTGCCGGGCGGCGCGCAAGGCCGAGCGCGGCGCCCTCGGGCCGACCGAGGCGCGCCCGCGCCGCGAGATGCACCCTGTCGTCTGCGCCGAGTGCGGCGCCGAGACGCTCGTGCCGTTCCTCCCGCGCGGCGACCGGCCCGTCTACTGCAGCCCGTGCTTCGAGCGCGTCCGCCTGGCGGCCCGCTAAACTAGAACAGCGCCGGCACCGCGCGCGCCGGCCCGCGCGCAATCTGGAGAGGCCACCCCGCCGGGTGGCCTCTCGCGCTGGAGGAGACGCCGATGCACCCCGAGGAGAAGCTGCGCGAGCTGGGCCTGACGCTCGAAGCGCCGGGCACCCCCTCGGCCCGCTACGTGCCCGCCGTGCGCACCGGCAACCTGCTGTTCGTCTCGGGCCACGGCCCGGCGCGCGGCGGCCAGGTCCAGTTCATCGGCAAGGTGGGGCGCGAGTTCACCGTCGAGGAGGGCTACGAGGCCGCGCGCCTGACCGCGCTCGCGATCCTGGCCACCGTGAAGGCGCAGCTCGGCGACCTCGGGAAGGTGCGGCGCGTGGTGAAGCTGCTCGGCATGGTGAACTGCACCGAGGACTTCACCCGTCCGCCCCAGGTCATCAACGGGGCGTCGGACCTGTTCTGTGAGCTGTGGGGCGAGAGCGGCGCGCACGCCCGCTCGGCGGTCGGCCTCCAGCAGTTGCCGAACGGCATGGCGGTCGAGATCGAGAGCATCTTCGAGGTCGAAGATTAAAGAGAGCGAAGCTGGGCAGGCCGAAGCGCCGGCGCCGACACGGACCGTCTCAGGCGGACGCGGAATCCGCCAACAGCATCAAGAGGTTGGGAAACCGTCCCCTACACCTCCCGCTGCGGGACACTCCCACCCCCCTGTGGACGAGGATTGGGAGGGAGGGCACCTTCCAGCCCCTCCGGCGAGGGAGCGCCACGACACCCCCGGGGCGGCGGCCATTCGGGCGCGGATCGCGGCGCGCGGGCCAATCACCTTCGCGGCGTTCATGGACCTGGCGCTCTACCAGCCGCGCCACGGCTACTACAGCGCCCTGCGCGCCCCACCGGGGCCGCGGGGCGACTTCTATACCAGCCCCGAGACACACCCCGCGTTCGGTGCGCTACTCGCGCGGCAGGCGCTGGAGGTGTGGGAGCGCCTGGGCTGCCCTCGGCCGTTCGTCGTCGAGGAGTGGGGCGCCGGCAGCGGTCGCCTGGCCACCGACGTCCTGAGCGCCGCGAGTGGTTTCGCGCCTGCCTTCGCCGCCAGCCTCACCTACCAGATCGTCGAGCGCGGCGCCGCCCTGCGCCGCCTCCAGCGCCGCGCCCTGCGGCCATGGCTCGCCCAGGTCCGCTGGGCAGGGGCTAGGGACTGGGGGACTGGCAACAGGGGCCGGCGGTCCCCCCCCGCTCCCCAGCCCCTAGGCTCTATCCCCCACCTCGTTCTCGCGAACGAGCTGCTCGACGCCTTCGCCGTTCACCGTGTCGTGCGGCGGGGCGACGCGCTGCGCGAGCTATACGTGGACGTGGCCGGCGACCGGTTCGTGACCGTGGAGCGCCCGCCCTCGACGCCCGCCCTCGCCGCCTACTTCGCGCGGCTCGGCCTGCTGCCCCCCGAGGGCGCCATCGCCGAGGTGAGTCTCGGCGCCCTGGCCTGGCTGCGCGCCGTCGCCGCGCGGCTCGCGCGCGGCGCGGTGCTGCTCTTCGACTACGGCCACCCGGCCGAGGTGCTCTACTCCGCCCGCTACCCGCGCGGCACCTTGCGTGCCTACTACCGCCACGGCGTGGACGACAACCCCTACGCCCGCGTGGGCGAGCAAGACCTGACCACCCACGTCGACCTGACGAGCCTCTTGTTGGAGGGGCGCGCGACGGGGCTCGTGCCGCTCGGCATCGCCCGCCAGCGCGATTTTCTCCTCCGTCTCGGGCTAGCGGGCTACGAGGCGGCCGTGCGGGCGGCCGGCTTCCCGGCCGCGGAGACGCGCGCCAGCCTCACGGGGCTGGCGGCGCTGGCCCGGCCGGGCGGGCTGGGCGACTACTGGGTCGTCGGCTTCGGCCGGGGCCTCGCGGGCGCGCTCCACGGCCTGGACGAGCACGCGCCGCCGCTCGCGGCCGAGCCGTCGCCGACGGCGCTACGCCCGCGCCTCGGCTGGGGCGACGCGAGCGCGCAAAGCGCCCCGCGACGGGGCAACCGTCGCGGGGCGCCGTCGTTCCGCGAGTAGCCCGGGGCAGCGGGGCGCGACCGACTGCCTTCAGGCGGCCTCGGCCATCCGCGTCGTCGCGGCGACCGGGGCGCTCTCGGCCTGCGAGGCATCGGGGAGCACCATCCAGCCGATGACCAGGGCGGCAAACGCGACGAGCGCGACCAGAAGCATCATCACATCGGCCATCGGGCTTCCTCCACAGCGCTAGCTGGCTCACTCATAGACTACCCTCGTGGCGCCGTGCGAGCATTAGGCAGCTCATACGAACCTTGTGCTTGATCCGTCATGCAGACTGCATGAGCCCTGTCGGATATCCTGTAGCGGACGCGGCGGCTAGAGCAGCTTTTACATGGCTTGAGCCTGGCGGGCCGCGGCCGGTCCGTAGCGCGGGTTGCTTGTCGCCCGCGGCGGCCGTCGAGGCCGCAACCCCGGCGCCGTGGCTCAATGGTCATACAAGCCGCTATAGCCTCCGGGCGTTTCGCTCAAGATTGCCGACCGCCCAACTAGCGGCGGCGAGGCCGCCTGCTGGATGATAGTTGACAGGAGAAATCACAGACGCGCATCATTACGCGCGGCGGCCGCCCGGCCGGCCGCCTGCAGGCGGGAGGGCACGGGGCAAGATGATCAGGGCCCTGCTCGCGGCGCTACTGCTCGTCGGCCTGGCGCCGAGCCTGGCGGCCGCACGCGTCGCGCCGGCACCGCGAACCGCCTCGGCGCTGGTCACGGCCGTCCCTCATGCCCCGGGAGCGCCCGCGCTCGTCCTGCCCGCGGCCCCCCTCGGCCAGACCCTCTCGAATGACGAGTCGCGCGCGGTGGAGAGCGCCCGCGACGGCCGCTACGGCGAGGCCATCGCCCTCACCACTCAGCTCATCGACAGCCAGCCGGACCGACTCAATTCGCGCCTCATCCGCGCCATGTCCTATTACTATTCCGCTCAACTTCCGGACGCGCTGGCCGACCTGGACTACACGCTCGATCGCGTCGAGGACGGCACGGGCCGCACGCTCCGGGCGCTCGTCCACCTGGAGCTAGGCGACTACGCCTCCGCCGTGGCCGACGCGCTCGCCGCGCTGAACACCCCCGACGTGCCCGTGGAGAACCTGGGCGCCGCCTACCTCACCGTGGGCCGCGTGCTCCTGGCGCGCGGCCAGCTGCAGGAAGCCGGCGCCTACTTCCAGCAGGTGCTCGACCTCCCCGACACGCCGAACGCTCGCACGGCGCGCGTCGCGCTGGAGCTGCTGAGCGCCCTGCCGCCCGCCCCGGATGGGCTGACGCCTCGTGACGCCGGCAACGGCTACCAGACCCTGCGCCTGCCGGGACGGCAGGTGCAGTTCCAGGGCGACGACGGCGTCACCGCGGCCGGCGCCGCCAGCCTGGCCGGCCTGCTCGACACGCGGCTCAGCGCCATCGCGGCCCTGACGGGCACGAGCTACGACGGGCCGGTGCAGCTGGTGGTCTACAAGTCGGGCTGGCAGCTAGAGCAGGCGCTCGGCGGGCACTACCGCGGGCCGGGCCTGAGCCGCGCCTTGCGGCAGGGCGTGCGTGGCGCCGACGGCACCTGGCGGCAGTACGTCCACGTCGCCGCCACCGATCCGTCGCTGCTGTTCGACCTCACCCACGAGGCGGTCCATCTCGTGCAGTCCGCGGTCGGCCTGGACGATACGTTCGGCAGCGTGCCCGCCTGGCTGATCGAGGGCCACGCCGAGCACGTCGCCCTCACGACCCTACAGGACGCGGCGCCGGCGAGTGCAGGGCTACGGATCACGCAGCGCAACGCCGGCGTGGCCGCGGCCGCGCGCGCCGGGCGGTTGCTGCCGCTTCGCAGCCTGGCGAGCTTCGCCGATTGGGGCAGCGCGCAGGCGCGCGACGCCGAGCAGACCTACGGCCAGGCCCTCTACGCGGCGGCGCTCCTCGACGGGCGCTACGGCTTCGACACCGCGCTGCAATTGCTCGCGGCCGTACACGACGGCGCCCAGTTCGACGCCGCCTTCCTCGCTACGACCGGCGTCCCCCTCGACGCCTTCTCCGCCGACGCCCTCGCTTACACCCAGTCCCAGGCGCTGACCCCTGAGCCCTGAGCGCTGTGTCGAACCCCGCCCGCGAGTTGCTCGCCACGCGAGCGGCCGGCACTCCGCACTCCGTCACTGCCCGATCTGGAACGGGTCCGCGAGCCGGCGCAGCATGGCCACGGCTGCCAGCGCGGCCAACCAGCTCGTCTTCGGGTTCTCGGGCGTCGGCAGGTTGCTGAGGTTCACTTCCAGCGTGCCGAAGCCGCCCCTGACGCGGACGCTGTGCTGGTTCGTCGTCGCGGCAGGGTCGGCCACCACGCGCACTTTCGTCTTGTGCGGCCCGATGCCGGCCAGGCTGAGCACGGCGGCCACGTTTACGTTCTGCGGGAAATAGCCCACCGCCTCGGCTGCCGGTCCCTCGTAGACGACCGTCGGCCCGCTGATGGCGTCCCAGTCGACCGGGTGGGTGTCGAAATACGCGGCGCCCTGGAGCGCGACCGGTGGCTTGGTGCTGACCAGCTCGACCGACTCTAGGCCCGACAGCAGCCCCGCCTTCACCGCGTCCAGGCCGCCCAGCGCGCCCGAGGGAATGTACACGCGGCGCCCCACGCGGCGGGCCGTGTCACGCAGCCGCTCGGCGAACGCCTCGTCGGCCAGCGCCCCCACGCTCATCACCATCACGTCCAGCCCCGCTTCGAGCATCGGGACGGCGTACTCGCGCGCCGCCGCCTGCGCCGCCGCCTCGACCACCAGGTCCAGCCCGTAGCTCGGCAGGCTGCGCACGTCGGTCGTGTAGGGCAGCCCGTCGAGGGTCAGGCCTGGCACGATGTCGCCCACCACCACCACCTCGTGGTCGCCCGCTTTGCCCGCGCGCACGGCCTCGATCAGGTAGCGCCCGATGGCTCCCGCGCCAATCACGCCGATTCGCATGCCGGCCCTCCTTCCGCCGCACGGGCGGGCGGAGCCGGCCGTCCCGGCAGGGTGCCGGGCGCGGCTTGACCGGGCCCGCGCCGCTCGCTCACACTCTTTGACACAATTGGGATCATACCCAATTTGGCGCGCCGCTCTCGCGCGCCGTAAAGTGGGGATAGCGGACGCGTGTTCTAAGCAGCGACCGGGCGTGGCGGCGGGCCAGGTCCCGCCGGGCTACCGGGAAGGGCCGGGCAGTGCGGCCCGGCCCCGTATCCCCTCGACGAGGAGGGATCGTGCGCAACATCGCTGACCTGTTCGGGGACCGCCGGACGCGGCGCCCCCCGGCGCTCCCCGAGCCGGCGCCGCTCGCCGCCTGTCCGCGCTGTGGTGAGGCGCTCGCGGGCGCCGAGCTGTACGATCGCCTGCGCGTCTGCCCCCACTGCCGCCGCCACTTCACCCTGGGCGCCCGCGAGCGCATCGCCGCGCTCGCCGATCCGGGCTCGTTCCGCGAAACCCACCCCGAGATGATCTCCGTCGACCCGCTGGAGTTCCGCGACCGCCTCCCCTACCGCGACCGCTTGCTCGACGCCCAGTCGCGCACGGGGCTGAGCGAGGCCGCGGTGACCGGCACGCTGCGCATCGGCGGGCGGCCGGCGGTCGTCGCGGTGCTCGATTTCGAGTTCCTGGGCGGCAGCATGGGCTCGGTCGTCGGCGAGAAGGTGGCGCTCGCCTTCGAGCTGGCCGTGAAGCATCACCTGCCGATGATCACGATCGTCGGCAGCGGCGGCGCGCGCATGCAAGAGGGCATCCTGTCGCTGATGCAGATGGCCAAGACGGCCGCGGCCGTGGCGCGCTTGCACGCCGCCCGACTGCCGTACGTCTCGGTGCTCACCCACCCCACGACCGGCGGCGTCTTCGCCAGCTTTGCCAGCCTGGGCGACGTGACGCTCGCCGAGCCCGGCGCGCTCATCGGCTTCGCGGGCCCCCGCGTGCTGGAGCAGACCGGCGTCGCCCGCAAGGACGACGCCGCGCGCGCCGGCCGGGACGGCGCCGACACGCCGCTCGCCGCGGAGGCGGCGCCCGCCGCGCCGCCTCCTGCCGAGGCGCCGGCACAGGGCTCTGCGCCGCCGCCTCCCGTCGTCCAGGCGCGCTTGGAGACGCCCCCGCCGCCGGCCGCCAGCACGCCCCCGCCCGCGCCGCCCGCCGAGCGCTCGCACAGCGCCGAGTTCCTGCTGGCCCACGGGATGCTGGACGCCGTGGTCGACCGCACGCGGCTGCGCGAAGTGCTGGCCAGCCTGCTGGGCTATCTCAGCCCCGAGTACCGGCTGAGCCGCGGCCGCGAGCACGAGATCGTCTCCGCCGGCTGGCGCGGGTCCGCGTGGGACACCGTCCAGCTCGCGCGCCACGCCGCGCGGCCCACCGCGCTCGACTACATCCACCGGCTGATGCCCGACTTCCTCGAGCTGCACGGCGACCGGCTCTTTGGCGACGATCCGGCGGTCATCATCGGCCTGGGCGACCTGGCCGGCATTCCCGTGGCCGTGATCGGCCAGGAGCGCGATCCCGACGACCCCGAGCGCCACGGTGGCCGCGCGCGCCCCGAGGGCTATCGCAAGGCCGACCGCATGATGCGCCTGGCGGCGAAGTTCCACTTGCCGCTGCTCACGTTCATCGACACGCCGGGTGCCGAGGCGGGTGTCGAGTCGGAGGCGCGGGGCCTGGCCTCCGCGATGGCCACCTGTCTCGCCCGCATGTCGCGGCTCCCGGTGCCGACCGTCGCCGCGGTCATCGGCGAGGGCGGCAGCGGCGGCGCGCTCGCCTTCGGCGTGGCCGATCGCGTGCTCATGCAGGAGCACGCCATCTACTCGGTGATCTCGCCGGAGGGCGCGTCGGCCATCCTCTTCCGCGACGCGGCGCTGGCACCCGATCTCGCGCCCTCGCTGCGCCTCACCGCGCCCGACCTGCGCGAGCTAGGCGTGATCGACGCGATCGTGCCCGAGCCGACCGGCGGCGCTCACCTCGATCCCGACGCCGCCGCCCGCTACCTGAAGGACGCTATCCTGCACGAGTTGATCGGCCTGCAAGAGGTGCCGCCCGCCCGCCTGGTGCGTCAGCGCTACGCGCGCTACCGCGGCATTGGCGCCTACACCTCGCGCCGGCGGGCGGCCTTCGCGCGCCATCTCACGCAGGTGCAGGACCACCTCCAGCGCACCGTGGACCTCCTGCGCGAGCGGCTGCCCCACGGCCGCGCCCCCGCTGCTCCGCCGGAGCCCGAGGCGCAATCGTGAGCGCCCACGACCCCACTCAGCCCTCAGCACTCGGCGCTCAGCACCCCGGTGGCCCGCTCGCCGGCGTGATCGTCGTGGACCTGACCCGCGCCCTGGCCGGGCCCTACTGCACGCTGATGCTCGGCGACCTCGGCGCCGACGTGCTGAAGGTCGAGGCGCCGGAGGGCGACGAGTCCCGCACCTGGGGCCCCCCCTTCGTCAACGGCGAGACCAGCTACTTCATGACCGTCAACCGCAACAAGCGGTCGATGACGCTCAACCTCAAGGCGCCGCGCGGCCTCGAAGTGCTGGAGCGGCTCGTGCAGGCCGCCGACGTGCTGGTCGAGAACTTTCGCCCCGGCACGCTCGCCCGCCTGGGGCTGAGCCCCGAGGCCGCCCTCGCGCTCAACCCGCGGCTCGTCTACTGCGCGATCACCGGCTTCGGCCAGGACGGCCCGCGCCGCGACCAGCCCGCCTACGACCAGATCTTGCAGGGCATGGGCGGCGTGATGAGCCTCACAGGGCCGCCCGACGGCGGCCCGAACAAGGCGGGCATCCCGATCGCCGACCTGGCGGCCGGCATGTTCGCGGCCTACGCCGTCGCCGCCGCGCTCTACGAGCGCTCGCGCTCGGGCCAGGGCCAGTTCGTCGACACGTCGATGCTCGGCGGCCAGGTCGCGCTGCTCTCGTACCAGGCCGGTGCCTACTTCGCCACCGGCCGCCCCCCCGGCCGCGCGGGCAACCGCCACTCCCAGATCGCCCCCTACGAGACGTTCGCCACGGCCGATGGCCACGCGAACCTCGCCGTGGCCAACGACGCCCTGTGGGGGCGCTTCTGCGAGGCGCTCGGGCTTGCGGACCTGCGCCACGACCCCCGCTTCGCCACCAACGGCGACCGCGTCACGAACCGCGCGGCGCTCGTCGCCGTGATCGGGCCGCGCCTCCGCGAGCTAACGACCGACGAGGTGCTCGCCCGCCTCCAGCCGGCCGGCGTGCCCTGCGGCCCGATCTACGATCTCGCCCAGGTCTTCGCCGATCCCCAGGTCGAGCACCTCGGCCTCAAGCCCACCGTGCAGCACCCGCGCGCCGGCGAGTGGCCGATGCCCGGCCTGCCCTATCGCCTGTCGCGCACCCTCGGCGGCGTGCGCCTCCCCGCGCCCCTCCTCGGCGAGCACACCGACGCCGTCCTCGCCGCCCTCGGCTACCCGCCCGCCGACGTCGCCGCCCTCCACGCCGCCGGCACCGTCTGATGCGCAGCTTTTCCGACCAGTAATCCCGGCCTTCGAGGGCGAGAGCGGCAACCTGCCGCCGGGTGTGTGGGAGGCTACCTGGGAGGAATTCGCCTCGCGGTTTGCTTTCACGGACCGGCGCCGCGCACTGCTCGGCGGGCTTCGAGCAGCCTTGTTGGAGCTACAAGCAGCCGGCTGTAGTCGGGCCTACATCAATGGCAGTTTCGTGACCGCCAAGGCAGAGCCGAACGACTTCGACGGCTGCTGGGAGGGTGAGGGGGTGGACCTCGATCGCCTCGATCCGGTGTTGCAGGATATGGTACCGCCGCGCGCCGCGCAGAAAGCTAAGTACGGCGGGGAGATGTTTGAGGTAGACTCAAGCGTAGGTGGATGGCGCACGGCAATGTTGTATTTCTTTCAGAGTGACCGCCGCGGCCGGCCGAAAGGGATTGTTGCGATTGATCTGGGAACGCTGACATGATCGCCGACGAGCACGAGTACCGTGTCACCCTCGAGCAGGCTGAGCGGCTGGCTCTTGCTCTCGCCGAGGCGGATAGAGAGGCTAGCGCTCCCGATGCCCGCCACCGGCGTTTGATGCGCGCCGCCCTCGAAAGCCAGCTAGACGACTTGCGCGCGGAGCTAGCCGACTATGAGGCGAGGCAAGTGAGCCGTCAGGCAGGAACTCGCCGTTAACCGCTAACCTGGTCGCGTTGACAGCGCGCGCCCCCGCGCCTACACTGACCCCACCGCGAACGAAGCGGTGCATACGTGGCGGGCGCCCCAATAGCGCGGCCGCCGACGGGAGGGCGACGATGCGGTGTCGGCGCGGCGTGCTCGGTGTGGCGCTTCTCGTCCTGGCGCTCGGGCTGCAGACCGTGGGGCCGCCCGCCGCTCCAGCCGTCCAAGCCGGCCCCCTGCCCGCCCCCGGGGCTCAGCAAGGCCCCGGCCCGCTCAGCCCGCCCCTGTCCGTCCGCGTCGGGCTCCTCGCAAGCGTCTCGGACTCCGGCGTCTACATCGGGCTAGCGCGCGGCTACTACCACGAGCTAGGGCTCGACCTGAACGTGGAGACGATCGGGGACCCGAACACCATCGTCACGCTCACCAGCGCCAACCAGCTCGACGTCGGCGGCTCCGGCGTCACCGCCAACCCCTTCCAGGCCGCCGCGCGCGGCATCCCCGTGAAGATGGTGGCCGACAAGGGCCAGCAGCGCCCCGGCTTCGGCTACTACCCGCTGATCGTCCGCCAGGCCCTGTGGGACGACGGCGAGCTGCGTACCTTCGCCGACCTCCGTGGTCGCCAGATCGGCAAGCTCAGCCGCTGCGACTCCCAGGACCCGCAGCTCGAGCGGGCGCTGGAGCGCGGCGGCCTCACCCGCGACGACGTCGAGCTGCGCTACATGGGCTTCCCCGACATGAACGCCGCGCTCGCCAACGGCGGGCTCGACGCCACCTGGCAGGTCGAGCCGCTGGCCACGCTCGCCGAGGCCAACGGCATCGCCCACCGCCTCGCGGGCGGCGACGAGATCTACCCCAACCAGCAGCTCGCCGCGCTCTACTACGCCCCAGACTTCGCCGCGCGCACCGACGCCGCCCAGCGCTTCATGATCGCCTACATCCGCTCGCTGCGCGACTACAACGACGCCTTCGTGCGGAACGTCGGCCGCGCCGACGTGGCCCAGATCCTCGCCCAGTACACGACCGTGACCGACCTCTCGCTCTACGACCGCATCGTGCCGGCGGGCCTCGACCCCGATGGGCGCCTGAACGTGCCGGGCATCCGCGACGACGTGGCCCTCTTCGAGCGCCTCGGCTGCATCACCGGCACCGCGCCCGACGTGAGCCAGGTGGTGGACGAGTCCTACGTCAACTACGCCCTCGGCGTCCTCGGCCCCTACGCGCGCTGAGCCGGCCGACCCGATGCTCCCGGCCTATTGCCGCCGGCCCCACGCCCTCCCCACTGCATGGCACCCGCGCCAGCCGAACGGCGCTAACGTCGGCCCTCAATCGGCTCGGCGCTCGCGGCGTGGGCGGCATCCACGGCGGCCCGACGGACGAACTGCGCGCTGTTCAACCCGGCGCGTCGTGCTGCCGCCGCTACCGCGCGCAGGTCAGCGCGGCTGAAGGATACGACGAGTTCCATCGTCGGATCCGACTCGCCCGGATGCGTCTCGCCCTTCTCCCAATCCCACATCTCAGCGCTCTGTAACTCATCTAGCTCGCGTTGATCTTTCGGGTTCATCCTTTATCTCCGTGGCCCGAATCCCCAAGCGACCGCACATGCCATCAGTCTAGTCCAGTGGCGGTAACTGTGCCCACTCCGCTGGCTTGCAGTACCATGCAGTCACCGGAACCCAGATGGTCGGAGACTCGGCCGGAAAGATGGGCGCCGCGATGCACGCGCCATCGTGATCCTGGCCGATGAAGAGATACGGGGCGCCTGGCTTCGGCGGTTAGGAATCACACGATACGGGTTTGATAGCGCCTGCTCCAGCTGCTCTTCGTAGACGCGGTGAACCGCCATCTTGTCCAGCGCTCGTTCGGTTAGCCGGAATCCCGCGACCTGGATGCGGCGCCGCGATCCGCGGCCCCGGCGTTGTCTCATTCGCCCCAGACGCGCCGGGCCGTCTCGACCACGGCCTCCAGCTTGCGGCGCTGGTCGTCCGCGCTGATCAGGTTGCCCACCACGCTCGACGCGAACCCGCACTGCGGGCTGATCGCCAGCTGCTCCAGCGGCACGTAGCGCGCCGCCTCGTCGATCCGACGCTGCAGCTCGTCCACGCTCGGCGTCTCGGGCACTTTGGTGCTGATGAGCCCGAGCACCACCACTTTGCCCTTCGGCACGAAGCGCAGCGGCTCGAAGCTGCCCGCGCGCTCCGTGTCGTACTCCAGCAGGAAGCGGTCGTGCCGCAGCTCGTTGAACAGCCGCTCGGCGATCGCGTCGTAGCTGCCCTCGCGGTGCCAGCGGCTGCTCTCGTTGCCGCGGCAGAGGTGGATGCCGAACGTCACGCCGGGGAAGTCGGCGATCACCGCGTTGTCGGCGCGTAGGCCGCGGGCGAAGTTCGTGTCCGGGTCCTCGCCGCGCGCCGTCATCTGCGCCCGCGACGGCGCGTCCACGTAGGCCGTGTAGCTGGGCGCGTCGATCTGCACGTACGGGCAGCCCGCGTCCACCAGCCCCTGCACGATCTGCCGCTGGATCGCCACCACGTCCGCCACGAACGCGTCCAGCCCGTCGTACACCGGCGCCGACCGCGCGTAGTCCCAGCGCTGCTGAATGCGGTCCGGGCCAATCAGCGTCACCTTCGCGGGGATGCGCGCGATGCCGCTGACGAACTCGTACTCTTCCAACGGCTGGTTCCGCACCAGGCGCAGCCGCTCGCGCACCGGACGCCGCTGCGCCACCGCCGGCCCCGCCACCTCGCCCTCCGGGTGGTCCAGGCGCGTGTGTGGCGGCGCGATCTCCGCCCGCTGCTCGTGCCAGCCGATGTCCTGCGCCCCGGCCTCGTAGCCCGCCACCGCGTGGCCGAAGCTGTCCTGGAAGTTCAGGCGACGGAACTCGCCGTCCGTGAGCACGTCGAGCCCCACGCTCTCCTGCAGCGCGACGGCCTCGCGGATTGCCCGGTCCTCGGCCGCGCGCAGCCCCGCGTCGTCGAGCGCGCCCCGCGCGTGTGCGCGCCACGCTTCCTTCAGGGCCTCGGGCCGCAGCAAGCTGCCCACCACGTCGGTGCGGATGTGCGTCAGATCGGCCATCGTGCGGTCTCCCTTGCAGCGAGCTACGGGGATGCGGCGCGCGTGACAGCGCCGGGGCCGAGTTGGGGGATCGAGGTAATCCGTGCGTGCGCTCTCGCGCCCTCTGGCGTCCGCGTGTCGCGCGTCTCCTGAGAGGATAGGGGGACGGGCGAGCCGGCCGCAACTGCGCCGCGCGTCGCCGCCGTCGGCCCCTCGCACGGCCCGCCGCCCGCATCCCGCGTCGGCAGCGACGTGCCAGATGAACCGGCTGCGCCCTACGCTGCTCCGCCCTCCCCGAGCCGCCCCGCCAGCGGTCCCTATAATCAAGAGGGTCTGCCAAACGCGACGAGCGCGCCGGTTCCAGCCGCCAGAGGAGGGCACACGATGTCCTTGGACTTCTTCAAGCAGGGACGCACTGGCCAGCCGGCCGACGCGCGACTGCCGCCCGGCCAGTACCTCACCAAAGGCTGGCCCGTGCTCCATTACGGCGACGTGCCGCGCCCGCGGCTGGTCGATTGGACCTTCCGCGTCTGGGGCCTCGTCGAGCAGCCTCAGGAATGGACCTACGAGCAGTTCCTGGCGCTTGGACAGACGCGCGTCGAGTGCGACATCCACTGCGTCACGCGCTGGAGCAAGCTCGACGTGGTGTTCGAGGGCGTGCCGTTCCAGACGGTGGCGGCGGCCGTGCGGCCCAAACCGGAAGCTAAGTACGTCATGGTCCACGCCGAGCAGGGCTTCACCGCGAACCTGCCGCTCGCCGACCTCGACCGCCCCACCGTCCTCTTCGCCCACCGCGCCGAGGGCCAGGAGCTAGCGCTCGACCACGGCTGGCCGCTCCGCCTGGTGGTGCCCCACCTCTACTTCTGGAAGAGCGCCAAGTGGGTGCGCGGGCTCGAGTTCCGCGCCGACGACGCCCCCGGCTTCTGGGAGGGCTACGGTTACCACATGCGCGGCGATCCCTGGCAGGAGCAGCGCTACTGGGGAGATTAAGGGAGTAGCCTTCGGGGAAACTCCCCCAGGCCCGCTGCTCCCAGAGCGCCCTACTCGGGCGCCTCGATGGCGGCCACGGCCGCCGGCAGGACCGAGCCGGCGCGGGCGCGGATGACCAGCTCGGCGTGGCCGTCCTGGGGCGTCGCGCTCTCGTTCACGATCACCAGCGGCGCCCCGTGCTCCCGCGCGATCGTCGGCACGAGGGCCGCGGGATACACCACGAGCGACGACCCGACGACCAGACAGAGGTCGCACGTGCGGGCGGCCCGCTCGGCGGCATGCAACGCGCCCTCCGGCAGCGCCTGCCCGAACGAGATCGTGGCGTTCTTCAGCAGCCCGCCGCAGCGCGCGCAGTGCGGCACCTCGACCCCGGCCACCAGCTCGGCCTGGATCGCCTGGCGGGGCGTGCGCGCGTCGCACGCGATGCACAGCACCTCGTGGTTGTTGCCGTGCAGCTCCACCACCTTGGCGGTCCGCACGCCCGCCCGCTGGTGGAGGCCGTCGATGTTCTGCGTCACGACCAGGCACAGCTTGCCGAGCGCGTCCAGCCGGGCGATCGCCTCGTGTGCCGGGTTGGGCGCCGCCGCGGCCAGCACCGGGTACGTCTCGCGGCTCCGCAGCCAGTAGCGCCGCTGCGCCTCCGGGTCGCGCAGAAACTCGTCATAATACACGATCGGGTAGCGGTCCCAGATGCCGCCCGGGCTGCGGAAGTCGCGGATGCCCGATTCTGTGCTCACGCCCGCGCCCGTGAACACCAGCACGCGCTCCGCCCGGCGCAGCAGCGCCGCGAGCGCCCGCACGTCGTCGTTCACGCCACCCCCGCATGGCACAAGAGTGCCGCCAAGCGCGTGACGCTCTCGGGGCGCTGCTTGCTCGCCCTGCCCGGTCCCCGCTCGGCTCGGTTGACTCCGCCCGCATTGTATACGATTAGAACGACAGGTGGGTTGTCCCTCGCGGTCCAAATCAGCACCCAGCAGCACGCCGTACCGGAGGCGGGATGCCCCAACAGCAGACCGCTCAGCACTCAGCGCTCAGCACTCAGCACTCTTCCGTCCAGCGCATCGGCGTGCTGACGGGGGGCGGCGACTGTCCGGGGCTGAACGCCGTCCTGCGCGGGCTGGTCAAGACCGCCGTGGGGAGCTACGGCTGGGAAGTGCTCGGCTTCGAGGACGGCTTCGACGGCCTGCTCGACCCCGAGCGCGTGCAGCCGCTCACCCTCGACGCCGTCCGCGGCATCCTCCCGCGCGGCGGCACCATCCTGGGCACCACCAACCGCAGCAACCCCTTCGACTATGTCTGGAAGGAGCACGGCGCCGTGCGCCGCGCCGATCGCTCGGCCGAGGCGCTGGCGCGGTTCGCCGCCCTGAGCCTGGACGCGCTCGTGGTCGTCGGCGGCGACGGCACGCTCGCCATCGCCGAGCGGTTCTACCGGCTCGGCGTGCCCGTCGTCGGCGTGCCCAAGACGATCGACAACGACCTCTCCGCCACCGACGTGACCTTTGGCTACCAGACCGCGCTGCAAACCGCCACCGAGGCCATCGATCGCCTGCACACAACCGCCGAGAGCCACCATCGCGTGCTCGTGGTCGAGGTGATGGGGCGCCATGCCGGGTGGATCGCCATCGAGTCCGGCCTGGCGGGCGGCGCCGACGTGATCCTGCTGCCCGAGCTCCCCTTCGACATCGACCAGGTCGTCATCGCGCTGGCGGCGCGCCAGCGCCGCGGCCGCGGCTTTAGCATCGTGGTGGCCGCCGAGGGCGCCGCCCCGCGCGGCGGCGCGCCGTTCGTCCAGCCCTCGGCCGACAAGACCAGCCCCACCCGCCTGGGCGGTATCGGCGCCTGGCTCGTAGCTGAGATCGAGGCGCGCATGGAGGTCGAGGCGCGTGCCGTCGTGCTAGGCCACCTGCAGCGCGGCGGCAGCCCCGTGGCCTTCGACCGCGTGCTGGGCACGCGCTTCGGCGCTGCGGCCGCCCGCCTGATCGCGGCCGGCGGCTTTGGCCAGATGGTCGCGCTCCAAACGCCGCGCGTCGTCCCCGTCCCCCTGGCGGAGGCCGTCGGCGCGCTGAAGCGCGTCCCCCCCGACGGCGAGCTGGTCCAGACTGCGCGCGGCCTCGGCATCGGCTTCGGCGACTAACCCGCTCCCGCCCCTCGCTAAGGCGACGGCTGACACATCCGAGTCCGTCCCTGCCGCCTCCTCCACGTCCGGGGGGCCGAGGCGGTAGTGATGCACGCTCCCCTTTCCTTCAGGGAGGGGGGCCGGGGGGTAGGTCAGCGCTGCCGCCGTCGGCGCAGGAACGCGGGCAGGTCCAGGTCATCCTCGTCCGGGGCTTCGGCCAGCGGCGGCTCGCGGTCCCAGTCCCGCTCGCGGTCACGGTCCCAATCGTGGTCCCAGTCGCGCTCCCGGTCGCGCTCGCGCTCGTAGCCGGCGTCGCGCTCGCGCGCCGGCGGCGCCGCCCGGCGGTCGCGGCTCTCGCGGGCGGGCACGCTGTCCGTGCCCGGCAGGCCGGTCGCGATCAGCGTCAGCTTCACCTCGGGCTGCGGCCGCGGGTGGACCACGGCGCCGACGAGGATGTTCGCCCCCGGATCGACGACCTCGTAGATGGCGTTCGCCGCCTCGCTCACCTCGGTCAGGGTCAGGTCCGGCCCGCCGGTGATGTTGATCAGCACGCCGCGCGCCCCGGCGATCGAGGCGTCGAGCAGGGGGCTGTTGATCGCCGCGTGCGCCGCCTGCAGCGCCCGCGAGTCGCCGCGCGCCTCGCCGACCGCCATCAGCGCCGTGCCGGCGTCGGTCATCACCGACTTCACGTCGGCGAAGTCGAGGTTGATCAGGCCGGTGTAAGTCACCAGGTCGGCGATGCCCTGTACCCCCTGGCGCAGCACGTCGTCGGCCAGGCGGAACGCCTCGACCATCGGCAGGTGCCCGTCGCTGAGCCGCATCAGGCGGTCGTTCGGAATGACGATCAGCGCGTCGACGTGCTCCCGCAGCGCCTGCAGGCCCCCCTCCGCCGACCGCCGGCGGCGCGAGCCCTCGAACGCGAACGGCAGCGTCACCACCGCCACCGTTAGCGCCCCCTCCTCGCGCGCGAGGCCCGCGACCACCGGGGCCGCGCCCGTCCCCGTGCCGCCCCCCATGCCGGCCGTGATGAACACCATGTCCGCGCCGGCCACCGCCTCGCGCAGCTCGCCCTCGCTGGCCTGCGCCGCCCGCTCGCCCTGGAAGGGGTCGCCCCCCGCCCCAAGGCCGCGGGTCGTGCCGCTGCCGATGCAGATGCGGCGCAGCGCGTGCGACTGCGCCAGCGCTTGCGCGTCCGTGTTCACGGCGATGAACTCGACGCCCCGCACGTCGGCCTCGATCATCCGGTTCACGGCGTTGCCGCCGCCGCCGCCCACGCCGACGATCCGCACCTCCGTGAAGCCGCGGGCTTGCGCCACGGTGGGGGTGGTCTCCAGTATACGCGGCACCACGGGCTCGGGCCGGGTGGGCTCGCCGAGCCGGTCCGGGTTGAAGCCGCCCTGCTTAGCCACGCTCTACCACCTCTCGGGCCAGGGCCAGGTACATCTCCGCGGCGCGCTCCGCGCCGGTGTAGCGGAACACCGAGGTGCCCGCCGAGCCTGCCTCTAGTATCTTACTGTTCGTGCCGATCTCCGTGCGAAACACCAGCTCGCCCCAGCGGTCGCGCAGGTACTCCGCCACGGCGCGCTCCTCGCGCAGGCGGCGGTCGAGCTTGCTCAGCAGAATCCCCAGGATGCGCAGGCGCGGATTCAAATAGGTAATCTCCTCGATGCTCTCCTGTAGCATCTGCAGTCCCTGCAGCGAGAAGAAGCGCGCCTCCGTCGGCACGACCACGGCGCCCGCGGCCACCAGCGCGTTGATGGTCAGCAGGCCCAGCGCCGGCGGCGTGTCGATCAGCACGAAGTCGTACGCCTCCTCGACGGTCGCCAGCTGGTCGCGCAGGCGCAGCTCGCGGCCCAGCTTGTTCATCAGCGCCGCCTCGGCGCCCGCCAGCGGAATGGCCGAGGGCACCAGGTCCAGGCCCGCGTGTGTCTGCAGGTTGACGGCCACGATGGGGAGCGGGCACTGGCGGTCGAGCAGGGCGTCCGCAATGGTCCGCTCGGTCTGCTTCTCCAGGCCGAACGCCGCGGTCAGGTTGCCCTGGGGGTCCATGTCGATCAGCAGCACGCGGCGGTCGAGCAGGGTGAGAGAGGCGCCCAGGTTGGCCGTGGTGGTTGTCTTGCCGACGCCACCCTTCTGATTGGCGACGGCGATGATGCGCGCCATGTGTGGTGTCGTTCTCCCTCTCCGCTCGGGGACCCGCAGAGCGCGGTATGAGGCTGCCGGATGGTAGCATAGCCCCCGTGCGGGCGCAACGCGCCCGCGGGGCGCCGGGTCTCCCTCCCAAGCCCCGGCGGCTCGTCGCCCTCACGCGCCGGGCCGACCCGGTGGCCTCTCGAAGCTTCGCTCGCGCGGCGCCCGCCTGTTCGTCGCCGCTGGATGCCGCGCCGCCGCGGAGTGTAACGTTTGGGCTGCCGCGCCGTTTAATACGGTGACAGGGAGGGACCGTCCCACGCCGGCCCGGCACTCGGGGCGTGGTGGCATGCCCTGAATCCTGCAACGGATTCGCTCGCGCGGCTCGCGTCGCGGCAACCCGGCGCAGGGAACGGGGCCAGGTGCGCGTCCCCCGGCAAGCGAAGGGAGGTGGCGGCGCGGCGACGGTACGGGGCAGGCCCAACGCCAGCTCCTGCAACTCTCAACCTATCCCAGCCCGCGCCCCGGCTGGCGTCCGGCCGCCGCGTGGCTAGGGGCACCCAGCGGAAGGAGATACTGAATGCGGCGACTATTTGCGGCGTTCGTGCTGGCCAGCACGGTGTCGCTGAGCGCGATGATCCCCAGCGCCTCGGCGCAGATTCCCGGGTTCCAGTCCTTCGGCTTCAACGGCAACACGCCGTTCTTCAGCACGGGCCTGAACGCCGGCCCGGTGCAGTGCCAGGCGGGCGGCCAGATCAACCCGACCACCGGCTCGGTGACGCCGTTCTTCCAGGCAATCGCGGTGGCGCCGGTGCTCGGCCCCGGCCCCTGCGTGCCGCCCGTCGGCTTCGGTCTGGGCGGCATCGGTCTGGGCGGCATCGGCCTCGGCGGGCTGGGCGCCGGCGGCCTCGCGAACCTGACGCTCGCGCAGGCGATCAGCCTCGGCTTGGGCACCGTGACCGTGGCCGGCAACGTCATCACCTTCGTCCCGACGGGCGGCACGGGCGTCGCGCTGACCGCGGGCCAGTCGCTGAACACCACCACCCTCGGCCAGCTCTGTGCCGCGAACCCGACTGCCTGCGCGAACTTCGGGCTGAACGGCGGGTTTGGCCTGAACGGCGGGCTCGGCGGGTTCGGGTCCCCCTTCGGTCTCGGCGGCTTCGGCTTCGGCGGCATCGGTGGTCTCAGCCCGGTCGGCGTCAACGGTGCGCTCAGCGGCTTTGGGATTACCAACGGCCTGAACTGCACCCCCCAGGGCGCCTTCTTGGTCTGCCAGTAGGCCGGCCGGCGGGAGAGGAGAGACAGCTGATGCGACGACTATTGCCAGCGCTGGCGCTCGCCGCGACCACGGTGCTGTGCGCAGCGCTGCCCGCGAATGCCCAGACCGGCGGCATGGGCTCCGGCTCGGGCACCGATATGGGCTCCGGGTCGTCCGGCATGAGTATGCCAGGCGGCATGGACATGTCCGGCGGGATGAGCATGCCGGGCGGGATGAGCATGCCGGGCGGCATGAGCATGCCGGGCGGCATGAGCATGCCGGGCGGGATGAGCATGCCGGGGATGAGCGTGCCGGGGATGAGCATGTCCGGCATGAGCATGGCCGGGATGGGCATGCCGGGTGGGCAGGGCTACACCTGCGCCATCGGGCAGGTCGTGCCGTTCTTCATGCCGGAGCAGGGCTTCGACCTGGCGGGCCGCCCGTACTTCTACCAGGTGCAGGGCATCTACGGTCCGTACGACGGCTTCGGCTACCCGGTGCAGGTCATGACGCAGGGCTTGAACGCCGGCGTGCCGTTCGGTCGCCAGACGATCGGCTACTTGCCGTCGCCGTGCCCGGCGAGCGCTTTCGGCGGCCTGGGCAGCCTGAGCGGTCTGGGCATGGGGGGCGGCGTGTCGGGCATGTCCTCGGCCGGCAGCTGGGGCGGCTGGTGGAGCCCCTGGGGCCCGCCCCCACCACAGCAGAGTGGCTGGTAGTGTCCGATCCCCCACTCCGTTCGGTAGTCCGGGGGGCTCGTGAGTTCCGCAGCTTCGGCTGCTAGCGCGAGGTGAGGCGAGTGCGGCGAGTTCTGAGCGCGCTCCTACTGTTGGGAGCCTTGACCCTGTTGGCCGTGCCCGGGGCGTCCGCGCAGTACTGTAGCTTCGGTCCGGGTGCCGGGTTCTACTCGGGCGCGTTCGGGACGCCGGTCTACGGCGACATACCGTACGCCTACTACCCGTACTACCCGGTCAACCAATACGGTAGCTACTACCCGTACTACGGCGCGCCGCTGTACGGCGGCTTCGGGGGCTACGGTGGCTCGGGCGCGATCTCGGTCGGCGGCCCGGCCACCTACCCCTACTATCCCTTCACCGGCGCCGGGTACTATCCCTACCCGGCGGGGGTCGGCTTCGGTACCGCTCAGCCCTATTCGGTCCTGGCGTCCGGGGTGCCCTACGTCGGGAACGGCTTGCCCGTAGGCTTCGGCGGCCGGGGCTTCGGGATCGGCGGCTATCCAAGCAGTTTCAGCACCACCGGCTACGGCGGGTACGCCTGCTGAGTGTTGGAGGCAGTTCGTGCGACAGTTGCTGGGCGCCCTGCTGCTCCTCGGGGGGCTACTGCTAGCCGCACCCCCGGCGCATGGGCAGTACTGCGGTCAAGGCTTCGGCGGCGGGCAGAACAACCTGTACGCCGCCAACTATACGGGTGGCATCTACCCCACCTATCCCAACGCCTACGGCGGCTTCTACGGGTATCCGTACTATGGCGGGTCGTACCCCTATCCGTCGTACGGCGGCTACTACCCGTACAGCTCCAACTTCCTGAACGGCTATACGTTCTTCGGCGCGGGGGGCTACTACCCGAGCTACACCTACGGGGCGTTCAACCCCCAGTTCGGCTTGCCCTACTGGGACTACCCGTCGGTCGACTTCGGCTATCGCGGGCTCCCGGCGAGCGTCGGCTACTACTATGGTGGCTACCCGTTCTACGGCGGCTACGGCGGCAGCAGCGCCCTCTCGCAGTATGGCGCCTACCCGCTGGCCGGCGGCAACTACGGCAGCGCCCCGTCGCTCTATCCCGGCACGCCGCCCTACGCCGGCGGCTACGCCCCCTACGCGTCGGCGCTCTACCTGCCCACCTACTTCACGGGCGGGCAACCGTTCTCGATTCTGTACTGCTAACCTTCCCGGGCGGGGGCGAGGAGCCTGCCGGGCGCGGCCCGGCCCCGGCCGTTCCCTGGACACTCGCGTTAGTTGTGGTGAGGAGTAGCGGCTCATGTGGCGTCTGCTCGTGGGACTGGCTTTCCTGGGGAGCCTCTTCGTGGCGGCGCCCAGCGCCTCGGCGCAGTACTGCTCCCTCGGCACGTCCAATACCTATCCCGGCTTCCGCTCGGCGGCGAACATCAACCCCGTCTACGGCGGCGGCTATCCGGGCTACCAGTACTATCCGTTCCAGCAGTCCTGGTACGGTGGCATCCCGAGCTACTACGCCAGCTACACGAACGGCTACCCGTATGGGCAGAACGCCTCGGGCGGCGGCGCCTACGCCGGCTATCCGTACTATGGCGGCGTGGCCGGCGGCGGCAGCCAGCCGTACTTCGGCGCCGGCTACGTCGATCCGACGTTCTATGACACCGCGACGCTCGGCAACTACCTGAACCCGTACTACTCTGACATCTTCGGGAACATGCCCTTCTGGACCGGGCAGTACGGCGGCGAGTACCCCTACTACAGCACGTTCTACGGCGGCTACCCGGCCTACGGCGGCTTTGCGTACAACGCGGCCTGTGGCTACTATCCCTACGGCTACAACGGGGCGTGCTCGCCCGCGTGGGTGGGCAGCAACATCTACCAGTGCCGCTAAGCGCGGCGCCCCCGGTGGGAGCCGAGTGACGGTAGCGAGCGAGAGGAGAAGGTTGATGCGGCGACTGATGGTGGTCCTGGCGCTGGGGGCCACGCTGCTCGGCGCGGGGGTCCCCGCGGCGTCCGCACAGATGGACCCGTCCGGGGGCTACGGGTACGCCGGTGCCGGGTACGGCAGCCCTGGCTACGCGAGCTACGGGTACGGCGGCTACTACGGCCCGGGCTACACGCCGGGCGGCCCGATCGGGCCGCTGGCCATCCCGGGGCCTTATCCTATCGGGCCGTACGGCTCGGGTGGCTACGGCGGCATCGCCGGTTATGCCGGCGTCCCCTACGGGCCCTGGCCGTACTACGCCGCGCCTGCCCTGAGCGGCATCTACAACGCCACCGGCTATCCCACCTTCGGCTTGTTCCCCTACTTGGCGCAAAACGGCAACGTTAGCAACCCGTCGCCGTACCTGTACAACCAGCCCTACGCCTTCTTCATGGGCTGCACATCCACCTACGGCGGCAGCAACTACTACGTCTGCCGCTAGCTCGCTCGCGCACCAGAAGCCCCGGGGCGCTTACAGAGCGCCCCGGGGCTTCCGTGTTCCCGTCCCCGGCTCGCCCGTGCTCCGCGCCCGGCGCCGCCGTCCGTCTCTTCCTCGGTCGCGTCGGGCCCGGCCCCTCAGGCGAGCCGCGCCCCATCCGGCTGGAGAGCCGCCCGGGCTGCTGCCGACTCGGCGAGCAGCTCGTGCAAGCGCGACAGGCAGCGCAGATACTTCTTGCGGTACCCCTTGTCGCGATACTCGGCCAAGAACAGATCGGGCAGCGGGCAGGTGGCCGATAGCCCCAGCCGCACTTCCTGGTCGTAGAGCTTGTCGACCAGGTGGACGAACCGCAGCGCCATGTCCTGATCCTGAAAGGGCTCCAGGTCCTCGATGTATAGCGCCTCGAGCGGCGCGACCAAGCGCACGTAGCGGATCGGGTGCAGCGTGCTTAGCCGAGCGAGCAGCGCGGGCGCGCTCACCAGCACCTTCGCGCCTCGCGTCGCCGTGTGCTGCGCGTACGCCGCGTGCAGCGCAGCCCGGCTCAAGCGCCCGTCCGCCGCGGCCGCCTCCGACCGCGGTCGATGGCGGTAGTCTTCGCCCGCGATGTGGACCGTCTCGAAGACCGCCGCGATCTCCCCGATCTCCCGCCGAAAATCGTCCGCCGCGAAGCGCCCCGCGCCCAGGTCCGTGGGCACCGTGTTCGATGTCGTGATCACGCGCAGGCCGTGGCCGCTCTCGCGCAAGCCTCGTAGGAAGCTGGCGGCCAGCCGCGTGTTCGCCACGTCGTCCAGCTCGAATTCATCGATGCACAGCACCCGCTCCTCACGGAACGCCGCGAGCGTCGCCGCGAGGCCGAGAGCCGTGATAGTGTACGACAGCTCCGCGAACGAGAGATACGCTTTCGGGCCGGGCGCGGCATGATAGGCTGCCGCCAGCAGGTGCGTCTTGCCTACCCCGAACCCCCCGTCCAGGTAGAGCCCCTGCAGCGGCGCGCTCCCGCCCCGGCCGCGGAGCCGCGCCAGCAGCCCCCTCGGCGGCGGCTCCGCCGCTGCCACAAACTGCTGCACGCGCTTGCGGGCCGCCGCCTGGCTCGGCTCGCGCGGATCGGGCTGGTAACTGGCGAACGAGACGTGCGCGAAGCGCGGCGTGGGCTCGAAGCCGCGCACCAGCTCGGCGGGGGTGGCGTCCGTGGGGATGTCGTCTAGCGAGCGCAGCGCGGACACGTCTGGGCCGCCGCGATCCATGTGTTCAACCTGCCTGACGATGGACTAACCTCAGTATCCCCTACGCGCGCACCCTGCTTCCACGTGTGCTTGCACGCCCCGGCCTCGCCTGCCTCCCTTCGAGCGGCGCCGCTCGGCCCCAAACCTGCATTCCCTGGGGGTTAACACCCTGGTGAGGGTGCGCGCGACACGCACCCTCACCAGGGTGTTATTACGGCCCTCGCCTGCCCCGCTCGGGCGCCAGCCTCGGCTACCGCACGCCCTGGACCGCGGCCAATCCTGGCCACCAGCTCGGAATTCGCTTAGCTGCGCTTTCGCCCGCGCGCGCCCCCGCGCGTCTTCGGCGCCTCTTGCGTCGGCCAGAACACGATGGTGGACCCTCGCCGCTGAATGTGCAGGTTTACGCCCTCCGACTTCGCCGCCGCCTTCAATCGTGCGCGCTCGGTAATCGGCCGATCGTTCTCCTCAAGTTCCAGCTTCCCCGCGCTGTCCGCGTTAAGCTGCCGCACGTACTCCCGATAGCGCTCCTGCGTCGCCCGCCGGGGCGGAAGCACCGACTCTCGTGCCTCCTTCATGGATACCGTGGAGAATCTTGCCATCATCCACCTCCTGCACCATTATATCCCCATGCCCCGGCAGGCGTGAAGAAGCAACACTCCGTGGCCAAGGTAATCGGTTGCGGGTACTCGCTGCCATCTTGGTCGCCGCGCGTCCTCTCACCTGGCCGTCGCTGCTGAGGAGCCGTACGATTCGCGGGCAGCCGCTCACGAACCGCCCGGTCCTGCGGCAACCTGACATCCTTTGTGTCCGATATACCGATCGAGTCAAGCCGCCGCGCCCGCCGCACCGCGGCGGGCATCCTTCGCTGAAGCGAGGCCCATCACGCGCCCCACGGCCACTGCCCGCTGCCACCGCCGCGTCCATCCTGGGATCGTTTCTGCCCGGCCCTGTTCTCCGTCCCCTGTCGGGCCTGTGGGGTCAGCCTCTCCCGTCTCATTGACATCCTGTCGCTCCGACCGCACTATACGCACGGCCGCTCGCCACTTCGCCACACACGCGCGCCTCAACTCGACGCGATCCGCTGCCGATTATGCTCTTGAGCGCTCGACTGACCGTTCCGTGGTCCCAGCCCGCGCGACTGCCGGCTTGCGAGTGGTGCCGCGGCCTGATATCCCGCGGAGAATTTTGGGTTGTGCGAACTGCGCGTCCTCGCGCGGCCATTCGCCGCCGATCACTTCGCTCGCATACCATTGACAATCTGCGCTAAGAACTCTATTATCGGGCTACCCGTGCGTTAAGGAGACCCTCCCTATGCTCCAGCCCAGCTATCGGCCCGCCCGCCGCGTGCGCCCGCGCCAGCCGGCTCGCGCATCTGCGGCTGCGCTGCTCGTCGGCGTCCTGGTGCTCGCGCTCGGCGGTCTCGTCCTGGCCGGCCCCGGGCGCTCCGCGGCCGTGGCCGCCTCTGGCAGCCACGATGGCCAGTCGCGTGTCGCCCTCGCGCGTCCCCCGGCGCTGGCGGCCGATCCCGCGCCGCTCGTGAACGTCGCTCCCGGGCCGCGCGCCCGGGCCACGGACGGGCAGGCCGCCGTCGTCGCCCCGCCCCCGCCAGCGCGCCCCCCGCTCGTCGCGCCGCGCAGCGACAACGACTTCGGCGAGTTCTACGTCCACGTCCCCCCCGTCACCAGCGGGCGGCTCCGCGTGCTCGTCGCGCTGCACGGTATGGGCCAGGAGGCGCACAGCTTCTGCAACGCGCTGCTCGCGCGGGCCGAGTTTGAAGACTGGCTCGTCGTGGCGCCGACCTACAACTACGGCGACTGGCACGACCCCAACCAGGTAGCTCGGGAGGAGAGCAGTCGCTTCATCCCGCGCCTGCACGAGTTCTTGCAGGAGCTACCCGCACGCACCGGCCTCGACGTGGACTCCCGCGCCGCCCTGCTCGGCTTCTCGCGCGGGGCCCAGCTCGCCCAGCGGTTTGCCATGATCTATCCCGAGCAGACGTTGGCCGTCGCCGCCTTCTCGGCCGGCACTTACACCCTCCCAGACAGCCGCGCCCAGGTCCAGGGCCGCGCTGTGACCCTGAACTACCCGATCGGCACCGCTGACCTCCGCGATCGGTTCGGCCGCGGCTTCGATAGCGCCGCGCTCCAGCCCATCCCCTTCCTGATCGGCGTCGGCGCCGACGACCGCGACCCGGGCGACCTCCCGCGCCAGTGGGACCCCTATTTGGGTGACAACCGGGTGGCGCGAGCGCAGGCGATGGTCAACCGCCTCACGGACCTGGGCGTGTCGGCCGAGCTCGTCCTCTTCCCCGGCATGGGCCACGGCCTAAACGACGCGATGCGCACGCGCGCGCTCGACTTCATCGCCGGGCTCGCCTCCTAGCCTGTCGCCCGTCCTCCTTCGGTCGGACCGCCCACCCCTCCCGCTTCTAGCTACTCTCCTCACGTCTCTCCGCCGGCGCCCCGCCAGCATCCCCATCCCGCGCGCCGGGGACACCGCGCGCGGTGCGTCCGCGCTGTCGGGTCGGATGCACGGCCCCGCGGCTGCCCTCATCGCCGCCGCCCGCCACAAGCCCCCGAGACGCCCCCTACCGTCCCTCCGTGCTGCCGACGCGGCGGCAATGATACCCTTGAGCAGGGGCAGTAGGTGGGCTCATGGACGGTGGCAAGGTCTATCTCGTCGGCGCGGGGCCGGGCGATCCAGGGCTACTCACCGTGCGTGGTCGCGAGGTGCTCGCGCGCGCTGAGGTGCTCGTCTACGACCGACTGGCCGCGCCCGAGATCGTGGCGCTCGCGCCGCTGTCGGCCGAGCGGGTCTACGTCGGCAAGGCGCCCGGCCGCCACACGCTACGCCAGCCCGAGATCAATGCGCTGCTGGTGGACCGCGCGCGAGCGGGCAAGCAGGTCGTGCGGCTCAAGGGCGGCGACCCGTTCGTCTTCGGCCGCGGCGGCGAAGAGGCCGAGGCGCTTGCCACGGCCGGGCTGCCCTTCGAAGTGGTGCCGGGCATCAGCGCCGCGCTGGCTGTCGCCGCCTACGCCGGCATCCCCGTCACCCACCGCGCCGTCGCCTCCTCGTTCGCCGTCGCCACCGGCCAGGAAGGCGAGGCGCGCGGCACCCAGACGCTCGCTTACGACCGCCTGGCGGGCGCCGCCGACACGCTCATCTTTCTCATGGGCGTCGAGCGGCTGCCCGCCATCGTCGCGGGGCTGCTCGCCGGCGGGCGCGACCCGGCCACCCCCGTTGCCGTGATCGCCGCCGGCACCTTGCCCGAGCAACGCACGCTCGTCGCCACGCTGGCCGATGTGGTCGACCGGGTCGAGGCGGCCGGCCTGCGTCCGCCCGCCGTCACCGTCGTCGGCGAAGTCGTCCGGCTCCGTGAGCGGCTGCGCTGGTTCGACCGTCGCCCCCTCTTCGGCCGGCGCGTGCTCGTCACGCGCACTCGCGAGCAAGCCAGCACCCTCGTCGCGCTCCTCCGCGCGGCTGGCGCCCGTCCTATTGAGCTACCCACCATCGCCATCCGCCCGCCCGACAGCTTCGCCGACCTGGACGCCGCGCTCCTGGCGCTCGCCGACTCTACCTCCCCGGCCCCCCTTCCGCAGCGGCCAGGGGGCGAACCGGCGTCGGCGGACTCATCTCCCCCCTTCCTTCCCAGGGAAGGGGGGCCGGGGGGGTTAGATCCCTGGGTGATCTTCACCAGTGCCAATGGGGTGGAGGCAGTGTTCGCGCGCTTGGAGGCGCTCGGGCTCGACGCGCGCGTCTTTGGCGGCGTGCGACTCGGCGCGATCGGCCCGGCCACGGCGGCGGCCCTGCGCCAGCACGGCCTTCGCGCCGACTACGCGCCGACCGAGGCCCTGGCGAGCGCCATCCTGGCCGACTTCCAGGGGCGCGACCTGCGGGGCGTGCGCGTGCTCCTGCCGCGCGCCGACATCGCGCCGCCCGCCCTGGCCGACGGCCTGGCCGCGCTCGGCGCCGACGTGGAGAGCGTCGTCGCCTACCGCACCGTGCCGGCCGAGGGCCTCGCCGCCGAGGCGCGGCGCGTGCTAGCGGACGGCGCGGTCGATACGGCCTGCTTCACCAGCTCGTCCACCGTGCGCAACCTGGTCGACGCGCTGGACGGCGACACGTCGCTGCTCGCGCCGCTGACCGTAGCCTGCATCGGCCCGGTCACTGCCGCCACTGCCCGCGAGCTGGGCCTGCACGTCGATATCGTCGCCCGCGAGCACACCGTCGAGGGCCTGGTCGCCGCCCTCTGCCAGGCGGCGCGTGCCGCGAGCTAGCCGGCGGGTAAGATAGCTAGGGGCGCCCAGCTCATCCAGAGCGTCGGTAGCGCCAGTAGGCTGGGAGTGAACCACGATGCAGATCGAAGAACGGACAGCACCGGGCGCCGCCAATAGCGCCCCTGTGGCACTCAGCCGGGTGCAGCCAGCAGCGCCCCTGCAGCCCGCCTCGCCCGGCTTTCCCGCCGTGCGCCTGCGCCGGCTGCGCCGCACGCCCGCGCTCCGCCGCCTGGTGCGCGAGACGACGCTGGCCGTCGACGACCTGATCTTGCCGCTGTTCGTCGCGCCGGGCCGCGGCGTCCGCGAGCCCATCGCCAGCATGCCCGGCCACGCCCAGCTCTCGCTCGACGAGCTGGCGCGCGAGGCGCGCGAGGTGCGCGATCTCGGCGTGCCCGCCGTACTGCTGTTCGGCCTGCCCTCGCGCAAGGATCCCCTCGGCTCCGAGGCCTACGATCCCCACGGTATCGTGCAGGACGCCATCCGCACCGTGAAGGAGCACGCCCCCGAGCTGGTGGTGATGACCGACGTGTGCCTGTGCGAGTACACCAGCCACGGCCACTGCGGCGTGGTCGAGGACGGCTACGTGCAGAACGACCCCACGCTGGAGCTACTCGCGCGGACGGCGCTCTCCCACGTCGAGGCCGGCGCCGACCTGGTGGCGCCCTCCGACATGATGGACGGCCGCGTGGGCGCCATCCGCCGGGCGCTGGACGGCGCGGGCTACGTCGAGACGCCGATCCTGGCCTATGCCGCCAAGTTCGCCTCGGCGTTCTACGGCCCGTTCCGCGAGGCGGCCGACTCCGCGCCCCAGTTCGGCGACCGCCGCGCCTATCAGATGGACCCCGCCAACGGCCGCGAGGCGCTGCGCGAGGTCGAGCTGGACGTGGCCGAGGGCGCCGACCTGGTGATGGTGAAGCCCGCGCTCGCCTACCTCGACCTCGTCTGGCGCGTGCGCGAGCGCTTCGGCCTGCCCGTCGTCGCCTACAGCGTGAGCGGCGAATACGCGATGGTGAAGGCCGCCGGCCAGCTCGGCTGGATCGACGAGCGCGCCATCGCCCTGGAGCAGCTCACCGGCATCCGCCGCGCCGGCGCCGACCTCATCATCACTTACTTCGCCAAGGACGTCGCCCGCTGGCTGGGCGCCTGAAGTAGCCCCTCTCCCCCTGGGAGAGGGGTTGGGGTGAGGGCTCGCGGCGCCAGCGGATTGAGAGGCACATGCGAACGCAGGTATCACGAGAGCTATTTCAGCGCGCGCAGCGGCTACTCCCGGGCGGCGTGGACAGCCCCGTGCGCGCGTTTCGCGCCGTGGGCGGCACGCCGCGCTTCCTCGTGCGCGGCGAGGGCGCGCGCGTGGTCGACGCCGACGGCAACGTGTACCTCGACTACCTGGGCTCCTGGGGCCCGCTGATCCACGGCCACGCGCCGCCGGCGGTCGTCGCGGCGATCACCGCCGCGGCGCGCGACGGCACCAGCTTCGGCGCCCCCACGCCGGGCGAGGTCGAGCTGGCCGAGCTAGTCACGGCCGCCGTGCCGAGCGTCGAGATGGTGCGCTTCGTCAATTCCGGCACCGAGGCGACGATGAGCGCGCTGCGCCTGGCGCGCGCCGCCACCGGCCGCGACACGATCCTCAAGTTCGACGGCTGCTACCACGGCCACGCCGACGGCCTGCTGGTCAAGGCCGGCTCGGGGCCGCTCTCGCTCGGCGCCCCCGACAGCCCGGGCGTCCCCGCTGCGATGGCGCGGCACACGCTCTCCGTGCCCTACAACGATCTGGCCGCCGTCGAGGCGGCGTTCGCGGCCCAGCCCGAGGCGATCGCGGCCGTCATCGTCGAGCCGATCGCGGGCAACATGGGCTGCGTGCCGCCGGCCGACGGCTTCCTCGCCGGGCTGCGCGCCGTCACGGAGCGCTACGGCGCCCTCCTGATCTTCGACGAGGTCATCACCGGCTTCCGCGTGGCCTACGGCGGCGCACAGGCGCTCTACGACGTGACGCCCGACCTGACGTGCCTCGGCAAGGTGCTGGGTGGCGGGCTGCCGGTGGGGGCCTACGGCGGCCGCCGCCCGCTGATGGAGCAGATGGCGCCTGCCGGGCCGGTCTACCAGGCCGGCACGCTGGCGGGAAACCCGATCGCCATGGCGGCCGGCTGCGCGGCCCTGCGGCTGCTCTACGGCGGCGACGCCTACGCCCGCCTCGACGCGCTGGGGCAGCGGCTAGCCGCCGGGCTCGCGGCGGAGGCGGCCGCCGCGGCCATCCCCGCGCAGGTGAGCCGCGTCGGCTCGATGCTGACGCTGTTCTTCACGGAGCGGCCCGTCCGGGACTACGCGAGCGCGCGTACGGCCGATACCGCGCGCTATGCCCGCTTCTTCCACGCCATGCTAGCGCGCGGCGTGTATCTGCCGCCGTCGCAGTTCGAGCTGTGGTTCGACAGCCTGGCGCACACCGAGGCCGACGTGGACGCCACCGTGGCGGCGGCGCGCGCCGCCTTCGCGGAGCTGTCGTAGGCGCCGGCTACGGGGGGGGAGCGCCGGCACGCTGGCCGTGCATGCGACGCTGGTACGCCACCTGGAGGAGCGCGCGCAGGTCTTCTTCCGTGAAGAGGTAGGCCTCGTGCTCGTCTGCCAGCGTGCCGTCCTCACGCAGCGGCACCCCCTGCACGACGATGCCCTCCTCCGTCTCCAGGACCCGCACGTTGGTATAGCGGTGCTCGTCGACGTACAGGCCAATGGCGCGAAAGATGTCCTGGTAATCCGAGTGGTCCAGGCCGACGAAGAGCTTCATGTAAGCTAGTGCTCCCGCGCCATCTCTTCGCAGAGCGCGTCCAGCTCGCCGTGGCTGATTTCCAGCGTGCGACCGACTCGCGCCACGCCCCCCAGCTGCGGCGCCACCCCCAGGCCGACGACGAGAAAGCCCTCCTCGACCTCGGTCACGCAGACGCTGGAAACCTGCTCCGTGTCGATCCGCCGCCCGAGCGCGCGGAGGCGGTCCTCGTACGTCCAGGCCATGCACCCCCCATCGCCTGCGCGCATTCTACGGAGCGGCTATCCCAGTGTCAACAGGCGGATCGCCATCGCGCTGCGCCCGCCGCGTCCGTCGGACCGACCGTGTGCGGCGCTCAGAACAGCCGGCGCACCGCCGCCACGATGTCCTGCTCCTGCGGGATGGCGGCGCGCTCCAGGTTCACGTTGTAGGGGATCGGCACGTTCTTGCCCGCCACCCGGACCACGGGCGCGTCGAGGTAGTCGAAGGCGCGCTCCGTGACCTGCGTGGCGATCTCGCCGGCGATGCCGCCCCGCTCGTACGCTTCGTGGCCGATTACCAGCCGCCCCGTCCGCTTCACCGACTCGACGATCGTGTCCACGTCCAGCGGCACGAGCGTGCGCGGGTCGATGACCTCCAGCGAGATCTCGTCCTCGCGCTCCAGCACTTCGGCCGCCGCCAGCCCGCGCTGCACCATCGTGTGGATGCCGACGAACGTCACGTCCTCGCCGCGCCGCCGCACGGCGGCCTGCCCGAAGGGGATCGTGTACTCGCCCTCGGGCACGTCGCCCTTTGCGAAGTAGAGCACCTTGTGCTCCAGGAAGATCGTCGGGTTGTCGTCGCGGATCGCCGTCTTCAGCAGCCCCTTGGCGTCCTCCGGCGTGGCGGGCACCACGACCTTCAGCCCGGGAATGTGGACGAACCACGCCTCGAGGCTCTGCGAGTGCTGCGCCGCATTGCCCCGCCCCGCGCCCTCCTGCGCCCGCAGGACCATCGGCACGCGCGCCTTGCCGCCAAACATGTACCGCAGCTTCGCCGCCTGGTTGACGATCTGGTCCATCGCCAGCCCCACGAAATCCAGATACATCAGCTCGGCCACCGGACGCGTGCCCGTGACAGCGGCTCCCACGGCCGAGCCGACGATGATCTCCTCGGACAGCGGCGTGTTGCGCACGCGCTCGGCGCCAAAGCGGTCGAGCAGGCCGCGCGTCACCCCGAAGATGCCGCCGCGCCCGGCCGCGATGTCCTCGCCGAGCACCCACACCGTCGGGTCGCGCGCCATCTCCTCGTGCAGCGCCTCGTTCAGCGCCTGCGCGTACGTCAGCTCTCGCATACGGCCTCGCAGCGATGGGGCTCGCGGTGACGAGCGATGAGCCCTGCCGAGCCCGCCCCGCTTATTGCTGGGCGGTCAGGCGCGCGGCGGTCGCCTGGACCACGATGTCGAGCAGGTGGGCGCCGTTCTCGTCCAGGTAGCGCTTCACGCCGTTCAGCGCGGCATCGCGCAGCGTCGCCGCCGCCGGCGACTGCGCCAGCCACTGCTCTGCTGAGGCGACCGCTAGCCCGCCCGCCTCGGTCTGGAGCGCGCGGCCGAGTGCCCCCAGCGCCGCGCCCATTAGCTCGCCCCCGACGGCCGGCCGCGGAAACTCCACACGACCGATCGCCTCCTGCACCAGCGCCGCGACGACCGTGCCCATCAGGTCGCGCTCGACGGCGGCCTGGTAGACCTGCTGCTCGACGGCCGGCGCGGCCTGGGCCGCTAGCTCCGGCAGGCGGTCCCACGGCATGCTCATGGCTCGCTCCTCTCCGTTCCGCCGCGCCGCGTCCTCGCGCCGTGCCCGGCGCACTCGTATCCTCAGCGAGCTACCCGGCAGGGGCCTGCGCCAGCCGGCGGCCCGTCAACCCACGGGCTGGTGCCCGTCGTGCGCGGCGTAAGCCTCCTCGCGGTAGAGGTCCAGCGCCTCCATCGCGGGCAGGTCGGTGATCGAGAAGAGGACGGCCTCCTCGTCGCCCGTGTTGGCGTGCTCGTGCCAGGCCCAGGTGGGCAGCGCCAGGAAGTCGCCCTGCTGCCAGTCGAGCCGCTCCCCGTTCACCACGCTGTAGCCGCGCCCGCGGAACACCTGGTACACGGCGCTGCTCGTGTGGCGGTGCGCCCGCGTGCGTACCCCCGGCCGCAGGAGCTGAATCCAGCAGCCGAGCGCCGGCAGCGCGTGGCCGCCCGTCCGCGGGTCGGTGTACTCTAGCGCCACGTCGTCGTAGGGGCTCGCGTCCACCGCCGCCAGCCGCCGCAGCGCCGCATACGTGTCCGCCCACCGATAGGTGAGGAGAGGCGGGCGGGTCGGTTGCACCGCTCGCAGCGCGGCGCCGTAGCGGTGCTGCGAGCTATCGGCCGGCCGCGTCTCAGGCTGGCGCTCGGCGGGGTGGCGCTCGAAGAACACGCCGTTCAGCAGGATGACGAGCGGGAAGTCGAGGCCGTCCATCCACATCACCGGCTCGTCGCCGGCGTTGCCGTGGTGGTGCCAGCTCCAGCGCGGCGTCAGCACCAGGTCGCCCGGCTCCATCGTGCAGCGCTCGCCGTCGATCGTCGTGTAGGCGCCGTGGCCCTGGATGATGAAGCGGATCGCCGCGGGCGTGTGGCGGTGCGTGGGCGCGACCTCGCCGGGGCGGATGAGCTGCACGGAGGCGGCCAGCGTGTGCGTGGCGCAGTGCTGCGCCACCAGGCCCGGGTTGACCAGGCGGATCGTCCGCCGTTCGGCCGCCGCGTCGTGCTGCACCAGCTCGCCGGCGCGCTCCAGCACGCGCCGCACGTCGGCGCCCCGCCAGACGTACGGGCGCGCGACCAGCCGCGGCTCCGCCGCCTGCACCTCGTCGCCCAGCCGCCACAGCCCTTCGAGCTGCAGCCCCGCCATCTCCGCGTGCAGCGCGTCCAGCGCCGCCGTCCCGCTCACCGGCTCCGCAACCATCACGCCTCCGCAATCCCTACCGCCGGGCCGCGAATCCCCGCGCCGCTGCGCGACCGGTCACGCCTTGCGGCCAGCCGCTATCCTAGCAAGTCCAGCATCTCCCCCGGGCGCATGGCGATGCAGGTGAAGATCGGCGTGTCGCGCTCCGTGTACGAGCTGGCCTCCGTCTCGCGTAGCGCCATCACCAGGTCCAGGAAGTCGCTCGGCACGTCGGACTCGAACGCCAGCACGAACTCCTGGTCGTCGAGCCCGTAGGAATACGTCGTGTTCAGCTTGACGCTCGGGAACGTATGCCCCAGCTTGATGTGGGCGTCCATCATCTCCTGGCGCCGCTCTTTCGACAGCGCGTACCAGGCGCGCGTCTTCACGAACGGATAGACGAAGAGGTACTTCGCCTTGCCCGGCGTGACGGTGAGCCGCGAGCCTTCCTGGCCCTCGTGGCGGTGCTTGTCCACGTACATCGAGCGCCGCGTCTGGCTCAGGTAGGAGTAGGGCAGCGAGGCGTAGTTGCCGAGCCCCGTCGCCAGCAGCTCGGCCATGAACGGGGGGAACACGTCCAGGTCCTCGCTGATCGTCCAGAGCAGGAAGTCGCAGTCGCCGCGAATGCCGACGAGCGAGTAGCTCCGCAGGATCATGCGCTCGGCGTACCGCTCCAGCACGGCCTGGAAGGCCCGCTTGCCCGCGTCGCGCTCGCTCGGCGGGAGCCGCCGCCACGCCGGATCGATCTTGAAGAAGTTAAACTTAACGAACTGGCGCCGCATCTGCTCGGCCATGGTCCCTCCCTGGGCGAACGCGTTAGCTGCTCTATTATCGCCCGAGCGCCCGCCCCCGCGCCGAACTCGGCGCGCTAGTGCGCGTGCGGCGGGAGCACCGATTGCTCCGCGGGCGCGGCGAGCACGTCCTGGTCGGTGAGCAGCCAGCGGTCCCCGCGCCGCACCACCCGGCCATCGTGCTCCAGCTTCAGCAGGTGCGCCAGCACCGAGCGCCCCGCCGCGCCGTGCAGCCGCGGGTCCACGTCCGCGTACAGCCGCGCCACCATCGCCCCGATCGTCTCGTCGCCCAGCCGCAGGCAGGCCAGCACTTGCCGCTCGCGCAGCAGGCGGTGGTCGATGTACTCCGTGATCTTCGCCTCGGGATCCTCCACCGGGTCCCAGTGGCCGGGCAGCATGCGCCGGATCGGGTACTGCCGCAGCAGCGCCAGCGAGTCGAGATACGCTGCCATGTCGCCGTCCGGCGGGCTCACCACCACCGTGCCGGAGCCGACCACGTGGTCCCCCGAGAACAACAGCTCGCGCGCCCGCAGCAGGAAGCACAGGTGCGTGCTCGCGTGCCCCGGCGTCGCCAGCACCTCCAGCATCTCGCCGTCAACCGGCACCTCCTGGCCGTGGCGCAGCGTGCGATCGGCGTGCCGAATGCCCTCGTGGGCCGCCAGCGGGGCGCCCGTCTTGCGGCGCAGCAGGTCCGCGCCGGGCAGGTGGTCCAGGTGATGGTGCGTCACCAGGATCAGGCCGACCCGCGCGTTCAGCTCGCCCACTGCCTCCACGATGCGGTCGATGTGTACAGGGTCGTCCGGCCCCGGATCGACCACGGCCAGCTCGCGCTCGCCGATCAGATAGGTATTCGTGCCCGGGCCCGTGTACGGGCCAGGATTAGCGGCCAGCAGCTTGTGAATCCGTGGCGCTACCAGCACTCGGCCACCTCCGGCGGGATGACGATTCGGGGTGGGGTCACGTCCACCTCCATGCGGGGCAGCACCGTGACCACCGGCTTGTTCTCCGTGTGCGCCCACAGCGCCTCCAGCGTCGGGAACATGGCCAGACGCTGGAGATGGCTGAGCGTGGCGAAGACCAGCGGGAACTCGTGGGCGGCGTGGCGCCTCAATGCCACGTCCGGCGCGATCCACACACCGTCCGTCGTCTCCGGCGTGCAGGCGAGCGCCTCCGGCACCGTCTGGGCGCCGCAGTGCAGCGCCTCCTGGCGCGGCGGCATGAGCGCCAGGAAGAAGCGCGTGTCGAAGCGGTGCTTGGCCGCCTCCGGCGTGATCCAGTGCGCCCAGTAGCGCAGGGCGCCAGGCGCCAGCGTCAGCCCCTCGCGCCGCGCCAGCTCCCAGAGCGACATCTCGCCGCTTGCCACGCTGGCGCGGTGGACGGCGAAGCGCCGGGCCGTTTCTGGCTCGTCGAGCGCCACCCACGCGCCCCGCGCGTCGCGGGCGAGCAGCACACCCGCCTCCTCGTAAAGCTCGCGCAGGGCATTGATCCACAGTGCCAGACTGCCCTCGGGCGTGTCCAGGCCCGCCTTCGCGCTCCCGCCCAGGCGCGCGTGCGCGGCCGCGGCGCTCAGATCGGCGGGCGGGTGCGCGCCGGGCGGCCAGTCGTCCGCTTGCAGGCTGCCGCCCGGGAACACGTACACGTCGGGCGCGAAATTGCTCCCCGCCGGCCGCCGCACCATGAAGATCTCGTACGGCGTCGCCCCACCCCCCGGCGTCCACTCCCCCTGGCCGCTGCCCCCTCTCCCCCTGGGAGAGGGCTGGGGTGAGGGCGACTCCGCGGCCCGCACGGCCGGCCGCACGAGAATCACCGTCGCCGATTCACGCGGCTCCACGGGCGTAGCCACGGGCCACCTCCTGGGGGCGCAAGAGCGCTGTCGCCACTCTTATACTACCCGCTCGTCCGCCCCTGGCTCAGTCCGCCATCCCCACCCGCTTGCGCCAGGCGTGCCAGGCGCGCTCGAAGCCGCGCGGATCGAGCTGATAGCCGCCCATCCGCGCGATCTCGCCGGGGCTCAGGTACTGCACGTCGCCCAGCGCCATCGCCTGCATCTGCAGCCGCGCGTTCTCCGCCATGTAGACACACGTCCAGACGACCTCCGGCAGCGAGCCGCCGGCCACCGCGCTGCCGTGCCCCCGCATCAGCACGACCCGGCGGGCGCCCAGCGCCCGGGCGAGCGAGCGGCCCTGCTCCATCGTCCGCACCAGCAAGTCCGTCTCTGCGCCGAAGTCGGCCGCGATGTCCCACTTGGGGACCTCCGGCCCCAGCAGCGCGGCCATGTGGTAGATTGGCCGCAGCGGCGTGTTGGTGATAGTGAAGGGGATCACGGACGGCGCGTGGTTGTGGCAGATCGCATGCACGTCGGGGCGAGCCTCGTAGATGGCGCCGTGGATGAAGCGCTCGGAGTAGGGCGTGCCCGCGGCGCCGCCCAGTTGGCGGCCATCGAGGGAAAAGCGCTGCAAGTCGGCCCCCGTGACCAGCTCCGGGCCGAGCGAGCGCGCGATGACGTACTCCTCGGGGCGCGCGGGATGGCGGATGCTCACGTGCCCGAACGCGTCGAGCACGCCCTCGTGCGCCAGGATACGGTTGGCGGCCACCAAGTCGCTCAGCGCCGCCGGATTGGCCAGCAGGGTGTCGGTCATGGCAACGTCACTCCTCGCCCGCGCGGATGGCCAGAAGTATACGGCCCATGCTCGGCGCCGCGGCTGCGGGAAGTCCTCGGCAGCCCTCGCCCCCGACCGTCCGCCCGCCGGCTGCCGAGCGTGTCCTGCCGGTCGCCGCGCCTGCAAGCCTCGCTGGCCCGCAACGTGCGGTACTTTCGCTGAGCAGCCGGTCGACTGCCGGCGACGTCGCGCGGACCAACCGACAGGCGGCGAGGCCCACGGCATGGCGCGGAATCAACCGCCCCGACCCTAATAGGTCGTGGGACGATAAATTATCGCCGATCCCCTTGCGCGTTCCGGACACTTCGCGTACAGTAGTTGCACGCGTCCAGTAGACAGAAACCCCCGCGTCGGTCGTGGGGCGCGGGGTGCGGTTCTGTGAATGCGGGAGATGAGGCGTTAGCGATGGCGACGACCGAGCGGGTAACGGGAGCCCCCCCCGGCAGCGCCGGACACGCGGGCGACAAGATCGTCGTCCGCGACCTCTACAAGACCTTCACGGTGCGCGGCAGCATCGTGCGGGCGCTTGTGAACATGAACGTCACCATCAAGGACGGCGAGTTCTTCGCCATCGTGGGCCCGAGCGGCTGTGGAAAGACGACGCTCCTGCGCATCCTGGCCGGCCTCGAGAAGCAGACCACCGGCACCCTGGACATGCACAGCTCTGACCCCAGCAAGCCGATCAACTCCATGGTCTTTCAGGAGCAGTCCGTTTTCCCGTGGATGACCGTGCGTGACAACGTGGCCTACGGCCTGCGGATGCGCGGCGTGCCGAAGAAGCAGCGGGACGAGACCGTCGCCTACTACATCGACAAAGTGGGCCTGACGAAGTTCACGAAGGCCTATCCGTTCCAGCTCTCGGGTGGCATGAAGCAGCGCGTGAGCCTTGCCCGCGCCTTCGCCAACGACCCCGAGATTCTCCTCATGGACGAGCCGTTCGGCGCGCTCGATGAGCAGACGAAGCTGCTGCTCCAGGAAGAGCTGCTGCGCATCTGGCAGGAAACGGCCAAGACCGTCGTCTTCATCACCCACAGTATCGACGAGGCGATCGTGCTCGCCGACCGGATCATGGTGATGACCGCTCACCCGGGCCAGACCAAGGCTTACGTCCAGGTGCCCTTCGAGCGGCCCCGCGCCGTCTACGAGATTCGCGCCACGCCGCAATACGGTCAGCTGATGTACAGCATCTGGGAGCTCCTCCGCGACGAGGTCTTGCGGGCCAAGCGCGAGGAGGGCACCGAGGGCGGCGCCGATCTCAACCCGTCGTTCAAGCCGCCCACGCGCGGACGCTAGTAGTCGCTCGCCGTGCCACCCGGGCGCGGCAGAGCACAGACGAGGAGGGAGGCAATGGCTCAGGAGCGGGTCAGCACCGGAGACATCCAGGGCCTTATCACTACCGCGCGACTCGCCGACGTCACTGCCGACCGCACGGCAGTCGAGGCGGAGCGGCCCACACTCGGGCTTAGCCGCCAGAACCAGGAGCGGCTGCTCTCGATCTTCTCCCCGATCCTGCTGCTCGTGCTGTGGGAGATCCTCGTCCAGGTCGGCGTGCTGGACAAGCGCTTCTTCCCCGCGCCTAGCTCGATCGTGGGCACCTTCACGACGCTCGTCACGTCGGGTGAGCTGTGGAAGCACCTGACGGCCAGCGTCACCCGCATCGTCATCGGCTTTGCGATGGGCGCTATCCCGGCGCTGCTCCTCGGTATCACGATGGGGCTCTCCCGCTGGGTGCGGGCGTTCTTCAGCCCGATGATCGCGGCGCTCTACCCGATCCCGAAGATCGCCATTCTGCCGCTCATCATGCTCATCTTCGGCCTGGGCGAGCCGAGCAAGTGGGTCATCATCGCCATCGGCACGTTCTTCCTCGTGCTCTACAACACGATGGCCGGCGTCATGAACATCCCGAACATCTACCTCGACGTCGGCAAGAACTTCGGCGCCAACCGCGCGCAGTTCTACTGGACCATCGCGCTGCCCGGCGCGCTGCCGCTGATCTTCACCGGCATCAAGCTCGCCGCGGGCGTCGCGCTGCTGATCATCGTCGCCGCGGAGTTCGTGGGTGCCAAGACCGGCATCGGCTACCTGATCTGGCAGTCGTGGCAGACCTTCTCGGTCGAGACGATGTACGTCGGCCTGATCGTGATCGCCGTGCTCGGCTACCTCGTCTCGCTGGCGATGGACGAGCTAGAGCACTTCCTGATCCCCTGGCGCCTCTAGCCGCGCCACCCGCACTCAGACCGCAAACAGCCCCCGGCACGTGCCGGGGGCTGCTTCTTCTGCCTGGACCAAGAATCGTAGGGCAGGGGCTCGTCCCTTGCCGCCCGCCGTGCCCGCCGCCACGCGCCGCGCTAGCGCGGCCCCGCTGGTTCCGGATCGTTCAGCGGCACGATGCTACGCCCCGCCCACCGCGCCGCCCGGCGTCCTGCCGTTATGCCCGCTGCCGCACCTCAATGCGTCCGTCGGTGTAGGCCACCACGGCCGTGTCGGCCATGCCGAGGAAGAAGCCGTGCTCCACGACGCCCGGCAGCGCGCGGATCGCGGCCGCGAGCGCCGTGGCGTCCGGCGTTGGCTCGAACGTGCAGTCGAGAATCCAGTTGCCGTTGTCGGTCACGAACGGCTGCGCGGCGCCGCCGCGCAGCGTCGGGCGCAGGCCCCGGCGCGCCAGCCGCAGCGCGCACCAGGCCGCCGCGAACGGCACCACCTCCACCGGCACGGGCGCCCGCGCGCCCAGCATCGGCACCAGCTTCGTCGCATCCGCGACGATCACCAGCCGCCGCGCTGCCGTCGCCACTACCTTCTCCCGCAGCAGCGAGCCGCCGCGTCCCTTCACCAGGTCCAGCCGCGGGTCGATCTCGTCCGCGCCGTCCAGCGCCAGGTCGAGGTCCGGGCGCTCGGCTAGCGTGGCCAGCGGGATGCCGAGCGCTCGGGCGCGGGCGGCCGTCGTCTCCGAGGTTGGCACGCCGACCACCCGCAGCCCCGTCCGCACCCGCGCGCCCAGCGCGTCCAGCACGTGCTGCATCGTCGTGCCCGAGCCGAGCCCCAGCGCCATGCCGTCCGCCACGTACTCGACCGCGCGCCGCGCCGCCGCCTGCTTCTCGGCGGCCATCGCGTCCTGCCTCGGATCAGCGGCCATCGCAGCCCTCGCGCCCCTACAGGGATATTCCTAGCGACTGAGCCGGCTGACTCGTCCGGCCCGTAGCGCGGGCGGCAGGGACGCTCGCATTCCGGCGACCACAACGTAGGGCAGGGGCTCGTCCCCTGCCGCCCGGCGGCCGGGCTAACTCTAGCATCATGAAAATCGCTCTATACTACGCCGCGAGCGGCCGACAATACCAGCGGCGCCAGCGCACGGACCTCACCCCCAGGCCCGCTTCCCTGTGAAGGAAGGGGGGAGCCGGCTCCGCCGGTTCCCCCTTCCCACATTGGGCGGGGGGGCTAGGGGGGTAGGTAAGCCGGCGCCTCCTCCAGAAAGCTCCGATCGACCGCTTGGCTAAGATCGGCGGGGTGGGCCAGCAAGGCGGCGTCTAGGAAGTAGGCTTGCGTCGTGGCCAGGCTCAGCACATCCGGCGCGCCGTCGGGCGGGTAGGCGACCGGACTGAGCCGCGCCAGCGTCTTCGGGTCGTCGATCCCCAGCAGCGGCGCCAGCTCTTGCCACAAGGCCGCGCGCGTCGCCTCCGACCGCAGCGCGGCCGTGTACTCGCCTAACGCGCGCAGGTACGCCGCCAGCAGCCGCGCCCCGACGCTGGGGCGGTGCGCCGCGAAGTTCGGCGAGAACAGCACCACCGCGAGTTCCTGGCCGGGGTCCAGCGTGTCCACGCCCAGCCAGCGCGCGGCGCGGCCCGCGGCCTCCAGCCGCGCCGCGTCGGGCTCGACCACGAACGCCGCGTCGAGCTGGCCGTCGGCCAGCGCGTCGGCGGCGCGGTCGGGTGGGAGGTCCACGAGGTTCACGTCGCTCGGCGTCAGGCGCAGCCGTGCCAGCGCGAGCGCCGCCTCGCGCCCGCCGAGCCCGTACAGGTCGACGCCAATCGGCCGTCCCCGCAGGCTCAGGTCTGGGCGGCGGGCCAGGTCAGCGCGCAGCACGAACGCCGCCGGGCTCGCGCCCGGCTGCGCCTCGCCGGCCGACGCGACGATGCGGGGCGCGGCCGGCTTCGCCAGCGCGTCGAAAAAGTCGACGCTGGGCGACGCGGTGCCCACGTCGAGCTGGCCGGCGACGACGGGCCAGAGCACGCCGAACGGTGTCGAGAAGCCAACCTGCTCCAGCTCGATGCCTTGCTCCGCCAGGTAGCCGCGACCGATGGCAAGCAACAGCCCCGTGTCGTACAGGCTGCCGCCCGTCCCCACGCGGACGATGGGCGCGACGGGAGCGCCGGGGCGCGGGCCGGGGCGCTCGGGCGGCGGCGTGCAGCCGGCCAGCAGCGCCGCCACCACCGCAACCGCCCCCGCGACTCGGCTCGCCCGGCTAGCGCGCAAGCGCCGCGCGCCGCCGGCCCACCACGTCACGTGGCGCTCGCCCCCGTCGCTATCCGCCAGCGGTGGTGAGCAGCCTCACGACGTCGCGCAGCGCCGCCGCGGCGCGGGCACGCAGCTGTTCGGGGCTGAGGCGGCCCACCGGGTGAGGCACCATCAGGAACGGGTAGTCGGGCAGCCCGGCCACGGCCGCCGTCGCGCGCGCCATCCGCTCGAAGGCGTCCGTGCAGATGACCGCGGCCGGGATGCCCCGGCGCTCCAGCGCGATGCCGTCGTGCACACTGCACGAGCTGCACGACCCTCAATCGCCGACCGCGGTCACCACCGCGTCGCACTGCCCCGTAAGCTGGTCCAGCGTCTCCGCGGGCGCCACGCGGCTGGCGCTCGGCTTGCCCACGAGCGCCACCGGCACCGCGCCGTGCCGCTCGCGCAACAGCGTCCCCAGCGCCGTCAGGAACTCCTGCGAGTTCGGCTTGCCATTCGCCAGCAGCCCCACGCGTTGGCCGCGCAGGTTGGCCAGCCGCGGCGCCCGCGTCGCGCCCGCCGGCCGCGCGGCCGTCCGCGGGTCGAGCAAGGTCAGCGTCTTCTCGCTGGCAATCGCCATGCTGCCTCCTCGCGGCGCTAATGCGCGCCGCCCTCCTCCGACCCAAGCGTCGGCGCGGCGCTGTCGGCCGGCACCGCGCAGTCCGCGCAGGCGGCTACGGCGCGCGTCACCGGCTCCGACGAGCGCCCGCCGGCCCACGGCGGCACTACGGCCGAGAACGTGCCGCCCGTCCCTCCGGCCGTGATAATCAACAGGTCCGACTCCCGGACGAGCGGGGGGAAGCGCTGCGCGTCGCCCGGCTCGACAGCGCCGCGCAGGTAGCCCGCGCGCTTGAGCTCGGCCGCCGAGCGGCGCGCGTGCTCCGCCAGGTAGGCGCGCACGTCGGCCTTGCTCCACCCCGCGCGCTCGATCACGGCGCGGTGCTCGGGTGCCACGACGACGAGATACGCGCCCTGCGTGTAGCCGCCGTGCGCCATCACGTCGGCCACCGTGGCGAGCACGTCCTCCGGCGTCTGCCCGAAGGCGTTGCGCACGTAGTGCGGCGCCTCCGCGGCCATCACCGTCACCGCGCTCGTGTCGCGCGCCAGCCCGCGCTCGACGTGCAGCGGCTGCCAGCCCGTCGCCTCCTCGTTCTCCGCGATGCAGTAGCTATACTTGCCCGGATGCCCCAGCGTCGATTGGTCCAGCACGCCCGGCTCGGCGCCGCAGACGTTCAGCAGCAGGAGCCGGATCGCCCGCCCGATGGTCGCGTTCGCCCGCCGCCCGGGGCCAAAGACGTTGCCGCCCGCGTTCAAGTCGATCTGCTGGCGAATCGGCCCGTTCACGATCAGGAGCGGCGCCGCGCCGCCCGTGCTCGCCATGCTGCCGTGCAGGCAGAAAGCGTCGTCGGTCAGCGCCTGGATGGCCGCGACGACGACCGGGAAGTAGGCGGGCAGGCAGCCGGCCATCACCGCGTTGATGGCCGCCTTCTCGGCGGTGATCGCCCGCCCGCGGTCGGCCACCTCGCCTAGCACCGTGCCCGGATCGAGCGTCGCCACTGCCAGGAACTCCGCCACCCGCTCCGGCGTCGGCGGCACCACCGGCAGGCCGTCGGTCCAGCCCTGCTGGTAGCAGAACTCGATCGCCTCCAGCGTATCGGGCACCTCGTAGCGCGGCGATGCTAGCTCCGTCGCCATGCTCTCTCCCTGCCGCGTCGCGTTCGGGGGCCAGCCCTCGCCGGATTCTAGCCCCGCGCTCCGCTTACAGCAATGTCAGTCGGGTCGTCACCGCGCCGCGAGCGGGCGCTTGGCAGGCAGGCCGGGGCGGCGCGGGTAGGCCGCCGGCGTGGCGGCGGCTTTCTCGACGACGACGAGGGCGCGGCCGTCGTCGAGCGGCGGGACCGTGACCGGCATGATCCTCGGCGGGCCGCCGCCCAGTGTCTGGCAGGCGAACGCCGCGCCAGCGATCTCCTCGGCCAGGTCGCCGCGCCGCTGGGCCACCAGCAGCCCGCCGACGCGCAGGAACGGCAGCGTCAGCTCCAGCAGCACGGGCAGCGGCGCCAGCGCCCGCGCGAACACGACGTCGTAGCTCTCGCGGTGCGCGGGCGCGTGCGCCAGCGTCTCCGCCCGCTCGGCGATCGCCGCCACCTCCGACAGCCCGAGCGCGGCGATCAGGTGGTCGAGAAACTCGACCTTCTTCCCCGTGGCCTCTAGCAGCGTCATGCGCAGCCGGGGGAGCGCCAGCTTGAGCGGCACGCCGGGGAAGCCACCGCCGCTCCCCACGTCCAGGCAGCGCAGTGGCAGGACGGATGCCGCCGCGCCCCAGCGGGCCAGCAGCGGCGTCGCGCCGGTGAGCGAGTCGAGGAAGTGGTGCGTCTCGACGGCGGCCGGCGCGACGATGCGGGTCAGGTTGACGCGCGCGTTCCAGGCCAGCAGCTCGTCGCGGTAGCGCGCGAAGGCGGCAAGCTGCTCCGGGCCGAGCGGCACCCCGAGCGCCGCCGCGCCCGCCGCGAGTGTCTCCATCGTTCCCTTGAGGCGGCGCCCTGCGCTCGGCTATAAACTGAAGTTCACCCAAGATTGTAACTAGCATCGAGGTGGTCCCACCATGTCCAGCAGCCAGCCGCCCGGCGCCCCCAGCGGGATGCAGCTCGGTCAGGCCGTGAGCACCTATCTGGGAACCCTCCCGGCTGCGGAGCGTGAGGCGCAGGCGCCAATGCTCCTGCGCTTTTCCCGCTGGCTCGGCCCCGACCGCGACCTGAACGCGATCATGCCAATCGAGCTAGAGCGCTATCAGGAGCAGCTTGGCGAGGTCGGCATCGATCCCACGCGCAGCCTGGATGGGCTCAAGAACTTCCTGGCCGACGCGAAGAAGCGGGGCTGGACCGACACCAATCTCGGCCTACACGTCAAGGTTCGCCGCAAGCCCGCGGCTACCCGCGCGACCGCCAACAACAATACCGCGACCGCCGAGGCGCGCGTCGAGATGACCCAGGAGGGCCTGGCAGCGCTCCAGCAGGAGCTATATCGGCTCGAGCACGAGGTGCGCCCGCGCGTCACCGCGACCATGCAGCGCGCCGCGGCCGACAAGGACTTCCGCGAGAACGCTCCCTATCACGCGGCGAAGGAAGAGCTGTCCGCGGTGCAGTCGCGTATCAACGCGCTGCGCGACACGATCTCGGCGGCCGCCATCGTGGAGCGCAGCGCGGCGGACCGCGCCGGCCTGGGCACCTGCGTCGTCGTCCGCGATTTGGTCGAGGACGAGGAGTTCCGCTACACGCTGGTCGGCCCGGGCGAGATCGACCCCCGCCGCGGCAAGATCTCCATCCAGTCGCCCGTCGCGCAAGCGCTCGTCGACCACGCGGCCGGCGACGTGGTCGAGGTCGAGACGCCCGCCGGCATCGTCCACTACCGCATCGAGCGGATCGAGCCGGCGAAGTGAGCGACGGGCCGCCGCGCACGCCGCTGCTCACCGTCGACGGCGTGGTGGTCGAGAACGGCGCCGTGCTGCTCATCCGCCGGCGCAATCCCCCGTTCGCGGGCCAGTACGCCCTCCCCGGCGGCTTCGTGGACGTCGGCGAGACGGTCGAGGCCGCCGTCGTCCGCGAGGTGCGCGAGGAGACCGGCCTCGACACGGCGATCGACTGCCTGCTCGGCGTCTACTCCGACCTCCACCGCGACCCGCGCGGGCACACGGTCAGCGTGACCTACCTCCTGCGCCGCCTCGGCGGCACCCTGGCCGGCGCCGACGACGCCGACGACGCCCGCTTCTTCCCCCTCGACGCCCTCCCCGCGCTGGCCTTCGACCACGCCCACATCCTCGCCGACGCCCGCCGCGCGCTGCGCGCCGACCGCTGAGGGCTGAGCGGAGACAGCGCTTGTCACTCAGCACTCAGCACTCAGCACGCAGCGCTGACTGGCGCTTGGCAGGCGCGGTGCTCGCGGGCCGCGCGGCCAGCGCGCTCAGCCGTCGCCTGGGGCGCGGCGGCGGCACGGTCATCGCCGGCCACGTCGTGCCGCGCCTCGCGCCCGACGCGCTCAGCCGCCTGAGCGCCGCGCTGCCGGACGGCGTGGTGCTCGTGTCGGGCACCAACGGCAAGACGACCACCGCGCGGCTGCTCGCGCAGGTGCTCGACGCGAGCGGGCGGCGCGTCGTCCACAACCGCGCGGGCGCCAACCTGCTCACCGGCATCGTCAGCGCCCTGGCCCAGGCGGCCGACACGCGCGGCCGGCCGCGCGCCGACGTGGGGCTGTTCGAGGTGGACGAGGCAACGCTGCCCCGGGCGCTTCCCCCCACGCGCCCCCGCGTCGTCGTGCTCACCAACATCTTCCGCGATCAGCTCGACCGCTACGGCGAGGTCCACTACGTCGCCGCGATCTGGCGGCGCGCGCTGGCCGCCCTGCCTCCTGGCGCCACGCTCGTGCTGAACGCCGACGACCCGCTCGTCGCCAGCCTGGGCGCCGTCCACCCGGGGCCGGTGCTGTACTACGGCGTGGCGGTGCCAGCCCTCGCCACGCCCGGCCTGTCGCACGCCGCCGACGCGCGCCTCTGCCCCGTCTGCGGCGCCCCGCTCGCCTACGCGCGCAGCTACTACGGTCACCTGGGCGCCTATCGCTGCTCCGCCTGCCCGTTCGCCCGCCCCACGCCCGCCGTCGTCGCCGTCGAGCCCGTGCAGCTCGGCCCCGCGCAGACCCGCTTCCAGGTCGACACCCCGGCGGGCGCGCTGCGCCTCACCCTACCGTTGCCGGGGCTGTACAACGTGTACAATGCCCTCGCCGCCACGGCGGGAGGCCTGGCGCTGGGTGCCGCCCCCACGGCCGTAGCGGCCGGGCTGGCGCGCGTCAGCGCCGCCTTCGGGCGCCTGGAGCGCATCGCCGTCGGCGATCGCGCCGTCTCGCTCGCGCTCGTCAAGAATCCCGTCGGCTGCACGGAGGTGCTGCGCACGCTGACGACCGATCCCGCGCCGAAGACGCTGCTCGTCGCCATCAACGATCTGTTCGCGGACGGCACCGACGTCTCCTGGCTGTGGGACGCCGACTTCGAGCTGCTCGGCGGGCAGGTGGCCTGCGCGGTGTGCAGCGGCACGCGGGCGGCCGACATGGCGCTGCGGCTCAAGTACGCGCTCGTCGCGCCCGAGCGCCTCCTAGTCGAGCCCGACGTGGCCCGCGCATTGCAGCAGGCGCTGGCGCGAACGCCCGTCGGCGGCACCCTGCACGTGCTGCCGACCTACACGGCGCTCTTGGCGCTCCGCGAGGCGCTGCGCCGCCAGGGCGCCGTCGCCGGCTTCTGGGAAGACTAGCAGCGCGTCTGACTCCCTCTCCCCCTGGGAGAGGGCTGGGGTGAGGGCAAGTGGACCTGCGGCTGGGGCACCTATACCCCGAGCTAATGAGCACCTACGGCGATCGCGGCAACATTCTGACCTTGCTGCGGCGCGCGGAATGGCGCGGCCTTCGCCTGCACGTCGACGGGATTGGCCTGGGCGAGCGCCCCGATCCCGCCGCCTACGACCTCTACTTCTTCGGCGGCGGGCAGGACCGCGAGCAGGCGGTGGTCGCGGCCGATCTGGTCAGCCACAAGGGCGCTGCCCTGCGCGAGGCCGCCGAGGCCGGGGCGGTGATGCTCGCCGTCTGCGGCGGCTACCAGCTGCTCGGCCGCGAGTTTCGCACGGGCAGCGGCGCGGTGCTGCCCGGTATCGGCCTGCTCGACGCCTGGACCGTCGCCGGCGAGCGGCGCAACATCGGCAACGTCGTCGTGCGCTGCCCCTGGGACGCCGCGCGCCGCACGCTGGTCGGCTTCGAGAACCACAGCGGCAAGACGTACCTCGGGCCAGGCTGCGCGCCGCTCGGGCTGGTGGCGGTCGGCGCCGGCAACAACGGCGAGGACCGCACCGAGGGAGCCGTGTACCGCGACGTCTACGCCTGCTACCTGCACGGCTCGCTGCTGCCGAAGAACGCCTGGTTCGCCGACCACCTGCTGCACCGCGCGCTCGTGCGCCGCTACGGCGCCGGCGTGCCGTTCCCGCCCCTCGACGACCGCCTGGAAGAGGCCGCCCACCAGGCGATCCTGGCCCGCGTGCAGCAGGTGGGCCGCGCGGCGGTGAGCGTGCAGTGACGACGGCGTCGTATCCGCGCAAGGACGACGAGGCGGGGCTGCGCGGCCGCTTGCGGCCGCTCGCCGGCGCGGCCGGCATCCTGATGGCCGGCTTTATCGCCAGCCGCGTGCTCGGGCTGGTCCGCAACGCGGTGCTCGCCAGTTACTTCGGCGACTCCCCGCAGTACGAGGCCTACGTCGCCGCTATCGCCGTGCCCGACGCCGTGTTCCAGGTGCTCGCGGGCGGGGTCATGGGCGCGGCCTTCATCCCGGTGTTCACGCGCTACCTGGCCGCCGGCGACGAGGAGGACGCCTGGCGGCTCAGCAGCTCGGCCATTAACCTCGCGGCGCTCCTCACCGGCGGCCTCGCCCTGCTGCTGATTGTCTTCGCGCGCCCCGTCATGGCGGTCGTCGTCTCAGGGCGCCCTGACCTTCAAGAGATGGCCACCGGCCTCGTGCGCATCATGCTGGTGTCGCCGGTCATCTTCGCCGTCAGCGGCTTCGCGACCAGCATCCTCAACACTTTCCAGCGGTTCTTCTGGGCCGCGCTGGCGCCGCTCATGTACAACCTCGGCATTATCGCCGGCACGGTCCTGCTGCACGCCCGCTGGGGCATCTACGGCGTGGCGATCGGCGTGGCGGCGGGCGCCTGCGGCCACCTGCTGATTCAGGCGCCGGGGCTGGTGCAGATCCGCGCGCGCTACTGGCCCGTCCTCGACTGGCGGGCGCCGGGCGTGCGCGAGGTCGGCAAGCTGATGCTCCCCCGCATGTTCGGCCTCGGCGTCGCGCAGGCCAACCAGCTCATCACCACGGTCTTCCTGGCCTCGTTCCTGGTCGCGGGCAGCATGGCCTACCTGAACTACGCCTGGCTGGTGCTGATGGTGCCGCTGGGGGTGTTTGGCATGGCCGTGTCCACCGCCGTCTTCCCGACCCTCGCCCGCCAGAGCGCCGCCGGCGAGAGCGCCGCGATGGGCGAGTTATTCGGCCTGACGCTGCGGATGATCCTGTACCTCACCATCCCGGCCGCGGTCGGCCTCGTCGTGCTGGGCGAGCCGATCGTGCGGCTGCTGTTCGAGCGGGCCTCGTTCACCCCGGACGTCACGCGTGCCACGGCCCTCGCGGTCGGCGTCTACGCGCTCGGCCTGCCGGGCCACAGCGTCGTCGAGATCGTCGACCGGGCGTTCTACGCCCTCCACGACACTCGCACCCCCGTGAAGGCCGCGGCCCTGGCGGTGCTGCTGAACGTCCTGCTGAGCGCCGCGGTGGTGCTCGGCGCCCTGCACGGCCCGCTGCCGGCCGATCGCGCCTACGCCGGGCTGGCGCTCGCGAACGCCGCCGCGGCCTGGGTCGAGGCGAGCCTGCTCGTGGTGTGGCTGCGCTGGCGTTCGGGCGATCTCGGGCTGCGCGGCCTGGGCCGCGACCTCCTGCGCTACGTGGCCGCGGCGCTGCTCATGGGCGCCGTGCTGAGCGGCCTGGACCGTGGGCTGCTCGGCGCGCTGGACAGGCGCGGCCTCGGCGGCGAGCTGGTGGCCGTCGGCACGCTGATCGTCGTCGGCCTCGCGACCTACCTCGCCGGCGGCCTGCTGCTGCGGTGCCGCGAGCCGCGACTGCTCCTCAGCCTCTTGCGCCGTGGCCGGTAAGGCCAGCGTCGGGGCGGGCTGGTATACTGCTTGCAGCGCACCGTCATGCCTCGCACCGCCGACCGCCGCAAATCCATCCCAGGTGAGAGCATGAGTGCCACTGCCGACGATCCCCTGGCCGTCCGTCGCCTGCCGGACGGCCCGCCGTCCGATGGCCGCGCCGCGCCCGACAGCGCCGGTTTTCCGCCGGGCCTCACCGCGCGCTACCGTCTGCCCAGCCTGCTCGGCCGCGGCACGCTGACAGCCACCTATCGCGCCACCGACCTCGAGCTGCGGCGGCAGGTGGCCGTCAAGCTGTTCCCCTCGCACCTGGCAGCCGACGAGACGTTCCGCGCCCGCTTCCTCGAGAAGGGCCAGGTGGCCGCGCGTCTGACGCATCCGAACATCGGCCAGGTGTTCGAGGCGGGTGTCGCCGACGGCCGTCCCTATCTAGTCATGGAGCTGATCGACGGCCAATCGCTGCGCACCCTGCTGGACCTGCGCGGGCGGCTGCCGCTGCACACGGCGCTCAGCCTGGCCGTGCCGATCGCCGATGCCCTCTCCCACGCGCACAACCAGGGCGTGTTTCACGCCGACCTGCGGCCCGAGAACGTGCTGCTCGACCGCCAGGGCCGCCCGAAGGTCGTCGACTTCGGCCTCTGCCACGTGGCGGTGGCGACGGGCGTCGTGTCGCTGGACACGATCGCGCGCCGCGCGGCCTACCTGGCGCCCGAGCAGGTGCGCGGCGACTCCATCGGCCCGCGCACCGACGTCTACGCGCTGGCGGCCATGCTCTACGAGATGCTGGTCGGCACGCCGCCGCTCGCCGGGCCGAACGCGCTGGCGACGGCCTCGCGGCGGCTGTTCGCGGAGCCGCCCCGCCTGCGCGCCGAGCGGCCGGACGTGTCCTGGGGCCTGGAGTACGTGATCCGCCAGGCGCTCGCCCCCGACCCCGCCGACCGCCCGCCGACCGCCGAGGCGTTCCGGACGGCGCTGCTCGCGCCCCCGCGCGACAGCGACCTGTCGGCCGGGTTGAAGCAGACGGAGTGGGCGTTCCGCTCGGCGCTGCAAGGCGAGCGCGTCGACCCGGGCGCCATCGCCGTGCCCGGTCGGCGGCGCGCGGGCGGCTGGAGCCTCCCGTCGCTGACCGTGATCCTGCCGCTGCTCGGCACCCTGGTGGTCGTGGTGGCGCTCACCGGGCTGTTCGACTTCTTGCCGCCCCTCCTGCTGCCGCTGCAGTCCGTGCGCGCGCCCGAGCTGCGCAATCGCACGCTGGCCGAGGCCGAGCTGATCGGGCGCGACAGCGGCCTGGAGGTCGTCAAGGCGCACCCCGAGCCCTGCGACGACAACCCGCGCGACTGGGTCATGCGCCAGGATCCCGACCCCGGCGCGCTCATGCGGCGGGGCGCCAAGGTGCGGCTGACGACCTGCTCCGGCATCCGCGTGCCGAGCCTCGTCGGCCAACGCGAGGAAGATGCCCGCGTCCAGCTCGTGCAGCACGGCTGGACCGTGCGCGCCGTGCGCACCGAGCCCACCGCCAGCCTGCCCCCGGGCACGATCCTCGCCCAGGAGCCGTCGGCCGAGCTGATCCTGCCCGACCGCGAGCCGCTCACACTCACCGTCGCGGAAGCGCCCAAGTAGCCGCTGGAGACGCCGCCCGGCCTACGTGAGGCGCGTGATCCGCATCGTGAAGCTGCCGCCGGGGGCGCTGATGGTCACCTCGTCGCCCACGGTGCGGCCCAGCAGCGCGTGCCCCACGGGCGACTCGTTGGAGATGCGGCCGTGGCGGGGATCGGCCTCCGCCGAGCCGACGATCAGGTACTCCTGCGTCTCGCCGTTCTCGTCCTCGACCACGACGTGCGAGCCGAGCCGCACGCAGTCCACGGCGGGGTGCTCGTCGATGATCTGCGCGGTGGCCAGCATGCGCTCCAGATCCTGAATGCGCCCTTCGATGAACGCCTGGTCCTGCTTGGCGTCGTCGTACTCCGCGTTGTCCACCGTGTCGGTGAACTCCTTCGCCTTGCGGATACGCTCTGCCACGGCCGGCCGACGCACGGTCCGCAGATCGTGCAGCTCCTGGTCCAGGCGCTCATAGCCCTCCGGTGTCAGGTAAACGGGCTTCTCGGGCATGGTCTTCTCCCGCGTTGTTCCCAGGCTAGGTCGCTTGCGGCCCACCCGCGCCGCGTGGACCGCCACTCGACCCGAAGCGAGCGGCCGGCCGCTGGCAGCCACCAGCGTGCGCCGGCCGTCTTGCACACTCTAAGCACTCGGCCAGAGGGAGTGTGTCCGTTTGGCTTCGCCAAACCTACACACCCAACCTGGGCCGGCCGCTTAGGCCGCTGTACAACGCGGCCCAATCCGGCGATTGAGTGCATCCCCGAATAAAAGGACACGAGACCAGGAGCACGACTCCCAGTCCCGAGCTTCGCTATTGATACCGCACTTACCAGCAAGTGTCAAGCATATACGCGAAAAACCTACCCCCGGCCCCAGCGACGCTTGCCGTGTTCCGCGTCGCAGGGCCGGGGGTAGGTCACTCCGCCAGGAACTCCCGCACGGCCGCGATGAGCGCGGGCGCGTTGTCCTCCTGCACCGGATGGCCCGACCGCGGCGCCACCACGAGCCGCGCGTTCGGCAGCTCCCGCACCATGCGCTCGGCCACGTCCTGCGACAGCACGGGGCTCTCCGCGCCGCGCACCACCAGCACGGGGCAGCGGATCGAGCGCCACTCCGCCCAGGTGTCCCAGCCGCCGCGTCGTCCTGTCAGCAGCCCCGGCGCCCACTTCCACTCGTAGCGTCCGTCGGGGCGCTGGCGCACCGAGTGGCGGGCCACCTCCTGACGGTAGTCCTCGGGCGGGTACGGGTCCTGGCCGCGCAGGAAGTCGGCCACCTGGCTCGGGTTGTCGAAGATGCCGGGGTCCTGGGGCGCATCCGGGCGCGGCGCCGCGGGCGCCGGCGCCTGGGGGCCAATGTCCACGATGACCAGCTTCGCCACGGCCTCGGGGTGCCGCGCCGTGTAGACGATGGCGTTGCGGCCCCCCATGCTCATGCCCACGAGCACGAAGCGCGTCAGGCCGAGCGCCGCCGCGAACCGCTCCAGGTCGCCCACGTAGTCGTCGGTGGTGTACGAGTCGCCCGGCGCGGCGCCGGTGTCGCCGTGCCCCCGCTGGTCGAGCGCCAGGATGCGGTAGTCGCTCGCCAGGTCGCGCGCGAACAGGTCCCACGTGCGCGCGTGCGCCATGAAGCCGTGCAGCAGCACCATCGGCGGCGCCGTCGGCTCTCCCCACTCCGTGTAGTGCAGGTTCAGGTCGCCGAGCTGGACCGCTTGGGCGCGCGGGCTCTCCGCGGGCATACGTTCCTCCGTCGCCAGCCTTCAGCCGTCAGCCAACAGCCGCCAGCGCGTTCCCCGCGTCTGCTGACGGCTGACGGCTGACCGCTGACCGCTAGAAAGTAATCACCGAGCGCAGCGTCTCGCCGCGCTCCATCGCCTGGAAGGCGTCCTCTACCTCGGCCAGCGCGATGCGTTGCGTAATTAGCTCGTCCAGCAACAGGTCGCCGCGCAGGTACCACTCCGCGAGCAGCGGGAAGTCGCGAGTGGGTAGGCAATCGCCGTACCAGCTCACGCGCAGCGAGCCGCCGAGGTCGAAGAAGCGCGGCAGGTCGAGCGCCAGCGTGCTGCCGTGCCCGGCCACGCCGATAAGCGTTGCCACGCCGGCCAGGTCGCGGCACGCCAGCACCTGCGCCAGCACGTCCGGCTGCCCCACGCACTCGAACGCGTAGTTCGCGCCGTACCCGTCGGTCAGCGCCCGGATCTGCTCTACCGCATCCCCATCGCGCGGGTTCACCGTGTGCGTCGCGCCAAACGTCCGCGCCCATTCCAGCTTTCGCGGCTCCAGGTCGACCGCGATGATCTTCGACGCGCGGGCCAGCCGCGCGCCCTGAATCACGCTCGTGCCCACCGCGCCCGCGCCGAATACCGCCACGCTGCTGCCCGGCCGCACGCCCGCCGTGTACAGCGCCGCCCCCACGCCGGTCATCACGCCGCACGCAATCAGGCACGCCTGGGCCGGCGGGATGTCGGGCGAGACGGGCACCGCCTGGTTGGCGTGGACGACGGTGTGCGTGGCGAACGTGCCCAGCCCCATGATCGGCGGCGGGTATTCGCCGGCCGGCGTGTGCTGGCGCGGCTGCCCGTTCAGGCTGTTGGCGCACAGGTGCAGCTGGCCGATGCGGCAGAAGCGACAGTTGCCACACGGCGCCCGCCACGCCAGGATCACGTAGTCGCCGACCCGCGGCTGCGCGACGCCCGGCCCCACGGCCTCGACGATGCCGGCGCCCTCGTGGCCGAGCAGCATCGGCAGGCTGGCGATCGCGCCGTTGCGGATGTGCAGGTCGGTGTGGCACACCCCGCTCGCCTGCACGCGCACCAACACCTCGCCCGGGCCGGGCTCGTCGATTACCAGTGGCTCCGGCGCGACCGCCCCGCGCACCTCGCGCGCCACGATCCCTTCGCCCTGCACGGCCATGGCGTCCTCCAGTAGCTCGCTGCGATGATCCTCTGCTCGGGCTAGGTGCTGGCTGGTTTCCGGCTTGAGCGCCATCCCTATGTGGCAGAAAGCGCGATGGGCCGTGCGTCCTCGGGGAGTTCCGTCAGGGGACCGTTGCCTTCATACCACTCGGCGTTGAGGATGTGTACGACGAATTCGATCGATCTCCGCTAGCCGCGCGTCAGGATAGATGGCCAACGGCGCGCCTCCTCTGCCGAGGGTGCAGGCTGCTCCCCGGCCTCACTATAGCACCGACTCCGCTGGGCGATCGCTGATGCGTTCGGTATTGCGCCAAAAGCCATCGCGTGGGCTGCCTCCACGCGTCCCCCTCAGCGGGTCAGATAAGCGTACTGGTTCTTGTCCAGGCTCACCGTCAAGCGCCCGCCGTTGGCGTCCAGGCGCTGCGTCAGGTAGCCGCTCGCGTCCGCCAGCCAGCCGCGGCCGGGGAACGGCAGGCGCACCTCCGTCTGTAACCTGCCCCCGATCGTGTACAGCAGCGCGTCGTCGGCCGTGGCGACGTAGAAGCCGCCGTCCACCGCCCGGTCCACGCCAAACGCTTGCCGCCACAGCGACCGCTTCTGCGCGTCTGAGGTGTCGGCGAACGCCTCCTCGACGCGGTCGCCGTCCACGTACTCCGCCTGCGGCCCCAGCACGCCGCTCAGGTGGCGCGGCGCGATCACCATGCCGCCGCGGCTCAGGTAGTCGCGCAGGCGCGCGGCGTCGTCGGCGGGCAGGTCCTGCGCGTAGCGCGACAGCACCACGATCGCCGCCAGCCGGTCCACCGGCTCGCCGTCGAGCGTCGACACCACTGCCGCGGGCACGTTGTCGCGGGCGAACACCGCCAGCCGGTGGAAGTCATAGGAGCGGAACGCGAACGGGTCCACCGTGCGCGACGCGCCCAGCAGCCGGAAGGGGAAGCCGGTCGGCGCCAGGATCAGCACCCGCGCGGCCCCGGCCGGGGCCGCCATGATCTGGCGGATGCGCGGGAAGCTCTCCGACACGCGCGCGAACATCGTGTCGGGGTCGTAGGCCGTGCGGTTCGTGTCGTTGTAGAGGCCCTGGCCGATGATGTTGTAGTTCCACGCGGCGATGCCCTGGAGCCAGCCGCCGGTCTGGCGCGCGAGCAGGGCCAGGTAGTAGTCGTTGGCCACCGCGTCCGCCACGTTGGCCGGCTGCGGGCTCGCCTGCGACAGCCCCCAGCTATTGGCCGTGGACCACAGCCAGAACGGCCGGTTGTAGCGCGCCGAGTAGTGGCCCAGACTGCGCACCAGCGTGAACAGCCGAATCAGCTCGGTATCGTCCAGCGGCAGGTCCATCGGGCCGTCGCGCGGGTAGGCGTCGTACGTCGGATAAAACGTGGGCGGCGTGCGCGCGAATACCGCCTCCACCTGCGGCAGCTGGAAGTGGATGCGCGCCGTGGCGCCCTCGAACGACATGGTGGTCGGCAAGTCGGGCTCCAGCTCCGCCCACTGCCCCGCGCTCCAGGCGGCGTAGTCCGCAATATAGTTCGTCTGGAACTGCCCGAGCTGCGTGATGCGTCCGGGATCGTCGCCCACGTCGGCGAAGCCGTAGCCGTTGCGCGCCTTGAACGCCGCGTCCGCCCAGGTCGAGTAGTCGCCGCCCGACGGCTCGTCGGCCAGGTTCAGCATCAGGATCACGTCGCGGTAGGGCTGCACGAACCGCGTGTCCACCCACTCGTAGTAGCGGCGAATGTCCCGCTGGTAGTCGGGCGAGTAGAACGACGCGTTGACCACCGCTGTCGTGCGATCGATGCCGCCCCGGCTCTCGGTGCGCAGCGCGTCGGGGTGCGCTGCCGACCAAACGCTGCCCATCTGGCTCTGGTAGCCGATCGGCAGCACGGCCTTCAGCCCCTGCGCGCGGACCGCGCTCAGCAAGCGCTCTTGCGCGGCCACGATGGCGCGGGCGTCGGCGTTGAGCGGGCTGCTGTCGTCCACGAACGCCTCGTAGACGGCATACGACAGGCCCGGCTCGGCGCCCTGGGCGTTCACCTCGCCAGGGTTGTTCTGGCCGATCCACACGACGTTCGCGCCCGCCGCCTGCTGCCGCGCGACGATCTGCTCCATCGTGCTGCTCGACAGCGTCGGGTAGGCCTCCATCGCCCAGCCCGCATAGCGCGGCCCGTGGTCGTCGCTCTCCGGCCGGCCGGTGAGCGTGGCGATGGCTTGCGGCGTGGGCACGGGGCCGGCGCCGGGAGCGTCTACCTGCGGCGCGGGCAGCACGCCGGCGGCCGCGGGGAGGGGCACCGGCGACAGCGCGCCCGCCGACGCGGTCGGCAGCGGCGCCAAGGTGGGCACCGCGCTCGCGGCGAGCGGCGGCACGCGGTCGTTCGGGGCGGGCGCCCGCTCCGGGGGTGCCTGGAAGGCCAGGCTGCCCAGGAGCACGACGAACAGGGCGACGGTCCTGAGCGCCCGCGTCGCGGGCTGGCGATAGCAGCGGCTGAACAGGCGGCTCAATCCCTGCCCAGTCTTGCGACTGAGCCCAGTACTTGGGGCCGTGTCACGCGAACCGCGCCATTATGCCACGCCCGAGCGGGCGGCGTCCCCCATTGCCGCGCTGCCGCGACGCCCTCTGCCCGGACGCGCGGCGCCCCGCTCGATCGCCACCCGGCCTGGTCCCGCCGAACCCCGCGGTGGACTTCCCCGACTCCCTCTCCCAGGGGGAGAGGGCCGGGGTAAGGGCGCCTTCCCTGGTCCCTCCCCCTCTCCCCCTGGGAGAGGGCCGGGGTGAGGGCCCGCCCCGCCAGCGATGACGAAGCGCCCCTGGCGGCGTCTCCACCAGGGGCACTTCAGGTCGGTGCCGCCGCGGCGACCACCGGCTACCAGAAATACGGGTAGGCTAGCGGCGCGGGATACGCGACCACCGGCGCATACGCCGGCACCCACCGATACCCGTAAACCGTCCACACCCACATGATCGTTCTCCTTCCTTACGTTGGCGCCTGGGCGCTGCCAGGTCGCTCATCACGTTCCTACTGTACCGCCCTCGCGGCAAACGGCCTGTAAAGGCGCTCACAGCGCGCCTGTGAACCGCGTCACAGCCGTCGGCGAGCGCGACGCGGCGACCGAGAGCCGTGCCGAGCGTGGCGAGCGTGTGGGCGAGCGCCGAGTGCTCCCCGGCCGGGGAGCGCGGCCGACCCGCCGCCGCGCCGGGACGGGCGGGGCCGGCCGGATGGCAAGCCGGCCGCGCTGTCGGGGCCAAACCACGCCGCTGAGGACCGCCGGCTACCGGGCCGCGGGTTCGAGCGCCTGGCGCAGCCGCGCCACTTCCGGCGGGCGCAGGCTGCCTTTGTCGCGCTGGATGTGGGCGCGCAGGTCGCGGCCGCGCGTGACCGGGTAGTGGCTGCCGTCGATCTCCAGGACCGCCTTCGGGTTCGTAAACACAATGCTTGCCGTCACCAGCGCCCCGGCCGGCTCCGCGTCCAGCGCGCGCTCCAGCCGGCGCGTTACCTGCGCCACGCCGCGCGTGGCGTCGGCGGCCGGGTTGCCCAGGTGGTCGGTGCTCACCACGTCCAGCCAGCCAACGGCACCAGGGCGCGACCAGCGATCGCGCTGGCAGCGCACGCGACCCGCCAGCCCCCGCGCCACCAGCACGCGTACGCCGCCCGGGCCGACCAGCAGGTGGTCCGGTAGCTCGCGGTCCGCGAAGTTCACCAGCGTGTAGCGGTTGTCCAGCCCCTTGAGGGCTCTCTCCAGCGGGGCGTCCTGCCGGTAGCGCGCGCCAACCCGCCGGATGTACGTCTGGCTGAGCAGCCAGAGCGCCGTCCCCACGACTAGCCCGGCGATGGACAGCGCGTCGGAGAGCGGGTTCGCCGGCACCAGCCAGGCCTGCCCGAACCCCGCCAGGTAGACCAGCATGGCGCCGATCAGCAGCCAGTTGCCCTTGCGCTGCTCGCCGCGCGCCCGCGCCTCGTTCGTGACGACCTGCACGCCGCCCCGCTCCTTCGCCGCCTGCCGGGGTGCTCGCCGGCGGCCCAGCCCCTAACCCACGTAGCCGCCCACCTCGTCGCGCGCCGGCACGGACTGCCGCGCGCGCATGCCGGCCGCGATGTGCTCCACCAGCCCGCCCGCCGCGGCCTCCCCGGCCACGCGCAGCGCGTTCTTCAGCGCCCGCCCGTGCGAGCGCCCGTGCCCGATGATGCACACCCCGTTCACGCCCAGCAGGGGCACGCCGCCGTGCTCCGCCCAGTCCAGGCGGCGCACCAGCCGCGTGACCGCCGGCGCAAACCCCAGCGCCAGCAGCCCGCCGCCCACCACCGCCGCCCCGGCGAGCGCGGCCGCCGGCCGCCGCAGCGGCGGCGTCGCCACGGCCGCCAGCGCCGTGCCCGCCAGCAGCGGCAGCCCGATGCGCTCCGGTTTGTGCGGCAGTAGCTCCGCCCGCACGATCTGCGCCAGCGCCCGCGGCGTCCCCTCCGCGAACTTCAGCACCACGTTGCCCGTGAACCCGTCCGTCACCACCACGTCCGCGTTGCCGAGCGGGATGTCCTTGCCCTCCACGTTGCCGACGAACCGCAGCGGCAGCTCTTGCAGCAACGGGTAGCTCTCGCGCACGAGCTGGTTGCCCTTGCCGCCCTCCTCGCCGATGCTCAGCAGCCCCACCTTCGGCGTGGCGATGCCCAGCACGCGCTCGGCGTAATCCGCGCCCATCATGGCGAACTGGGCCAGGTACTCTGGCTTGCAGTCGGCGTTGGCCCCCACGTCGAGGATCAAGCAATGCCCGCGCGCCGTGGGCATGACGGCGCCCAGCGCCGGCCGCGCCACGCCTCGGATGCGCTTCAGCTCCAGCAGGGCGGCGGTCATCACGGCCCCCGTGTTCCCCGCCGATACGAACGCATCCGCCTCGCCGTGGGCCACCCGGCGCAGGCCGACGCGGAGCGACGACTGCTCGCGCTGCCGAACGGCGACCGCCGGCGCCTCCGCCATCGCCACGATGTCGGGCGCGTCGATCACGGTGAGCGGTAGGTCGCGGACGCGGCGACGCGCCAGTTGGGCGTGCAGCAGATCGGCCGGCCCGACGAGGTCGACCGCTAGGCCGTACTCGCGCGCCGCGGCGACGGCGCCCGCGACCGCCGCGCCCGGGGCGTGATCGCCGCCCATGGCGTCGATCACAACGCGGCGGCCCACGGCCCAATCCGCTTGCTTCACGCTCTCCCCCGGGGGCCGCCGCGTCGCGCCAACCGCCGCTCGGCGAGCGGGGGTAGAGGGAAGGTCCCACGCCGGGCGGCGTGCGGCTGGCCACGCCCCATCATACTGGATTTGCCCCGCCCGGGCGATAAATCGGCCCCTCGCCCGCCAGTGCGCCGCGCACCTTTGCCGCCGGCCGCCGGATAGCAAGACGGAGGCCGAGCCTCGGCCTCCGTCTCGCCGCGAGTGCGGTAGCCCCTACGGCAGGTGCGCCGCGTGCTCCTTCTCGCGGGCGCAGGCGATACACAGCGTCGCCTCGGGCCGCGCCCGCAGGCGCTCCGGGTCGATCGGCTGCCCACAGCTCGCGCAGATGCCGTAGGTGCCCGCCCGCTGTCGCGCTAGCGCCTCCTCGACCTCGGCCACTCGCTGCTCCGCGATGTTCCGCACCGTCAGGTCTAGCTCGCGCTGGAACGTCATGTCCGAGGTGTCGGCCGGGTGCTGGTCGGCGTTGCTCAGCTCGCCCGTGACGTCTTCCTCGGTGCCGCCGAGCGTCGTGCGGTCCACGAACCCGACGATGCTCTCGGCCTCCTCGGCGCGGCGGCGCAGCGCCTCCTCGGGCGAGAATCCCGTCTCGCCTGCGCCCGGCGCGTTCGCCGGCGCCGCCCCCTGGGCTGGGGCTGCCTGCTTACCCGTGGCTGGCTTCTTCTCCGCCATTGTCCGTGCGCGCGACGAGCGCTCCTCGTCTCCGTTGACGCGGCGCGTCGCACCCTCCTTTCTCGCGTTTGCCGGCGGGCCGGCCTCCAGTTGCCGAGCCGGCCGGGGCGCCGCGCCCCGGCCGGTTTGCCTACACCTGACGCCGCTGAAACAGCCGGCCGCATCGTAGCGACCTACGAGCGCAAGATGCGTACCAGAGCGCGAGCCGACGGGGATTCGCGCGCCGCGCCCGGCGCGCGGGCCGACGCCAGCGGCCCGCATCCCGAGGAAGCTCGGATCGGGCAGGGGGAGCGTCCGGGAGCAGGGAATGGCAGCGGGGCGGCGCGGGCGGGCCGCCAGGCCCGCCCACGCCGCCCCCCCGCGCGCTACTCGTAGAAGGCGCCCTCCATCACGATGGGCGGCACCGTCTTGTTCTCCAGCGAGTCGCCGGGGATCGGGCGGCCGTCCGTCGTCACCCGCGGCACCTCGGCCGTGCCCACCTTCGCGCCCACGCGCATCAGCACCAGCGGCTCGTCCGCGCAGCTCTCGAACTTGTAGAACGCGCCGCGCGGAAGCATGATGCCCTCGTTGCGGCCCAGCGTCGCGATCTCGCCCTCGGGGTTGGAGAACCGCGCCTGCCCCGCCAGCACCACGAACGTGTGGTCCTCGGCCGCGTGGGCGTGGAACTCGTTCTCGCCGCCCGCCGCGTAGCACTTGATGCGCACCGTCATGTTCTCGGTCTTCGAGAGCGTGATGTCCGACCGCCCCTGCTTCATCAGCGGCGTCCGCAGGCGGTAGATCTCCGGCTGCGCGTTGGTCGGCGCCTGGGACCGCGTCTCCGTCTGGGTCATCGTGCCTCTCCTCTCTGATGCGCTTGTCCGCATTCTATACCCGGACGCCCCGCCGCGTCCCTAGTGAGCTACCCCACTCCCGACATGTGAGCCCGGCCACTGCCGCCGGCCTCACCCAGTGGCACACTTTGGGTGAGCAGCGCGCAGTGCTGCCCCTTTGGAGGAACGATACGATGCGATTCGTGCTTGCCGCCGTCCTGGCGAGCGGCGTGATGCTCGGCCTCGCCGGCCCGACCTTCGCCCAGGACGGCGCCCCGCCCCTGACGTTCAATCAGCCCACCGTGCCGCGCGAGTTCATGATGGGCGGCCCCGCCCAGCCGGCCTACGGCACCCCCGAGGTGGCGCCGCCGGCCAGCGACCAGACCGCGGGCGCGCAGTTCCTGCGCTCGGGCATGCCCGGCGAGACGGCCTACATCCCCGGCAACCAGTTCACCCTCGGCCGCCGCAGCGGCTGCGCCCTCTGGGACTGGGAAAGCTGCTAATAGCGATCCAACCGGGCTGACGCGCGGGCGGCGTCTCGCCGCCCGCCCGGTCCTGGCGCGGCCTCCGTGCTAGGTGAGCAGCCAGCGTGTCGTATCGGCGACTCGCGTGGCCGCCGCTACGACACGCTGGCCGTGGCCCCGGCTCGGCCGCCTGCTCAGCGCGGCTGCAAACCGCTTCAGGCCGGCGGCACGCTGACGCCGGGCACGCGGTATTTCGCGATCAGCTCCGCCACGAGCCCGCGCTTGATGTCCTGCACGAACTCGCGCAGGTAGGCCGCCGCGGCGGTCCGCTGAATCGGCGTGCCGATCGCTTGCTGGATGGCGGTGAAGCGGCCCTCCAGCACGCGGGTGCCCGGGCGCTTCGGCTGGTCGTTGAGCAGCTGCACCTTCAGCCCGGCCATCGCGTCGAGCCCCTCCCGCTGGAATAGCTCATACGTGGCCTCGCCCCCTTGGGCATGGTGCAGCGTGGCGTGCTTGAGCGCGCCCCGCAGGTACATGTCGTAGGCGGTCTTCTCCGCGACGGCGATCCGCATCCCGGGGCGGTCGACCTCCTCGACCCGCTGAATCGGCGAGTCGGCGGGCACCAGGTAGGTCGCCTCGATCTCGATGTACGCCGGCGTGAACACGATCTCGCTGGCCCGCAGCGGGTCGGCGCCGATCAGGCCCACGTCCCACACGCCGCTGGACACCGCCTCGACCAGCTCGCCCGGGCTGGGAAACCGCACGAACGCCACGGGCACGCCCAACCGGCCCGCCAGCTCGCGGCCGAGGTCGGGCGCGATGCCGGTCGGCTCGCCGTCCGCCGGCGCGCTGCTCACCAGTAGGGTGTTCGAGAGGTTGAGCCCGACGCGCAGCGTGCCCGTGGGCGCCAGTTCGCCGCGCAGGGCGGGAGTAACCAAGCTCGTCATCTACGCTCCCTCTCGGTGGATGGGTGCCGCGGTCCTCGCCCTCACGTGAAGGCGCCTGCCGCCGCGGCGAACGCCCTTTACTGCCCCCGGTGGTACGGGCCGAGCCCGGGCTTGAAGCGCTTCTCATCGAGGAACGGCGTGATGCCCTGCTCGCGCTCCACCTGCACGTTCGCGTACTCGCGCAGCGCCATCGCCGCCTCCTCGCCTCGCCGTGCCGCTACCGCCCGCCCGCCACGGCGCCCGCCCCGCTCACCAGCCCCGCCAGGCGCTCGGCGATGATCCGCTCGCCCTCCGCGCTGATGCGGCGCACGATGTCGCCCGCCGGCTCGATGCGGTCGATCAGCCCCGCGATCTGCCCGGTGCCCACACTGCCCCACTCGCGGTCGCCCGCCTCGCGCGCGCGGGCCAGCGCCGCCGCCTCCTCGGCGCGGTGCTGCCGCAGCGCCGGCTCGCGCCCCAGCCACTTCTCGATCAAGCGGTTGCGCACCACCCGGTTCGTGGCGCCCGGCCATTCCCGCGCCTGGATGATGTCCGGGATGTCCGTCAGAATCGTGTCCGTGCCGTCGCTGTCGACAATCGCCTGCTTGTAGTTCGGGTGGATCGGCGCCTCGGGCGTCGCCAGGAAGCGCGTGCCGAGCAGCACGCCGTCGGCGCCGAACGCCAGCGCCGCCGCCAGCCCCGCCCCATTGGCCACCCCGCCCGCCGCCAGGATCGGCCGGTCGGGCACCGCGCGCACCACCTGCGGGATCAGCACCATCGACGCCATCTGCCCGACGTGGCCGCCCCCCTCCGTGCCCTGTGCCACGATCACGTCGGCGCCCGCCGCCGCCACGCGCACCGCCTCCGCCGCCGTCGAGACCATGTGGACCACCAGCGCGCCGATCTCGTGGGCGCGGGCGAAGTGCGCGCTCAGGTCCTGGTCGAGCCGCGGCCAGGCGAACGACATCACCTTCGGCCGCAGCGCCAGGCCGATCGCCACGTGCTCGTCGTCGCAGAACGCCAGCAGGTAGTTCAGCCCGAACGGACGGTCGGTGGCCGCGCGGATCGCCGCGACCTCGGCGCGCAGCTTCTCCGGCGAGATGTGGCTCGCGCTCAGGATCCCCAGGCCGCCGGCCGCCGACACCGCGCTCACCAGCGGCGCCGACGTGCCGGTGCCCATCCCCCCGAGCACGACCGGGTGCTCGACGCCCGCCAGCCGCGTAAACCGTGTCGTCAACATGGGGAGTCTCCTCGTACCGCGGTCGCCGCCCGTGGGCGGTGTCGGCCCAGTGTACACCCGCCCGCCGTCGCGCGTCGCGGCCCGCCCCGCCGCCCGCCTGGCTGACGCGCGCGGCCTGCTCGCGCTATCCTGAGGCGGGCTATGGCGCCGTCCGTCAGCACACACCGCCGCCCGCGCCCCGGCTGCCCGGCGCGGCGCGAGGAGGTTCCGATGAGCAACCCCGCCGCTTCCAGCGGCGTCGTCGTGGAGCGCGACGGCGCTGTGCTCACCCTGCGCCTCGACCGCCCCGCCAAGCGCAACGCCCTCGACACCGCCATGCTCGGCGCCTTGGAGCAAGCGCTGCGCGCCGCCGCCACGGACCGCGCCGTGCGCGCGGTGATCATCACGGGCGGCGACCGGGCGTTTGCCGCCGGCGTGGATATCGGCGAGTTCGCCACTTCCCACGCCGGCGTGGCCAACGCCTACGCCGCCGCGCTCGCGCGCGCCCGCTGCTGGGAGGCCCTGGCCCGCCTGCCCCAGCCGACCATCGCCGCCGTGGCCGGCTACTGCCTCGGCGGCGGCTGCGAGCTGGCGCTGGCCTGCGACCTGCGCCTGGCGGCCGAGTCGGCGGTCTTCGGCCAGCCCGAGATCAAGCTCGGCCTGATTCCCGGCGCCGGCGGCACGCAGCGCCTGCCGCGCCTCATCGGCGCTGCCCGGGCCAAGGAGGTCATCTTCTTCGGCGACTCTATCGACGCCCAGGAGGCCTACCGCCTCGGCCTGGTGAACCGCGTCGTGCCCGCCGAGCGCCTCCTGGACGAGGCGCGGGCCTGGGCGCGCCGGCTCGCCGTGCAGCCGCCCCTCGCCCTCGCGATGGCCAAGCGCGCCGTCGATCTCGGCGCCGACCTGTCGCTGCAAGCCGCCCTCGAGCTAGAGCAGCAGAGCTTCGTCGCTCTCTTCGGCACCGCCGACGAGCAAGAGGGCGTCGCCGCCTTCCTGCAGAAGCGCCCGCCCCACTTCGAGGGGCGCTAGCGCCCTCACCCCGCCAGGTGCGTGGCGAGCCCGATCGCCGCCGCGCCGCCGACGATCCACACCACGTCCACGCGCGTGAACGACAGCAGCGTGAACGCGGCCACCGCGATCGCCAGGTCGAGCGGGCCGTGGATCGTCGCGACCAGGATCGTCCAGCCGAGCGTCAGGATGAGCCCCAGCGTCGCCGCCTGGATGCCCCGCAGCGCGGCCTTCGTGGCCGGGCGGTGGGCAATGTACTTGTGCAGCCACAAGAGCAGCAGCACCGTCAGTGCGACGCAGCACAGCGACAGCGCCGCCACCAGCGCGCCCGGCACGCCCGCCACGAAGTAGGCGATCGGGATGACGAACAGCCCGTTTGGCCCGGGCGTGATCAGCCCGATGGCCAGCGCCGACGCGAAGTCGGCGTCTTGCAGGATGCCCCGGTGCGCCACCAGCTCGTCGCGCAGCAGCGGCAGCGGCGCCGACCCGCCGAAGGTAATCAGCGACACCTTCAGCCAGGTCAGGAACAGGCTAATGAGGTCCATCGGCCTCTCCGAAGCGGCGGAACAGCACGATGGCCAGCGCCCCCGCCCCCAGCACGGCGACGACCGACGACACGTGGAAGAACGCCATCAGCACGAAGCTGCCCAGCGCCAGCGCGATCACCATCGCCCCCGCCGCCCGCGACTGGCCCACCACCTCCGCCCGCCCGAAGCGATACGCCACGGCGAACGCCAGCCCGGCCGTCGCCGGCAGCACCCCGGCGATCATGCCCGCGCCGAGCGGGTTGTCCCGCAGTACCAGGAAGAACGCCGTGAACAGGATCGTCACGGCTGTCGCCGGCACCATCATGCCGAGCAGACACGCCAGCCCCCCGACCAGCCCCCGCAGCCGGTGGCCAATCAGCACCGCCTGAGCGATCAGGTGGACGCCCGGCCACATCTGGCTCAGCGCCATCGTCAGCAGGAACTCGCGGTTGTCGAGCCACCCGCGGCGGTCCACCACCTCCTGCTGCATCAGCACCATCGTCGTCGAGCCGCCGCCGAACGACAGCAGCCCCACCTTGCCGAAGGCCAGGAACAGCGTGGCCAGGCCGGGCGCGCGCGTGGCGGTAGCCGGAGCCTCCATGAGCGGACCTTTCGCGAGGGATCGCATGGCGAGGCGCCGGGTCGCCGTTGCCGGCACTCGCGTTCAGCGCGATGGGCGGACCGCTCGCGAGCAATCGTGGCACGGGAGCAGGCGGCGCCAGGCGCGGCGCGGGGTGGTGCGGCCGACACCCGCTACTATGGCGCCGCGCCCCGCGCCCTGTCAACCGCGCGCACAGCCCGTACCCTTCCCTATAAGGGCGGGCGTGCTCATCCCGTGGCTGTCCACCGCCAGCGGCGTGGCCCCCTTCCCCATAAGGGGCGGGGACTCTCGGCTCCGCCGCTCCCGGCTCCCCCCTTTCCCCTATGGGGGAGAGGGGGGCAGGGGGGGAGAGGGGTCACTCCCCATACCCGCGCGGGTGCGCCTGCATCCACGCCCAGGCCGACGCGACGATCTCCCGCAGGTCCTGCAGCCGCGGCTCCCAGCCCAGCTCTGCGCGGATCTTCGCCGAGCTAGCGATCAGCACCGCCGGGTCGCCCGCCCGCCGCGGCCCCAGCCGCACCGGAATCGTCCGCCCCGTCACCGCGCGCGCCGTGTCGATCACCTCGCGCACCGTGTAGCCCTCGCCCCCGCAGCCCAGGTTGTAGATGGCGCTCCGCGCGTCCAGGATGCCGAGCGCCAGCACGTGCGCGCGCGCCAGGTCCACCACGTGGATGTAGTCGCGCACGCAGGTGCCGTCGCGCGTCGGGTAGTCGTCGCCGAAGACCGTCACCGCCGGCAGCCGCCCGGCCGCCGCTTGCAGCACCAGCGGGATCAGGTGCGTCTCGGGGCTGTGGACCTCCCCGTTCCGCGCCGTCGCGCCCGCCGCGTTGAAGTAGCGCAGGCTGGCATAGCGCAGCCCGTAGGCGCCCTCGTACCAGTCGAGCGCCCGCTCGAAGGCCAGCTTCGTGTCGCCGTAAGGGTTCGTCGGCGCGGTCGGGTCGCTCTCCTCGATCGGCTGCTTCGCCGGCTCGCCGTACACCGCTGCCGTCGACGAGAACACCAGCCGCGGCACGCCGCACGCCCGCATCGCGTCCAGCAGCGCCAGCCCCGCCACGACGTTGTTGCGGTAATACTTCGCCGGGTCCTGCACCGACTCGCCCACGAGCGAGTCGGCCGCCATGTGGACGACCGCCTCGACGCCGTGCGCCCGCAGCGCGCCCCGCAGCGCGTCCCCGTCCAGCAGGTCGCCCTGCACGAACGCTGCCTCCGGCACGACCGCGTCGCGGTGCCCCTTGTACAGGCTGTCGTACACGACCACGGCATGCCCGTCGCGCAGCAGCTCCTCCACCACCACGCTGCCGATGTACCCCGCCCCGCCCGTCACCAACACCCGCACGCTACCCTCGCCCTCGCCTTAATTTCTCCGCTACACGCTCTGCCGAGGTACTATGATGGTACTCGAATGAGGAACCGTTGCTCGGCAAGCACTGCCGGCTCGCTCGGGGAAGATGATGCCAACGCTCTATACGTACTGTATACGGTATGATAATGGCGCCGCGCCCAATCCTTACTGGGGCATCTGTACGCTTGTCATCTGTAAGCCACAAATACGAAGGGCGGCTCAGGTCGGCGACTGGATCGTTGGCACCGGCTCTCGCTCATCCCCGTTGGGGGATATTAGCGGTCAGGTGGTGTACGCTATGAAGGTTACCAAGAAGATGACGATGGCCGAGTACGACTCGTTTACTATTGACCAATTGCCCCAGAAGATACCCGACTGGGGTGGCTCGGACTATCGCCGGCGGATCGGGGACTCGATCTATGACTTCTCTGTCGATCCACCGGCCCAGCGCCGGGGCATACACACCGAGGACCGTCGGGAGCGCGATCTTGGCGGCCACTTTGCGCTCCTGTCGGATCACTACGTCTATTTCGGCGATCAACCGAAGCGCTTGCCTGAACACCTGCTGCCAATCGTCCGACATGGCCAGGGTCATCGCTCGCGTGCCAATGATCCTTACCTCGACGATTTCGTCGACTGGATAGCCGGACTCGGCTGCCCGTCGAACATGCTCGACGGGCAGCCGCAACAACTGCATCGTCCATCATTCGCCCGATGGTGCGGTATCGATGGTCGGGGTAATCGACGTTCGACCTGCGAGCCTGCCGTAATCGCACGCGTCGGCAAATGCCTAACCGCAGAAAGGGCCCAGTGCTGACACCGCGGGGGTTCCGAGTGGCCGCGCGCCGCGCCGGGTGGAGACGCACGCCGCGGCGCCTTACTGCCCCCCAGCGCGCCGCGCCCGCGCGGCCGCCTTGGCGGCGTTGATGTCCGCCCACGGGATGCGCGGGCGGGGGAGGTGGCGGGCGGCGAGGTAGCGCCTCGCGTTGCGGCGCGCGGTGATGACGAAGCGCACCAGCCCCTTCACGCCCTCCACGCCGATGCCCGGCACGAGCTGCGTCGGCTGGAACATCCAGGCGTCGCCCTGCCGGACCAGACGGCCGCGCGCAAGGAAGCTGCGCTGGTTCCAGAGCACCTCGTCGTGCCGGTGGCAGAGCAGGCTCGCGGGGCCGGGCTGGAGCGGCGTCTCGGCCGCCAGCCGCACGCGCAGCGTCTGGCTGGCGGCGTCCGGGTCCGGCTGGCAGCGCACGCTGTACGGATACCCCGCGGCGTCCAGTCCCGTCAGCACCGCGCTATCGTAGCGCCCTAGCTCGCGCACGAGCTTAACCCACACGGGATCCCTCGACCTCGCGCACGAGCTTAACCCACACCGGGCACCTCGACCTCGCGCGGTGCCGCCAGGAAGTCGCCCTCTGGCCACCAGCGGATGCGGCGCGGCGTGATGACGATGCCGAGCCGCATGTAGTACCAGTCGAACAGCCAGCGCATCACCCGGTTGCTGCTGTACATGCCGCTCGCGGGCTGGCGCTCGAAGACGAGCTGTAGCTTGTCCTCGAAGCCGCGCACCGACGTCAGCACCTCGTCGGGCGCCGTCGCGTCGCCCTGCACCAGCACCGCCGGCGGCCGGGCCAGGCCGCTCGCGGTCGGGTTCGAGAACAGCAGCGCGACGCGCGGGTTGCGGCGGATGTTGAACGCCTTCTGCGCCAGCGCGATGGAGGTCGAGAGCAGGAACCGCCCCGGCGCCGGCTCCCAGAACGCCAGCGTCGGCCAGGTGATCGGCGTGCCGTCGCGGGCCAGCGTCGAGAACTCGCAGGTGCGGAACTCGCGGAACACCGCGGCCACCTCGGGCGGCAGCGCGAGGTCGCTCGGCGCGGGCGATGCGGCGGACACCGGCCTCCCCGCGCCCTAACGCCCGTACAGCCGCTCGACGAGCCCGCTCTGCACGATCTCGTCCACGAAGCGGTTGTCGTACATCGTGGTTGGGTCGACGTTGGCCGCCTCGGGCCGCGTGCGCGCCAGCTCTTCGAGCGCCGTCTGGAACTGCGCGCGGCTCACCCGCAGGTCGCGCTCGAAGACGCCCGAGTACACGTCGTAGGCGTCCTCGTTCGCGCGCGCGTCATCGCTCTTCAGCTTGTCGGCGAGCACCTTCACCGTGAACGCCCGGTCCGTCTTCACCCGATGGGTGCCCTCGACCAGCGCCCGCATAACCCGCCGGATCGCCTCGTCCTGCTCGGGCGTGCGCTGCTTGTGGACGTTCACCGAGATCGCCGGATACTCCAGCGCCGAGGTCCACAGGTTGCCTAGCTCGACCATGCCCAGGTCCTTCGCCGCCAGGTTGAACGGCGGCGCGATGATCCCCGCGTCGATCCCGTCCGAGCTGAGCGCGCCGACCATCTCGGGGTAGCCGCCGATCTGCCGCAGGCTCACGTCCGTGTCCGGGTCGAGGCCCCACTGCCGCAACAAGTAGCGCACCGCCGACTCGCTCAGCGCCCCGAAGCGAGTGATGCCCACCGCCTTGCCCTTGAGCAACGCCGGCTGCGTGATCGACGGTTGGGCGTACAGCGCCTGGACGATCTTGCCGAGCGACGTCCCCACCGACGTGACGTCGCCGCCGTCCACGCCCACCGCGATAGCCGCCTCCGGCGCGCCCACGAACAGGTCGATCTCGTTGGCCAGAAACGCTGCCATCGCGGCCGGGTTCGTGGCCTGCAAGCTCATGTCCAGGTCGACGCCGTTCTCCGTGAAGTAGCCCGCCTCCTGCGCCACCCACACTGGCATGTACGAGCCGCTCGGCGTCGTGAGCCCCATTCGCACCTTGAGCGGTGGGCCGGGCGGCGTCGTGCTCGCGGCCGCCGGCGGCGGGGCGCCCGCCGCCGGTGCCGCCCCGCTGGCCTGCGCCGCCGCGGACGCATTGCCGCTGCTCCCCGCGGCCGCCGGCTGGCTCGCGGGCGCACGCGCCGGCGCGGCCGTCGGCGCGCAGGCGCCGGCGAGCAGCGCGAGCGCCGCCACCCCGGCCAGCAGCGCCGCGCGTCCTCGGCCGGACTCCCGCCCGATCCCGCTCGTGGGACTCATCGTGGCTCTCCCCCTCCTCATGTTCTTGCCCGCGCGCCGTGCCCCCGTGCTGCCGCTCACTGTAACAGCCCGCGGCCCCACGCGCACGCCTGTACAGGCCCCGACGGCCGCGCCCGCGGCCCGGGCGCCGCCCGCCCCGTGGGCGGCGCCCGCCGGCTGGTGCGCTCGGCGCCGCTACTGCTTGGGGCGGGCGCCGGTGGGGGTGCCGCTGAACGCCGGGCGCCGCTTCTGGGCAAACGCGGCCGAGCCCTCGTCGTAGTCCGGGCTCTGGCGGATGCGCTGGTAGTACACCTGCTCCATCTTCTCGGCCATGCTGAGCGGCATGTCCAGCGAGTTGTAGATGTACTCCTTGGTCCCCTGCACCACGATCGGCCCGTTCGCGTTGATCGTCTCCGCCAGCTTGGTGGCCTCGTC
>JAJPHF010000180.1 GCA_021325365.1 Pseudomonadota bacterium
ATGCCGCGCCCGGCGCCGAACTCCAGCCGCCCGCCGCTCAGCACGTCGAGCATGGCGAAGTCCTCGGCGATGCGCAGCGGCTGGTGCAGCGGCAGGATCGACACCGACGTGCCCAGCCGCAGCCGCGGCACGCGCTGGCTGATGAGCGTCAGCAGCAGCTGCGGGCTAGGCGTCATGCCGCCGAAGTGGTGGAAATGGTGCTCCGTCGCCCAGACCGTATCGAAGCCCGCCGCGGCCGCCGCATCCACCTGCTCCAGATAACGCGCGTACAAGCTCGCCGCCGGCCCATCCCGCTCGGGCACGTAAGTGTTCAGAATGTAGTAGCCGAAGTCCATCCACCGCTCCCGCCGTCGCAGTTCCTACAGTGCGTTTCGCAGCTATCGCGGCTTCAAACAGCGTAGGTCAGAGACTCGTCCCCTACCACCCGGCCGGGTCCGTCAATACCGACCGACCTTGCGAACACGTCGTAGGGCAAGCGCTCATCCCCTGCCGTCCAGTCGGGCTTGCTGGTGCTCTCTACTCCGGCGACCCCGAGGTAGGGCGGGGGCTCGTCCCCCGCCGCCCGGCCGGGTCTGCTAATACCCGCCCATCTACCGAGCCCGTTGTAGGGCCGGGGCTCATCCCCGGCCGCCCGGCCCGACTTGCTGCTCCCCGCGGTGCTGATCACCGCGAGGTAGGGCCGGGGCTCGGCCCCTGCCGCCCGGTCAGCGCCGCCCGAGACACCGATCCGGGAAGCCGCCGGGCGATCGGCCGCACCGGGCCGCCAGCGCAGTATCGCACAGGAAGCAGGAGCGGCCCCAGGGTGCCGGGCGCCGCGCGGCGCCCGGCTCGGCACCCGCACGCCGTCCTCCCGAGCACCCGCATTGGACCAGGCCCAGCGAGTTCGCCGCGTGCGTCGCGTAGATACGCACGCCTGCCGCCCGGGCTTTCGGCTGCGCCTCAGTTGTCGCCTCGGCGCGCTCGGTGCGGTCGTCGGCGTCAGGCTAGCGCGGCGCCGGCCCGCGCGGGGTCCACGTCAGCCGCAGCGTCACGGCTTGCCAGTACAACCGCATGTCGGCCTCAGTGGCGGGGACGGGGCCCTCGTTCTGCAGTTCGTAGCAGTACGTCCCCCCGCTCAGCACGACGCGACGCACGGTCGGCTGATAGGTGGCGGGGAAAGCCAGCGTCGCGCCGCCATCCGCCCCGCCGTACCCGGCGAACGTAAAGCTAACCGGCGCGCCGAAGCCGTCGCCGACGAGTTGCACCGCAACGGTCAGCTCGCCAGGGTCCAGCGCGAGACACTGGCCGCTCGGCACGGTCGGCAAGGTCACCGCGGTCATATCCACCGGGACTTGCGACGGCGGCGTGGTCTGAGCCTGCGCCGCGTTAGGCAGTAGCAGCACCCCCAGAAGCAATAGCCAGCGCACGAGCCACCTCCCCTCCCATGAATCGCCCTATCTTAGCAAAGGCGTTCATTGCCCGAGGGGCATCGTCTGAGCCGCGGGCCAGCGTATGCTGCTCCCGTATGAGAGGTGGCTCGTGAGAAGCGGCTCGCTGAGCCTCACCCCCCCCGCCGGCGGCGCCCGGTCCAGTTCCCCTCGCCGCCGGACGCCAGCCCCCCGCCAATGCCTTCTATTGTAGGGGCGCTGCTTCCTGCGCCCTGAAGGAGCGCCACCCGACCCGGTGTCCGACCGACACCGGCGCGGGCGAACCCATCCCCCCTCTCCCCGGGGCGAGGGGGGATGAGGACGCGCCCCGGTCGCTTAACTCGTCTGTCCGGCCGCGAGGCGCGCCGGAGAGCGTCGCCGTCCGGCGCAACGTGGTCGCTTATCGTACGCCGTACACGCCTTTCCCGCGCCCGCCGCCCGCGCCCATGCCCGGGGCCCGCCCGCCGGCCCGGCCCGCGGCGGAGCGCCCGGGGGAGTATCGTACGGGGTAAACGATGCGACCTTCCGCGCCCGACCAGCACGCCGAATCCCGCGCCCGGCCTAGCAATTCGCCACCCAAGGAGGGAGCATCGTTTGACCGTTCCTCGGATAAATTCATCCGCCGCCAGGCCGTCGCGCGCCCCCCTGCCGGCGGGCGGTTTGGATTGACGCGGCACGCGGCGGCGCATTAGCATGCGGGGCAGAGTGCCGACTCCCCGGACCAGCGAGAGGAGACGCCCGATGCCATTCGCGGACCTGCGCGACTTCATGGAGCGAGCCGATGCCGCCGGCGAGCTGAAGCGCATCGACGGCGCCGACCTGCACCTGGAAGTCGGGGCGCTCACGGAGATGTTCGCCTTCCAGCCCGACCCGCCGGCGCTGCTCTTCGACAACTTCGCCGGCTTCCCGCCGGGCTACCGCATCCTGACCAACGCCATCAACAACCAGCGGCGCGTGGCCTGGGCGCTCGGCCTGCCCGAGAACGCTCGCGGGGTCGATCTGGTGCAGGGCGTGCGCGAGAAGATGCGCGGCTTCCAGCCGGTCCCGCCGCGCGAGGTCGAGGGCGGTCCCGTCTGCGAGAACGTGCTGACCGTCGACGACATCGACCTCGGCCGCTTCCCGGTGCCGTTCTGGCACGAGCACGACGGCGGCCGCTACATCGGCACGGGTGGCCAGGTCATCACCCGCGACGAACAGACGGGCTGGGTCAACGTCGGCACGTACCGCGTGCAGGCGCACGACCGCGCCCTGGCGGGCATCTACATGTCGCCCGGCCGCCACGGCCGCGCGCACATGGAGCCGTACTGGGCGCGCGGCGAGGCGGCGCCCGTCATGGTCGTCTGCGGCGCCGACCCGACGTTCCTGGTCGCCTCCGCGCAGTTCCTCCCCTGGCAGGTGTCCGAGTACGACTTCCTGGGCTGGCTGCGCGGCGCCCCGGTCGAGGTCGTGCGCGGCCAGTACACGGGCCTGCCGATGCCGGCCACCGCCGAGCTGGTGATCGAGGGCGAGGTGCCCCCGCCCGACCAGGAGAACCACCCCGAGGGGCCGTTCGGCGAGTGGACCGGCTACTATGCCAGCGGCGAGCGCGCCGAGCCGGTCATTCACGTGAAGGCCATCTACCACCGGCACAACCCGATCATCCACGGCTCGGCGCCGATCCGCCCGCCCGCCAGCTCGTCGGGTGCGTACCTTTTCCGCTCGGCGCTCGTCTGGGACGCGATCGAGGCGGCGGGCATCAGCGACGTGCGCGGCGTCTACCAGCTCGAGTCCGGCGCATCGTTCCTGCTGCTGGTCATCGCGATCAAGCCGCGCTACGCTGGCCACGCCCGCCAGGCGGCGATGGCCGCGCAGGGCTCGCGCGCGGGCGCCTACATGACCCGCTACACCATCGTCGTGGACGAGGATATCGACCCCTCGAGCCCGCAAGACGTGCTGTGGGCCATCGCCACGCGCTCCGACCCCGAGACGTCGATCGACATCCTGCGGAACTGCTGGAGCACGCCGCTCGACACGATCATCCCGCCGGAGAAGCGTGCCCGCCGCGAGTTCACGCAGAGCCGCGCGATCATCGACGCAACCCGGCCGTTCGCCTGGCGCGACCAGTTCCCGCGCGTCTGCGAAGTGAGCCCGGAGCTAAAGCAGCGCATGCTGGAGAAGTACGCGGTCCACTTCCAGAAGTAGGGAGGCGAGCATGATCGTCGATCAGCCGGCGGCCGCGGCGACTCCGCGCGTCACGACCGACCTGCGCGGTTGGCTGGAGCAGGTGGCCGCGCTGGGCCAGCTCAAGCAGCTCGAAGGCGCGCACTGGGACCTGGAGCTGGGCGGCGTCAGCGAGCTGATGCACCGCCGGCCCCACCCGCGGGCGCTGCTGTTCGACGCGATCCCCGACTACCCGCGCGGCCGGCGCGTGCTGGCCAACATGCTGGGCACGATCGAGCGGCTGGCCGTGACGACCGGCACGAGCCCCGCCACGACGGCGCTGGAGTACGTGCAGGACTGGCGCCACAAGGTGGACAAGATCCCCGCCATCGCGCCCGAGGTGCGGACGGACGGGCCGGTTCTGGAGAACGTGCGCGAGGGGAGCGCCGTCAACCTCTTCGAGTTTCCCGCGCCGCGCTGGCACGCCGAGGACGGCGGCCGCTACATCGGCACCGCCAACCTCGTCGTCACGCGCGACCCGGACAGCGGCTGGGTCAACGTCGGCACCTACCGCGTGATGATCCAGGACGAGAAGCTGCTTGGCTGCAACATCAGCCCCGGCAAGCACGGCCGCATCCAGCGCCAGAAGTACTTCGAACGCGGCCAGCCCTGTCCCGTGGCGATGTCGTTCGGTCAGCACCCGCTCTTCTTCCTGGCCGCCTGCACCGATATTCCCTACCAGATGAGCGAGTACGACTGGGTGGGCGGCGTGCGCGGCGAGCCGGTGCCGGTGATCCACTTGCCGCGCACGGGGCTGCCCGTTCCTGCCGATGCCGAGCTGGTGATCGAGGGCGTCATGCTGCCCGATGAGACGAAGCCTGAGGGCCCGTTCGGCGAGTGGACCGGCTACTACGCCAGCGGCCAGAAGACCGAGCCGCTGATCCGTGTCGACGCGGTGTACTTCCGCAACGACCCGATCATCACCGGCTCCCCACCGTTCCCGCCCTCGGCGAGCGTCGAGTACAACCAGTGGCTCTGGCGCGCGGCGGTGCTCTGGAATCAGATCGAGGCCGCCGGCGTGCCCGACGTGACCGCCGTGCGCGTGCATCCCTCGGGCGGCCGCTTCCTGACGGCGGTGGCGATCCGCCAGCGCTACCCCGGCCACGCCAAGCAGGCGGGGATCATCGCCGCGCAGTGCCGCACGGGCGCCTACCTCGGCCGCTACACGATCGTGGTGGACGACGACGTGGACATCTACGATACCGACCAGCTGCTCTGGGCGCTGTCGTCGCGGTCCGACCCGCAGCAGGACATCGAGATCATCAAGCGCACCTGGTCCAGCCCCCTCGACCCGGCGATCGCGCCGGGGCGCAAGGGCTTCAACTCGCGCGCGATCATCGACGCGACCCGTCCCTGGGAGTGGCGCGACCAGTTCCCGGCGGTGAGCGCCATCAGCCCCGCGCTGCGGCAGCAGCTCGAAGCGAAGTGGGGGCGCGCGCTCGACGAGCGATAACGAGCAGTCAGTCATCAGCTATCCGCCAGCCGATCCTCTGCTGACGGCTGATAGCTGATAGCTGACAGCTATCGAGGAGACACCATGGCCGAAGGAATGGGCGAGAGCACGAGCGAGCGCGGCGAAAAGCTGGCGCAGCGCAACCTGTTCGAGGAGCTTATCGCGCTGCGCGACAAGCAGCGCGAGCAGCGCCAAGGCGCCGTCTGGCTGATCAAAGGCAACACCCTGCCGCTCGAGGAGAACCCACTCGGCAAGATGCGCTGGTACCTGCACCCGGCACTCGAGGACACCGCCATCCGGACGCTTATGTTCTTCGTGCAGGAGATCGCGCCGGGCGGGCGCAGCGGCCGGCTCCAGTTCCAGGGCGGCCAGGTGATCTACGTCTGGCAGGGCCGCGGCCACACGCTGCTCGACGGCGTGCGCCATCCCTGGGAGGCGGGCGACGTGATCAACCTGCCGCTTCGCACCGAGGGCATCACCGTCCAGCACTTCAATGACGGCGACGAGCTAGTGAAGCTCGTATGCGCGGAGGCGAACCTCGTCCACGCGCTCGGCGTCGATCGCGGCGCGGGCTTCGAGATCCTGGAGAACGCCCGCGACTAAGCCACCGCGCAGGGGCGGCACGGCGCAGGGGGCGCGGCACTCCCGCTTCCTGCGGCCCGCACAAAGCATGTCAACCAACGTCTGCCTGCCCGATTGCCCAGCTGCAGTCTTACTGGCTCGCGTACAGCTGATCGACGAAGCCGCTGGCGACGGCGCGGTCGACGAACCGCCGATCCACGAAGTCCTCCACCCGCGCGCCGGCCGCCCGCGGGTCGGTGGCGGCTTGCTCCTGTAGGAAGTCGCGGACCGGCTGCTCGGCGGGGAGCGGCACGCGGCGGAAGTGCTGGACCGCGTAGAAGTCGTAAGCCTCTGCCGCCTCCTCCGGGTCATCCAGCTTCAGGTACTGGGCGATGACCTGTTCGGTTTCCGCGCGGTGCGTCTTGGCGTAGGCGAAGCCCTCGATGATGGAGTCGGTAAAAGCCTGCGCGGTAGCGTCGTTCGCGCGCAGCCAGGCGGCCGAGGCCATACCGGTGTTGTTCAGCGTCTCCAGGCCGGTTGAGGCCAGGTCGAGCAGACTCTTGAAGCCCTGCCGCTTGAGCGGGGTGATCTGGGGCGGTGACGCCAGTCCGCCGGCGATTACGCCCGACTTCATGGCCGCGAAGCGTTCCGCGAGCGAACCCACTTGCAGGTAGGTCACGTCGTGGTCCGGGTCCAGCCCGAGGTAGCGCAGCGCCACGCGCGTGGCCACGTCGGACGAGGAGCCGAAGCGGCTGATCCCTAGGGTCTTTCCCCGCAGATCAGCCGGCCCGCTGATGTCCGATGTCACCATGAACTCGTAAGGGTAAAACGTCGTGACGCCCAGGAAGATCATGAGATCGCTGCCCGCGAGACGAGAGGAGATGGCCGCGAAGCCGCCACCTAGCGCCACGTCGACATCGCCGCCGATCACCGCCGTAGTCGTCTGCGCCGAGGTGATGTAGCTGAGCTGCACGTCGAGGCCGTGCTTCGCGTAGATGCCGTATTCGTAGGCGACCCAGTTCGAGTACTGGGCGGGCGTCAGCTCACTGTACGCCACGCGCAGGCTAACGGGCTGGGAGGGTGTATCCGTGGGTGCTGCGGGCGCGGCGCTCACGGCCGGCCCCCGCTCGCTCACAGCCGCCGAGGGCGCCGGCGCCGAACCCGGATTCGCAGCACACGCCAGGATCAGACACGTCGCGGCGACGAGTAGCAGGCGCATGGCTACTCCTTCCCGTATAGGCGCTCCACGAGCCCGCTGCTCAGCACGTGGTCCGTGAAGCGCAGGTCGAAGAACTCGGCCGCCTGGGCGCCCACGGCACGCGGGTCGGTCGCCTCCTGGCTGGCGAGATACTTGCGGCCCTCCTCCACGCTTGGCCGACCGACGCGCGGCAGGATGTTGACGACATCGTGATCGTACGCGTAGGCGATGTCCTCCGGGTCCTCCAGCTTGACGTATTGCGCGATCAGGCGCTCAGTGAACTCGCGGTTGGTTTTTGCGTAGTGTACGCCCTCGACAAGCGCGTCGACGAGGTCTTGCACGTGCGACTCGTTGGTCTGGATCCAGCCGGCGCCGGCGTAGCCCATGTTGATCATGGACTCGTCGCCCATGCTCGCCAAGTCGAGCAGGCTCTTGAACCCCAGCTTCCGCAACCGCAGGTTGTCCGGCACCCCGGCCAGGCCGGCCGCGAGCGCGCCCGCCTGCATGGCGGCCACCCGCTCGGGCAGCGAGCCGATCTGGACGTACGTCACGTCCTGCTCTGGATCGAGCCCCAGGTGGCGCAGCGCCAGCCGTGTCGCCACGTCGGACGAGGAGCCAAAGCGGCTAATGCCGATCTTCTGGCCGCGCAGATCGGCCGGGCTCTGGACGCTGGGGATCGCCATCAGCTCATAGGGGTACCAGGTGACCAGTCCATAGAAGATGGTGAGGTCGCTACCGGCGAGGCGCGAACTCATCGCTGCATAACCGCCCCCGAACGCCACGTCCATGTCGCCGCCGATCACCGCCGGCACGGTCTGGGCGCTCTGGACGTAGCTCATGTCCACGTCCAGGCCGTGCCGGGCGAAGAAGCCCGCATCCTGGGCTACCCACAGCGCCGACAAGGCGGCTGCGGGCTCGGCGTAGGCAAGTCGCACGCGGAAGGAGGCGGGCGTCTGGACGGCGGCCGACGCACCGGCCGCCATCTGGCCCGATGGGTCGTTGGCTGCAGCGGCCCCACCAGCCGCTGGGCCGCTGCTGGCCGGGCCGCGAGCCGGTGCAGCGCAGGCCGCGCCGAGGAGGAGGGCGAGCAGCAGGCAAGCGCGCGCGGCTGGCGCGCTCGCCTGGTGGCATACAGGATGGGCGGACGACATGGTGGGCCTCCGCGAGGGGCAGGCTACTCGGGTGCCGTACACCAGGCGACCATCGACTTCATGCGACACTGCGCGCCGTTGCGGGCTAGCTCGGCCTCAAAGAGGCGGTGGATCTCCGGGTCCTCGTCGGGATACTCGATCTGCGCGCCGCCCTGCTTCCGGTCCACGTGGCTGTCGCCGGTCTCGCCGCGGATGGCGCCGCCCATGTCATAGCGGCGGCTGCCCCAGCGGAGCGCGAGGTAGCGGGCCGGCTCCGGGCCGCTGTTGAAATGCTGGTGGAACCACATGTTGGGAGGCACTACCAACGTGCCGGGCCGCCAGTCGCAGCGTCGCCGCTCCTGGCCTTCCGGCCAGAGCAGGGAGTAGCCCTTGCCACTGAGGATGATCACGTGGGCGCCCGGGCCGTGCTGGTGCCCCTTCTTGTAGGTGCCGACGGGGAACTCCGAGATGTGCGCCGCCATCGTCTGGTGGGCTAACTCAAAGCTGATGTTGCGGCCGCCGGCGCCGCGCGCGGCCAGCGCCTGCAGCTCGATGTTGTGGGTGTCCGGCACGAAGTTCGTCTCGAGCGTCGCGCGGCCGTTGTAGGCGCGCATGAACTTGCCCTGGCCGTCGAAGTAGTTCTCCTGGCCGGCGAAGCGATCGTCGAAGGTGAACGGCGTGTTGAACACGAAGTCGACGTTGTGGAAGAGATTCATCACCACAGGGGCGTTCGTGACGGCGAGGAAGCGCGCCGGCTGGTCGCCGCGGCCGTTGAAGTGGCGGTGCCAGGCGTTGAGGGGGATGGCGAACAGGCTGCCCTGGCGCCACTCGAAGGAGACCTTCTTGCGCTCGTCGTACCAGACCTGGGTCGAGCCGGCGCCGTCGAGGACGTAGATCATCTCCTCGTAGAGCTGGCGCTGTGGCGTGAGCGCCCCGCCGGGCGGGATCTCACAGACGTAGGCGTCATTGGTGCCACCCGTGCCGTCGAGGTTGATGAACGTGCCACGGCCCCCGCGGCGGGCCCACGGCGCTAGCTCGACGGCGTGCAAGTCCTCGACGGCAAACCCGCCGATCACCGGAATTCCCTCGCCGCGCTGGTATTCCTGATAGGTGTTGACCTTCTGCATCACCTCGGGGTTATCGGGTGCTGTTGCCGCCATGTTGCCTCCTACACGCTATCACGGAATGTCACGAAGCCCGAGTGTCCACGCTCCGTCCTTGCGCCGCGCCCGCGGAGGTCGACTCGGAGCGCTCGGTACGCCGAGCACTTCGGGTCGTCGTGGCGCTAGCGTCTAGCCTGTACCTCGTCCAGCAGGGAGAAGTCCAAGACCTGCTCTGGACGAATGGGCTCGGGCAGCTCTAGCTCGCGCTGGTCCATCTCGAACTCGAACTTTAGGGTGTCGGCCGACGGGCGCCCGTCGGCGGTCCACCCCGGCCGCAGTCCGTCGTACACCTCACCGACGTCGTCCGGGCTCAAGTCGAACTCCTGCTGCATGATCGGAAGCACGCGCTCGCGCTGAGTGTGAGTCAGCTCCGCCGCCTCGACGCTGGCGCGCAGCGCCTCGCCCAGGCGGGCGCGATCGCTCTGCAGGGCGCCGGTGTTGGCCGCGAGGCCGATGTAGAGAATGCCGAGCTTGCCCGCTACGCGGTCGAGGACGGGATAGCCCTCGCGCTTGAGCGGCAGCGCGTTCGAGTTGTCTAGCAGGGTTCCGCTGGCCTGGCCCGCCATGAGGGCGGCAGCGCGGGGGCCGCCGTCGCCGACGTTCAGCAGCTCGTAATCGCCGGGCGCCAGGCCGTCGGCGCGCAGCAGCTCCACGATCATGGCATTCACGTTGTTCGCAGGCCCGTAGGCGGCGATCGTCCTGCCGCGAAGCTGCTGCACGCTGGACAGGTCCTTGGCGCCCAGGAGCACCTGATCCGGCCCGGTGGACTCGACGTACACTAGGCGGATCGGCAGCCCGCGCAGCGCCGAGCGCGTCGCCGTCCCAATCGCGGCCATGAAGTCCAGCTCGTTGGCCTGGAGCGCCGCGCTGGCGACCGACGAACTCATGGAGATGAGGTCGGCGTCGAAGCCGTGCTGCTGGAAGATGCCCAGGTCCTTCGCCACGTACAGGAAGGTGAAGGCGGCACCCTTATTGGGCACCTGGATCTTGAGCGGGCGCAGGGCGACCGGCTGCGTTGGCGGCGCGGGGGCGGCAGCCGCCGTGGGCGCAGCCTGGCCCGTGGTCGAGGCGGCCGGGGCGCCGGCCGCGCTCGCCGCCGGCGCGGCGCTGCTGGGCGCGGCCGTCCGGCAGGCGCCGGCGGCGACAAGCGACCAACAGGCCATCGCGGCGAGCAGGCGGGCGGGTAGGTTGCGCCTGGGCATGCGGCCCCCTCACGCGGGTTGGTAGGCGCCTCCGCGACCGCAAGCGTAGCAGGCGTCGAGGAACAGGCGATATCCGAACGTCTTGCCCTGGTCGACGACGCCGGCGTTGCCGGGCGCCCGCGGGTGGACGAGCTGGAAAGTCGCCGCCGGGCGCGCGTAGTGCGCGTCCAGCAGCGCCACCGCCTCGGGCGTGCTCAGCTGCTCGCCGGGCTGGAAGCGGCAGTCCAAGCGAATCGCGGTCGGGTCGGTCACGTGCATTGCAGGGCTCCTCGCTAGAGCGCTCGATCGGGGCTGCGGGCGCGCGGGCGGCCGCGCGCCCACGACGATTGACTCTAGCGGGCCGGGTTTGGAACGGGCGGGGGCCTACGCCTGGCCCGTGGGCATGGACTCCTTCTGCTCGATGTAGCTGGCCACCTCGTCGTGCATCGGCTTGTAGATGAAGGCCAGCCACTTGCACGATTTGTCGGCATGGCGGTTGAAGTGCTGATGCTCGCAACCTTCGGGCATGATGGGCAGCAGGATGAGGTCGCCGGCCTCCCAATCGATGCGCTCGCCGTTCACGACGGTGTAGCCCTCGCCCTCGACGACGAAGATGGCCAGGCCGCCCTGGTGGCGGTGCTTGCCGGAGTGGCGGCGGATGTCGTGCAGGAAGACGCTCCAGTCCTTGAGCGCCGTGTCGTCCACCGACTCGCGGCTGTTGTA
>JAJPHF010000105.1 GCA_021325365.1 Pseudomonadota bacterium
CCCGCCTCCGTCGGCGAACCCCAGGGCCGGATCGGATATGAGTGGGGGCCATGACCGAGGACGGGGGCGTGCCCGCAAGCGATAGCGCACCGACGGCTAGCGCCGCGGGCGCCCAGAGCCCGTACTGGGTCGAGGCGCTGAGCCGCGGCCTGGACGTGCTGCGAGCCTTCGACGCGGACCACCCCTCGCTGTCGTTGGCCGAGCTGGCGCAGCGGCTGGGCTGGAGCCGCACGACCCCCTATCGCTTCGTCTGGACGCTGGAGCACCTGGGCTACTTGCAGCGCGACCCCGAGTCGCGGCGCTATCGGCTCGGGCCACGCGTGCTCGAGCTGGGCTTTGCCTACCTACATAGCCTGCCCCTAGTGGACCTGGCGCGGCCCTACCTTGCTCGCCTGCACCAGGAGACCGGCGCCTCCGCCCACCTTGGCATCCCGGACGGGAAAGACGTGCTGTACGTCGCGCTGGTAGCGGCACGGCGCATCTCGGCGATCACGGTCCACGTCGGCATGCGGGTGCCCGCTCACGCTGGGTCCATCGGGAAGGTGCTGTTGGCGTTCAGTCCGCCGGAGGTGGTCGATGACCTGCTCGCCAGCGGGCCGCTCCCAGCCTACACCGAGCGCACGGTGACGCAGCCGGCGCGGCTGCGGCAGTATCTCGCGCGCATCCGCGAGCAAGGCTATGTGTTCAACGATCAGGAGTTCCAGCTAGGCGTGCGCTCGGTGGCGGCGCCCATCTTCGACGGCGACGGGGCCGTGGTCGCCGGCATCAACGCCGCCGCGCCGGTCCACGAGTTCCCCGACGACGTGGTCGAGACCGTCGTCATCCCGGCGGTGCGGCGGGCCGCGGCCCAGCTGTCCACCTGTCTCGGCTACCGAGACAGCCTCCGGGCCGCCGAGCTTTCGAAGCGCTGAGCGACGTGGATGGGTGAGCGCCTGCGAATGGACCGGGCGGCGCTGCTCCTCATCGACTTGCAGCGCGATTTCCTGGCCCCCGCTGGTCCGCTTGCGCGGCTGGGCTGGTGCGGCATCCCCGCCGGCGACGTGCCGCCGCTCGTCGAGCGCTGCCAGGCGCTGATTGCGGCCTTTCGCGCCGCCCGCCGCCCCGTGGTGTTCGTCACCACCGCGTTCCGCCCCGACTACGCGGACTGCGCCTGGGCGACTCCCTGGCGCGAGCGGCTGCTGGCGGCTGGCGAGCGGTGTTTGGTGGAGGGCACGCCGGGCGCGGCGCTGCTCGACGGGCTCGCCACGCGCGCCGACGACTACGCGGTGGTCAAGCAGGGCCACGGCGCGTTCCTGCACACGATCCTCGACCGTCTGCTCGCCAATCTCGGGGTCGAGCACTGCGTCGTCGCCGGCGGCGACGTGCCCGGCAGCATCAGCGACACCGTGCGCCTCGGCGCCGCGCTCGGCTACGAGCAGTTCGTCGTCGAAGACGCCGTCTACCCACTCGGCTCGCCCGACTTGCCCACGCTGCGCAACCGCGTCGAGTACGTGTCCACGCGCGACGTGCTCGCGCGCGCCGCGGCGCCCGCTCCGCCCGAGCCCGACCCGGCCCCGGCCCGCGGCGCCCTGCTCGTTGTGGACATCCAGAACGACTTCGTGCACCGCCACGGGGCGCAGCGGCGCTACGGCTACTCGCGGCTGACCGACGCGGACGCGGAGCGGGTGATCGCGAACAACCAGCGGCTGATTCCAGCGGTGCGCGCCCGCGGCTGGCCGGTCATCTTCGTGCGGGACGTGCAGACGCGCCACGGCCTCGATACCGCCTTGCCGCGCCCCATTCGCCGCGTCAACCCCATGCCGCCCGAGGCGCAGTTCATCAAGGAAGGCACGTGGGGTGCAGCCTTCGTCGACGCGCTCCAGCCGCAAGCGGGCGATGTCGAGATCGTCAAGCGCGGCAACAGCGCGTTCGGCTTCACGCCGCTCCACCGCACGCTGCGGAATCTCGGCATCCGCCATTGCCTGGTGAGCGGGGGCGCCGTGCATGGCTGTCTCAGCGACACGGTGCGCGAGGGCGCCGGGCTGGGCTACGCCCTGACCATCGTCGCCGATGCCGCCTACCCGCCCGACTCGCCCTACCTCGACCTGCTGCGGCAGCGAGCCGCGATCCGCTCGACCGACGCGGTGCTGGCAGCCCTGGCGCGGCCAGCGCCGGCCCCCGCGAGCGCCCTGATCGTATAGGGGCATAACTGATCACGCCGGCGCCGCGCAGACGGCAGCCCCGGATGGAGCGACGACCGGCCGGGGACGCGCCTGAGGATGTCCGCTGGTAAGGCGTTCTCCGCTGCGTCACGTATTGACGACAGTGTTTCGCCTGTGGGACAATGCGCCGTGCCGGCGCCGCCGCCCGCGTCGGGCGCGGCGGCCTTGGCCTGGCGGGCGGCGGCGGGCCATCGCGCGCCCCAGCTTGTTGGCCATGGAGCAGCAGCCATGCAGCGATGGGCGGGCCTGGAGATCCTGGAGACGCTCGACGAGCTCGTGCGCCCGGAGCACACCGTCCTCTTGCTCTGGGACTTCGCCAGCGGCGTCGTGGGCAACTGCTTCAACAAGGACACGCTGATCCCCCGCACGGCCCAGCTGGTGGCGGCCGCTCGCGCGCACGGCGTCCCGGTCCTCTGGGCGCGCCAGAACGACATGTACCTGATGGGCGACACGGGCGCGGCGATGATCCGCATGCGTATGAAGCAGTGGAAAGTCGCCGACCTGGCCAACTTCCGGCCGGGCGGCGTCCGGGGCACCCCAGAATGGGAGTTCCTGCCGGAGCTCCGGCCGCAGGAGGGCGACGTCGAGTTCGAGAAGTTCCTGCCGAACGCTTTTCTCGGGACGAATTTCGAGTGGCGACTGCGGAAGCTCGGCGCCAAGACGATCATCCTGACGGGCATCAACGTGGCGACCGGTATCCCGGGTACGGCGCGCGAGGCGATCCACCGCGGCTACTACGCGGTGGTCGCCCGGGACTGCGTCGGCGGCCGCGAGCGTGACTACGCGCGGTCGCTGCCGCTGATGGAGACGCTGCTGGACGTGTTCGATTCGTCCGAGATCATCGCCGCCTGGGAGCGCCGCGGCGTGTAGAGCGGTGCGTCGCGCGAGACGAGGAGAGGGCCCGATGACAACCGTGGCGGAAAACGAGGCGCTGACGCGAGTGGGCGCGGGCACGCCGATGGGCGAGGTATTGCGCCGCTACTGGTGGCCGGTGGGCATCTCCGCGGATCTGAAGGAGAAGCCAACCCTCATTCGCCTGCTCGGCGAGGACCTGGTCCTCTACCGCGACCGCCAGCGCCGCGTGGGCGTGCTGGGCGCGCTGTGCTCGCACCGGCGGGCGAACCTCTGCCTCGGCAGCACCACCGAGCGCGGCTTGCGCTGTCGCTATCACGGCTGGGTGTACGACGCCACCGGCCGCGTGCTGGAGACTCCCGGCGAGCCGCCCGCGAGCGCCCTGGCGGACCGCGTCCAGCACCCGGCGTACCCCGCGGAGGAGCTAGGCGGGCTGGTCTTCGTCTACCTGGGGCCGCGGCCGGCGCCGCTTCTGCCGCGCTTCGACTTCCTGGCCGGCGAGGGCGAGCATCGCGTGAAGATCACCGGCTTCGCCGACTGCAACTGGCTCCAAGCCGTTGAGAACGGCATGGACCCGCTGCACGTCAGCTACACCCACGGCCCCTCCTGGGAGGACCTGAACGCGACGCCCGAGATGGGCTTCGAGGAGACCGAGTGGGGGCTGGTCCACAAGGCCGCCCGCCCGACGCGCCGGCCAGGCATCTACAACTACCGTGAGCACCACCTGCTGCTGCCGAACATCAGCTCCGGCGGCAGCGCCCAGCGTATGCTCGACGGCCCCACCGGCACCCCGCCGACGTCCCACCGCTGGAGCGTGCCGATCGACGACACGCACACCATGATGGTCCGTGTGCTCTACAAGCCGGCCGACAACCACGGCACCTGGAACGCCGAGCCGCTGGTAGCCGGCTGGAAGCCGATCCGCATCGAGCCCTACCTGGAGTACAAGCTGTCCGACACGCCCACGCTGGGCTACGAGATCCCGCGGGTCATCGCCGCCGAGGACGCCGCCGTCATGGCGAGCATGCCGCCGATCGTGGACCGCGAGCACGAGAACCTGCTCACGGTCGGCGACGTGGGCATGCGCTGGATCCGCAACATGTACCTGCAGGCGATTGCCGACGTGCAGGCCGGGCGCGACCCCAAGGGCACGGTGCGCGATCCCGCCCGCAACACGCTCATCCCCGTGCCCTGCTACGAGCAGGAGCTGACCGCCGACGCGCTGCGGCAGCGGAACCTGGCGACCGTGTCCTAAGCTACCGGCCCAGGGATTCGGTCGGGGCAGCTCGCGTATTCTTGGCAAGGAGCACCCGCCATGTGGCACTGGGCCGGCACGGAGATCTGCGAGACGCTGGAGGAGCTTGTCGCGCCCCAGCACACGGCCCTGTTGCTGTGGGACTGCACCGCCGGCGTCGTCGGCCACGCGTTCAACGCCGACACGCTGATCGCCAATACCGCGCGGCTGCTGGAGGCCGCCCGTGCCCACGGCATCCTGACGCTCTACTCGCGCCAGAACGACATGACCTGGGCGGACCTCGGTCCCGCCATGGTCCGCTTGCGCATGCGCCAGTTCCACGTCACCGACCTGGCCAGCGACCCGCGGGCGAACCGCCGCGGTGCGCCGCCCTGGGAGCCGCCCGCCCTGCTCCAGCCCCGCGCCGGCGACGCCGTCTTCGAGAAGTTCTCGCCCAACGCCTTCCTTGGCACGAGCTTCGAGTGGCGCCTGCGGCGGCACGGCATCAAGACGATACTGCTCACCGGCGTCTCGGTCGAGACGGGCATCGACGCAACCGTGCGCGAGGCGACGAATCGCGGCTATTATGCGGTCATCGTGCGCGACTGCGTGGGCACGCGCTCCGAAGCGCTCCAGCGGGCGGCGCTGGACGCGCTCGAAACGTTCGATACCTATGACTCGTCGGAGATCATCGCGGCGTGGGGCCAGGCGACGGCATGAGCTAGATGAGCTAGTGGGCGGCGCGACCGCGGCGTCCGTCCACCACCGTTGGATCGCTCAGTACCGAGCCCCGAGAGGAATCACGGCATGCAGGGAACCGCTGCGCGGTGGTGGGCTAGCGTGTGCCTCGGGCTGATGCTGGCGGTCGGCTGCGGCCCGGCGGCTGTCCCGTCGGCGTCGTCCGCGTCGGGCGCCCCGGGCAGCGAAGGGCAGTCGGCCGCCGGGGCTGCCGACTCCTGGGACACGGTGGTGGAGAACGCCCGGCGCGAGGGTCAGGTATCGATCCTGAGCAACCCCGGCCATCGCGCCTTCATGGAGCACGCGATCCCCGCCTTCCAGCAGCAGTACGGGATCACGGTGGACATCGCGTACACCAACGGCCGTGAGTCCGCCGAGCGGGTGCTGGCCGAGGTCGGCGCGGGGCAGGTGCGCACGGACGTCGCCGGGGGCGGCGACACCAACATGTACGAGCTGGCCCAGAACGAGGCGATCGCGGCGTACACGGTGCCGAACGCCGACGGCATTGCCGAGCCGGTCCGCGAGAAGATCGGCCCCGGGAACACCTATTACCCGACGATGCTCGTCACGTACGCGCTGCTGGCCAACACCCAGGCCATCCCGGCGGAGCGCCTGCCGCGGCGCTGGGCCGACCTGACCGACCCCTACTACAAGGGGAAGATCGTCATCCACAACCCCGCGACCAACGGCGGCGGCAATACCTGGCTGGCGGGAGCGTACGACGACCCCACGCTCGGCCGGCCGTACCTGGAGAAGATCGCCCAGCAGGACTTGCTGGTGGCGCAGGATCCGGCGACGGTCGAGGCGACCGTGGCGCGCGGCGAGCGCGGCATCGGGCTGCCCGGCGTCGGGCGCGCGGTCGTGACCCAGGCGGGCGCCCCGATCAAGTGGATCATCCCCGACGAGGGCGTCGTCTACTCGGTCGACGTGGACGCCATCCCCAAGGGCGCTCCGCACCCCAACGCCGCCCGCGTCTGGGTCAACTTCATCCTCAGCCCTCAGGCCCAGGCGTGGTGGTACCCCAACGGGCGCTACACGCCCGTCCGCACCGACGTGCAGGTGGACGAGCCAGAGTACCTGCTGTCCAACCTGAAGCTGCTCGGCACCCACGGCACGCGCGCGCCGCAAGACGTGCCCAAGTGGCTGGACCTGGGCAAGTCGATCTTCGGCCGGTGACACCGTGAGGCTCGGAGCGCTGCGCCAGCGCCCCACCGGCGGTACGCTCGCCTGCGGGGCGCTGCTGCTCGGCGTGGGCGCGCTGGTCCTGTACCCTACTTACATGCTGCTGTACGGCAGCCTGTGGAGCGCCCGCCCCGGCTTTCCCGGCCACTTCACGCTCGCCCACTACGTCGCCACGGCCACCGACCCCCAGACCTACCAGGTGCTCCTGACCAGCCTGCTCGTCGTCGCGGCCGAAACCCTCCTCGCCACGGCCATTGCCGTCTACCTGGCGTGGCTCGTCACGCGGACGAACGTCCCCTACCGCCCTCTGATCGAGGTGGTCGCGCCGCTCGCCTTCTTCGTCCCCGGCCTGCTGACCGCGATCGGCTGGGCGATACTGGCGAACCCGCGCAACGGCAGCCTCAACCAGCTCATCGCGGCCGTGCTGCGGCTGGAAGAGGGGCCGATCGACATCTACTCCTACGGTGGGATCGTCTTCGTCATGGCGCTGCACTCGGCAGCGTTCGTCTACCTGCTGGTCGTGCCCGCCTTTCGCAACCTCGACGCCTCGCTGGAGGAGGGCGCGCACATGTCGGGCGCCGGCTCCTGGCAGGCGTTCTGGCGCATCACCCTGCCGCTGCTGCTGCCGGCACTGAGCGGCGCCATGCTGCTCGCCTTCATCGCCGGCCTGGAGGCGTTCGAGACGCCGGTGATCCTCGGCACGCCCGCCCGGATCTTCCTGTTCACCAACGAGATCCACTACGCGATGACCGTCTCCGTGCCGCCAAACGTCGGCCGCGCCATGACGCTCGGCGTGTGGCTGGTCGTCCTCACGCTGCTGCTGGTGGCGCTGCAGTGGCGGCTGCTCGGCCGGCGCGCTTTCACGACCGTGACGGGCAAGGGCTACCGGCCACAAGTGATGGACCTCGGCGCCTGGCGCTGGCCCGCGTTCGGCCTCTTCCTGGTTTATGCTCTCCTCGCCGTCGGCCTGCCCATCGGGCAGATCTTCGCCACGAGCTTCTTCCGCGTCTTCGGCCTGTTCTCCTGGGACCTGTTCACGCTGGACAATTATCGGCAGGTGCTGACCGACCCGCTGCTCGGCCGCGCCGCGCGCAACACGCTGTTCGTGGCCGGCGCCGCGGCCACGCTGGTGGTCCTGCTCAGCGGGGGCGTGGCCTACGTGGTCGTGCGCACGCGCTTTGCCGGGCGGCGCGTGCTCGAGCTGTTGAGCTGGCTGCCCTGGACCCTGCCGGGCATCGTCCTCAGCCTGGCGATGCTCTGGGCCTATATCCGCGTGCCCGGCCTCTACGGCACGGTCCTCATCCTGCTCGTAGCCTACGTGACGCACGGGCTGCCGATCGGCACGCGCATCCTGGCCGGCACCATGGCCCAGTACAGCGCCGACCTGGAGGAGAGCGCCCGCATGTCGGGCGCGTCATGGTGGACCACGTTCCGGCGAGTCGTGCTCACGCTCCTGCGCCCGAGCCTGGTCGCCGCCTGGCTGCTGCTGGCGTCGATCTTCGTCCGCACGTTGAGCCTCCCGGTCATGCTGACCGTCCCGGGGAACGAGGTGCTTTCCGTGCTGACGCTCAGCTACTGGGACCAGGGCCAGGGGGCAAAGGTCGCCGTCATCGCGATGCTCACGCTCGGGCTGCTGGTCCTCCTCACGCTGGCCGACGTCGCCGCGCGCCACCAGGCCGCCATTCGCGCGCGCTTCGCGCGACCCGCGGCCCCGCCGCGGAGCAGCGGCGCCCCGGCCCAGGCGCCCTCCCTGCAGAGCACGAGCTGAGAACCGGCTGTCGCCCCGCTGCCCGCGTCGTTAGCCGCGGCCGAGCGGATCGATCTCGCGGCGCGCCTCCGGGGTGAAGATGTCCTTCGGGATCATCCCGTGGACGCCCTTGTTGCCATCTACCACCTGCGTGACGCGGAAGCTCACGGCCACGCTGCAGAGACCGTACGCATCCAGCGTGCTCATGCCGGCACACCGGACCAGGAACTCCACGGCGTTGCGCAGGCAGAGCCGGAACGCCTCGTTCAGATCGGCGTCGAAGCCCAGCACCAGCCAGTGCGATGGTGTCTCGACCAGGGGCCAGCGGAGTGGCGCCTGCTGGTGCAGGACGACTTGCAGGCGCAGATCGCGCATCGCCGACTCGATCGCCGTCAGGTTCACCTCGCCGTCGCCCTGCGCGACGTGGGAATCGCCAGTGTAGATCAGCGCGCCCGGCTTCCAGACCGGCACGAACAGCGTCGTGCCCGCGACCAGTTCGCGCAGGTCCACGTTGCCGGCATGCGGGCCGGGCGGCACGGCGTTCACGGGACGGTCCACGTCGGGACAGACGCCGAGAGTGCCTTGGAAGGGGCCCAGCGGGATGCGAATGTTCGGTCCCCAGGCCGTGGTCAGGCTCGCGAGGTCAAGATCGAAGTAGCGGACCTGCCCGTCCGGAAACTCTTCTGGCAGCGCGCCCGTGCCGAGGTCGACGGGATTGTTGAAGTTGAAGCCGAAGTCGATGGGCTCGCAACGAAGCACCCGCAGCTCTAGCACGTCGCCCGGCTCGGCGCCGCGCACGGCCACGGGCCCCACGAGCGTCATCGGGCCACGGCCGGGGTGGTCTCGCCGCAGTTGCGCGATGGCGTCGATGGTCGTGCCCGGCTCGATCGCGCCGAGGAAGTGGGTGAGAGTATTCGGATAGTGCAGCACGTCGCCCGAATCCGCGGTCAGGACCGGGCCGCGCGCCGGGTCGAAGATGCCTAGCTCGACCGTCTCTCCGACGATGGACTCAATCGTGAGCGTGCGCCCCTGCGCCGTAGGGTCGGCGAGCGGCGGCTCGGCCCCGCCCGCGATGTACAGCGGCCAGGCGCGGTGCGTGTCGGCGCCCCCGAGCAGCGGCGAGGCCGCCGTCGTGCCGGGGAGCGCCGCGGGCAGCTTCTGGACCGCATCGCGCGTCGCGCCGCGGGCGCTGAGGAACCCGTCGAGACGCCCCTGATCCACCGCGTCCTGGTGCGTCAGCCGGTCCAGGTCTGCCCGCCGCTCGACAAGGTCATCGCTCATCCGCTCCCAGCGCCGGCTGGGCCGCGAGCAGCCATCCATCCTGGCCACCTCCTGAAATGCCGCCGCCGAGAGCCGGGCGCGCGGTCGGCGCCGTTGGCCTGCGCGCCCGGCCTGCCCGGAAACGGCGCCTGGGGGATGCGTTCCGGATTGACATCGCCGTTTTGCAGATGCGACACTCTACCCAACCCGTCGCGCGCTGTCAACGACCGCCCCGCGCCCGCCAGCGTCGCGGCTCAGGCCGGCCGTGCCGCGCGGCCGTCGCTTCGAGGAGGGCTTATGCAGCCGGCCGCCCACCCGTCGGTCGCTCCGCTGCCCTACGGTCCCACCAGCACTTATCAGGTGAAGGTCTTCGACGTTGCGTATCGCCGGGATGGCGATGAGACCTGGCTGGCCCGCATCTACCAACCGCAGGGCGCCGGGCCGTTCCCGGCACTGATCGACGTACACGGCGGCGTCTGGAGCGGCGGCGATCGTTTCAGCAACGCGGCCCGCAACGAGGCCCTGGCGGCGAGCGGGCTGCTGATCGCCGCGCTCGACTTCCGCCTCGCCCCGCGTGACCCGTACCCTGCCTCCGTGGCCGACGTGAACTACGGCACCCGCTGGCTGAAAGCCCAGGCGCCGGCGCTGGGCGGCGATCCGCGCCGGCTGGGTGGCATCGGCGCGTCCAGCGGCGGGCACCTCGTGATGCTCAGCGCCATGCGGCCCCACGACCCGCGCTACACGGCGCTGCCGGGGCCGGAGCACGTGGATGCCGGGCTGGCCTACGTGATCGCCTGCTGGCCGATTCTCGACCCCTACGCGCGCTACCGCTTTGCTCAGGCGAGCGGCCGCCCGGAGCTAGTGCGCGGGAGCGAAGGCTATTTCCTGAACGCCGAGACGATGCAGGAAGCCAGTCCCCAGGGAATCCTCGACCGCGGCGAGCCTGCTGCCCTGCCGCCCACGCTGGTCCTGCAGGGCACCGCCGACAAGAACATCACGATGGCGATGACCGAGCGCTTCCTGGCCGCGTACCGGGCCGCGGGCGGCGCGATTGAGCTGGAGCGGTTCCCCGGCATGGGCCACGGTTTCGGCGACCCGCCGGGCGCGAACCTCGAGCGCGCCCTCGAGCTGATGAAGGCGTTCATCGCCCGCCAGCTCGCCGCGGCCGGTCCCGCCTCGGAGCCCCCCAGCGCCTAGAGCAGCCTGCGTCTCGTAGGGGCGGGTTTCATGCCCGCCCGCGGCCCGCAGGCCGCAACTCCCCGGTCGGTCGGCCGCTGGCTCTCGCTGCAAACTGCTGTAGGCCCCTGTTCAGCACGTCGCTCCCGGGCCGCCCGTGCGGTCGTGCTCCTCGGCGTCCATGCCGAAAGCCCCGGGGGGCCAGCGGTCTGCCCAGGGGCGTGCCGCCTCGATAGCGGCGGCCAGCTGCAGCACCCCCGCGTCGTCGCCGTGTCGGCCGACTACCTGAATCGCCAGGGGCAGCCCGCTGGAGTGGAAGGCGAACGGGATGCTGGCGGCCGGGGTCTGCGCGACGTTGAACTGCGGCAGGAAGCCTGGCGTGCGCCCCCCGCCGCGATTGATGGGACGCACGGCTTCGACGCGCGGCGCCGGCCCAGCGGCGGCGGGGCACACGAGAAAGTCGTACCCCTCGAACCAGCCCCGCATCGCTTCGGCGTAGGCCGCGTTGCGCCGCAGTATACCGCGATATTGCCAGGCGAGCGCGCGCTGGCCGGCCGCGCAGACCGCCGCCGCGTAGTCCGTGAGCGCGTCGCTATGACGCGCCAGAAAGTCCGGTTCCAGCATCTCCAGCGCCGCATAGAGATCGCCGGCATACGCCCATACGCCAGGGGCCAGTACGTCGTCCGTGGCCAGCGCCGGCGGGGCAGCCGTGCTCACGACGCAGCCGCGCTCGCGCAGCAGCGCCGCCGCCTCGTCGATCATGGTGCCGACCTCGGCGTCGACGCCGGCGACGTTGCCAAGGTCGGCGCTGACCGCCACCCGCACGTCGCGCAAGGGGCTGTGCAGGCTGCCCAGGAAGTTCGGTACCGGGCCGGGTAGCGCGTCCGGGTCCCGGGGATCGGGGCCGGCGAGGGCCTGCAGGAGCAGCGCGCTATCCCGTACCGTCCGCGCGAGCGGGCCGCCCTGCCCCCGGCCGGGGGCAGGGCACCACCGCTGGACCTCGGGGACGCGCCCCTGGCTGGGCTTTAGCCCGAAAACGCCGTTGAACGCGGCAGGACCGCGAATCGAGCCGCCGGAGTCGCTGCCCACCGCCAGCGGCCCGAGGCCCGCGGCCACCGCCGCTGCGGCCCCTCCGCTCGACCCGCCACACGAGCGCTCCAGGCTCCACGGGTTGCGACCATCGGGGCCCAGGCGGTTGCGGACGCCCCCCAAGAGCCCGAACTCCGGCGTGTTCGTCTTGCCCACCAGCACCGCGCCCGCCCGCCGCAGACGCGCCACCACTTCGGCGTCCGCCTGGTGGTTCTCGCGGAAGGCCAGTGAGCCGTAGGTCGTCGGCAGCCCGGCCATCTCGATGAGGTCTTTGACGGAGACCGGCACGCCGCACAGGAGCGGCCGCTCGCCCGGTGCCAGCCAAGCGGCTTCGGCCGCCCGCGCCGCGCGCCGCGCGTCAGCCGCGTTCACCGCCAGGTAAGCGTGCAGCCGGTGGTCGAGTTGGGCGATGCGACCAAGTAGCTCGTCCAGTACCTCGACTGGAGAGAACGCACGACGGGCATACCCGGCAAGCAGCGCGGTGGCGCTGAGCTGCCACAGCTTAGAAGTAGTCACCCTCTCGCCCTGCCTTGCCAGCAGTGGTCGAAGACCCGCTCCCCCTCCAGCTGCGGCAGCGCCGCCGAGCCGAGCGCGGCGCGGTGTACGCGAAAGATGCCGCGCTCCGGGTCGTCCCTCACTAGAGCGCCTTGCAGTTGAGCAGAGCGGCCGGGGTGTCGTAGTGTCGTAGGGGCGGGTTTCATGCCCGCCCGCGGCCGACAGGCCGCCAAACCGGCGCTGGTTGCGCGCTCAACCAAGCTGCAAACCGCTGTAGGCTCGCGAGCTGCATGGCTGCCTCCTGCTCGCTGCGCCGCAGGCATGGATTTACAGGATGATGCTCACCGTGCCGTGGGGCGCGAGCACGTCCAGGTCGAGGTCGGCGCGGCGCAGGCGAATCTTGAGTGCCCCGTCCACCCGGGTCAGACGGTAACTGTACTGGCCCATGAAGGGGTCCGCCTGGCCGTTGCGAATGCGGTAGACGAGGAACGCGGCGCTCACGCAGACGTCCTCGCCGTCGGTCCCCGTGATCCGCACGTTGCTGACGAGCCGCCGCGTGCGGGACCAGGGGAACTCGCGGTAGGCGTGGCGGCTGTTCAGGCGCGCGACTCGCCCGCGCAGGCGCACGATGTCGTCGTCGATCAGGCTGAGCGAGGTCGCCGGGTCCGCGTGCGGCAGGTCGGGCGAGGGCACCACGTAGCGGGCGTCCTCGGTGAACAGCGTCAGCCACTCGTCGAGCCGCCAGGCGTCGAGCAGCGCGGCCTCGGCGTAGAGAAAGTCTTCCACCTCCTCGCGGCTGATCGTGGGAGCGGCGTGTCCGTCCGGCACGTTCGTTGCCATCTTCGTTCTCACTACACCAGGGTGGAGGCGGGCCGCGGCGGCTGCTTGCGGCCCTCGCGGTGATCGCCGTGCCGCCGTCCCTGCACGTGGGCGTGCCATTCCCGCCAGAAGGCGCGCAGGTGCAGCTCGTCGGTGAACAGGCGCGGGCCGTCCCGCTGCATGCCGCGCGACACGTCCGACCACTCCACCGTCCGCGCTGCGAAACCCTCCTGGCACGCCTCCAGCACCTCCACGTCGTCCGGCGTTCCGAAGCCGCCCGGGCCGAGGAAGAGCTGGTAGGCGACCAGTCGGTTGGCCAGCAGCGCCGGCTCCTCCTCGGCCGGGCCCAGGGCCCAGGCGTGGACCTCCATGCCATCCGGCGCCGTGGGCCAGTAGACGCGCAGCGTCACCGCCGGGCCGTCGATCAGGAACAGGTTCGGGTAGATGAACAGGTTCCGGACCGTCTCGGCCATACGGTACGCGCGCTCCTCGCCGTGCCGCGCCACCAGCCGCGCGCGCAGGCGGTCGATCTCGCCGCGCGCCTCCTCGCCGAAGCAGGGGTGCCAGAGCGCTACCGGCCGCGGCATGCGGGCGGGCGTGTCGGTCACGGCGTGGCCGTGCCCGAGATCGTACGCCTGTGCCTCGGCGGCCGTCCAGCCGCGCGCGCCCGTCACGTCCACGCCCAGGCTCGCCAGGAACGCATAGTAGGTCTGGTGCAGCGACAGGACGTGGTAGGCGTCGAAGCTGTTCTCGGACAGCAGCTTCCAGTTCGCGCGGATGGCGTACTTGTTCTCGCCCGGGATGAGCCGCATCCCTGCTTCGGCCTGATCCACCACCAGGTCGAGGTACTCCTTGGCGCCGTCCAGGTAGGTCGCCAGGTCCTCCCCGTCGGGGCTGAAGCTCACGAAGTAGAAGCCGCGGTAGCTGTCCAGGCGCGGCGCGGCGCGCAGCGCCCGCTCGCTGCGGTCCCAGCCCGAGCCGTAGGCGTCCTCGCCCGGAAGGCCGATGAGCCGTCCGCAGGTGTCGAACGTCCAGGCGTGGTAGAAGCACTGGAACGTCTTGGCGTTCCCCTCGTCCTGCCGACAGATCCGCGCCCCGCGATGCGTACACGTGTTGAACAGCGCGCGGACCTCGCCGTCGCTGCCACGAACGAAGATGATCGGCCAGCCGGCGATGCTCCGCCGGCGGAAATCGCCCGCGTTTGGGATCTCCGACGCGTGGCCCACGTAGAGCCAGCAGCGGTCGAAGATGCGCTCGCGCTCCAGCGCCAGGATCTCGGGCGAGGTCATGGCCGAGCGATGGACGCGGAACAGCCCGGCCGCGGGGTCGTCGACGATTAGCTGCTGGAGGTCCATCTTTCCCCCTCGCTCCCCTTAGAGCCCGAGCAGCCCCGCCGCGTTGCCGCCCAGGATGGCTTCGCGGTCGGCCGCCGGCAGGTCCATCGCCTGGATCGCGCGCACCATGGCGCGCTTGCCCTCGCCGCTGCGAATCTCCTGCGGATAGTCGGTGCCGAACAGCATCTGGCTGGGCGGCACGACCAGCAGCGAGGCGTAGACCGCCGTCAGGTCGCCGAAGAAGCCGCCCGTATCGTAGTACAGCGCCCGCAGGTAGTCCTCCAGCGGGCGGGCCAGCCGCGTGCCCTGCTTCGGGTCGGCGGCGGTGCCCATTTCGTCGCGGTTGAAGTAGCCGCGCAGGCGGCCCACCAGCGGCAGCGCCCCGCCCGCGCAGTGCGACAGGCAGATGCGCAGCGTCGGGAACGCATCCATCACGCCGCCGACCGCGAGGCGCGCGAGCGCCAGCACCAGCCCGAACTCGCGGCCCACCGTGCGCGCCAGGTCGTGCTCGGCCATGTACTCCGCGCCGATGGGCAGGAGCGTGGGGTGGATGAAGATGAACAGGCCAAGCGCCGCCACCCGCTCGTAGAACGGCCAGAGCGCGCGGCTATCGAGCGGCTCCCCGCCCACGTCGGTCCACAGCAGCACCCCCTTGAACCCCAGCTCCTGGGCGCAGCGGTCCAGCTCCGCTAGGGCCTCGGGGCCGCCGAGCGGCGGCACGTGGGCCAGCGGGTGCAGGCGCCCCGGGTGCTCGCGCGCCTGCCGCCGCAGGTCGTCGTTGATCTCGCGGCAATCGGCGAGCGAGGCGGCCGGCAGGGGCGCGCTTAGCACCGCCGCGTCGATGCCCGCCAGGTCCATCGCCGCGAGCCGCGCCGGCATGTCGCCGAGCCGCAGGTGCATGGTCTGCGCCGGCACGCCGCCCACGTAGGTCGTGGTGCGCCCCTCGCCCGCCGGCAGGTTGCGCCGGACGATCGCCTCGGGCACGAAGTGGCTGTGGAAGTCGATGATCACCCTGCCCTCACCCTGCCCTCTCCCAGGGGGAGAGGAAGATTAGCTTGCCGATACCGGCGCCGCGGGCTCCTCGCCGGGCGGCACGTAGGCGAACATGGCGACCTGGTGGATCGAGCCGTGGTCGCCCTCGTACTCCAGCGGAAACACCGTGTCCAGCGGGTAGCCGCGCGCCGCGAACCAGCGCGGCACGGCGTCCGGGTCGAAGGCGTCGACCACGCACACCAGGCGGCTGCTCGCGGGGCCGCCCAGGATGCGGACGAGCCGCACGTCGGGATCGTGGCGCAGCGCGCGGCGCAGCTCCTCCATCGTCCCGCGGGTCAGGCCCGGCCAGGTGTGCAGCGTGCAGAAGCGGAGGATCGGCTTCATGGCTGCCCCCCCTGCGCCGCGGCGAAGTCCCAGGAGCCCTTGCCCTTGCGCAGCGTCTTCGTGCGCAGGAACTCTTCGAGCTGTGCGTCGTCGCGGAAGCGCGACTGGTCGAAGCGGTCGCGGTGGACTAGCTCCGCCAGCGGCCGCCGCCGCTCGGGGATGCGCGGCCAGCGCCACGGCTTGCCGATCGGCGTGAGGATGGCGACGCGGTACGGGTCGGGGATGTCGAGTAGCTGGCGGATCTCCATCTCGTACGGCCCCGTCTCCTGCACCGTGAGCCAGGTGCAGCCCAGCCCGAAGCAGGTGGCCGCCAGGTGCATGTGCTCGATGCAGGCGGCCAGGCTGAACAAGAACGTCTTCTCCTTGTTCTCGGGCGGGCGCGGATGGTTGATGATGCGCTTGGTGCGCGGGTCGGCGATCACGACGATGATGCACGCCATGCCGCGCACGTACTCGTAGTTGGGGAAATTGAACTTCGGGTCGGCGGCGCGCAGGGAGATCGCCTCGCGGTGGATGATGTCGCCCAGTTGCTCGATCAGCGCGCGGTCCTTGACGACGATGAACTCCCACGGCTGCGAGTTCGCGCCGCTCGGCGCCCAGCGCCCCGCCTCCAGCACCTTCTCGATGATCTCGTCCGGCACCGGGTCCGGACGGTACTGGTGGACCGTAAAGCGGCGCCGCACCGCGCCGAGCAGGTTGTCGTAGTCGAACGTCATCTCTCCCGTGGCCGCGGCCGTGTCAAGCGACATCGCTTCCTACCTCTCTCCGTGTGCGGCGCTGCCGTCCCGAGCATCGATTCCTCAGGCTTGCGCCGCGTGGGCTGGCTAGGGCGTGGGCAAGCTCTCGTCGGCGGCGACCGACGGCAGGGCCGACAGCTGGTCGCGCGTGCTGGTCAGGTGCTCGTGCATCAGCGTCCGGGCGCCGACCGGGTCGCGCGCCTCGATGGCGGCCAGGAGCGCCGCGTGCTCCCGCACCACCTGGGCGGATCCGGCCACGGTCGTCGGGTGGCTCGCGTCGAAGGTCGTCATCAGGTCGAGGATCGCGCTGATCAGGATAGCGAGCAGGCTGCTCTTCGATGCCCGCGCGAGCAGGAAGTGGAAGCGCGTGTGATGGACGCTCGCCTCGTGGCCCGAGCGGACGACCGCCTCCTCCTCGCGGAGGCTGGCCGCTAGCTCCTCCCGGTCGCGCGCGTCGGCGTGGGTGGCGGCTAGCTCGGCGACGCGCGGCTCGATGACCAGCCGCACGTCGAATAGCTCCGTGAGGTCGAACTTGTTCATGCGGAGCAGGGACCGCAGGCTGTTGCCGATCAGCTGGTAGGTGGGCTCGACCACGAACGGCCCGCCGTTGTAGCCCGGCCGCGTCTTGACCAGCCCCGCCAGCTCCAGCACGCGGATGGCCTCGCGGATGGTCGCCCGGCTGGTGCCGAACTGCTCCGCTAGCTCCTTCTCGGACGGCAGCTTGTCGCCCGGCTTCCACTGCTGCGCGAAGATCGCCGCCTGGATCCGCTCGACGACCTGATCGGACAGGCGCGCGGACCGGAGGGAGGGGAACCGCCCGCCCTCGACCGGCGCCGGCGCGGCCAGCTCGGCGAACTCAGGCACCGGCGACCCACCTCGTTAGAATGTCTGACATTAGACCGAGACGAGCCGATTGTAGCCAGAAGCGGTGCGCCTGTCAAAGCCCGCGGGCGAGCGCCTTGGCCGGTGTGCCGAAAGCGTGCGAATGGCCAGCTCGCCGGGCGTGCCCAGGCGGCATCCGACACCGCATCCGGCGCCAGCGTTCGCCTCCTCCCTCTCCCCCTTGGGAGAGGGTCGGGGTGAGGGCGTCCTCCTCGTCCCTCCTCCTCTCCCCCTTGGGAGAGGGTCGGGGTGAGGGCGTCCTCCTCGTCCCTCCTCCTCTCCCCCTGGGAGAGGGTCGGGGTGAGGGCGCGCCCCCGAACCCAACCGTCGGACCGGGCCGAGTATGAGCGGACGGCGCGCGCTGCCAGGTCACGTCCGGAAGGTGTCCAGCGTCTCCTTGGCGAACAGCTCCGCCGGGTCCACGGCGCGGCTGGCGATGCCCTGCGCGTGGCTGTAGCGCACGAACGTCTCCAGCGTGTGCCGGTTGGCCTCCAGCCCATAGGGCCAGAAGTCCTCGCCCATCAGATCGCGCGCGTCCTCGTAGTCGTCCATGACCCAGGGCAGCATGTACCGCAGCGCGCCCGTGTCGTACAACTGCTCGGCGCAGCGCGCCTTCGCGGCGACGAACGCCTTGAACAAGCTCTGCGCCACCCACGGGTGCTGCTCGTACACGGCTTGCTTGATCACGATCGTGTGCATGATCGGGAAGATCCGCGTGCGCCGGAAGTAGTCGGCCTCGACCTGCCGGTAGTTCGGGAACAGGCGCCGCACGCGGGGGGAGCGGCGGCGGAACGGCTCCGGCATGCGCGCCGTGAACAGCGCGTCGATCTCGCCGGCCTCCAGCATCGGCGAAAGCGTCCGGTCCTCCGGGATGCGCTCCAGGCGGACCTCGGGTGGCAGGGTGAGGGCGACCTTCTCGCGGCGCCCCGGGTGCTCCTGGCCGCCCGCCAGCCAGTGCAGGTCTGCCGGCCGCACCCCGTAATCGTCCTCCAGGATGCCGCGCAGCCAGATGGTCGCCGTCATCTGGTACTCGGGAATCCCCACGCGCTTCCCCTTCAGGTCCTCCGGCCGCTCGATGCCCGCGTCCACGTTGACGTAGGCGGCCGAGTGGCGAAAGACGCGCGACGGGAAGACCGGAATGGCGATAAACGGGAAATCGCCGCGCGCGCGTCCCGCGACGTAGCTCCCCAGCGACATTTCCGAGACGTCGAACTCGCCGTGGATCAGCATGCGCCAGAAGATCTCCTCCGGGCGCTCGAACGGAATGACGGTGAGGTCGATGCCCTCGGGGCGCACCGTGCCGTCGTGCAGCGGCGCGATGCGGTCGTAGTCGCCGCAGGCCAGGTCGAGCGCGAGCTGCCTGATCATGTGCTGCCTCTCGTCTGCCTACTGCCGCACGACGCGGCGGCTCTTCATCTCGGCGCGCGCGAGGGTGCCGGCGGGAACGATCGTGGCGGGGATGCGCAGCGTGGTGAGGCGCGTGAACTCCTGCTGCAACGCCGCCGCGAGTGCGGGGAAGCCGGCCGGGTCGGCGGCGTCGAGCGCCTCGGCGGTGAGGGTCAGCGCCTCGCCGCGAAGCTCCAGCCGAAACTCCAGCCCCAGGCCCGGCACGGCGCGCACGGCGACCTCGGCGGCGGCGGGGCTCACCTTGATGCCCTTGTAGAAGATCACGTCGTCCAGCCGGCCGCGCACGCCGCCCCGCACCAGCGGGAAGCTGCGCCCGCAGTCGCACCGCTCGGCGGTCACCTCCACCAGGTCGTTCGTGAACATGCGGACGACCGGCATGCCCAGCCGGAACAGCGACGTGACGATCAGGCCGCCCTCCTGCCCGGCGGCCACCGGCTCCAGCGTGTCGGGGTCCACGATCTCGAACAGGGTGTAGTCGAGCCCCATGTGCGCCAGCGGCGCCGGCCGCGTGGCCTGGCTGTCGCAGGTGAACAGCACCGGCCCGCTGATCTCCGTCATGCCGAAGGCGTCGCAGACGCGCGCGCCGCCCCACAGCTCCTCGATCAGCGCCTTCGTGCCCGGCAGGCTGCCGCCCGGCTCGCCGGCCACCACGATGATCTTGATGCCGATCGCCCGCAGGTCGATGCCCTCCTGGCGCGCGACCTCGGCCTGGCGCAGCGCGAAGGTCGGCGTGCAGACCATGAAGTCGGCATGCCAGCGCGTCAGGTTGCGCAGGATCACCGCCGTCGGCAGCGGCCCCTTCGGGATCACCTGGCAGCCCATCGCCTCGGCCGCGTAGTGCGCCTTCCAGAACGCCTCGAACGGTGGGTAGGCGAAGCCGAAGTAGCCGCGCATCCCCGGCCGCACGCCGTAGGCGTAAAACGCTCGCAGGAAGAGGTACATGTCGTTCTCGTGGTCCTCCTTCGTGGCGAGCCACAGCCGCGGCTGGCCCGTGGAGCCGGAGGTGGACCAGAACTTCATGAAGGTGGGCGAGCCGGGCGGCGCGGTCGGGATGTCGCCGAACAGCGGCCGCGCCTGCTGCGACGCCTCGAAGTCCTCCTTGCGGACGACCGGCAGCCGGCGCACGTCGTCGAGCGCTTGGATCGCCGCGGGCGCGACGCCGTGCTGCTCCCAGAGCCGCCGGTAGAAGGGCGAGCGCTCCCAGGCGAAGGCGACGACCCGCTGCAGCTTCGCCAGTTGGATCGCCCGCAGCCGCTCCAGCGGCAGGGCCTCGACGGCGCTCCACAGCCGATCGGACCACGCCTCGGTGCGGTCGCCCTCCTCGGGCGGGTAGACGGCGTGGCGCGCGGGCACCATGCCGGGGCTCGTCCAATGAAAGCGCACGTCCGTCATGGCAGGTACTCGACGATGGCCTCGCTGTGCCCCCAGGCGTGTACGGGCACGCGCAGCGGCTGGCCGAAAATGCGCCGCGGCCCGGGCGCGTTCAGGACGGGCAGTGTGAGGCCGGCGGCGCGCAGCTCGCCGATGCGCCGCCGGCAGTCGTCGGGCGTGCCGACGATCGAGAACTTGCGCACGAGTTCGTCGGTCACCACCTCGCGCGCCGCCAGCCAGCCCTTTTCCTTGTTGGTGCGGCGAATCTCCTCGCCCAGCGCCTTGTAGCCGCTGACCGTGAACAGCGGATCGTAGTAGTAGACCACGGCGAAGTACGCCACCATGCTGCGGGCGGTCTCCAGGGCTCGCTGCGGATCCGTATCCACCGTGGTGATGACCGGGGCCGCTATGTCGACCGCGCGCCAGTCCCGGCCGGCCTTCGCCGCTCCCCGCTGCACGTGCTCGACGGCGTAGGCCAGGTACTCCTCGCTCACCAGCGGCGAGAGCAGCACGCCGTCGGCGACCTCGCCCGCCGCGGCGATCATCTGCGGGCCGATGGCGCCGACGTACAGCGGGATCGGCTGGCGGGGCGCCTCGACGGCGAGCTGAAAGTCGCGGCAGTGGACGGCGCGGCCCTCGTAGGCCAGCTTCTCGCCGCTCAGGATCTCGCGGACGATCCGCACGTAGTCCTTGATGCGGCTCACCGGCCGCTCGAACTCCGTGCTGTGCCAGTGCTTCACGAAGTACGGCGGCGACGTGCCCAGCCCCAGCATGGCCCGGCCGCCGGAGAGCGCGTCCAGCGTATTCGCCGCCATCGCGTAGATGGGCGCGGTGCGCGTGTAGATGCTGGAGATCGACGAGCCGAGCCGCGCCTGCCGGGTGACGAGCGCCATCGCGCCCAGCGTCATCTGGGTATCGTAGCCCGCCTCCTCGATCATGAAGACGCCCCAGAACCCCTTCGCGTCGGCCTTGCGGGCAAGCTCCAGCGCGCGGTCCATCGGCAGGGCGTCGTGCAGGATGATCGCGGTCCGCTCCTGGTCCAAGGCTACCCTCGCTCTCCCGTTGTTCGCGCGTCGGTGCGCGCTACACGCGCTCTTGGCGCCCAGACCCTCTCGTGGCAAGCGTTGCTAGCTCGTATAGCGCCGCTAGGCTCGCGCGAGTGTCGGTCAGCGGCAGCACGAGCCCGTACCGTCGGCTGGCTGTATGATAGGGGAGCGCGACGGCCGCGCGCCGCGCGGTCCGGCTCGCTCTCGTTGGAACAACGCGCCCTGGCGGGCTGGCCGCGCACGTGTGGGAGGCGAAGCAATGGCCCTGCTGATCCGCGCGGAAGACCTCGCCGGGCGCCTGGACGTGCGGGCGGTGATCGACGCCACGGAGGCCGGCTACCGGGAGCAGGCGGCGTGGCCGGGGTTCGCGCACCCCCGCCAGCGCGTCTTTGCCGAGGACCGGCGGCTCACCCTGCACTACGGCGGCGCGCCCGGGCTCGCCGTGGCCGGCGTCTTCGCGCACTACGAGCGGTTCGCGTTCACGGCCGAGGACCAGAGCTACACCAGTACCGCTCGGCGCGTCTACGTGGCCTTCGACAGCGAGGCTGCCGACCTCCTGGCGATCATCGTGGGCTCCCTGCCGATCTTTCCCATCGACCGCCCGGGCGTGGACTTTGGCAGCGAGACGGCGATCACCTCGGCGGTGGGGACGCGGCACCTGGCGCGGGGCGACGCGCGCCGCCTCGGCCTGTTCGGCACGGGGCGCCAGGCGCGGCTCCACCTGCTCGCGATGGCCGCCATCCGTCTGTTGGAGTCCGTGCGCGTGTACAGCCGCGACCGCGCGCATCGTCAAGCGTTCTGCGCCGAGATGCAGCCGCTCGTCGCGGCCGAGCTGTGCCCGGTCGAGCAGCCGCGGGACGTCGTCCGCGGTGCGGACCTCGTCGTCTGCGCCACCGGCTCGAACCAGCCGGTGTTCGACGGCGCGTGGCTGGAGCCCGGCCAGCACGTGACCAGCATCGTGGGCAGCAACAAGGAGCTAGTGCAGGAGGGCCTCATCGCCAGCAAGCGGCGCGAGCTGGACGACGTGGTCATGCGCCGGGCCGACGTGGTGGTAGCGACGCTCCGCGACCAGGCCGTGCAGGACGAGCAGGGCGACCTGTTCGACCCCGTGGCGCGCGGGGTGCTCCGGTGGAGCGACGTGGGGCAGCTTGGCGATCTCGTGGCGGGACGCATTCCGGGGCGGACCGACGACCAGCAGATCACCGTCTTCAAGCAGAACTCCGACCAGGGCGTCGGCTACATGGGCCTGGCGCGCTACGTCCACGACCTGGCCGTGCGCGAGGGGCTGGGTGTAGAGGTGTAACGACGTTCCCCTCGGTGGTTTGCGGCTATGAGTGCTGAGCCGGCCAAAGTACCGTTCGACGTCGACGAGGTGATGCGCCGCATCCGCCAGGCGGTGCGCCCCTACCCGCTGCCCGCGCTGTTCGCGCTGGCCGACCAGGGCTTCACGACGCCGTTCGAGCAGCTCGTCGCCTGCATCATCTCGATTCGCACGCGCGACGAGGTGACCGAGTCGGTGGCACGCGAGCTGTTTCACCATGCTCGTACCCCGGCCGAGCTGAGCCGGCTCCCGCCGGACGAGATCGACCAGTGGATCCGGCCGTCGACCTACCATCAGGCCAAGGCCCCGCAGATCCAGGCGATCGCGCGCCGCATCGTCGACGAGCACGCCGGCGTGCTGCCCTGCGACGACGCCGTGCTGCGCGGGTTCGCGGGCGTCGGCCCGAAGTGCGCCAACCTGGTGCTGGCGATCGCCTGCGGCCAGCCCCGCATCGCGGTCGACGTCCACGTCCACCGCGTCACCAACCGCTGGGGCTACGTCCACGCGCGGACGCCCGAGCAGACGCTCGCGGCGCTCGAAGCCAAGCTCCCGCGGCAGTACTGGACCGAGCTTAACCGCTTGCTCATCCCGTTCGGCAAGCACGTCTGCACGGCGCAGCACCCCCACTGCTCGACCTGCCCGGTCCGCGAGTTCTGCGCCCAGGTGGGCGTCACGGCGCCGCGCTGACGCGCGACCCGAGAGTGTGCGGGCGCACCATGCCCGCGGAGCAAACGGGTGAGCGGCGGCTAGGACACCAGGATGTTGCTGCTCGACTCGAACACGATCAGCTCGTTCCGCGCCGGATCGCGGATCAGCGCGATCGGGTCGCCGCCCTGCTCGACCACGGCGATCTGGTCGAGCAACAGCTTGCGGAACATGATGATGCCCCGGTCGGTGGCGCCCAGGTGCTCCTGCGAGCGGTCGTAGAGAGCGCCCTGCGTCTCCCACGCCATCCGGTCCTGGGCGTCGAAGGTCGACAGGTCGTACTCGCCATCCGGGCCGATGGGCGACGGCAGGTACCGCACCGGCGGGTCTTCGGGCTGCTCCACGCGCGCGCCGTCCGGCGAGGGGCGGAAGGCGACCATGATGATGTTCGTCCGCGTGTCGTCGACCGGCACCCGCCAGTGCAGGCACTCCTCGCCGAGGGCCGGGATGCGCAGCAGGTTGGGGAACAGCAGCGGCGGCCGGATCTCCAGCTCCGGGCGGTCGCCACCGTAGCGGCACCACTTGCTCAGCCCCCACTCGCACAGCTCCCACCCGTAGTCCTCGATGGGGCGGTAGTAGTACTCGCCGCCCCGCAGCCCCTGGGTCTTCATCATGTGGCCGTGCAAGTAGTACGTGTGGACCGTGTCGGCCGTGTTCTCCTGGGCCTGGAGCCAGTTGCAGGTCAGCGTCGGCCGTATCTCTATCCGGCGCGTGCCGTCCTCGCGCGCCACCACGTCCCAGCGCGGCAGGAGCGGCGCGGGCTCCGGGCCCATGTACGCGAACAGCAGGCCAGCCATCTTCTGCAACGGGTACGACTTGAGGCGCACCCGCTCCTTGTAGGTGCTCCCGGCCGGCTCGAACGGCTGCTCCAGACAGCGGCCGCAGCCGTCGAACTTCCAGCCGTGGTAGGCGCAGCGAATCCCGTCGTCCTCGACGAACCCGTAGTACAGCGACACGCCGCGGTGGGGGCACTGCTCGGCCACGCAGCCGTAGCCCCCCTGGCCGTTGCGATAGACGACCAGGTCTTCGCCCAGGACCCGGACGCGCTTCTTCGGCTGCTCGGGCGTCAGCTCGCTGGCGATGGCGATCGGCTGCCAGTACCGCCGCAGCAGCGCGCCGCAGGGCGTGCCCGGCCCGACGCGCGTGATCCGCTCGTTCTCTTCCGGGGTCAGCATTGCTCCCTCCTAGCGCCTCGGCGCGCTCGCCCGCGGCGGCGCCTCGGCCCGCGATGCCGTCACCCTTGTACCACGGCCTGCCCCGACGCGGCAGGCTCGGGGCGATCGTCGAGCCAGGCGGCGGCGTCGGGCAGGAAGCGCGCGTGGCAGAAGGGACAGAACAGCGCCACCCCGGCGTGCCGCAGCTCGTCGTAGTTGGCGTAGAACCGCCCGTGGCAGGCGGGGCACTCGACCCAGAAGACCCGCTCCATCGCTCAGCCCACCTCCGCCGGCGCCGCGCTCGGCAGGTAGTCGTCCAGGCGCACGCGCGCCATCGCCTCGTCCGGGAGCGTCAGCCGCGCGCCGAACGGGAAGTCGCGCGGGCGAGTGGCGTCGATTACCAGCTTGTGGGTGCCCCAGTTCGTCGTGCCGAAGCCGGAGCGGGGCACGAAGCTCAGGTGCTGCCGCGCCTCACCCGCGAACGGCCGGATGCCGCGCGCGGGATCAGTGTAGGTGTGTACCGCCCACAGCACCTGGTCCTCGTCGAACACGTCGATCTCGGCGTCCACGACGATGACCAGCTGCATGCCGAACGTCATGGTCGCGAACACCGCCCGCGCGATAGCATCCACCTGCCCGGGCTGCGCGTCGCGCACGGCGATATACGCCGCGCGCATGCCGGAGCCCGAGGTGGGCACGTGGATGGCCGCCAGGTTGGGGAACTGCGGGCGTAGGGCGTCCTCCAGCGCGGCCTCGCGCGGGATCGCATGGAAGCCCAGGTAGCCGTCGCGGCAGCCCGAGAAGATGTCCTGCATGATCGCGCCGTGGCGGAAGGTGATCGCCTTCACGTCGAACAGCGGGCGCAGGCACTGGGCCTGGTAGAGGCCCGCCACCTCCCCGAACGGGTCGCACACGTCGCGCTGGCCGGGCGGAATCTCGCCCTCGATCACGATCTCCGCGTCGGCCGGCACCAGGAAGCGGTCGCCCCAGGTGACCGACGGCGTGAGCCGCAAGGGCTCGCCCAGGAACGGGCCGAGGTGCTCGTAGTCGTCGGCGCCCGATGGCGTGCGCGCCATAACGCCCAGCCCGAGCGCCGGGTGGTGGCCGAGCACGTTCACGATCGGCGCCGGCTCGTCGCGGTCCTCGTACTCCTTCAGGATGCGGCTCAGGTCCCGGGTGTGGATGCTGACGACCATCTGTCGCGGGTCCCACTTGTAGAAGGTCTTGGCGAACGACAGGTCGTACCACCCCTCGCGCGACCGCATGACGTGGGGCATGGTGAGCACGGGACCGAAGTCCATGGCCCAGTGGCGCACGATGGGCAGGCGGCCCACGTCGGCGTCGGCCCCCTGCCACACCGTCTCGTGGACGGGCGCGTCGGCCGCCGGCACCGTGACGGGGTTGAGCCGCTGGTGCGACGCGCGCTGATAGGCCAGGCTGACCTCGCGGTAGGGGGTGGCGGGAGCGACCCCGAGCATCAGCCCGCAGCGGGCGCGCGTGGCGTAGACGTTGCTCAGGATGGCGAAGGGGCTTGGCTGGCCGTACTGGTCGGTCGGGTGGCGGAAGAGGACGGCCGGGTAGCGGCGGCGCTCGTCGAGCTGCTTGAGCAGCGCGGTCACCTCGAACGCGTCCGGCCGCACGACGCGGTCGATCTCCACGAGGTCGCCCGGCTGGGACTGGAGCGCCGCGAGGAAGCGCCGCAGATCGTTCGGCATGCGTCTCTCCTTCCGCGATCCGGCCGACGACCGCCCCTGGTCCCCAATCATGGCGGCAGGGAAGGGAGGATCGCAAGAGGGCGGGGCGCCGGTTTACTCGGCCAGCGCGACCACGTCGAGCGCGAAGTGCGAGTTGCCGCCGGGGCTCGCGCTCGCGTCGGCCACCTGCACGGCGATGCGGGCCGGGGGGTTCGCGGGGAAGTACTCCATCCACACCTCGTGAAACGCCTTGCGGTACTTCAGGTCACTCAGGTAGAGCGTCACCTTCACGACGTGCTGCAGCGTGATGCCCGCGCCCGCGCAGAGCACCTTCAGGTTCTCGAACGCCTGCCGCGCCTGCTCGGCGGTGTCGTCGCTGCTCTTGTTGGTGACGGGGTTGCGGCCGCGGATCGCCGAGAAGAAGACGAACCCCCCGGCCTTCACGCCCGTCACCATGCCGTCCATGCGCTCGGGGCCGCCCGCGGGCGTCGGGATCGTCTCGCGGTTCATCGCGCCTCCCAATAGATCGTTATTGGCCGCGAGCGCGCTGCGCCGCGCGGGCAAAGCTGAGGTCCCACATCAGCAGCGGATTGAAGCTCTCGGGCACGACGTTGTCCTCGTAGTGCGCGCTGCCGCGCTGCGGCCGCCCCGCGGGCTCGCCGCGCACGATGCGGAGCGCGTTGCGCACCCCCGCGAGCGTCGGCACCGGCACGTCCGCCAGCTCGTCGCGCAGGATCTCGTAGAGCCTTACGATCTGCGCGTCGGCGCTCACGTCGAAGTGCTCCGCCAGCAGCTCGCGGCACTCGCCGCGCATGATCGCCAGCACCGTGGCAGGGTCGGTCTTGAACACGCGGGTGGCGTCGAACGTCGCGTCCACGAGCGCCTGGAGGTCCGCGCGGCGCTCCTCGACGAGGCGCTCGGTCGTCGTCAGCGTGACGTTCATCCCCTCGAAGTAGTACGGCTCGGTCGGCACCTCGTGCAGCCCGGCGGCCAGCGCCTGGTCGGCGTAGAGATACGCCATGAAGCACGCCTGGCAGGTGCCGTCGGCCACCTTCGTCCAGTGGCCCCAGCGGCCCACCTCCTCGTCCGGGATGACCACCTGCTCCACCTCGCCCATCAGGCCCTGGTCCGTGAGCCAGAGCGCCGGCAGGAACAACTGCGGGCCGCCGCCGCGCACGGCGAGCCGCTTGCCGCGCAGGTCGTCCACCGTCCGCACGCTCGCGTCGGCGACCAGCATCTCCGTCATGCGGCTGACGACCGAGGCCAGCGTGACGAACGGCGAGCCTCGGGCGCGGTAGGTCTGGAGCCCCCAGTAGTTCTCGGCGATCACGTCCACGTCGCCGCCCTCCAGGCGCTCGGCCCAGCCCGGATACGCCGGCGAGCTGCGCACGAGATTCAGCGTCAGGCCGCGGTCCGCCGCGCACTGGCGCAGCGTGAGCAGGTACGGCATGCGGTCCACGTCGCGGTACAGCACGTTCAGCGTGCTCATCGGTTGGCCTCCTCCCGCGCGCCGCGTCAGCGCGCCAGCGCCAGGTGTATGTCGGCGGGGTCGGGCGCGCCCTTCCGGCAGAGGTCTACAGCGTGCAGCCGGCCGCAGCCTGGGCAGCTATAGCGGCGAATCTCCAGCGCCGCGTTCAAGCGGAGCAGCGGGCTGATCTCCCCGGGCGCGGCCACGCTGCACCCGGCGTACTCACGCCAGTTCTCGCGGGCGAGCGCGAGCACGTGGCCGCAGCGGCAGCGCGTCCAGTGCTGCCCCCGGGCGTCGCGGACCACTTCGAGCTGGTCGCCCAGGGGGCAGACCCGCTCTAGCGGGCCGGCGGCCGGCGCAGCCGCCGGTGGGCGGCGGGCAGGCCACTGCTGGCGCTCCGCCCGCAGCGCCTCGCGCCGCTGCCGCGTGGCCGCTACGTCCACGCGCCCGGCCGGGTCGAGCACGGCGCCGTACAGCGTCTCGGCCGCCACGGGGGACACGGCGCCGAGATCCAGGTCGTCCTGCAGCTCTGCCGGCGGGCGGTCCAACGGGTCGCCCCAGCCGGCCCCCGAGCCGGAGATCGCCAGCACGACGTCGCGCGGCGTCAGCGTCATCTCGGTGCTCGGCAGGCCGGCGGTGCGCAGGGTGTCCCCGGCGAGGGCCGCGAAGTCCGGCAGCCGTCCCCGCGCCAGGTGCTCCTGGACGTCCGAGTCGCGGACCAGCACCCGGTCGGGCAGCCCGCCCAGGTAGCCGCCGAAGATGCCCGTCGCGTCGGGCACGTCCCAGACGTAGCCGCCGACCCGCGCGTGGACCCGCTCCTGCTTGTGGGGGATGAACACCGTGCCGGTGCTCAGGCCGCCGTGATGGCGGCCGGCGCCGCCGCCGTCCGGGGTCAGCCCGTGCCAGAGATAGAGCAGCGGCAGGTCCAGCTCCATCGACTCCACGTTGGACACGATCGTCCGCTCGATGTTGTGCTGGCCCTGGGTGGACACGCCGTCCCGGTGGCTGTAGGCGCCGCCGCCCGTGGCCAGGCTGCTCACCAGCCCGCTGTTCGAGAAGGCCTCGCCGTGGTGGTTCAGGCCGCTGAAGGTGCTGCCCCCGCCGCCCGGGCGGCCGGCGGGGCTGGCCTGCGCCTCGCGGAGGTAGGCGTCCGAGCAGGCGGCGAGCTTCGACAGCGCCGTGGTGGCGGTCATCTCGACCTCCCACACCGCGCCCGCGATGTTCGCGCTCACCGCCGCCGGCTTGCGCGCGTTGCAGATGCGACCCTCCGGGCAGATCACCTCGACCGGGCGATACAGCCCGTGGTTCCAGGGAATGTCGTAGGCGATCGTCGGCAGGAGCCCCGCGCAGACGCCGGCCATCAGCCCGCCGAAGGTGCAGTTCGTGGCAGCCGGCACCTGGGGCGACGAGCTGGAGTAGTCGAAGATCAGCCGGTCGTCCTGCTTCGTGAGCCGTAGCGCGACCTCGGGGATGGTGCCCGTCGCGCGGTCGTAGTCGAGATACCCCACGGCCTCGACTGTCGCGTCGGGCAGCTCGCGGAGCCGGCGGCGCATGCGCTCCTCGGAGAGCCGGATCAGCCCGGCCATCACCGCCAACAGCGTCTCGACCCCGTAGCGGTCGGCCAGCTTCGCCAGCCCCTCGGCCGCCGCGTGGTTCGCCGCCATCAGCCCCTTCAGGTCCAGCGTCATGGCGGGCGCCATGCGGCTGTGCGAGAGGATCATCGTCCAGAGGTCCTGGCGCAGCGTTCCCGCCTCGACCAGCTTCAGCGGCGGCAGCTGCAGCCCCTCCTGGTAGCACTCCGTGGCGTCGTGGCAGAAGCTGCCGGGCCGCATGCCGCCGATGTCCGCCATGTGCATGAGCGCGCCCGACCAGAAGATCAGCTGGCCGTCGGCGAACACCGGCGCCACGATGCACATGTCCGCGGCGTGGAGTGTCCCCTTCCAGGGGTTGTTGACGATGAACATGTCGCCGGGGCCGATGCCGGGGTTCGCGGCGCAGTCCTCCATGACGTAGCGCACCATCGTCGCCATCGAGTAGGCATGGAACAGGATGGTGCGGCCCATGGTGGCGACGGAGCCGTCGGGCAGGTAGAGCCCCACGTTGAAGTCGGACATCTCGGTCACGTTCTTCGAGCCGGAGATGGCCATGATCTTCGCCGCCTGCTCGTCGGTGATGCTGAGCAGGCGGTGGCGAATGACCTCGAACGTCACCGGGTCGACCGCGACGTCGGCGGCCGCGCGGGTAGGGGGGGCTGCGACCTGCACGATTGACTCCTGCTGACGGGCCAGGCGTTAGCGGCTGGCTTTGTCGAGATAGCTGAGATCGATCCAGCTGTCGAGCGGCGGGATCTCCGGGAGCGCGCCCTGCTGGTGGGCGATGGTCAGGATGTTCTCGATCGCCGTCCGGTTCGGTCGCAGGTCCCGCGGCAGCAGGCGCTTCGTGACCATGTCGTTGTACAGCGGCTCGATGTCGCCGACGGCGAGCCCCGCTTCGTCCGCGTAGATGCGCTGCGCCGCGCCGGCGTTGGCCGGATCGAACAGCCAGTTCGATCCGTGCAGGAGCGCCCGCACGAAGCGCACGAGCGTATCCTCGTTGGCCTTCGCCCAGCTGTCGTTGACTAGCAGGCCCGCGTAGTGGACGTCCTTCACGTAGTCGGTGAAGGCGCCGAGCGACCGCGCCCCGCCGGCGGTCGCGACGACTTTGTCCTGGTCGCTGCCAAGTGTGCCCGCGAGCTGGCCCGCGAGCAGGGCCGGCACCCGCGCGGTGGACGGCATGGTGCGGGCGGTGTACTCGTCGTCGCGCAGGCCGTTCGCGGCCATCATCATGCGAAGCGCCACGTCGAAGTAGTCGCCCGGCGAGTTGCCCGAGCCGAGAGTTTTGCCTCGCAGGTCGCTCCAGTCGTGGATCTCGGGCGCCACCAGCAGCTCGATGGCGGGGGCGTCCTGGGTGGAGACGACCATCTTGAGCGGCGCCCCGGCGGCGATGGCCGTGGCCATCGACAGGACGGTGAAGCCGACGGCCTGTGTGTCGCCGCTGATGAGCGATTGCGTCAGGTTGGGCGCCGACTGCAGGCGGACGGCCTCGAAGTCGATGCCCTCCTGCGCGAAGAAGCCCTGCTTGTCGGCGACGTAGCTCGCCCAGAACTGCGGCGCGGCGCCCGTGCTGGCGTTCGCCAGGATGACCTTCGCCGGCTGGGCCTGCGCCGGCGAGGGGAGCGGCGCGGCCGGCGCCGATGCTGCCGGGCTGGCCGGCGCGGGCGCGGCCGGGGCGGCCGGGCGGGTGGGCGCGCAGGCGGCTAGCACCAGGAGCGCTCCCAGCGCAAGCGCGGTCCAGGCAGGCGGTGCGGTGCGTTTCATCTAGTTGAGCGGCCAGTAGGCCACGCCCATCGCCATGACGGCGCGGTAGAACGGCTGGTAGGCGAGCCATTCGGGCGCGGCGCCGTCCAGCGCGCCCAGCAGCGTCAGCCACTGGCGGAACTCGATGGCGCCGTTCGCCAGCAGGTCGCGCGACGTGAGCGCGCCCGCCAGCTCGGCGCCGCGCCCCTCGCGCAACGCCGCCACCGCCCGGCGGTCGAACTCCTCGCTGATCGAGCCCAGGCCGAACGGGCCCTGGTAGTGCGCCCAGGGATAGCCGGCGGTAAAGTGCGACATCCCGCCCGAGGCGTAGAGTATCGCGCGCCGATCGTCGGGCAGCGCGTCGAGGATGCCGCGCAGGCAGCGGCCGAACTCGTAGCAGCGCCGCGGGCTGGGCGCGGGCACGTGGATCGCGTTCAGGAAGATGAGCACCACCGGCACCTGCGGCTCGAGGAAGCTCAGGATCTGCGCGTGTGCGTGCGAGCGCACCCGGTCGTCCGGGAACGATTTGGACGACGCGAGGTCGAAGCCGGCCTCCACCGCGTCGTTCAGGATGCGGGTGGCCAGCTCGGCGTCCGAGCGCACCTCGATCGTGCGGGCGGTCTCCGAGTCCACGGCCACGACGCGCTCGCCGGTGTAGATGGCCAGCTGCGGCAGGTTGTCCTCGCGGTAGTTCTCGTCCTGGTCGTCGGCGATGAGGATTAGCGTATCGGGCCGCAGCGCCTCGAAGCCGCGCTTCAGGCGGTCCAGGCCGTCCCGAATGTCCTGGTAGCGCGCCAGGTTACCTTCGAGCGTCTCCCCCTCGATCTGGGGCTGGATGGCGGGATACTCGCCGTAGCGCTTGCGGTAGCGCTCGCGGGTCACCTCGCGCCGCTCCTCCCACCGCCGCGGATCGATGAACGTGTAGGCGTGGGACGAGGCCATGCCGGCCGCTAGCTTCACCATGGTCCCTCTCCAAGGGGTCACGAGGCTACAGCACACGAGGCAGCGCCCCAGACTGCCGGTGGGCCTCAGCGTAGCACGCGTGCCGAAACCCTGTCAATCCGCAAAACGTGTTTCGACCGGTAAAACACTGCTCGTGGCCGGCCGGGCGTTGGGCGCGGCGCCGGCCCCCCACGCCGTGCCGCCCGGCGCCGAGGGGGCCTCTCCTGCATCTTCCGAGCGGTCGCGCGGGCTCGCTGGCTGCGCTCCCATCGCTCCGGCCCGCCGTCTGGCCCGGACGACCGCGCTTCCCCAATGCCTTATCTTGTAGGGGCGCTGCTCGCTGCGCCCTGCCCGGTCGCCACCCGGCCCGGCGTCCCAGCGAATCCGGCACACGCTTCCCGTCCTCCCCCTCTCCTAAGGGCGAGGGAGGCAGGGGGGTGAGGTCCGCCCCTCCCCCTCTCCCCATCGGAGAGGAGCGACGCTCGCAGTATTCCGCGTCGCAGGGTGAGAGCCCGCCCCTCGTCCCTCCCCCTCTCCCCCTGGGAGAGGGTCGGGGTGAGGGCGCGCCCCCAGTACCCGGCCGCGAGGCGCGCCGGAGAGCGCCCGCCGTCCGGCGCGACGTGGTCGCCGGCATTCCCCGTACACGCCTCCCCCGCACCCGCCGCCCGCGCCCGGCCCGGGGCCTCCCCCGCCGGCCCGGCCCGCGGCAGGCTACCGGGGGAGTATCGTACGGGGCAAACGATGCGACCTTCCGCGCCCGACCAGCGCGCGCCAACCCGCGCCCGGCCTAGCACTTAACCACCCGGTCAAGGAGCATCGTTTGACCGTTCCTCGGCTAAACTGACGCACTCACGAGCGCGCCATTGTCGCGATCGCGGGCGCGCCGCCGCGCGCCGCGAGAATCTGGCGACCCCCGGGCGCCGAACCGCACTTGACCAGCCCGCGTGTGGCTGCGTAAGATGGATGCCACTGGCCGAGACGCATTTCATTCCGTGAGCTGCCGTCGCAGGAGAGCGCGCATGGCGTCGTCTGCAGCGTCTACCGAGGTCCGCGTCGATCCCGTCACGTTCGAGGTGATCCGGCACCGGCTGCACGCCATTACCGACGAGCAGGCGGCGACGCTCAAAGCCATCTCCGGCTCGAAGAACGTGACCGAGATGTCCGACTACAACGTCGGGCTGTACCTGCCCGACGGCTCGGTCGCCACCATGGGCCGCACCATCCTCTTCCACGCCTCGTCGATGGCGGCGATCGTGCGCCACGTCATGGAGGACTGCGCCGAGAACCCGGGCATCGCCCCGGGCGACATGTTCGTCGTGAACAACCCCTGGAAGGGCGCCGTCCACGCGCAGGACATGGCGCTGATGGCGCCGATCTTCCACGACGGCGAGCTGCTCATCTGGTCGGGCGCCATGATGCACATGCTCGACATCGGCGGCCTGCGCCCCGGCAGCTTCTGCTACGACGCCAC
>JAJPHF010000006.1 GCA_021325365.1 Pseudomonadota bacterium
GGAGAGCTTGACGGCGTATTTGGTGTTCACACGCAGCCTCCTTCACACGGGAGGCTACGCAGCATACCATGATCACAACCGCCTCGCAATTCACGCGTGACGGAGTATCAAGGCCGTTAACGAGGTGCTGAACACGCTCACCCCGGCCGAGCGCGCGCACTACGAGGTGCTGCTGCTCCAGAACGGCGCCGCGGATAAGGTCAACCAGTCGCTCGCCGTGCTCAACGACATGCTGGCGCGGGGCCAGATCACCCAGGAGCAGTACGACGCCGCCCTGGAGCGCGGCTCGGTCGGGCTGGAGCGGCAGACCGCCGGGCACCAGGCCGCCGCGGCGGCGACGGCGGCCCACACGACCGCCCTCCAGGTCCACAATGCGGCCGTGCAGGCGTGGCTCGCCTCCACCGATCCCGCGATCGTGGCCGCGGGCCAGTGGGCGCAGGCGGTCGATGCCTACGCGACGAAGCTCGCGCAGGCCACGCCGGCGCTCGCCGCACAAATCACGGCGGCCAAGAACAGCGGCGATACCGAGACGACGCTCACGGCCATCATGCAGGCCGAGAACCTGACGCGCGACGAAGCGATCGCCAAGATACAGGCCGAGACGGTCGCGCGCCAGGGCGCCGTGGCCGCCACCAAACTGCAGGGCGAGGCCGCCGAGCAGCAGATTAAGGCGCTGGAGTTGCAGAGCGCCGCCGCGGCCGAGTACGCCGAGCGCGTGCGGGGCATGTCGGCCGAGAGCCTGCGCTACTTCGACGCCGTGAAACAGGTACTCGGCATCGAAGAGGCGCTCCGGCGCGTGCGCGAGAGCCAGCGCACCCCCACCTTTACGGTGGCCGGCCCGCCGGGCGTCGGCAGCAGCACCCCCATCCTGCCGCTGCCGGGCACGAACTATAGCGGCCCGGCGGCGGCCGTCGCGACCGCCGCGCAGCAGGCGACGGCCGCCGCCGGGCCCGTCGCCCATGCGGGCGGCCAGGAGGTCGGCTCCGCCATCGACGCCGGGCTGGTCAAGGGCATCGTAGCGGGGGAGGCCGCCGTGGGCGGCTCGGTCCGCGACCTGGTCAGCCGGGCGCTGCGGCAGGCCAAGGATGAGCTGGGGATTAAGTCGCCGTCCACCGTCGCGGCGCAGCAGGTCGGCCTCCCTAGCGCGCAGGGCATCGGGCAGGGCATCCGCCAAGGGCTGGCGACCGAGCAGGCCGCCGTCAGCCACGCGATGCAGGTCATGCTCAGCACGATCTCGCTCGAGGCCTCCGGTGGCTGGCTCTGGGATATGCAAGGCCTGGTGCGCTACGGCCCGCACCAGCAGATGCCGCAGGTGACGGACGTGGGCGGCACCTCGATCCTCGGCCCGTTTGGCGTCCCGGCCGACCAGCCGGCCTACGGCGGCGACGTACCGGGGACGCTCTTTGGCTATAACCCGACCGGCAACACGCAGCAAGACATCGCCGGCATGCGGGCGTACATCGCCTGGCTGCAGGCGCAAGCGAAACTGCACGGCGACACCTCGCGCAACTTCGGCGGGGCGTGGCAGGCAGCGCTGCAACAGGCCGAGCGAGAGCTCGCCGCCCTCGAGGCCGAGGCCGCGACCGCCGCACTGGCCGGCGCCAACATCGGCACGCAGCTCGCGGCCGGCGCCAGGGCGGCGACGCCGGCCGTCACCGGGCTCACCAGCGACTACCTGGCGCTGGGCCGCACGGCGCAGAGCGCCGCCGCCGGCGCCGCGCAAGGGATGGCCTACCTGACGCTGGGCACCGAGCAGGCCGCCCAGGCGGCCCGGCAGGCCGAGCAAGCCTGGGCGCAAGCCCTGCGCGCCGGGCAGATGCTCGTCGCCGGCATCAACACCGGCACCGGCCTCACCTATGGCCAGATCTACGGCAACAGCCCGACGCAGGCCGGGACCGGCAGCGCGCCGGGCTCGATTGTCAACCTCGCGCCGGGCAACTACTACGGCCTGCCCGTCGTCTCGCCGCTGACGGGCGGCACGCTGCGCGGCTACGCCAACGGCGGCTGGATCACCGAGCCGGTGCTCGGCCGCGGCCTGCGCTCGGGCGCGGCCTACGCCATCGCCGAGGAGGGCCCGGAGTACGTCGGCCGCGGCGGCCAGGGCGCCGCCACGATCGCGCTCACCGTCAACGCCGGCGTCGGCGCCGGCGACCTCGTGCGCGACCGGCGGTTCTGGGAGCGCATCGTCGACGAGCAGCTCCGCCCGGTGCTGCAGAAGCGGCGGTTGATCTAGCCGTGCCGCTCCTCAATCAGCCCTGGATGGTCCAGGTCAACTGGACCGACACGAACACCTGGCCGATGTGGGAGCAGGCGAACGCCAACTATCTGGCGCAGGGCCCGCTCAGTATCGACATCGACCGCTGGAGCTTCCGGGGCACGCTGCGCGGCGGCACCTGCCAGCTCACCGTCCACGACCCCGACGAGGCCATCCGGCTCGGCAAGGCCAGCTCGCCGCTGTCCCCGAACGTGCAGCTCGGCCGCCGGCTGCGCGTGCTGGCGCAGTCCAGCCCCGGCGTGTGGCAGCCGTGGTTTTTCGGCTACCTCAGCGACATTCGCCCGGACCCGACGGACCCCGCGCCGCCCCGCACCACGCTCACCGCGGATAGCCCGCTCACGGTCCTCGCGCCGCAGGAGATCACGCTGCCCGTGTCGACGGGCGCCGTGGTCTACGACGCGGACGACCCCGACCACTCGGCGCTGGTGCTGCTGATGCAGCAGGTCGGGCTCTGGGGCACGGCCTTCGTCGACTTCGACGACGTGGGCGCCGTGGCGCTGCCGGACGACTGGGCGGGCGCGACCAGGACGTTCGCCGAGTGGCTGAGCGCGCTCTGCACGGCCGCGGGCTGCCTCATGAGCGACGAGCCGCAGTACGCGACGAGCGCCGGCGCCGTCGACTGGACGCTGCGCTGGTATCGGCCCGGCCCCACCGCGGCGCCGACGTTCCACTGGAGCGCCCCGGACGGCGATCTCGGCCTCACGCCGGAGCTCATCTACAACGGCGAGGCGCCCTGATGCCCTATCCGACCAAGCTGCCCCCCGCGGGGACGCGCTGGGAACTGCAGCGCGGCGTCCTCGTCTACGACAACACGAGCCTGGGCGCCGGCGAGTCGCTGATTAACGTGCTGCCGGCCTGGGACGGCAAGACGACCTTTGGCGTCGGCACGACCACCCCGGCCGTGCCGGGCGCGGCGGACTTCGTGCTGGAGACGTGGTACTACGCGCAAGTGCGCACCTACGTCAACCACGTCTTTAGCGAGCTCATGGCCGTCGAGCCCGACAAGTCGAGCGGCTCGCAGTACATCGCCGTCTATGCCGGCGACGTGAGCGTCGTTGTCGACACGCGGGTCGGCTCGACCGCGACCTGGCCGATGATTTGGAACATTACCTATACGAACTATGTGCAGCCGCCCCCCGGCACGACGCTCGGCGTCGAGGTGGTCAAGATCGTCGCCGACGTGTGGGCCGCGCTGCCGCTCAATAGCCAGCTCGAGGCCCTGAACCCCAACTCCCCGCTCCTCTCCGCCCAGCAGGCCGGACTGCAGCTTACCTGGGCGCGGCGCAATAGCAAGGTCGACCTGACCCGCCGCGCGCTGGGCGCGGTTGGGGGACTCACCTGGCCGACGATGTGGGACGGCGAGCGGAGCTTCCTGCTGGACGGGGTCCATCTGCAGGTGGACGTCGGCGCGAACGACGCGGTCACGACCCGCTGCGACTACCGCTTCACGAAGCTGCCCGGCACCGACGCCGAGGGCGGCACGAGCGGCGACGGCGTGCCGTTGATCGTGGACACACACGCGCTCGATGACCCGCTGCACCCGCTCGCGTCAGGAGAGACGATGACCGCCTGGACCGGCATGCACACGTTCGCGCCGGGCGACCAAGTCGGCGTGGCGAACTGGCTCAATCAGTTCGGCCAGAACCTCAATCACCTGAAAGAGCGCGGCGACCGCGCCATGAGTCTGGTCGCGGGCACGAACGCCGCTGTCGGCGACCTGCTCGTCTACGACGCCTCGGGCGTCGACAAGGTCGCGCGCACCAGCACGCAGGGGCAGGCCGGCCCGATCCTCGTCGCGCTCGATCCGCTCACGGCCGGGGGCATGGCGGGCTGGGTGCGCCTGACCGGCGTCTGCAACGTCAACACGGCCGCGGCGGTCAGCAACGGCGACCTGCTGCGGGTCAGTGCCACCGCGGGCAAGGCCGAGACGTGCCCGGTCGCCAACGCCGCGCAGGCGTTCGGGATCGCGACCTCGAATAGCGGGGGCGCGGCGGGCGTCGTGTCGGCCATCCTCTTCACCGACCCGAACGCCGTCGGGCGGATCCTGACGACGCTCGGCGACCTGCTTTATCGCGATAGCACGGGGCTGGCGCGGCTCGCGGGCAACACGGCGGCCAGCCGCAAGTTTTTGCGGCAGACGGGCACCGGCAGCGCGAGCGCGGCCCCGGTGTGGGATACGCTCGTGGCGGGCGACCTCGCGAGCGGGAGCGCGAATGGCAAGCTGCTGACGATCGCCGCGGGCGCGCTGGCCTGGAGCACGCTGACCAACGGCGTCGGCGTGCATGCCTATCAGAGCGGGACGGCGCAGAGCATTCCCGGCAGCGCCTTTACGCCCGTGCAGCTCAACAGCGAGCTGCGCGACAACCTGAACAACTACGACAGCACGACCAACTACGAGTTCGTGGCCCCGGCCGATGGCGTCTACGTCGTCGCCGCGGGCATCGGCCTGAACGCCATCCCGGCGGGCATCCGCTTTATCGGCACCATCTACCTGAACACCGGCGGCGGGTACGCCGAGGAGCGCCGGTTTGTGGACCTGACGCAGGGCGGCGCCAACTCGGGCGTGGCGGGCGGCGCGTCGCTGTTCTGGTTGAGCAGCGGGCACAAGCTGCAGTGGACGGCGTGGCACAACAACGGGGCCAACCTGACCGTGTTCGGCGGCAGCCAGTACACCTACCTGACCGTGGCGAGGATCGCCTGATGCAGACGAAGACCTACTCCAAGGCGGTGAACGCGACCACGCTGGCGGCGCAGCTCGAGGCGGCGCTGCCCGCGCTGTACGTCACGCGCACCGATGGCCTGGGGCGCGAGGTGCGCTACCAGCTCTTCCCCGATGTGGCGTCGTGCCGCGTGACCGTGCCGGACGACATCGACCTGGCCGCCGTCGATGGGGTGCTGGCCGCGCACGATGCGAGCGTGCTCGCGCCGGCGCAGCAGCAGGCGCAGCAGGACACGCTCGACCTCGCCGACCTGCGGGCGCAGGCCGCCGCCATCCTGACGCGCATGACCGCGGTCGAGCAGGCGGCGAGCCCGACCAACGCCCAGGTGATCCAGGCCGTCAAAGACGAGGCCACGGCCATCAAGCGCCTCGTCAAGGCGCTCGGCATCCTCGTGCGGTACGCCACCCCGTAACCCTCCGGAAGGACCGTGCCATGCAGGCCCCCACGCCCACCACGACCCGCGAGCACGTGATCGCCACCTACCTGCTGGTGGGCGAGATCCACGCGCACCTCACGCGCCTCGACGACGAGCTGCACGCGCAGCGCGCCGACGTCGAGAGCCTGCAGGCCTTCCGTGTGCAGGTGAAGGCGATCTTCGCGCCGCTGGCCCTGGTCCTCGGCCCGGCCGTTGGCGCCGTGGCCGCCTGGCTGCTGCACGCGCGGCCGGGAGGCTGACGATGGCCAAGCTCACCGCCGCGGCGATCCTCGCCATCGTGCGGCCCGCCGGCGCCGCGCCGCCGCTCGACCTGGTCATGACCGCCGCGGCGGGCGTCGAGGGGCGCTACGACCCGCAAGCCGTCGGCGACGGCGGCGCGAGCCTCGGCCTCTGGCAGATCAACGACATCCACGGCCTCTCGCGCGCGCTGCGCCTGGACCCCGCGTAGGCCGCCGCCTGGATGCTGGCCAACGAGTACCGGCCGGCCTACGCGCGGGTGGTCCGCAACTATGCGGCCTGGAGCGCCGAGGATCAAGCGGTGCTCACCTACCTGGCCAGCGAGCGGCCGTTTGGGTGGCAGGGCTGGGACGCGCCCGGCCTCGACTCGGCCGCCGCCGCACGGTTCCGCGCGGCATATCGCCGGCTGGCGAGTACCGCCAAGGAGGTAGCCCCGATGGACGATCGCCGCGCGGCCCTCCTGGCCCACTGTGCCGACTTCGTGGGGCTGCCGTACCGGCTGGATCCGCCGCCCGACGGCGTGACGAGCCTCGACTGCTCGCTCTACGTGCTCCAGGTCTTCGCCGCGGCCGGCCTGCCGTTCCCCGCGGGAGTCCGCACGGCCGAGCAGATCCGTGCGGTCTGCGATCCGGTGGCCTGGGACGCCGTGCAGCCCGGCGACCTGCTGTTCTTCGAGCACACCTACGAGCCGAGCGAGGCGTCGGCCGTGGGCGATGGCCACGTCGCCACGCACGTCGGGATCTCGCTCGGCGGGGGCACCAAGCGCATGTGGGATTGCCATGCGCGCGCGGGTAGCGCCGTCGGCCAGACCGACATCAGCACCGATTACTGGCAGGCGAAGCTCCTGGAGGCGCGCCGGCCGCGGCAGCTTGGTACTTCGGCGCTATCTCATAGCCCCGAAACGCCAGCGGGCGCGGACCTCGCCGCCCAGCTCGCCGCCGAGCGCGAGTGGGGGAGCGCGCTGCAGACGGAGATCGCCCGCTGGGCCGACCAGCTCGAGGGGGCCTGGTGGTCCGGCGACCTTGAGGCCTTCACGGCGGTCCTCAGCACCATGCGCCGCAACGCCAGTTAACGGCCCGCGCGCCGAGAGGCCCTGGCCGTCGCGGGACTGCTCTCCCCCGCGGCGGCCGGGGCCGCGCGCCCTCATGGAGACTCTCATGCAACGCTCCCCTGACTACGAGCTGGCGCTGCTGTGGATGCGCTTCGGCATCACGCTCGCCGTCGTGGCGCTCGCCGGCGCCGCGCTGTGGGCAGGCAAGCTCGACGCCGCCGCGGCGGTCGGCCTCATCGGCGGCCTCGTCGGCGCCTGGCTGCCGGGCGTCCAGCCGCGGCGCGCGGATCCCACCGCGCCGACGGCCAGCGTCCAGATGACGCCGTGGGCCGCGGCCCGCCAGGATCCTCGCCCCGGAGGTCCCCCCAGTGCCCCCAGCCAGTAGCCACGGCGCCCACCTCGTCGCGCGCGTCCTGCGCGAGGCGGTGAACTACCCGGCGCATGCGCCCCGCACCGCGACGGCGGCGTATCGCCGCGCGCACCACCAGCTCGTCGTCGCGCGCGATCTCCCCTGCCTCGTCTGCGGCGTGCGCCAGAGCACGCTCCACGATCCCGCCGCGAACCCGCACGGCGCGACGGCGATGGAGACGCGCCATCACGTCGTCGAGTGGGCACTCACCAACGCGATCGACCTGGCCAAGTTCAACGCGCGGATTGTCGCCGCTCACCGCGCGCGACGGCCGGACGACCCGAAGTACGCGCGCGACTTTACCCAGGCCGAGATGGAGGCCTGGATCGACCACGACCCCGACAACCTGTGGGTGCTCTGCGATCGGTGTCACCGCTCGCCCCAGCGTGGCATCCACGCGCTGACGTATCCGATCTGGACCGCCCAGGACCTGGTGCGGGACGGCTACGAGCTGACGAGCAGGTCCGTAGATTCGACCGCCAACTGACCGCCACGCCCGGGGAAATTCCATGCGCCCGGGGCCCCTCGCAGGAGGGCGCCCCGGGCGTTTTTCCGCACCGGGACGCGGGGTGGGCAGTAGGCCGGGCGGCGCCGTAGAATGGGGCGAAGGAGCGGCAGGTGAAGATCGGTCTGGTCTCGCCCTACGACCTGGCCCACCCCGGCGGCGTCACGGAGCACGTGGCGCACCTGGCCGCCGAGTTTCAGCGCGTGGGCCACGAGGTCCAGATCATCGCGCCGTGCTCGGGCGCCGAGCCAGCCCTCGCGGGTGCGCCGCGCATTCACGCCATCGGCCGCGCCGTGCCCGTGCCGGCCAACGGCTCCGTCGCGCGCATCTCCCTGTCTCTGACGCTCGCCCGGTCGGTGAAGCGCATCCTCGCCGACGAGTGCTTCGACGTGCTCCACCTGCACGAGCCACTCATGCCCGCCCTGCCGCTCACCGTGCTGCGCCTCTCCCACACGCTCAACGTGGGCACCTTCCACGCCTTCCGGCAGTCGAACATCTCCGCCTACTTCTACGGCAAGTCCGTCCTGCGCTACTTCGTCCGCCGGCTGCATGGGCGGATCGCCGTCTCGTCCTGCGCGCGCGATTTCGTCGCCGAGTACTTCCCCGGCGCCTATCGCATCATCCCGAACGGAATCGACCTCGCCCGCTTCGGGGCGCCGCAAGAGCCGTTCGCGCGCTACCGCGACGGCAAGCTGAACGTGCTGTTCGTGGGACGGCTGGAGAAGCGGAAGGGCCTCGGCCACCTGCTGCGCGCCTGGCGCTACGTGCGCCGCGAGATGCCGGCGGCGCGGCTGATCGTCGTCGGCGAGGGGCGCGCGCTCGAGGGCTACCAGCGCTTCGCCGAGACGTACGGCATGTTCGAGGTCGTGTTCACGGGCTACGTCACGCCGGAGGAGCTGCTGCGCTACTATCACACCTGCGACGTGTTCTGCGCCCCGTCGACCGGGCAGGAGAGCTTCGGCATCGTGCTGCTCGAAGCGATGGCCGCCGGCAAGCCGGTCGTCGCCAGCGCCATCCCCGGCTACCAGGAGGTCGTGCGCCAGGGCCAGGAGGCGCTCCTCGTCGAGCCGCGCGACGAGGTCGCCCTGGCGCTCAGCCTCGTGCACATCCTCGCCGACGCGGAGCTACGGCGCCGCCTGGGCGAGGCCGGCCGCCGCCGCGCCGCCCTGTTCTCCTGGGACCGCATCGCCCGCAGCGTGCTCGCCTACTACGACGAGGTACGCGAGGAGCAGGCGGGGCTGGCGGCCACTCGCGGGCCCCGCCTGCAGCGCATGCGCCGCGCGGGCGCCTGGGTCGCCCGCCGCCTGGCGCCGTAGCCGGTGGCTACTCCGCACGACGCGGCCGGCCGGCCGCCGGGCTTCCAGGCGCGCGCCCGGGCGGCGGTGCTGCCGCTCGCGCGAGGGCTGGTGCGGCTGGGCGTGACGGCGAACAGCCTGACCATCGCCGGCGCGATCCTGAACGCTGGCGTGGCGGCGGCGATCGCCGCCGGCTGGTTCCCCGCCAGCGGCCTGCTCCTGCTCGCCGCCAACTCGCTGGACATGCTCGACGGCGCCGTGGCCCGCACGAGCGGCCGGGCCAGCCCCTTCGGCGCCTTCCTCGACTCCACGCTCGACCGCTACGCCGAGATCGTCGTCTTCGTCGGCCTGGTCGGCTGGTTCGCCAGTCAGGGCAACTGGCACGGCGAGGTGCTAACCGTGCTCGCGCTCGCGGGCTCGCTGATGGTCAGCTACACGCGCGCCCGGGCCGAGGGCCTGGGCCTCCACGGCGAGGTCGGCCTGCTGCCCCGCCCGGCGCGCCTGATTGCGCTCGCCATCGCGCTGATGCTGGCTGCCGTGCCCCCGCTCGGCTGGACGCTGGAAGCCGTCGTCGCGCTCCTCGCCGTCCTCACGAACCTGACCGCCTTCCAGCGTGGCCTGCACGTCTACCAGCAGACGCACCCTCACTAGAGCGTCTTCTCCGACGATTGAGCCGAGCAGGGACGCTCTATGGATGCAACACTTTGTGGAGCCGCTGTCAACCGCGGTGGCGACCGGTCCGGCGGCGAGGGCGGCAGGTGCTAGGGTTCCTGGTAGCGGCGAGTGAGGCCGCCTTGCGAGGCGGCTCGCCGCGGTTCTTGATCCCGGCACCACAGGTGGGCTGCACGGTTACCTCCTGATCAGCGGAGCACGATAAGGAGCACGGATCAAGTGAGCGAGGTTTCGAAGGCACGGGTTGATCAGATCCCGGTGACCTGGGTTAGATCCACCGAGCGGTCAGCGGCCCGGCTGGCGCTGTGGCTCCCCCCACTGAGCAGGACAAAGGAGGATGTCCTTCCCTTCCTGCAGGACTTGGCTGGTGCAGGCTTCGTCGCGGTGAGTCTTGACCCATGGCAGCACGGCGAGCGTGGCGCCGAGTCAGGGGAGCAGATCTTGGAACGCGTCTTCGGGAACTTCCGGCGGTACATGTGGCCAATCCTCGGACAGACCGCGCTCGACTCGCTGCGGGTCATTGACTGGGCGATGGCTAACCTGCGTGCTGGAGAGGTGGTCGCCGGTGGCGTGTCTATGGGTGGGGATGTCGCCGTGGCGCTTGCCGGCATGGACAAGCGCGTCGTGCGAGTCGCGTCCATCGTCGCTACGCCGGACTGGACCCGTCCGGGGATGCACGACATCACGGACCCCTCCCGCGTTCTGCCACAAGGCCAAGCGGACGCCTATGCTCAGTGGTTCTATGACCACCTGGATCCATTCACACACGTGCATGCCTACACGCACGGCCCAGCCATCCTGTTCGAATGCGGCGCCGAGGACACTCATGTGCCTCCCGACGGGGCATTCCGTTTCCAAGCCGCCCTACGCAACGCATATCCGCACTTAGCGGGGCGGGTCCGTGTGACCGTGCACCCCGGCCTGGGGCACATCGATGCGGCGAAAAACCCGACCTTGCCACAGAACTGCATGGCCTGGTTCCTGCAAGCGCCAGCTTCGCCCCAGCCGAGTCGGGATGCCTCCTGATCCGATGGCCGCTGCCGGGGCTAAATTAGTCGGGTTTGTGGCTGCCGAGACAAACCGCGGCCCGGATCGCCTTCCAACGCCGGCCGGAGGTGCTCCGTAGGTTGGAAGCCGCGGCCGCCACACAAAGCGACGCTTGCAGTAGTTCTCGCCGCGGGGTGAGGGCGCGACCCCGCGAACGGCTATACTTCCGCGACGCATTGCGCAGCAGGAGGGCAGTATGGCAACCGACGAGCGACTCCAGGGACGCGTCGCGCTGGTAACGGGCGGCGGCAAGGGCATCGGCGCCCACTACGCGCGCGGACTGGCGCAGGCCGGCGCGCGCGTGGCTGCCGCGGATATCGACGCGGCGGCCGCCGAGGAGACCGCGCGCCGGCTGAGCGCGGAGGGCGCCGAGGTGATCGGCCTGCGGGTGGACACGTCCGACGCCGACAGCGTCCAGCAAGCGGTCGGCGCAGTCGTGGAGCGCTTCGGGCGATTGGACATTCTGGTGAACAACGCGGCGCTCTACGCCGCGCTCATGCCCAAGCGGCCGTTCTACGAGCTAGAGCCCGCCGACTGGGACCGCGTGCTCGCCGTGAACGTGAAGGGGCTCTTCCTCTGCGCCCGCGCCGCCTTCCCGCACCTGCGCGACTCGGGCCACGGGCGCATCATCAACATCTCATCGGGCACCGTGTTCAGCGGCAGCCCCGGCTTCCTGCACTACGTCACGTCCAAGGGCGCGGTCGTCGCCTTCACCCGCGCGCTCGCCCGCGAAGTCGGCGAGTACGGCATCACCTGCAACGCCATCGCGCCCGGCCTCACCGCCAGCGAGACGGCCGTCGCGGCCTACCCGGAGGGCGCCTTCGAGGCGCGCGCCAAGGACCGGGCCATCGCTCGCGTGCAGGTGCCCCAGGACCTCGTGGGCGCGGTCGTCTTCCTGGCGAGCGACGCCGCCGCCTTCATCACCGGCCAGACCCTCGTCGTCGACGGCGGCAACGCCATGCACTAAAGAAGACCCCTCCCCGGCCCCCCAATGCTGGAGGGAGCACAAGGGAGGTCAGGGGGCACCCCCCAAACCCGCGTGGTCGCGCGCGAGCTAGGCCAGGAGTAAGCGTTCAGCCGCGCTCGCGGGGCATGGCGATGGTGCACAGAGCAGCGTTGAGGTCTGCGCGCACGGATGCTGTCCTCTCCTTGGCCTGCGCCCCGGCGGGAGCCTCCGTGCTCGGCCACCCCATCGCGGCGCGCGACGGACCAAGGTGAGCGGGCGAAGCGCCCCGCAGGTGCAACCTTACACTCGATGCGGGTTTGACTTCACACACAGAAATCCTGCGAAATTAAACCATTGGAAGAATGTCTCGACGGCTCCAAATCCATTGCGTGTGAACAGTTGGAGATTTTCATCGATACGGTATGGGATCAGGACATTCTCCAGGGCCTCCCGCTTGCGAACGATTTCGATTTCCGAATATCCCTGGCGGGCTTTATATGCCTAGTACAACTGCACGAAAAGCCGATTCAAGTCGCCGCTACCAGTGAGCACCTTCTCCGTCACGATAAGCACGCCGCCGTCGACGAGGCCGTCCCAAATCCACCGAATCACCGCATCTCTCTGCATCGGTCGGATGAATTGGAGTGTCCAGCACATCGTCACGACGCTTGCATTGTTGAGGGGCAGGTCGATGAGCCTGCCATTGAGGTCGCCTAGGCGCAGATCGACGCGGTCCGAATAACAATGCTCGCCCACCTTCCGGCGGGCCTGATCGAGCATCGGCAGCGAGTTATCATAGCCGACGAGACGGGCCGTGTCCGGGAGAGTTTCGCACAACCGGATCAAGGTCGTGGCCGTCGAGCATCCCAAGTCATAGATTTCGGTGCCTGGAGTCCAGAAGTTCGTCGCCAGGTTCGCAATCATCGCCTGCTGCTCGGCGTAGAGCGGGACGCTTCGGTTGAGCATGTCGTCAAAGACTCGGGCCACGTCCTCGTCGAACTCGAAGTCTCCAGCTCTCTGCGTCGCGGTAGCGAAAATTGTGTCTGTCCGCGGCTCACTCATTCCGGGTCCTCCTATCGGCAGGGTGTCAACGTCTATGGCCCGCGGTGACGCAAGAGGAAGCCGCGGCTCCCGCCCTGCTCCCGGCTGCCCCGCACTGGCCACCTTTCGGCGAACACAAACTCACGCACCAGCTCCAGACCGGCGCTTGCCACATAGTCCAAGAACTCTTCTCGATTGATTAGCCAGCTCAAGTATTCCGTGAAGTAGCCGAATTGATGCGGGCGCTGAATCGCGACAAAGGATGGCTCGTGAAGCACGGTCTGTAGCCTGGCCACGTAGAGGAAGCCGCTGGTAACGGCGGCCAGCCGCCGCAACACGGCCTGCCAGTTACGGCAGTAGTGGAGTGAGCTACTGCTTATGACCAAGTCGTACTGTCTTCCGAGGGCCCCCTCCACATCCTCGTGAAACTGCACTTCGGGCAGGAGCTTCCGCCCAGCCGTACACAGGGCAGGCACGTCATAGCAATGATATTCAAGCGCCACGTCGGGCAGAAGTGCTCTGCTGTAGAGGTAGTAATGGCCCAGGCCCCCGCCCCAGTCCAGAATAGCCAGCCAGTCACGAGTTCGGCTGGCCCGCGCAAGCACGTATCCGTAGGACATCACGGTGTTATGGTCGCCCCAGTCTTCCCGGGACCTGTTGGTTGGGAAATGCGACACACCGAGCGGGCCAGGCCCCTGCACATTACGATATAGGATGGGCCAGTGCCGGACCTGCACATCCGCGACCGACTGATCATTCCACCCCTTGATGCCCGGATCGTCGACCCACTCACCGGGTTGCCGCTCCCATTCGGACAGGAGGTATCGCGCTCCATCTGCGATGACGGGCGGTGTGATAGGCAGGGCTTTGATGAAGACACGCCGAGCGAGTCGATCTGCGACACCATGACGCAGGAAGACGCGGAGTGCTCGCTCGACGCCGCTCCCTACATGGCTCTTCAAGGGACTGCTCCCCGCGTAACCGCTCAACCCCGCCGCGGTGCTGTGAGCACAGACTGCGGCAGGCTGCCCCACGCCGCGGCCTCGCCGGCAGCCACCAAGAAGACCAGGAGCGGCCGCCCCTGCTGCCGGCACGACGCGATCAAGGGCAGCAGCCGCTCCGCAACGCGTCTGCCCGCTACGGTGTCCAACCCGAAACCGCCCTTGCGCCACAGCACTAGCGCCCGGTACGTCCCGCGGCGTTCGGGTGGGCCACTGCGCTTGCGTCCAGAGGGCGCCTTCGGGCGCACTGGAGTCTGGGGCGGATCTGATGACAGGGGACGCGAGGCGTTGACCGAGGGCTGGCCAAGCCGGGCCGCCAGCTCCCAGATGCGCTCCAGCAGGGCGAGGATCAGCGCCTGGGCGGCGACCGGAGTCGCGGTCCAGATCTCCGGCGGTAGGGGCAGGTCGGTCTGCTCCATGACCCGGGGTATACGGACTCGCCGCCCGCCGCGCAAGCCTAGGGACCCAGGCGGCCCTGAACACTTACGGCCACGACAGGTAGGTCGGGGACGCCAGGGGGCACGGGCAGCGGCCGAGTGTCGGTCTTCGGCTGCCACTGCTTGCCCGGCACGCCGCGCTGGACCGCGTCCATCTCGCGGCGGAAGAGGCTGCGCATCAGGATGATGCCCGCGTCGGTCTTGCCCAGCCGCTCCTGCGAGCGATCGGCGATGCGGGCCTGGCCGAGCTGCGCCACGTAGTCCTGCGCCGACACCGGGTCGGCGGCGAAGCTCGGATCGTCGGCCAGCCGCGGGTTGGCGAACAGCGCCTCGTGCTGGTCGGCGGGGTTGTAGTAGCGGTGGGGCGGCAGCCGCTCCTCGAACTCGCGCGCCTGCTCGCCCACCAGCGGCGCCGAGCGCGAGCTGAACAGCACCGAGGTCTCGTCGTCCACCGGCACGTACCAGTTGATCAGGTCCGACCAGGGCAGCCGGTCCGCCACACGCGTCAGGACCGGCGTGCGGATGTGGATGATGTTCGGGAAGTGCAGCTCGTTGATGCGGATGTTGTCGGCCGAGCGAATGGCCTTCAGCTCCATGCCCCACTCGGTCTCGCGGTGCTCGAAGCGCGGCGGTGCGGCCGTCACCATGCCGCCGAACTCGGAGCCGCTGTGGACGAACGCCAGGTGGGCGCTGTCCAGCGCGTTTTCCAGCCGCTGGAACCAGTTGCACGGCCAGACCTTCTGCTCCGTCCACTTCACGCCGAAGTCGCGGTCCAGCTCCGCAAAGTGGGGCAGCGGCGGCGGCTCGCCCTCGCCCAGGTAGGCGAAGATCACCCCCGCATAGATCTGCGCCGGATAGCTCTTGATCTTGACCTTCGGTGGAAAACTCGGATCCTCGGCCGGCATCTCGACGCACTGGCCGGAGCCGTCGTACTTCCAGCCGTGGTAGAAGCAGCGGATGCAGTCCCCCTCCACCCAGCCAGTGGATAGCTGCGTCCCCCGGTGCGCACAGCGGAAGGCCACGACGTGCGGCGTGCCCGTTTCGCCGAGGTAGACCGTCAGGTCTTCGTTCAGGATGCGCACGGGCCGCGCGCTACCGAGCGCGAACTTGTCGGTCACCGCCACCGGCTGCCAGAACCGGCGCAGCACGGCGCCCATCAGCGTGCCGGGGCCCGCGTGGACGTAGTCGGTCGTATCGGCCATGCCTTCCCCTCCTCGCGTGGTGACCGGGGGCCCGCGCGGCGAGGCCCGGCGCCGTCGCCCGGCCGGGCGCTACCGGGATCATACCAGCGCCCCGGCGGACCGTCCAGCGCCGGCGCGGCGCGAGCGCGGCCTACGGCGTGGGTAGCCCTAGCTCCGCGGCCACGCGGCGCGCGATCGTGAAGTCGGCGAGCTGTGCGGGATTGGCGTCGGCCGGCACGCCGGCCGTCGCGTTCAGCAGCTCCACGTAGGCCGCCATCTGCGCGTCCGTCGGCACGCCGCTCGGGCTGTAGGTGTCGGCCACCAGCTCGTACGCCCGCGCGGCATCCTCGGGCGACAGGTCCATGATCTCGCCGATCTTCTCCACCACCAGGTCGCGCTGGCTCGTGATGACTGGCAGCGCGCGCGCCGCCGCCCGCAGCGTTCGCGTCACGCGATCCGGGTGCTCGCGCAGCAGGTTCTCGCTGGTGCCGAAGCCCGCCTGCGGCACCTCCAGGATCGTGCTCAAGCGAAAGAGCGTCGGGAAGCCGTGGTGCTCGGCCACGAGGTTCGCCGGGATGCCCGACACGCTAGCGTCGGCGGCGCCCCCCTCCAGCGCCGCCAGCCGCTCGGCCTCGTTGCCAACGGCGATGATCGCCACGTCCGGCAGCGCGAAGTGCTCGACCAGCTTGCGCGCCTCGAAGGCCGGCAGCGTGGCGAAGCTCTCGACGGCGATGCGCTTGCCCGCGAGCTGCTCCACGCTGGTGATGTCCGGCCGCGCGACGATCACGTGCTGCAGGCGGATCGAGTGGAACTGGACGATGCGCGTGGCGCCGCCTTGGCCGGCGCTCGCGCCCACCGACGACAGCAGCGTCGTGAAGTCCAGGTCGCCCTGGAGCAGCGCCGGGATGACCGCCGTGCCCCGCACGCCGGGGAATTCCGGCGCCAGCCCCTCCTCCTGGTAGTACCCCAGCTTGTCGGCCAGCGTGGCCGGCAGGTAGCTGAGCGACGGCGAGGCGTTGCCGATCGCCACGTGCTCCAGCGGCGCGGGCGACGCCGTGGCCGGGGCGCCCGTCCCGCCACCTCCCGTCTGCGCCGGCGTGCCGGCCGCCGGCGGCGCGGCAGGGTTGGCCGAAGGCGCCGGCGCCGCGGGCGCGCTGCACGCGGCCAGGATCAGCGCCAGCGCCAGCGCTCGGACGTTCACACCAGCCATGCACATCTCCATCGCGGCGGCTACGCGGCTGGCTGCCAGTCGCGCAGCCGGCCGCTCCGCACAAACTCCACGTATTCCGCGAGCCCGTCGAGCAGCGAGTGACGAGCCACGTAGCCAAGCTGCTCCTGGGCGTGCGCGTCGGCCGTGATGGGCGCGCCCTCCTCCGTTGCCGCGGGCACGGCGATGCGCGCGCCCGGGATGAGCTGCCGCAGCGCCGCGGCCAGATCGGCCAGCGTGCCCGTGCTGTGGCCCTGCACGTTGAACACCCAGTCCGTCAGGCCCCCCGCTAGCGTCGCCCGCACGGCGCCGTCGGCCGCGTCGCGCGCGTACAGCAGCCCGTTGAGCGCCTGCCGTGCGGTGGGGATCCAGTCCAGCCGCGCCGCCTCCCCGCGCAGCGGGCCTTCGACCAGCGTGCGGAGCGCGACCGCGATGCCGCCCGACGCCGCGCTGCCCGGCCCGTACACCAGGCCGCAGAAGCGCGCGATCACCAGGTCCAGCCCGTGGATCTGCCGGTAGTCGGCAAGCAGCAGCTCGGCGGCGATCTTGGTGTGCGTGTACACGTCCGGCTCCAGGTCGTAGCGGCCGGCGTCGGCCTGCCGCGCGTAGCGGGCGCTGTCCGGCCGCACCTTGCCCGTGCTGCAGAACACCGCGCGCTCCAGCCCCAGCGCGCGTACGCCCTCGAACACGTTCAGGGTGCCCAAGATGTTGGTCTGCGTGGCCGCGTAGGGGTGGGCCGCCGCGCCGAGCGTCAGCACGCTCGCCATGTGCAGCACGCGGCGCACGTCGTGCTCGCGCACGGCGCCCAGCAGGTCGGGCAGGTTCAGCACGTCGCCGCGCACGAACGGCACCCGCTCGCGCACGTCGGCCAGCAGCTCGAAATTCGGGCTCAGGTCGTAGATGACCGGCTCGTGGCCAAGCGCCAGAAGCTGCCGCACCGCGAACGCGCCGACCAGCCCACAGCCGCCCGTCACCAGCACTCGCATGACGTGTTGCTCCCCCTCTCGCCCGGCGTTCGCGGCCCTCGCGTCTATACTACGCGCTCACGGCGTAATTCCGCGCGTAGTACCATAAGAGTGCGCTTATATGATGAACGGCGGGACGGCGTGGCCGGGCACGCATCCTGCCGTATGCAGACAATCCCAACCCATAAGACTGGGGGTGGGGTAGAGTGGTCCTGGCTGGGCGTAGGGATGCCCAGCCGGGCGGAAAGGGAACGTCATGCAGGCGCAGGCCGCGACCGGGCCCAATCGCTGGGTGATCGTCATCGCCGCGATCTTCATGCAGCTTGCCTTGGGTGCAGTGTATGCCTGGGCGTGTTCGTCCGGCCGCTCCGCGACCTGAACCCCGATTGGAACGTCACGGACGTCACGCTCACCTTCACCCTGGCCATCTTCTTCCTCGGCATCGGCTCCACGATCGGCGGCTTCTGGATGGACCGCGCCGGCCCGCGGCTCGTGGCGACGGCCGCCGGCATCTGCTACAGCGTCGGCGTCTTCCTGTCCGGCTTCGCCGACCACAACCTCTACTTCCTGTGGTTCGCCTACGGTGTGCTCGGGGGCCTCGGCATGGGCCTGGGCTACATCGTGCCCGTGGCCACGCTCGTCAAGTGGTTCCCCGACCGGCGCGGCCTGGTCACCGGTCTGGCCGTCGCCGGCTTCGGCGCGGGCGCGCTGATTACGGCGCCCGTGGCGACGGCGCTGATCGAGGCGCCCGGCGTCGGGGTCGGCAGGACGTTCATGATCCTCGGCGTCGTCTACTTCTTCTTCGTGGTCATCGCCGCCCAGTTCTACCGCAACCCCCCGGCCGGCTACGCGCCAGCGGGCTCGCAGCCGTCGGCGCTGGAAGCCAGTCAGCGCTCGGCCCACGACTACACCCTCGGCGAGGCGCTGCGTACCTGGCAGTGGTACGCGCTCTGGGCAATCCTGTTCCTCAACGTCTCGGCGGGCATCATGCTCATCTCTCAGGCGGCGCCGATGGCCGAGAACATCACCGGCGTATCGGCAATCGTGGCGGCTAGCCTGGTCAGTCTCATCTCGATCTTCAACGGCGCGGGGCGGGTGTTCTGGGCCTGGTTGTCCGACATCATCACCCGCCGCTACGTGTTTCTCGTCATGTTCCTGCTCCAGTTCGTGCTCTTCCTGCTGATGACCCAGGCCCGGAGCTTCGCGGTCTTCTCGATCCTGGCCGTCATCGTCGCCCTCTGCTACGGCGGCGGCTTCGGCACCATGCCGTCCTTCGCCGCCGACTATTTCGGCCCCAAGTACTCGGCGTTCGTATACGGCACGATGTTAACCGCCTGGGGCACCGGCGGCATCCTCGGCCCGATCCTGATCGCGCGGGTGAAAGACCTGACGGGCGGCTACACCCAGGCGATGGTCATCATCGCTATCATCATGCTGGTGAGCGCGATCCTACCGTTCATCGTGCGCCCGCCGGCCCCGCAGCCGAGCGTGGCGCGAGCGCCGGCCAACCAGCCCGCCCGCTAAGCATTCGGAACAGGCGGTCTTGCAGGGCGGGCTTCGCCCGCGCTGCAAGACCACTCTGGCCACCGGCTCGGGCCGCGGCGCCCGGCGGCCGGGGCCGGCACGGCTCTTGCGGGAGGCGACCGCTCGCGGCGAGCAGGCCTCATCGCGACGTGGCGGGCGGCGCGGGACCGCGCCGCCGATGGAGATGGCTACCGTGGTCACGATGCACGACCGGATCTCGCTCCTCACTCGCTTGGGCCGCCACGTGGGCATCATGCCCGAGCGTCCGTACAGCCAGGAGACCCGCGAGCTGCGCCCGCGCATCGACGGCGCGGAGCAAACGATCAGCGTCTGCCCCTACTGCGCGGTCGGCTGCTCCCAGATCGTCTACCACAAAGACGGCCAACTGCTGGACATCGAGGGGAACCCCGACAGTCCGATCAACGCCGGCACGCTCTGCCCCAAAGGCGCCGCCACCTACCAGCTCTCCGTCAACCCGCTGCGCCTGACGAAGGTGAAGTACCGCGCCCCCTACTCCGATCACTGGGAGGAGCGCCCGCTCGACTGGGCGATGGAGCGCATCGCCCAGCTCGTGAAGGAGATGCGCGACCGCACCTTCGAGGAGCGGGACGCGGAGGGGCGCACGGTCAACCGCACCCTGGCCATCGCCCACCTGGGCGGCGCCACCCTCGACAACGAGGAGAACTACCTTATCAAGAAGCTGTTCGGCGGCCTGGGGATGGTCTGGATCGAGAACCAGGCCCGCATCTGACACAGCTCGACCGTGCCCGGTCTGGGCGCGCGACTCGGCCGCGGCGGCGCCACGACCTTCGAGCAAGACATCCAGCACAGCGATTGCATCGTGGTCATGGGCTCGAACATGGCCGAGAACCATCCCATCGCCTTCCGCTTCGCGCTCATGGCGCGCGAGCGCGGCGCGCGGCTCATCCACGTCGACCCACGCTTCAGCCGCACCTCGGCGCTCGCCGATACGCACGTGCGCATTCGCTCCGGCACCGACATCGCCTTCCTTGGCGGGCTGATCAACTACGTCCTCCAGAACGACCTGTACTTCAAAGAATACGTCCAGACGTACACGAACGCTTCGACGCTGATCGATCCGCGCTTCCAGGACACCGAGGACCTGGACGGCCTGTTCTCCGGCTACGATCCCGACAAGCGACAGTACGACATCGAGACGTGGCAGTACCTTCAGCCCGAGGGCGGGAGCGAGAGCCAGGGGCCGGAGAGCCGGGAAGGCCGCGGGGAAAGCGCGGGACAGGCTCGCGCCCCCGGCTCCCCCGAGGCCGACAAGCGACAGTACGACGCCAGCGCGTCGCGGCTCAGCGGCGAGCAGACCGAGGCGGAGCAGCGGGCCGAGCCGCCGGGCCAGGAGCGCGGCGGGAGCCCCGAGCAAGCCCAAAACAAGGCCACCCACGCGAATGACGCTACCGACGTGGGCCAGGCGCAGCGCGGCGCCGGCTTCGCCAAGGAGCCGTGGCCGCCCGCGCGCGACGAGACGCTGCAAGACCCGCGCTGCGTCTTCCAGATCACCAAGCGCCACTTCAGCCGCTACACGCCCGAGATGGTCAGCGAGATCTGCGGCTGCTCGACGGACGACTTCCTGGCGGTCGCCAAGGCCATCACCGAGAACTCCGGCCCTGAGCGGACGACGGCCTTCTGCTACGCGATGGGCTGGACTCAGCACACCGTCGGCGTGCAGATGATCGGCACGGCCGCGCTGCTCCAGCTCCTGCTCGGCAACATCGGCCGGCCCGGCGGCGGCATCCTCGCCCTGCGCGGCCACGCCACGATCCAGGGCAGCACCGACATCCCCACGCTGTACAACTTGCTGCCCGGCTACCTGCCCCAGCCCTCTACTCAGCAGGGCCACGATACGCTGGCCGACTACCTGCGCGTCCAGACGCCGCGCACCGGCTGGTGGCACAACACGCCAAAGTACATGATCAGCCTGCTCAAAGCCTGGTACGGCGACGCCGCCACCGCCGCCATCGACTACGGCTACGAGTACATCCCGAAGATCAGCGGCGACTACTCCATCATGCCGATGGTCCAGGCGTTCAAAGACGGCACCATCAAGGGCCTGTTCTGCCTGGGCCAGAACCCCGCCGTCGGCACCCAGGACTCGCACCTCGTGCGGATGGGCCTGGCGAACCTCGACTGGATGGTCTTCCGCGACGCCTTCGAGGTCGAGACGGCGGCCTTCTGGTACAACTCGCCCGAGGTCGAGCGGGGGCAGCTCGACCCGAAGCAGATCAAGACCGAGATCTTCATGCTGCCCGCGGCGGTCGCCGCGGAGAAGAACGGCACCTTCACCAACACCATGCGCCTCGTGCAGTGGCACGACAAGGCCGTCGAGCCGCCGGGCGACGCGCGCTCGGAGGCGTGGTTCCTCTATCACCTCGGCCGCCGCCTCAAGGCGCTCTACCGCGACAGCACGGCGCCCCGCGACCGCGGCTTCCAGGCCCTCACCTGGGACTACCCGACCGAGGCGCCTACCAGGACCCGGTGATCGACGAGGTGGTGAAGGAGATCAACGGCTGGACCGTCGCCGACCGCAAGCTGGTCGCCGGGTTCGCCGACCTCAAGGACGACGGCTCGACCGCTTGCGGCTGCTGGATCTACAGCGGCATCCATCCGCGCGACGACTGGAACCGCGCCCGCGACCGCCAGGGCGACAACTGGGTCAGCCTGGGCTGGGGGTTCGCCTGGCCCGCCAACCGCCGCATCCTCTACAACCGCGCCTCGGCTCGGCCTGACGGCCAGCCGTGGTCCGACCGCAAGCGCTACGTCTGGTGGGACGCCGCGAAGGGCGAGTGGACGGGCCACGACGTGCCCGACTTCCCGCTCAAGAAGGCGCCCGATACGCCCCTCAAGCCCGATGGCACCGGCATCGACGCCCACGCGGGCACCGACCCGTTCATCATGATGGTCGACGGCCGCGGCTGGCTGTTCGTGCCCACCGGCCTGCGCGACGGCCCGCTGCCGACGCACTACGAGCCGCGCGAGGCGCCCGTCGACAACTCGCTCTACGGCCAGCAGATCAATCCCGTGGCCAAGCTCTGGCCGCGGCCCGACAACCGCTACATCGACCACGGCGACCAGGCCTACCCCTACGCCATCACCACTTACCGCCTGACCGAGCACCACACCGCCGGCGGCATGTCCCGCTTCCTGCCCTGGCTCGCCGAGCTGCAGCCGCACGGCTTCGTGGAGATCAGCGTCGAGCTGGCGCAAGAGCTGGGAATCGCCAACGGCGACTGGGTGGTCGTCACCACACCGCGCTACGATGCCGAGGCCCGCGCCCTGGTCACCGACCGGCTCAAACCGATGCGCGTGCGCCGCCGGCTCGTCCACCAGATCGGCATGCCCTGGCACTTCGGCTATCAGGGGCTCGCCACGGGCGGCATCGCCAACAACCTGACGGCGCTCGTGGGCGACCCGAACGTCAGCATCCACGAGAGCAAGGCGTTCATGTGCAACCTACGGAAGGGACGGGTGTCGCGGTGAGTGTCGATACGCCACGCGCCGTAGGCTTCTTCACCGACACGACCCTCTGCATCGGCTGCAAGGCGTGCGAGGTGGCCTGCAAGCAGTGGAACCAGTTGCCGTCCGACGGCTACGAGTTCACCGCGACCAGCTACGACAACACGCAGCTCCTGTCTGGCACCACCTGGCGCCACGTCGCCTTCATCGAGTCGCCCGGGGCCGGGGCGCCCGGCACGCAGATGAACTGGCTGATGATGAGCGACGTGTGCAAGCACTGCTCGAACGCGGGCTGCCTGCAGGCGTGCCCGACCGGGGCGATCGTGCGGACCGAGTTCGATACCGTCTACATCCAGGACGACGTGTGCAACGGCTGCGGCTACTGCGTGCCGTCCTGTCCCTACGGGGTCATCACGCTGAGCCCCGTCGACCACCAGGCACACAAGTGTACCTTCTGCTACGACCGGCAGAAGGCGGGGCTGGAGCCGGCCTGCGCCAAGGCCTGCCCCACCGACTCGATCCAGTTTGGCGACCTGGCAGAGCTGCGCGAGCGGGCGCGGCGACGCCTGGGCGAGCTGCACGACCGCGGCGTGAGCGCGGCCCGGCTCTACGGCATCGACGAGGGGGCGGCGAAGGACACGCGGGGGGAGGGAACCCTCGGCTCGATCTTCCTCCTGCTCGACGAGCCCGAGCGCTACAACCTGCCGGCCAGCGCCGAGCTGCCGCAAAACACGGTCTTCCCTAGCTCGGCGCTGACGGCCTTCACTGGCCTCTTACTCGGCATCGGCGCCGCGCTCGTGTTCCGCGGCCGGGGGTAGGGCCGCCCGCCGCACCACCCGGACGGCCCCGCGTGACCGCATCAGCGCACAGCGATTCGGCGGGCGCTGAGCTAGGAGGTAGCTCGGTCGGGTCTGCTAATACCGGCCGATCGAGACGAGTGCGACGTAGGGCAGGGCTTGTCCCCTGCCGCCCGGCCGGGGCAGCTAAGCGCCCGTTTTCACGCCCCGGCAGAGGTAAGGCGGGGACTCGTCCTCCGCCGCCCCGCCCGCGTCGCCCGGCTCACGTGTCCTGGCCACCACTTTAGTACACGCGGCAGGAAGGGCCATGCAGACCAAACAACACCCCCGCAGCACCGAGATCACCGCGTACGGGCCCGGCTACTATGACCTGCCCGTCCTCAAGCGGCCGCACTGGAAGTGGGAGATCGCGCTCTACTTCTGGGCGGGCGGCGTCGCCGCCGGCGCCTACCTGATCGCCGCCATCGCCGACATTTTCGGCGACGAGTGCGACCGGCCGGCCGTCAAGGCCGGCCGCCTCCTGGCGCTGCCGCTGGTGTTGCTGTGCCCGCTCCTGCTCATCAAGGACCTCGGGCGCCCCGAGAAGTTCTACAACATGCTCCGCATCGTCAAAATCAAGTCGCCGATGTCGGCCGGCTCGTGGGGCCTGTTCCTGTTCGGCGGCTTCACGGGGCTCTCCGCCCTGCTAGAGCTGCTGGCCCGCGGCGATGAGCTGCGGGGCGCGCGCCGGCTGCTGGCCCTGGTCGGCGCCCCGTTCGGCCTGTTCATCGGCGGGTACACCGGCGTCCTCCTGTCCGCCACGGCCATTCCGATCTGGGCGAAGAACCGCCTGCTCTGGGGGCCGACCTTCATCGCCTCGGCCTACTCCACCGGCATCTCGGCCATCGTCGCGCTGCTCGCCTTCTCCCCGCGCACCGACCCGCGGACGCTGGAGCGACTCGAGCGCGCGCACGTGCTGGGCCTGACAGCCGAGGCCGGCCTGCTGGCCACCAGCCTCGTGAGGCTCGGGGGCGCGGGCAAGCCGCTTACGCGCGGCAGATGGGCCAGCCTGTTCCTCCCCGGCGCGGTCGGCCTGGGCATCGCGCTCCCCCTGCTGCTCGACTTCCGGTCGCGCCCCGCCGCCCCGAGCCGCGGCAGCAGCTTCTTACGCGCGGCTTGCGTCCTCCTGGGCAGCCTCGTCTTCCGTACCTGCGTCGTCTACGCCGGCAAGGACTCGGCCGACGACGCGCCAGCCTACTTCGCCCTAACCCGACGCAACGGCCGTCACTAGCGCCGTGTTCGCGGGCGTTGAACCCATAAGGTAGCGCGGGGGCTCGTCCCCCGCCGCCCGGCCGGTGTCGCCAGGGTCACGCACTCACACAGACCACCGCTCGGGTCCCGCCGCGCTCTGCCAGCCGGGGGCGGCTATCGGCGGGGATGCACCGGCGCCGGCCGCTGCTGGAACCGCGTACACTAGACAGTACGCGAGCAGCGCCTGAGGAGGTGCGCCGTGCGGTTCGGTATCAACTTCTTCCCGTCGTTCCTGCCCACGCAGAAATCGGGCGCCCAGTACTTCGCGGAGTGCCTGAACCTCGCCGAGCGCGCCGACCAGCTAGGCTTCGCGTCGGTCCGCATCGTCGAGCACCACTTCAAGCCTTACGGCGGCGCCAGCCCCAACCCGATCGTCTTCCTCAGCGCCGCCTCGCAGCGCGCGCCGCGCGTCCGCCTGGTCACCGGCGCCGTGGTGCCGGCCTTCAATCACCCCCTGAAGTACGCCGGCGAGCTAGCGATGCTCGACTGCATCTCGGGCGGCCGCCTCGACGCCGGCTTTGCCCGCGCCTTCCTGCCCGACGAGTTCGAGGCGTTCGGCGTGTCGATGGAGGACAGCCGCGCCCGCTACGAGGAGGGCATCGCCGCCTGCGTGCGCCTGTGGACCGAGGAGAACGTCACCTTCCACGGCCGGTTTCACAGCTTCGAGAACGTGTCCATCCTGCCCCGCCCGGTCCAGCAGCCCCATCCGCCCGTCTGGATCGCCGCCATCGGCACGCCGCAGTCGTTCGAGTGGGCCGGCCGCATGGGCTACAACCTGATGTTCGTGCCCTACGTCAGCGACTTCCAGAATCTCGCCAAGCTCATTCAGCTCTACCGCGATAGCTGGCAAGCCGCCGGCCACCCACCCGGCCAGGAGCGCGTCGCCTTCTCGGCGCACTGCTACGTGGCCGAGACGCGCGCCGAGGCGCTGCGCGGCGTGCGGCCCGGCTGGGAGCAGTACCACCGCATCTTCTACGACCGCCTCAAGCGCTGGGTGTGCCATCCATCGCCGCAGTACAAGGGCTACGACGAGATCGCCGCGCTCGTGGACCAGTTCACCTTCGAGCGCATGATCGACGAGCGCCGCCTGTACGTCGGCACCCCCGACGAGGTGGCCGAGCAGTTCGCTTACACCCGCGAGCTATTCGGCGACGCCGAGCCGAGCGTCCAGGTCAACTTCGGCAACCTCACCGAGGCCGAGGGCCGCCGCACCCTCGAGCTGCTCGCCCAGCACGTCCTCCCCCGCTTCGCCGACCCGCCCGCGGCGGCGCGTGGCTAAGCGCTCCCCTACAGCAGTACCCTCGGGCATTGAGCCAAAAGGGTAGGGCGGGGGCTCGTCCCCCCCCGCCCGGTCGGCGTCACCAAAGTCAATCATCCTGAAAGCCGCTCGAGCATCACGCCGGGTGCTCGCGGAGCCAGGCCGTCAGCTCGCGGATGCCGCGCTGCAGCGTGTAGGCCGGTTGGTAGCCGATCTCGGCGCGCGCCCGGGAGAGGTCGTACGCGGCCTCGAGCCGCGCGCGGGGGTTCGACTCGGCCAGCCCCTGCGGCTCCACCACCTCGGCCTCAGCGCCCGTGAACTCCGCCACCAGCGCCGCCACGTCGTCGGCGCTCGTCAGCTCGCCCGAGCCGATATTGAAAACCGTGTGCGCGGGCGCCGGGGCGAAGCCCGCCGCCACCAGTCCGGCCGCCGCATCGGCCGAGTACACCAGCTCCATCCGCCCCTGCCAGCGCCGCCGCACCCGCGCGTGGCCCGTTTTAAGCGCCGCCGTAAGCGCGTCGTGGATCACCCGCGTCACGCCGCCCCCCGGCGTGAACGCGGGGCCGTACACGGCGGCGAAGCGCACCGACAGGAACTCGAAGCCGAACAGGCTCGCGTAGCCGCGGCCGATCTGCTCGCACGCCAGCTTCGTGGCCGCGTACACCGTCCCGGGCGCCGTCGGATGGTCCTCGGTCATCACGCCGCCGGGCGTCGGCGCCGCGTCGTCGTACACCGTGCCGGAGCTGCACAGCACGACGCGCCGCACCCCCTCCAGCCGCGCGGCTTCGAGCACGTTCGTCGTGCCCACGACGTTCACCTGCACGGTGAAGTAGGGGCGCTCCTGGCCCGCCGGAGTCAGCAGCCCCGCGGTGTGCAGGATACGCTCCGGCCGGTACTGCCGCACCGCCGCCAGCAGCTCGGGCAGCAGCAGCAGGTCGCCCCGCACGATCGTCATCCGCTCCGCGGCCGGCCCGAGCAGCGCCGGGTTCGGCGCCACGTCGAACAGCACCACGTCGTCGCCCCGCGCCAGCACCTGCTCGGCCGCCCGCGCCCCGACCAGCCCGCCGCCCGTAATCAGCGTCGTCATCGCTCGCCCCCCTTCGTCCGCGCGTCCAGTCCCGTGCCCCGCATTATGCACCCGGAAGCCCTCACCCGCCCTCGCTCCGCTCGGGCGACCTCAACGAGAGGGAGAGATGACGGAGGTCGCGGACCGCGCCGCCTCTCCCCCTCGGAGAGAGTCGGGGCGAGAGCGTCCCACTCCCTCTCCCCCTGGGAGAGGGTCGGGGTGAGGGCGCGTCCCCACTCGCTCTGCGACTGAGAGACGGGCGGGGTGAGGGCCACGCCGACCGGCGTATACTAGGCCGATGCACCGGCGGCGGCGCGCGGCGCCGGCCCGCCTGCACCGGGGAGCGGCAGATGCAGCTGGAAAACCGCGTGGCGATCATTACCGGCGGCGGCCACGGCATCGGCCGCGCCTATTGCCTGCGCTTCGCCGAAGAGGGCGCGCGCGTCGTGGTGGCCGATATCGACCAGCCAGCCGCCGAGCGCGTGGCGGGCGAGATCCGCGCGCTCGGGCGCGAGGCGCTGGCGCTCCGCACCGACGTGGCCGACGAGGAATCGACCCAGGCGATGGCCCACCACACCGTCGATCGCTTCGGCCGCGTCGACGCACTGATCACCAACGCCGCCGTCTTCGCCACCATCCCGATCAACCGCGGCTACATCGAGGACATCGCCGTCGAGGAGTTCGACCGGGTCCTCGCGGTCAACGTGAAAGGCGTCTTCCTCCAGTGCCGCGCCGTCCTGCCCTACATGAAGCAGCAGCGCTACGGCAAGATTATCAACATCAGCTCCAGCACCGTCTTCTCCGGCTCGCCCGGGCGGGTCCACTACACCGCCTCCAAGGGCGCGGTGATCGCCATCACACGCACCCTGGCGCGCGAAGTGGGCCAGTACAACATCTGCGTGAACGCCATCGCCCCGGGCAGTACGCTCAGCGAGGAGAACCCCACCGACGATATTCTGCGGATGCGCAGCGCCGTCGTCGGCGGCCGCGCGCTCAAGCGCGTGCAGGAGCCGGCCGACCTCGTGGGCACCGCGGTGTTCCTCGCCTCCGCCGACTCCGATTTCATCACCGGCCAGACCATCCTCGTCGACGGCGGCGGAGACATGCACTGACAGGCACCCCGATGCCCACCCTCGTCGTCATCGCGCCCGTCGGGGCGCGCGACCTCGCGGCGATCCGCGCCGTCTCCGCCGCGGTCGAAGTCGTCGACGCCTGGGACGCCTTCCTGCCCGAGCTACGCGCCCAGTACTCGCCCTGGACGCTCGCCAACTACCCCTCGGGCAGCGCCGAGGCCGCCCCCGACGACCCTGCCGCCGCCGCCGCCCGCGACGCCCTGCTCGCCCGCGCGGAGATCCTCCTGCTCGCCTGGCCGCCGCCGCGCGTGCTCCGCCGCCGGGCGCCCCGCCTGCGCTGGGTCCACCAGTGGCAGGCGGGCGTCTCCAACCTGCGACCCTGCGACCTGTGGGGTGCCGACGTGCTCACCACCTCCGGCCGCGGCATGGTGAGCCCCCAGCCCATCGCCGAGTGGGTCGTCGGTGCGCTGTTAGCGCTCGCCAAGGACTTCCCGCGCGCCGTCGCGCGCCAGCAGGAGGAACTGACCCGGCGCGATCTGCGCCCCATCCAGGTAGCCGGCAAGACGGTCGGCATCGTCGGCCTCGGCGGCATCGGCACGCGCGTGGCGGCGCTCTGCGCCGCGCTGGGGCTACGCGTCTGGGCGGCGCGGCGCGACGTGGCGGCCGGCGCCCCGCCCACCGTCGCCCGCCTCTTCGGCCCTACCGAGATCGCGGACCTGGTCGCCGGCTGCGACTTCGTGGCCGTCTGCGCCCAGGTGCCCGCCGACGGCCGCCCGCTGCTCGGCGCCGCCGAGATCGCCGCCATGCGCCCAGGCGCGTTCCTCATCAACGTCGCCCGCGGCGACCTGGTGGACGAGGCACCCCTCATCGCCGCGCTCGAAGTGGGGCGTCTCGGCGGCGCCGCGCTGGACGTCCACCGCCACGAGTTCGAGGGCCCCTTCCCGCCGGCCCTGCGCGCCCTGCCCAACGTCCTCTTGACGCCGCACACTGCCGGCCAGGGCGACGTGCCGTCGCCCGAGCGCCTCGCCCTCTTCTGCGACAACCTGCGCCGCTACCTGGCCGGCGAGCCGCTGCGGAACGTCGTCGACTGGGCGCGCGGCTACTAACCCCGACTCCGGCGGCAGCGTTCCCGTACCCCCTCTCCCCCTGGGAGAGGGTCGGGGTGAGGGCGTCTCCCTCGTTCTCCCTCTCTGCTAAGGGAGAGGGGGGCAGGGGGGTGAGGTCCGGCCCCTCGTCCCTCC
>JAJPHF010000134.1 GCA_021325365.1 Pseudomonadota bacterium
CGCGGAATACTGCGAGCGCCACTGCCCCCGTGCCGGCGCCGGAGCCACCGGGAGGGCCGGCGCCGCGGGGGCTTGGGGCGCGGAATACTGCGAGCGCCACTGCCGCCACCCCGATGTCAGCTGACGCTCAGTCTCGCTGCAAACCGCTGTAGGACTAGCCGACGTGGACCGCCGGCCGGCGCGCCGGGTCGGGCTCCGCCTGGCGCAGCACCTCGTGCGTGACGGGCGGGATGTCGCCCTCGCCGAACAGCAGGAAGCGCGCGAGCAGCTGCAGCGGCGGCCCCTCCGACCACGCGAAGTACACGCTTGGTAGCTTCCCCGTCTGGTCGCGGATGAACAGCAAGAGCGCCGCGATCGCGTTCGGCACGCTCGCGCTGTCGGCCCGCAGCACGCGGTACGGCCCCACCTGCTCGCCTGAGACGTGCAGCACCGGCGCGAACTCCGAGGGGTCGCGCACCCGCACTTCCAGGAACAGCACCGGCTCGCCGGCGGGAATGCAGCTCGCGTTGCGCTGCTCGCGCTCCTTCAGCGCGTATTCCTGGGGCGTCCGCACGTGCGGGTCGTGCGCGATGATGCGGATCACGCCGCGGCGGGCCTCGTCCTCGATGAAGCGCCGCGCCGTCGCGTCCAGCTCGACGCCCGTCACCCGCAGCTCGGTCGTCCGCCACAGGCGCGAGACGAAGGAGACGAGCACGATCGCCGTGATGAAGAACGCCGCGATCTTCACGCCGTCCGGCCGCTCGATCACGTTGACCACCGTCGTGTAGGCGAAGACGAAAACGATAACGCCGAAGACTACCGCCAGCCGGGGCTGGTGGTGGTGCCACACCGCCAGCGCCACGGCCACCGCGGCGGACGACATCAGCACCAGCACGCCCGTGGCGTAGGCGCCGCCCTGCGCGTCCACGTCCGCCCGGAAGATCAGCGTCACCGCGAAGGCGATCGTCGTGAACACCAGCACCAGCGGGCGGGCCGCGCGCGCCCACTCCGGCGCCATGCCGTAGCGCGGCAGGTAGCGCGGCACGATGTTCAGCAGCCCCGCCATCGCCGACGCGCCGGCGAACCACAGGATGCAGATCGTGCTCACGTCGTAGGCCGTGCCGAACCACTCGCCGAGGTACGCGTGCGCCAGATACGCCAGGGCGCGCCCGTTCGCCTTGCCGTCTGGCGCGAACGCCTCGGCCGGGATCAGCGTGATCGTGGCGAAGCTGCTCGCAATCAGGAACACGCTCATGATCAGCGCCGCCGTGAGCAGCAGCTTGCGCGTGTTGCGGATGCGTCCCGTGGGCGCCGCCTCGGTGTCCCCGGGGGCGCCGCGGACGAGCGGCATCACCGCCACCCCCGTCTCGAAGCCCGACAGGCCGAGCGCCAGCTTGGGGAACAGCAGCAGCGCCACCAGCACCATTCGCGCCGGGTCGTGGTACTCGGCAAACAGCGCCCGCTGCCAGTTGTCCACGACCAGGGGATGCTGGACGACGTGCGCCAGGGCCACCACGACGACGACCGCGTTCAGCGCCAGGTAGGTCAGCACCAGCGCGACGGCGATGCCGATCGCCTCCTTGAAGCCCTTCAGGAAGATGGCGCCCAGCAGCGCGACCAGGAGCAGCGTCACGCCGACCCGCTGGCCGGCGAGGAGCGGGGGCACGAACGGGTTTTCCAGCATGTGCGCCGTCGCGTCCGCGGCCGACAGCGTGATCGTGATGACGAAATCCGTGGCCACGAACCCCAGCAGGCACAGCACGAACAGCTTCCCCTTCCAGTAGGGCAGCAGCCGTTCGAGCATGGCGATCGAGCCCTCGCCGTGCGGGCTTTCCTGGGCCACGCGGCGGTACATCGGCAGCGCGCCCAGCAGGGTGAGCAGCACCAGGATCAGCGTCGCGATCGGAGCGAGGGCGCCGGCGGCCAGGGCAGCGATGCCCGGCTGGTAGCCGAGCGTCGAGAAGTAGTCTACGCCGGTCAGGCACATCACGCGCCACCAGGCGTGCTGCGGGTGCTGCCCGGCGCGCTCGTGCGGCCCCTCGACCTCGGGGTGGTCCTCCTGGAGCAGCCACTCGCGCAGCCGGTGCTCGGGCGCCGCGTGCGTCGTCGCCATCGCGTCCTCCCGCAAGCGGCCAGGAACGCAGAGTCAGTGCCAGCGCGCAGCCCGGCGGCGCGCGCGCCGCCGGGCCGGCGCATCACCAGCTGTGAATGGGATGGGGGACGACGGTAGGGCCGTGAGCGCTCTTCCAGGCACCGGCCGCCGCGCTCGTCAGGCGAGCGGCAGCGTGAAGCGGACGGCCGTGCCGCCCTTGGCCCGGCGCGCGATCCAGATCCGCCCGCCGTGCGCGTCGATCACCACTTTTGCCAGGTACAGCCCCAGGCCGCTCCCCTGCGTGTGCGCGCGGTGCGGCGGCGCGCGGTAATAGGGGGCGAAGACGTGTGTGGCCTCCTCCGGCGCGATGCCGATCCCATCGTCCTCCACGCTGACCTCGACCTCGGCCGCACGCGCCACGGCGCCCACGCGGATCTCCCCGCCGCGTGGCGAGTACTTCAGCGCGTTGTCGAGCAGGTTGTACAGCACGCTCTCCAGGCGGTCCAGGTCGGCCAGGACGGGCGGCAAGGCGGCGGGCACGGCGTTGATGAAGCGGTGGCGGCGGGAGCGCGCCGTGAAGCGCGACACCACGCGTGTGACGAGCGGGGCCAGGCTGGCCGGGGCCGGGGCGATCGCCAGCTCGCCCGCGCTGGCCCGTGTCGTATCGATCACGTTCTGCACCAGGCGCCGCAGGCGGGCCGTCTCGTCGTCGATGGCCGCCAGCGCCCGGTCGACCTGCTCCTGGTCGGCCCGCACGCCGGGGTAGCGCAGCGTCTCCGCGTGCCCCTGGATGATCGCCAGCGGCGTCAGCAGCTCGTGCGACATCGCCGAGAGGAACACCCGCCGCAGCGTCTCCGCCTCGTGAGGGCGCGCCGCGTCCGGCGCCAGCGGCGTGGCGGGTATCGCCTGGGCGCCCGTTGGCTCCAGCGTCCACGCCAGCTCGCCCACGCCGCGGACGTCGCTCCACACCGGGCCGGCGGTCAGGCGCATCTCCACGGCAGGCCCGCGCCACGGGACGAGGCGCATTGTCCATTCGTGGTCCGCGCGCCGGGCGGCCACCAGGTGGCGGAGCAAGGGGGTGGAGCTGTCAGGCGGGAAGAAGACCAGCAGCGGTTTGCCCAGCAGGAACGCGGGCACCCCGCCCAGCAGCTCCGCGGCGGCGGGGTTCAGCTCGCGGATGACGCCCGCGAAGTCGGTGAGCAGCCAGGCCGTCGCCAGCTCCAGCGCCTCGGCCTGCGACTTCGGAAGGGCCGTGCGGGGCGCCTCTGTCGACACCGCGCGCTCTCCGTCGTGGTTTCTGCGCATCCCGCAAACGCCGTGCCGCACCGCATCGAAGCGCTACGCCTCGGACGCCGGACGCAGCGGCAGCCGCACCGTGAACGTCGCCCCCTCGCCCTCCCGCGAGCGCAGGTCGATCGTGCCGCCGTGCGCCTCCACGATGGCGCGGCAGATGTACAGCCCTAGCCCGAGCCCGCCGCGCGCGCGGCTGTCCGCGCCGGCCGCCTGGTAGAAGCGCGAGAAGACGTTCGGCTGGTCGGCGGCGGGGATGCCCGGGCCGTAGTCCTGCACCGTCAGCTCGGCGTGGCCGTTGATGCGCCGCAGCCCCACGTCGATGAACTCGGTGCCCGCCGCGTACTTGATCGCGTTCGTCAACAGGTTCAGCCCCACCTGCTGCAAGCGCCGGGCGTCGCCCTCGACCACCAGCGGCTCTGCCGGCGGCTCGTAGCGGATCGTCTGCCCCGTCGTCTGCAGCCGCGCGATCTCCACCAGCTCGGCCACCAGCGGGCCGAGGTCGACCGGCGCCAGCTCCAGGCGGAAGCGGTCTTCTTGCAGGCGCACGAAGTCGGCGAGGTCGTCGATCAGCCGCGCCAGCAGCCGCGCCTGCTGCAGGCTCGTCGCGGCATACTGCCGCAGGCGCGCGGGCTCGGCCTCGCTCGCCGGCTGCCGCAGCAGGAGCTGCAAGTTGCCGACGATCGCCGTCAGCGGCGTGCGCAGCTCGTGACTCACCAGCGCCAGCGACTCCGTTTGCTGCCGCAGGAAGCTGCGCTCGCTGATGTCGCGAATGACGAGGATGCCGCCCTCCTGCCCCGCGCTCTGGATCGGCTGGCCCCGCGCCTCGAACCAGCGGTGCGCGCCGCCCGCCGCGACGACGGTGAACGGCGTCTCGAACGTCTCGCCGCGCGCCGCGCGCTGGCGCGGCGTCGCCTCCGCCGGCAGCGGCTGCCCGTGCTCGTCCAGCGGCGGTAGCTCGGCGCCGTCCTCGGTCAGCAGCCGCTCGTAGGCGGCGTTGGCCAGAATGGTTTGCCCCTCCCGATCGACCACCAGCACCGCGTCGCTCATGCCGCTCAGGACGGCGGCCAGCCGCGACCGCTCGGCCTCGAACGCCGCGGCGGTCTCCTGGAGCTGCACGCCGCGCGCCTCCAGGTCGTCGTTCGCCGTGTTCAGCTCCTCGATGGTCGCCTGCAGCTCTTCGTTCAGCGTCTCTAGCTCTTCGTTCGTCGCCTGCTGCTCTTCGTTGAGCGTCTCGATCTCCTCGAGCGCCGCCTGCGCCTCCTCGTTCCCGACGAGCAGCTCCTCGTTGTGCGTGCGCAGCTCGGCGTTCGCGGTCGTCAGCTCCTGGTTCGCCGCCAGCAGCTCCTGGCGGCTGGCGCTCAGGTCGGTCACCAGGCCGGTGAGGCGCTCCAGCTCCTGGCGGATGCCGGCCACGGCCGCCCGCGTCTCGGCGAGCGCCGCCGCGCGCGTGGCGGGCTCGGCAGCGCCGGTCTCCAGCGCCTCCAGGCTGCGGACGAGGCGCTCCAGCTCGGCTTGCGGCTCCGCCGTCGGCCGCGTGGGCGGCGGCTCGGCGGGCGCCGCTAGCTCGGAGACGATGATCACCACGCGGTCCACGGAGTCGGCCGGCGACGTCGTCTGCTGCGGGAAGCAGGTCACCTCCAGGTGGCGTATCCCGTCGGGGGCGGCGTCGAGCGACTTCACCGCGATGCGCTCGACCGCCTGCACGCCCTGCAACGCCTGGTCGATCACCGTCCGCAGCCGCTCCGAGTCCATGCGCCGCGCCAGGTGTACTAAGTCCTCGCCGATCGCCGGCGTGTGGATCGCCAGGAGCCGCCGCGCCACGCTGTTGATCGCCTGCACGTCGTAATGGCGGTCCACGACCACCACACCGACCGGCAGGTCTTGCAGCAGGCGCTCGCCCCCGGACTCGGCCGGCGGCCGGAGGGGCACCACGGGCGGCGGCAGGCGTACGCCCGAGCCGTGCTCGCTGCGGGCGGGCGGGAGCGGCGGCGGCAGCGGCGCGCGGTCGCGGATCGGCGTCGGCGCGATCAGCATCCGCTCGCCCTGGCGGCGGTAGATCTTCAGGCGCGGCTCTTCCAGCACGAAGTATTCCGCCAGCCCGCTGGTCGCCTCCGACTTGCCCAGGACCAGCCGGCCGCCCGTGCGCAGCGCGAAGGCGAAGAGCTGCAGCACGCGGCGCTGCAGCTCCGGCGTGAAGTAGATCAGCACGTTGCGGCACAGCAGCAGGTCGATGCGCGGGAACGGCGAGCGTTGCGCCAGGTCGTGCTGGCCGAAGACCACGAAGCGGCGCACCAGCTTCTTGATCTCGTAGCTGCCGTCAACCGGGATGAAGTAGCGGTGCAGCAGCTCGGGCGCCACGTTGTGGAGGGCGCCGGGCGGGTACACGCCGCGCCGCGCGAAGTCGATCGCCGCACTGTTCACGTCGGTCGCGAACACCCGCACGCTGAAGTCCTCTAGCTCGTCGCCCAGCAGGTCGGCCAGCAGGATCGCCAGCGAGTACGCTTCCTCGCCCGTCGCGGCGCCGGCCGACCACAGGCGCAGCTCGTTGCCGCGGCCGCGCGCCTCCGCGATCAGCTCCGGCAGGATACGCTCGCGCAGCACCGCGAACAGCTCGGGGTCGCGGAAGAAGTCCGTCACCTTGATCAGGAAGCTGTCGGCCAGCCGCTGGTACTCCTCGGGATGCCGCTGCAGGAAGCGCAGGTACTCGTCCAGCGTCTCGCGCCCGGTGTCGGCCATGCGCCGCCGTAGCCGGCGCTGAATCGTGGGCTGCCGGTAGCGGCTGAAGTCGATGCCGCTCTCCTTGCGAAGCTGCTCCAGCAGCGCCCGCATGCGGCGGTCGGCCTCGGGCGACGGCGGCGCGTAGGAGCCGACCAGCAGGTCGTGGAGCAGCGGCCCGATGGCGTCCAGGTCCGCGACGATGTCTACCGTCGTCGGCGCCAGCGACAGCGGCATGCCGGGGAAGCTCGCCGTCTCCGGGTTCTGGATGACGACCGTGCCCCCCGCCTCCTTCACGAGCCGCGCGCCGTTCGCGCCGTCCGAGCCCGTCCCCGTGAGGATGACCGCGTACAGCTCCTCGCCGAAGACCTGGGCCGCCGTGCCGAGCAGCAGGTCCACCGACGGTTTCGGCCCGCCCGCGGCGCCCGTCCGTATGCCCACGTGGTGATCGCTGATCTCGACGTCGTGGTCGGCCGGCACGACGTACACGATGCCCGCCCGGAGCGGCTGGACGTCGAGCACCGTCCGCACCGGCAGCGTGCTGCGGCGAGACAGGATCTCCTCCAGGTGGCTGACACGGTTGCGGTCAAGGTGCTGGGCAATGACGACCGGCGCCGGGAAGTCGGTCGGCAGCGTCGAGACCAGCGTGGACAGCGCCTCGACGCCGCCCGCGGAGGCGCCGACGACCACGAGCTGCCGCACCGGTGGCGTCTCCGTTTGCATGGCCCTGCCCTCCTGCACCTGAGATGCTGCCCCCTCCTTCCCGCCGGCAGTCGGCATATTTTCTGCACTGACGCGCGCGGTTCACGGGGGGGCGGTGCGCCCCTATATTAGCATTCTGAATGCCGCCCGCAAGCAACCGTCAAGCGGCGGCGCCCAAGACAGGGGCAGTTCTTAGAGCTGTCTAAGTTGAGGAGGGTGCGATGCCAGGGCACGATCTGATCGTCGTCGGGGCGTCCGCGGGTGGCGTCGAGGCGTTGGCCGAGCTGGTGCGCGGGCTGCCCCGCAGCATTCCCGCCGCGGTCTGTATCGTCCTCCACCTGCCCGCCGACAGCACCAGCCTGCTGCCGCAGATCCTCGGCCGCGCGGGCGTGCTGCCCACGGTCCACGCGCGCGACGGCGAGCTGCTGCGCCACGGCCACGTCTACGTCGCGCCGCCCGACAGCCACCTCGTCGTCGAGCCCGGCCGCCTGCGCCTGGTGGCCGGCCCGCGCGAGAACGGCCACCGGCCGTCCGTCGACGTGCTCTTCCGCACCGCCGCCCAGGTCTACGGCCCGCGCGTCATCGGCGTCGTCCTCTCCGGCACCCTCGACGACGGCACCGCGGGCCTGCTGGCGATCAAGCGCCGCGGCGGCCTCGCCGTCGTCCAGCAGCCGGCCGACGCGCGCTACCCGGGCATGCCCCAGAGCGCGCTCGAGCACGTCGTCGTCGACCAGGTGCTGCCCGTGCGCGACATGCCGGCTATGCTGACCCGCCTGGCCCGCGAGCAGGTGCCGGAGGAAGTCCCCGCCCCCTCTGGCGAGCTGGCGGAGGAGATCCGCGCCGCCGAGCTTAGCATGGAGCGGCTGAACCGCGGCGACTACCCCGGGGCGCCGTCCGTTTACACCTGCCCGGAGTGCTCCGGCTCTCTGTGGGAGCTGCGCGACGGCGAGCTGCTGCGCTACCGCTGCCGCGTGGGCCACGCCTACACGGCCGAGAGCCTCCTCGCCGGCCAGGCCGGCATGGTGGAGGCGGCCCTCTGGGCGGCGCTGCGCGCGCTGGAGGAGAAGGCGTCCCTCGCGGCCCGCCTGGTCCAGCAGTCGAACGCCCGCGGCTACCAGCTGGCCGCCGTGCGCTTCGCCGAGCAGGAGGAGGACGCCCGCCAGCGCGCGGCCGTCATCCGCCGCGCCCTGCTGGTAGACGACGAGAGTCTCCCCAGCGTCGCTACCGTCGAGACGGTGACCAACGAGGTCGCTCGGGCCGAGGAGGCGTCTCCCGACTGACCGGGCCGCCGCCGTATCCTCACCGTGAGCAACCGCCCGGCATTGGAGGCCGCGGCCTGTGAGTGCTACCGGCTGATCCGCGGCGAGTACGATCGCTTGCTCGCTCCCAACGGCAGACAGGGCGGGTGAGCCTTGCGGCCAGCCGGCCGCCTCGTGGCCGCTGCCCTACCTCGTCGCCGCTCCCTCAGCCCGGGCCGCACGCCGGCGGGACGACGCGGGGACCGGCATCGCAAACCGATAGCCTATGCCGCGCTGCGTCAGGATGTACCGCGGCGCCCGCGGGTCCGGCTCGATCTTGCGGCGCAGGTAGTTCACGTACAAGTGGACGTAGTGCGGCGAGTCCACGTACGCGGGGCCCCATACCTCCGTCAGGATCGCCTCGAGCGGCACCACCTGATCGGCCCGCTCCACCAGCACGCGCAGCAAGCTCGCCTCGGTGGGCTTGAGGTCGATCGGTTGGCCGTCTACCAGGACCTGGTGCTCGGGGAAGTCGATCTGCAGCCGCTCGTCGATCCGCAGCGGCGCCGGCCCGGCGCTCGCCCGGGCCGTTCGCCGCAGCACGCTCTCGATGCGCGCCACCAGCTCGCCGGGGCTGAAGGGCTTGGTTACGTAGTCGTCCACGCCGGCCGCAAAGCCCTCCAGTCGCTGGTCAGCATGTGTGAATGCCGTGACCATGATGATCGCCGGCTGGCGGCCGGGCTGGGTGGCGAGGCGCTCGCACACCGTCAGCCCGTCGAGGCCGGGCAAGCCCCGGTCGAGCACGATCAGATCGACGTCGCCGGCCTGGCCGCGCGCCAGGGCGGCGGGGCCACTGGCCACGCTGTCCACGCGGTACCCTTCGGACTCCAGCAGCGTGACCAGGAAGTCGCGGACGTACGAGTCGTCTTCCGCGACCAGGATAAGCGGAGCGGGTAGCATGGGCTGACCTCTTCCGGGGGTGCTCGTCGCTGCCGGGGAGGCAGCTCTACACATATGGTAGCGCGGCGTTCGGCGGAAGCACATTAGAGCCGTTTGCGCGCCAGATGAGTAGCCGGCATGTCGTAGGGGCGGGTTTTATGCCCGCCCGCGGCCTGTGGCGCGGAATACGGCAAGCGCCACTGCCGCCGCCCCGGCGCCAGCCGACCGCTCAGTCTTGCTGCAAACCGCTGTAGAGGCCGGTGAGAGTTGCGCGAACTCAGTACCCGACGGCGTAGCCCCCCCGCGAGTCCGGGTCGAGGTCTGCCAAGTAGGGTGCCACCTGATCGCGGATCAGCCGCAGCGACCGCGCCCGCCTCTCGCGCGTGCTCCAATCGCGCCCCGCCGTCAGCAGCAGCACGCCGAACCCGCCCGTCGCGTCGTACAGCGCCTTGATCCGCTCGCAGACCGTGTCCGGGCTGCCCACGATGATCATCCCGCGCTCGACCAGGTAGTCGTAGCTCACGTCGGCGATCGTGCCGCCCTCCGGGATGTAGCGCCGATACAGCGCCGGCCGGCCGATCTTCTGCTCCTCGATGTCGACCGTCATGCCCGGCCGCGCCTCCTCGCGCGCCTGCTTATCGGTCGGCGCCACGTACACTTGGCGGCAGACGCGCAGCAGCCCGCGCTCGGGGCGCCGGCCCGCCGCCGTCTCCGCCAGCACGTACCGCTCCATCTTCTCCCGCAACAGCGCCGGCGGGTCGTAGTGGCTCATCAGCAGCATGTAGCCGCGCTCGGCCGCCATGCGAATGAACGTCTCGTCGTTCGTGGCCACGCCGAGTGGCATGTGCGGCTTCTGCAGCGGCTTCGGCTGCACGTTGATCCACTTGCCCCGCCAGAACCGCCCCTCGTGCGCGAACGGCTCGGCGGCCGTCCAGCAGCGCAGGATCAGCTCGATCGCCTCCAGCATCATCGGGTGGCGCATCTCGTCCGTGGTGCCGCGCTGCTCCATGTTGCCGAGCCCCAGGCCGCCGCCGCCGAAGCCGAACATGTAGCGGCCCTCGGTCAGGTGGTCGCACACCGCCGCCGTCGTCGCCACGTCGATCGGGTGGTAGAGTGGCAGCAGGCGCACCGCCGGCCCCAGGTGGATACGCTTCGTCAGCGCGGCCGCCTTGCAGATGAACAGCTCCGGCGCCGGCAGCGTGTCGGGCCGGTTCAGCCCGATGTGCTCGCTCAGCCACGCCTCGCGGAACCCCAGCTTGTCCGCCGTCACCACCTCGAACATGTCTTCTTCATAGGCGTGCGCGGCGACCTTGCCGTGCCGGTGGCCGTTGGAGAACAGCCCGAACTCCATGTGACGCCCCCTGTCTGCTGCGCCTGATAAGGTAGGGCAGGGGCTCGTCCCCTGCCGCCTCGTGCGCGCCGGACGCGCCGGGTATGGGTACGGCCGGCTACAGGTCCGCGCCTCGCGCCGGTCCCGCCCGGCGGTAGGCTACGCCGGCCGGGCGGCGGGGTACGAGACCCCGCCCTACCGCTCACCGCCTGAGTGCTGCGCTTACTCTGCCTGCCTGGTTAGAGCAGCCCGACGGGCAGCTCCAGCAGCTCCTTCACCCGGTTCAGGAAGCGCGCCGCCGGCGCGCCGTCCACGGCGCGGTGGTCGAACGACAGGTTCAGGTACATCGCCTGGCGCTCCGTCACCTGGCCATTTACGAGCACGAGCTGCGAGAACACCCGCCCGATGCCGATGATCGCCACCTGCGGCGGGTTCACGATCGGCGTGAAGAAGTCGATGCCCAGCGCGCCCAGCGTCGTCACCGTGAACGTTCCGCCCTGCAAGGCGTCCGGCCCCAGCCGGTTCGCCCGCGCCTGCTCCGCCGCCGCGGCCGCGCGCCCCACCAGCTCGCGCAGGCTGAGGCCGTCCACGCCGCGCAGCACCGGCACGATCAGCCCCTCCGGCGCGTCCACCGCCAGCCCCACGTCGATCCGGTCGTGCAGGATGAGCGCGTCGTCCTCCAGCGTCGCGTTCAGCGTCGGATGCTCCCGCAACGCCAGCGCCGCCGCCCGCACCACGAAGTCCGTGTACGTTGGCCGCACGCCGTCCGCCGCCCACAGCCGCACGAGCTGCTCGCGCAGCCGCACGCACTCCGTCACGTCCACCTGCTGGCTGACGGTCAGCTGCGCCATCTGCTGGAGGCTCTGCTGCATCCGCTGCGCGATCACCCGCCGCCGCCCCGTCAGCGGCTGGCGGTTGGCGGCGCCGGGGGTGACCGGCACGGCGGGGATCGGCGCGGCCGCGAACCCGCCGGCCGGCTGCGCCGCCGCGAAGGCCTGGACGTGGGCCTCGCGCAGCCGCGCGCCGGGATTCGCCCGCGCCACCGCGCCAATGTCCACGCCCAGCTCGCGCGCCAGCCGTCGCGCCGCCGGGGACGCCCGCACCTCCTCCTCGGCCGGCCATGCCCGCACCTCGTCCTCGGCCAGCGCGCCCGTGCCCGCATCGCCTACGCCCGCGCCGCCGCCCGCCGCCGGCCCCCTCTCCCCCTGGGAGAGGGCTGGGGTGAGGGCAGTTGTCCCAGCCGCCGCCACCGGCCCTGCCGCCCCGGTCGGCTGTTCCGCCTCCACGATCCGCCCCAGCAGCCCATTGACCGGCACCACGGCGCCCGCCGCCGCCACCTGCCGCAGCACGCCGTCGGCCGGCGCCTCCACGTCCAGGCTCACCTTGTCGGTCTCCAGCCGGTACAGCGGCTCGCCCTTCGTCACGCGCGCGCCATCCGGCCGCAGCCACTCGACCAGCGTGCCCTCCTGCATGAAGTCGCCGAGCACCGGCAGCCGCACGTCGACCGCCATCACGCCGCCCCGTCGCGCGCGGCCCGCACCGCTGCCACCACCCGCTCCGGCGTCGGTACGAACGCCGCCTCCAGCGGCCCGCTGTACGGCACCGGCGCGTGCGGCCCCGTCACCGCCTTCACCGGCCCATCCAGATAGTCGATCGCCTGCTCGGCCACCACCGCCGCGATGTCGCTCGCCACGCTACAGCGCGGCGTGTCCTCGTCCACGATCACCAGGTGCTTCGTACGCCGCACGCTATCCAGCACCCGCTCCTGGTCCCACGGCGCCACGCTCAAGAGGTCGATTACCTCCGCCTCGCAGCCCTCGCGCGCCAGCGCGTCCGCCGCCTCCAGGCAGATGCCCGTCATGCGGCCGATGCCCACCAGCGTCACGTCCTTGCCCGCGCGCAGCGTCCGCGCCTGCCCGATCGGGATCACGTACGGCTCCTCGGGCACGTCGCACGACGCCCCCAGCAGCCGCCGGTGCGAGAAGTACATCACCGGGTCGTCGTCCCGAATGGCGGCGATTATGAGCCCCTTCGCCGTGTAGGCGTCCGACGGCACGACGCACTTCAGGCCGGGCACGTGCGCCAGCATCGAGTACATGCTGCCCGAGTGCTGCGCCGCCGAGCCGCCGCCGTTCGCCGGCGCCATCGCCGTCGCCCCGATGCTCATCCGCACGACGAGCGGAATGCTCACCTGGCCGCCCAGCATGTAGCGCAGGTAGCCCGCCTGGTTCATGAGCGAGTCGAGCGCCACGCTCATGAAGTTCGCCACGATCAGCGTCGCCACCGGCCGCTGCCCGGCGATCGCCGCCCCCACCGCCGCGCCGATGAAGCTCATCTCGCAGATCGGCGTGTCGATCACCCGCTTCTCGCCGAACTGCACGATCAGCCCCTTCGTCGCGCCCGTCGGGTCGCCCCACGCGTCGATGATCCCCTGCGCCGCGCGGCCGGCCCCGCCCGCCACGTCCTCGCCCATCACGAAGACGCGCTCGTCGCGCTCCATCTCCTGCCGCAGCGCCTCGTTCTCCGCGCGGCCAAACGCCAGCGGTCGCGCCATCGTCACACCCCCTGCCGCGCCGGCGTGTACACGTCGGTCTCCAGCTCGCGGAGGTCCGGCAGCGGGCTCGACTCGGCGAAGCGCACCGCCGCCTCGATCTGGTCGCCCACCTCGCCCGCGATGCGCTCCAGGTCGCCCGCCTGCAGCACCCCCACGTCGGCCACCGCCTGCTCGAAGCGCATGATGCAGTCCCGGCCGCGGTAGTACGCCTCCTCGTCGGCGGTGCGGTAGCGCAGCGGGTCGTCGCCGAAGAAGTGCCCGTAATAGCGATACGTCTTGCACTCCAGGAACGTCGGCCCCTCGCCGCGCCGCGCCCGCTCCACCGCCTCGCCCGCCGCCGCGTACACCGCGAACACGTCCTGCCCGTCCACGCTGAGCGTTGGCACGCCGAAGCCCTTCACTCGGTCCGTCAGCTCCGGGCTGCTGATCGAGTACTCCACGGGCGTCGACTCAGCGTAGCGGTTGTTCTCACAGACGAAGATCTGCGGCAGCTTCCAGATGGCGGCCATGTTCAGGCACTCGTACACGACGCCCTGCCCCATCGCGCCGTCGCCGAAGAAGTTGACGGCTACCTGCTTGGTGCCCCGCTGCTTCGCCGCCAGCGCCGCGCCGAGCGCCAGCGGCCCGCCGCTGCCCACCACGCCGCTCGCGCCGAGCATCCCCACCGACGTGTCGGCGATGTGCATCGAGCCGCCCTTGCCCTTGTTCGTGCCGGTCACGCGGCCGTACAGCTCGGCCATCATCCGCGCCACGTCCACGCCCTTGGCGATACAGTGGCCGTGGCCGCGGTGCGTGCTCGCCACCCAGTCGTCGGGGTTCAGCCGCGCGCACACCCCCGTCGCCACGGCCTCCTCGCCCACGTACAGGTGGATGCTCCCTTGCAGCGCCCCCGACTGGCGCAGCTCGCGCACCCGCTCCTCGAACTGGCGGATAAGCTGCATCGTGCGATAGAGCCGCGCCAGCACGGCCGCGTCGCGCGGCACCTCGGCGCTCGTCGGCAGGTCAGTCGGTGCAGTCGCCATGCTGCTCTCCTTTGCGTCGCCTGTGCCCTGTTCAGTAAGCAACGGAAAAGGTAGGGCGGGGGCGCGTACCCCGCCGCCCCGCCGTGTTTAGCCGCAGTCTCGGCCGCGCTACCAGACGTGCGGCACGAGCCGGTAGCGCACTTGCTGCATGTACGCCGCGTAGTCGGGTAGCTCCTCCCGCAGCGTCTGCTCCTCCAGCACCGCGCGCCGGGCGATCAGCAGCACGATTATGAACCCTATCAGCAGGCCGTACCACGAGCCCAGCAAGAGCGCCGCGCTGGCGATGAAGATGATCGCCGTCGCGTACATCGGGTGGCGCACGTGGTGGTACGGCCCCGTGGAGACGACGGTCTGGCCGCGCTCGCGCTGCACGCGGACCGCGGGCGACAGATACGCGTTCTCCCGAAAGACCAGGTAGAACAGGTAGAACGAGCCGACCAGGCCGGCTGCCCCTGTCACCTGCAGCCAGCCTGGCATGCGCGACCAGTGAAACCGCACGGCATCCAGCGGCATCACGACCAGCCAGGTCAAGAACAGCAGTTGCAGCAGCGCGAACAGCGCCTTGTCCCAGGCTTTCTGGTCGGCCTTGCCGATCCCGGTCATGCGCTCCCGGAGCAGCGCGGGGTTATAGCGCAGGAGCCACAGGCTGAGCACGATGCTTAGGCCGAAGAACAGCAGCAGAAAGAGCCAGCCCGCGAGCCAGGCGAGGGTGCCCGCGGCCAGGAACAGGGCCGCGGCGAACACCATGAACAAGCCCGCGAACTCGGCCGCCAGCAGGGGCAGATTCACCTTCGGCGCTACGGCGCGCTCCTCGTCCATGATCTCCGCCCGACAGGTCGCGTCAGGGCATGAAGCTGCCGCCGTTCACGTCCAGCACCGCGCCGATGCAGTAGCTCGCCTCCTCCGACGCCAGATACCCCACCGCGCTCGCGATCTCCGGCAGCTCCGCCCAGCGCTTGACCGCGGTCGCCGCCACGCGCGCCGCCTGCTTCTCCGGCGGCAGCGCGTTGTAGAATGCCTCGATGCGCGGGCCGCTGCGCGTGAAGCCCGGCGCCACGACGTTCACCGTGATCCCGTACGGCCCCAGCTCGCTCGCCAGCACGCGGGAGAGGCCCAGGATGCCCGACTTCGCCGCCGCGTAGGCGTAGCCCGCCGTGCGTGGCACGATCGGCACCCGCGCCGACTCCGACGCCACGTTCACGATGCGGCCCCAGCCGCGCGCCTTCATGTGCGGCACCGCCGCGCGGCAGCACAGGAACACGCCCGTCAGGTTGCGGTCCAGCACCGCGTGCCAGGCCGCCTCCTCGAACGCCTCGAAGCTGGCCGACGCCTCGACGCCCGCCACGCCCCCGGCGTTGTTCACCAGGATGTCCAGGCTGCCGTTCGCCCCGAGCGCCGCGTCCACCATCCGCGCCACGTCATCCGCCCGCGTCACGTCGCCCGGCGCCGCGAACGCGCGCCAGCCCTGCGCCGTGAACGCCTCCACTGTCGCCTGCACCGCCGCCGCGTCGCGCCCGTTGATGCCGACGACCCGCCCCTCGCGCGCCAGCCACTCGGCGATCGCCCGCCCGATGCCCTGCGACGACCCCGTCACCAGCGCCGTGCGCACCGGCCGCTCCGCGCCATTCCCGTTCATTGGCGCCCCACCACGCCGAGCCCGTAGTCCAGGTAGCTCGTGTCGAAGAACTCGTCCAGCGCCACCGGGTTCTGCACGAAGCCGTGGTCCACGTACCACTGCTGCAAGTCTTTGATGCTCTGCACGTTCATCTCGCCGTTCGGGCTGAACGCTGGCACCACGATCTTCTTGTAGACCGCCGGGTCCTTGATCGTCGTGTACTTCGTCAGGATGTCGATGATCCCGTCCAGGTCCTTCCCCTCGTTGAACGCCGCCTGGTAGTCGCGCAGCGCCCGCAGGTAGCCCACCATGAAGCGCTTGCCCACGTCCTGCCGCTGCGTCGTCATCGTCGGCGAGTACATGATGAGCGTGCTCTGGAACGTGCCGAACAGGTCGTCCATGCCCCGCCAGCGCACCCCCAGCCCCTGCTCGACGGAGGTCGTCACCAGCGGCTCCGTCAGGATCGCCGCGTCCAGCGCCTTGTTCGAGAACGCCGGCAGCACGTCGGGGAAGGTGACGTACTCGATGTCCAGGTCGGTCGGCTGGAGCCCCGCCTTCTCGATCGTGCGGAACGCCAGCGAGTCCACCAGCGACCCCTTCGCGATCGGGCTGATCCGCTTGCCGCGCAGGTCGGGCAGGTCGCGGATCACGCCGCCGTCGCTCAGGTCCTTCCGCACCACCCACGCCAGGCTGCTGTGGCCCGGCTCGGTGTGGTTGCCGTCGGCCACGAACCGCAGCGGCAGCCCGCGGCTGAGCGCGTTGAAGATGCCCGCGCCCGTGTCGGCGTTCGCCACGTCCACCTGGCTCGCCGCGATTGGCTGGATCATCTCCGCCGCGCTGCTGAACGGTACGATCTCGACGTCGATCCCCTGCTCCTTGTAGTAGCCCTTCTCCACCCCGATGAAGATGCCCGACGAGCTCACGCTCTGGCTCGCCGCATACTTCACCGTCTGGCTCGGGCTCAGCGGCGCCAGCGTCGGCACACTTCCGGCCGTCGCGCCGCCCGCCTGGGCGCCCCCCGTCGGCGCCCCGCTTGCCGCCTGCCCATTACTCGCGGATACCGCGGTGGGCGCGGCCGGCTTCGCCGGCGTGGCCGCCGAGCCCGCCCCGCTCGGCGCGCACGCCCCGAGCGCCAGGATTCCTGCAAGAAGCGTGGCGAGCGGCCGGGCCCAGTGGCCGCGCCCTGGCTTCTCCGCGAATAGCCCGAAGGTCATCGTCCTCTCCTGAGTACGTGGTGCTCGCTACTCTGTGTAGGGATCAAGCCCGACTGCGTTCCCGCACCCACCGCGGCTGAATCCAGCGTGGGTGCCAGAGTATGAACAGATATCCTACAAGCATGAACGCTCGAAATAGCGTGACCGCTGGAATGCTAATCCGGTTGTTGTGTGCGGCAAAAGCCAGGGCGAGACAAAATGACCTGACACCTCATGCCCCGTCGGCGTGCGCCGCCAGGAACTCCCGCACGCGCGGCCAGCAGGCCTCGGGGCGCTCCCAGAACAGCATGTGCCGCGTGCGCGGGATGATCGCCAGTTCCGCGTGCGGCAGCCGCGCCGCCAGCACTTTCGCGAACTCGGTCGGCGTCGTGTCGCCGCGCGCCGCGAAGTCTTCGTCGCCCACGATCACCAGCGCCGGGGCCGTGATCCGCTCCACGTCGTCCAGCGTCTGGTGGCCGCTCCGCGCCCGTACGTGCTTCAGGAACTCCTCTTCCGTCGCCGCGTGCTCCCACATCGCGTCCGCCAGCGCCGCCGGCCGCTCCGGATGCGCCGCCCGCACCTTCGGGTGGAACGCCCAGTCCTCGTCGGACACGTGCCCCCGGATGTAGTCGCGGTACCCCTTCTGGCGGATCGCCTCCTGCACGCTGTAGATCGACTGGTCGTTTGGGTTGCTCGGCGCCCCGGCGCCCGTCGCCCCCAGCACCAGGCTGCTCACCCGCTCGGGCCAGCCCAGCGCCACCTTCACCGCCACCTGCGCCCCGTAGGCGAAGCCCACCAGGTGCGCCCGCGGCACGTCCAGCGCGTCCATCAGCCGCACCGTGTCCTCGGCCAGCGAGTACACGGTGTACTCCGTCGGCGTCCCCTCGCTGCGCCCGTAGCCGCGGTTGTTGAACGCGATGACCCGGTAGCGGTCGCGCAGCTCCGGCAGCCCGCTCAGCTTCCACGTGTCCAGCGGCCAGAAGTTCGGCGAGCAGAGCACAACGACCTCGCGCCCCCTCCCCTCCTGCACGTACTCGACCGCCCGCCCGTCCACCTGGATCACCGCCATGCGCCCTCTCCTCGCGCCCTCGTCCTCTCCTCCTTCCTCTTATGAGGGGAAGGGGGCCGGGGGGATGGGGGCTGCCCGTCCTCTCCCCCCTTCCTTGATAGGGAAGGGGGGCCGGGGGGGTTAGGTCCACGCGCCGCCAGCGAGACCGAGCGGATTCTACCGGCCGCCCACCGGCGCGTCAACACGCGCGGTCGCCGCCATATCGTGCCTGGCGCTACACTCAGAGGTCCGCGGCAGGACAGGCCGAGGAGGGAGCGCGGCATGGCGCCCAGCGTGCGCGACGACGACGCCCGGCAGAAGGTCACCGGCCAGGTGCCCTACGTCCTGAACCTCACGCTCCCCGGCCTGGCCCACGTCCGCTGCGTGCGCAGCCCCCTGCCCCACGCGCGTATCCGCCGCGTCGACCCCAGCCGCGCCCTCGCCCTGCCCGGCGTCCTCGCCGTCCTCACGCGCGACGACCTGGCCGACCCCGCCCTGGTCCCCTACTACGGCCCCGCCATCAAGGACCAGCCCGTCGTCGCCATCGAGAAGGCGCGCTACGTCGGCGACGTCGTCGCGGCGGTGCTGGCCGAGACGCCGGACGTGGCGTCGGCGGCGGCCGCGCTCGTCGCCGTCGAGTACGACGAGCTACCCGCCGTCTTCGACGCCCCGGCCGCCCTCCAGCCCGGCGCCCCGCTCGTCCACGAGCAGATCATCGGCCGCTACGAGGTCCCCGGCGCGGCGGTCATCCGCCCCCAGAACGGCACGAACCTCATCCACCACGCCAAGGTGCGCCGCGGCGACCCCGAGCGGGCCTTCGCCGCGGCCGACCTGGTCCACGAGGAGACCTACAGCAGCCCCGCGCTCCAGCACTGCCCGCTGGAGCCGCACGTCGCCGTGGCCCGCTGGCAGGACGGCCGCCTGGAGGTGTGGTCGGCCACCCAGACGCCCACCGCCGTCCGCCAGCAGCTCGCGGCGATCTTCCGCCTGCCGCCCGAGCGGGTGCGCGTCCACGCCGGCGCGCTCGGCGGCGGCTACGGCTCCAAGAGCGGCTGCCGCATCGAGGCCATCGTCGCCGCGCTCGCCCGCAAGGCCGGCCGTCCCGCGCGCCTCGCCCTCACGCGCGCCGAGGAGTTCGTCACCACCACCAAGCACGAGGCGCGCGTGCGCATCAAGAGCGGCGTCCGGCGCGACGGCACGCTGCTCGCCCGCGAGGTCGAGGTCTACTACAACGCTGGCGCCTACGCCGACGGCAGCGGCACCATCGGCCGCGCCGGCGCGAACGCCGCCATCGGCCCCTACCGCATCCCGAACGTGAAGGTGGACGGCTACGCCGTCTACACCAACCGCCCGAACGCCGTCGCCTTCCGCGGCCTGGCGATCTCGCAGGTCGCCTGGGCCTACGAGCGCCACACCGACGAGCTAGCGCGCCGCCTGGGCCGCGACCCGCTCGCCTTCCGTCGCCAGAACCTGCTGGTGGACGGCGACCGCTTCGCCACCGGCGAGCCGATGCACGACGTTCACTTCCACGCGCTGCTGGCCGACGTGGCCCGGGCCGTCGGCTACGACGCTCCGCTGCCCGCGCCCTCCGCCCCCGAGCGGGTGGTCGGCCGCGGCGTCGCCGTCATCCTGAAGCACATGACCAGCAGCTCCGTCACCGCCCGCCTCGACCTGCAGCTCGACGCCGACGGCACCGTGACGGTGCTCTGCAGCACCGTCGAGCTGGGCCAGGGCGCCCGCGCCGTGCTGGTGCGCGAGACCGCGCGCCTGCTCGCCCTGCCCGAGACGGCCATCCGCGTGCCCTACCCCGACACCGCCCTCACGCCGCCCGACGCCGGCACCAACTCCAGCCGCTCCAGCTTCTTCAACGGCATGGCCGCGCGCCGCGCCGCCGACGACCTCGATCGCCAGCTCCGCGCGCTCGCCGCCCGCGTCCACGAGGTTCCCGCCGACCAGGTGCGCGTCGCCGCCGGCCGCGTCCGCGTCCCCGGCGGCCCGGCCGACGGCTTGGCGGTCGCCGCGCTGCTCCAGGGCGCCGGTGTGGCGCGGCTCGTCGGCCGGGGCGAGTTCCAGAGCGTTATCGGCACCGACCCGGAGACTGGCCAGGGGCGTGGCGCCTACCACTGGCACCAGGGCGCCGCGGGCGCCGTCGTCGAGGTGGACCGCGAGACGGGCAAGGTGTACCCGGTGCGGCTCCACCTCGCCACCCACGCCGGCCGCGTCATCGACCGTGCGAACGCCGAGCTGCAAAACGAGGGCTGCGCCACCTTTGGCCTCTCCCAGGCGCTCTTCGAGGAGATGCTGCTAGACAACGGCCAGGTGACGAACCCCAACCTCTCCGACTACATGATCCCGTCGCTCCAAGACTTCCCCGTCGGCTTCACCACTACCGTCGCCGAGAGCCCCGCGCCCGACCCCGAGGTCCATGGCCTGGGCGAGACCGGCCTGCCGGCCGTGCCGCCCGCGATCGGCAACGCCGTGGCCGCGGCGATCGGCGCTCCCGTGCGCCGCCTGCCCCTCGTCCCCGAGCGCATCCTCGCCAGCCTCCACGGCGACGCCCCCGCGCGCTGACGCGGCCCCACCGCTTGCTCCCCCGTCTGCGTCGCGCCATACTCATCATGAGTGCGGAGGCGTCTCATGCGGTGGGCGAGCGTCCTGGCGCCCATCCTGGCGTGCGGGCTGGCGGCGTGCAGCGGCGCCGCGGCGGGGCCGGCCGCGCCCGGTGCCGCCCCGGGCACGCCCTCGCCCGCGCCGTCGTCCACGAACGCGCCCGCGTCCCCCGCCCCGAGCGGCCAGCCGCTGCAACACGTGAGCATCGGCGCGCCCGGCCCGTCGCTCAGCTACCTGCCCGCCTACCTGGCGTCGAAGCTGGGCTACTTCCAGGAGGAGGGGCTGGACCCCGAGTTCGTGCAGATTACCGGCCCCGCGGCGATCGCGGCGGTGATCAACGGCGAGCTGGATTTCACCACTTTGCTCTCGGCGATCGGCGCGAACGCCCTGCAGGGTGGCCCCACGCGCATCGTGCAGTTTCACTCCGTCAAGCTCCAGCACGTGGTCAGCGCGCCCCCCACCATCACCGCGATCTCCCAGCTCGCGGGCAAGCGGATCGGCGTGGACAGCCTCGGCACCCTGACCGCATTCGAGACGCGGAAGCTGGCCGACAAGTTCCAGATCCCGGACCTCGCCATCGTCGCGGCCGGCAACGAGCTGGAGCGCATCGCGGCCATGCAGTCGGGCGCCATCGACGCGAGCATCGAGTCGATCCCCGCCAACCTCGTGGCCGAGCGCGAGGGCTTTCCCACGCTGCTGCGGATCGGCACCGTGCTCGACATCCCCCAGGCGGGGTTCGGCACCAGCCAGGACACCCTGCGGGACAAGGCCCCGCTCGTGTCCGGCAGCCTGCGCGCCGCCGCGCGCGCCCTGCCCGTCATCGCCAACCAGCGCGACACGGTCGTCCAGGTCATCGCCGAGTTCGTCTCGCTCGAGCCGGGCGACGCGCAGAAGGCCTACGACCAGGTGGTCGACACCTACTCGCCCAATGGGCTGCCCACCGACGCGCAGCTCGCGGCGTACGCCGATCTGCTGGAGGAAACCGCCGGCGCCCCGCCGGGCGCGCAGCCCGACCAGATGGTCGACTTCACCATCGCGCGGCGCGTGGCCGCCGACCTCGGCCTCCCCAGTCAGTAGCGCCGCGGGAGCCGCGCCCCGTCGCGCCGCCGGCTGTCAGGCCAATGGGTTGACCATATGAGTGGCGCGGCCTACACTCGACCCGAGAGCGCCCTGACGAGTCGCGCCGGGGCGCGGGCGTTGGAGACTCCAGGAGGAGGCTACCGTGGCGAAGATTCGGCACGTTGCGATGATGGTCCACAATCCGAAGGCGTTGCGCGACTACTACGTACAGGGCTTCGGCTTCGAGCAGTGCTACGAGTCGAAGACCGGCTCCGTCATGGTCACCGACGGCCTGTTCAACCTGGCGCTCCTCCAGATCCGCGGCGGGGACTCCGCGGTCGTCGGCACCCATCGCGCCGACGGCGGCGAGGCCAACCAGCAGCCCGGCATCAACCACTTCGGCTTCGTCGTGGACAGCGTGGACGAGACGCTCGCCCGCCTCGGCGGCGACCTGAAGCACGGCCAGAATCCCCAGGACGGCCGCCCCGCCGAGATGCGCGTCGTCGACCCCTGGGGCAACAACTTCGATCTCTCCGCGCGCGGCTACTTCGGCCGCGAGGAGAAGCGCGTGCCCGCCATCCGGCAGGTCATCCTCCAGGCCGACGACCCCGCCGCCGTCGCGGCCTTCTTCAAGGACAAGCTAGAGCTACAGGAGGAGGGCACGGCGCCCGACGGGGCGGTCGCCCTCGGCGATGGCCACGTCCACCTCGCCGTCGTGCCGCAGGGCCTCACCGCCAAGCGCGGCATCCAGGCCATCGGCATCCAGGTAGACGACTGGGCGGCGCTCCGCCAGCGCTTCGCGGCGATGGGCCAGACGCTGCCGTCCGCCCCGAGCGACGACGCCAAGGTGACGGTGCGCGACCCCGAGGGCAACGTGCTGGTGCTGTCCGTCACCGGCTTCGACCGCGCGCCGGAGCCCGCGAAGCCGCTCGCCTCCAGCTCCCGCGCGTAGCGCGCGGCGATCCCCGCCCGCCGGCGGCTGCGCCTCGCTAAGCATCTGGCCGGGGAGGGTATGCAGGGTTGTCTACGTCAACCCTGCATACCCTCCCCGGAAACCGGCTTAGGTCGGCGTGGTAGCCGGTGTGGTGCCGCGCAGCCGCGCTAGCTGCTCCTCGACGCCCGGCATCACCCACGGCACGCGCTGCGTCGGCGGCGGAAACTCTAGCCCCTCCATGCCCGGCTGGATGCCATTCACCGTCAGCCGGAACGGCACGAGGTACTCGATCTCCCCGCTCTTGGCCACGCGGAACGGCCGGTCGTGGCCAGGGTAGATCACGTCGGCCAGCGCTGCGATCCGCTCGATGCTGCGCTTCGCCTGCTCGGCATCCCAGAACACCAGCGGGTTGATGCCCGTCCGCAGCACGTAGGCGAAGTGCAGCGCGTCGCCCGTGATGACCGCCAGCCCCGCCTCCGTCGGCACACTGATGCCGATGCTCCCCGGCGAGTGCCCCGGCATGTCCACGACGCCGATGCCCGGCAGCAATTCGCCGCCCTCGGCGATCTCCCGCGCGTCCTGCCGCTCGATGATCGCGCCCGTCCACTGCGGCGTCGCCCAGTCGTTGCGGTGGGGCCGCTGCGCGTACTTCCGCTCGTCCGGGTGCAGGTAGATCGGCGCGTGGTCGAATACGTCCAGGTTCTGGATGTGGTCCCAGTGGGCGTGCGTGAGCACCACCAGGTCGATGTCGGTCGGCGTCAGCCCGCGCCGCGCCAGCGCGTCCAGCAGGAAGCGGCGGCGCCCGACGTGCGCCGGGTCCACCAGGATGCGCCGCAGGGCGCCGCTCGCATCTGGCGCCTCGATCAGCACGACGCTGCAAAACGCCGCGAGGCCCACGTCGGTCCCCAGGTCGTAGCCGCCGAGCACCACGTGGATACGAGGGTACTGCGCCATCGGTCCGCTCCTCCGCGCTGCGTCCCTGGCCAGGGCGACGGCATCATACACTCCCGCGCCCGCGCCGCGCGAGCAGCGTCCGATTCCGTGAGTCGCCGGGCAGACCTTCACCGGCGAATTCACGAATCGGGGGCGTAAGGCGTCTTGACACCGTGGGGACGCGGTGCCACACTGGGCGCAACCCCAGCGGGGCAGGCTGGCGGACAGTCAGAACGGCGGCTGGAGCGGGCGCGGCGGCGCCCCGGGAGGCACCATGTCTGGCGGCACGAGCGGCCACGGCGCGGCAATTGAGCAGGGCGCCCCCGGGCGCCGCTGGCGAGCCGCGGGCGCCGCCGGACTACTCCTGGCAGCCGCTCTGGCGATGGGTTGCGCGGCCCCGGCGGCGCCCGCCCCGGCCGCCCCGGCCGCCGGCGCTGCCCCGAGCGGCGCTGCGCCCGCCGCGGCGCCGGTCGCGGCGCCGACCGCGCCCGCGCCGCTCCTCACCGTGCGCGTGGCCCAGGCCGGCGGCATCGGCAGCGCGGGCCGCTTCATCGCCCAGGAGCGCGGCTACTACCAGGAGGAGGGCATTGCCGTCGAGGAGATCCCCTTCGACACCTCGACGACCATGCTGCCCGCGCTCGCCGCCGGCCAGATCGACGTCGCGACCGGCGGGATCGCCGCGGGCCTGTTCAACGCCATCGCCCAGGGGATCCCTGTGCGCATCGTGCTCGACGTATGGAGCGCCATTCCCGGCAACGAGTCCGGCGGGCTGCTGGTCCGCAAGGATCTGATCGACAGCGGCCAGGTGCGCACGCTGGCCGACCTGCACGGCCGGCGCGTCGGCATCACGTCGCGCGGCCACGCCACCGAGTTCGCGCTCGACCTGGCCCTCCAGCGCGAGGGGCTCAGCGTGGCCGACGTCGAGGCCGCGCTGCTGCCCTACCCCGACATGAACGTCGCCCTGGGCAACGGCAATGTGGACGGCGCCGTCACGATCGATCCCTTCGCCGCGATCGCGGTCAGCCAGGGGACGGCCGTGCGCTTCAGGCCCTGGCCCGAGCTCGTGCCCTACGACGAGCCCGCCATGCTGATGTTCTCCGAGGACTTCGCGGACAACCACACGGAGGCCGGCCTGCGCTTCGCGAAAGCCTACGTGCGCGGCCTGCGCGTCTACGACGCGGCGCGCACCAAGGGCATCGACCGTGACGAGGTGATCGACTACATGATCGCCCACACGGAGCTAAAGGACCGCGCGATCTACGACACCATGCCCTGGCCGTCCAACAACCCGGACGGCCGCGTCAACGCCGACATCATCGGCGTTGCCCAGGACTGGATGCTCGACCACGGCTACGTGAAGACGAAGGTGGACCTGGACCGCGTCATCGACCAGCGCTTCGCCGACTACGCCGTCGCCCAGCTCGGCCCCTACCAGCCCTAGCCCCTGGTCACCGGTAATCGCTGGCGCGTTGTGGGCTCACCACGCACCAGATTCGCTTAGCCCTGCCCCTCGCCGCGCGCCATCGCCGTGATGTCGGCGACGCTCGGGCCGTCCAGGCGCAGCGCGCGCCGCGGGTCCCATTCCAGCACCTGCTCCAGGTCGCGCACGCCGTGCTGGTGATACGGGTCCTGCGCTGCCAGCGCCCGCGCGTCCGTCAGGCTCGGCGCCAGCAGCACGTACATCCCGTAGCGCCCGTCCGTCGTCGGGCCGGAGAACAGCGCGCGCCCCGCCCGGTGCTGCGCGTCCAGCCAGTCGCTGTGCGCGCCACGGTGCGTCTGCTTCGTGTCGTCGCGCCCGAGGTCGCGCGAGAGCACCAGATACCACATACCACCCTTCCCCTGCTGCGATGTTTACAGCGCCCCCGCCTCGCGGTAGCGCCGCTCGGCGCCCGGGTGCAGCGGCACCGTCACCTCGCCGGCGACGACTGCCAGCCGCATCGGCGCCTCCAGCGAGCAGTCCTCCGGCGCCAGCCGGTTGTCCGCCGTGTACTGGCGCTCCAGGCGCAGCGCGTTGCTGCAGAACGCGTCGGCCAGCGTGTAGGCCACGTCGTCCGGCAGGTCGGCGTGCGCCACGACGATCCAGTGCTCCCAGCTCAGGCCGAGCACGGGCGCCTCCTGGCCGGCGATGCTGCCCGCCGCGACCGGCCGCCAGCGGTAGCCGAGGTCGGCTTCCAGCGCCTCGACCGCCTCCTGCCGCATCGACAGCAAGCGGAACGGCCGCGCCTTCGCCAGCGGCCGGAACGACTGCGGGATCGACTCGTTGATCATCGCGTCGGCCGTCCCCGCGGCCACCATCTTCCAGGCGTCCTGCGCCGACGCCGTGTCGATCCACTGCCCGCCCCAGCTCTCCAGCGCCTCGCGCGTGATGCCGTGCCGCGCGAGCACGTGGCGGCTGGCGTGCCCGGTCATCATCGTTTCCACCGGCACCGACAGCCGCAGCGGCACGCGGCCCTCGCGCACGTCGTCCACGGTCGTCAGCCCCCGCTCCGCCACCACCCCCATCACCAGCGCGTCGCGGTGGGGCACCACGCCGATGTTGCGCAGCGCCGGCCGCGGCCGCTCGAAGGTCGCGCTGCCGTCGAAGCACAGCCGCGCCGCGACGGCCGGGGTGGTCACGCCGATCTGCGCCAGCCCGTCCCCGACCGCTCGCAGGTCCTCGTACGCGCTCCCTACTTTGATGTTGACCGTCACCTCGGGATAGCGCTGCCACAGATGGCCCGCGAGCCAGTGGGCAATGCGGCCGTAGTGTGGGTTCGTGCCGCCCGCCTGGAAGTCGTAGCTGGTCATGGTCGCTCCCCTCGCCGCTACCGGTGCGTCCGCCGAGCGCCGCCATTCTAGCACCCGGCGCGCGCCCGGCGGCGGGCCGCGCCTAGCCCCGCCGCTCGCTGCGCTTTTATGATGGGCTTTGCTGCACTGCACGCGCCGCGGCTCACTGCCCGAGGACTAACCAGGCCGGCGGGCGGCTGGGGCGCGTCCCAGCCCCGCTCGCGCCACGAAATCAAGAAGGCACCCCTGCGGCCGAGCCAAGACGAGGCGGCAGCGCGGCTTTGACGCATGTTCCAGCCCGCGAGGGCGATCGGCTACGCGAGCCCATTCGGTATGAGGGAGAGCCGACCCATGCTGCAGCGACGCTGGCGGACTACCGTGCTCGGCGCGCTCGTGATCCTGCTGGCGGGCGGCCTCGGCGCCGGCCCCGGCCCGGCGCCGGCCGGCCAGCCGGGCGCGGTGCCCATTGACCACGTCGTCGTCCTCTTCATGGAGAATCGCAGCTTCGATCACCTCTTCGGCCGCTTCCCGGGCGCCGACGGCCTCGCGGGCGCCGCCGCCGCGCGCCCGCAGAGCGACAAGGCGGGCAACGTCTACGCGACGCTGCCCCAGCCCATCACAGACAACGATTCGGGCCACCCCATGCCCGACCCGCGCTTCCCCGCCGACCTGCCGAACGCCATGTTCGACATGAACGCCTACGCCCCGCCCGACCAGCTCACCGGCGACCCCGTCCACGCGTACTACGCTCAGCAGTACCAGATCAACGGCGGCGGCATGGACCGCTTCGTGGCCTGGAGCGGCGTCGGCGGCCTGACGATGGGCTACTACGACCTGCCCGACAGCCACCTCTGGCGCTGGGCCAGCGAGTATACGCTCCTCGACCAGTTCCACCACGCCTCGTTCGGCGGCTCGATGCTCGCGGCCTTCTGGCTCATCTGTGCCTGCACGCCCTACTGGCCCGACCCGCCCGCCGACTTCATCTCGCGGCCCTTCCCCGACGATCCCGACCACCTGAAGGACAACGTCACCCGCCCCGACGGCTACGTCGTGAACGACGCGCAGCCACTCATGCCGCCCTACCAGGCCGGCACGCCCGAGGACCACCGCGTGCCGCTCCAGACCGTCCCGCACATCGGCGACCGCCTCGACGCCGCCGGCGTGTCGTGGGCCTGGTACGCGCAGGGCTGGAACGACGCGCTCGCCGGCCACCCCAGCCCGCTCTTCGCCTACCACCACCAGGCGTTCAACTACTTCGCCGACGTGGGCGCCGACCCGGTCGCCAAGGCGCGGCACCTGAAGGACGAGGACGACTTCCTCGCCGCGCTCCGCACCGGCTCGCTGCCGCAGGTGGCCTGGGTGAAGCCAACCGATGGCTACAGCCAGCACCCCGGCCTCGACACCGTCACCGCGGGCGACGAGTGGGTCGACCAGATGCTCCGGGCGATCCGCGAGAGCCCGCTGTGGCCGCGCACGGCGGTGATCGTCACCTACGACGAGAACGGCGGCTTCTACGACCACGTCGCCCCGCCCGTTGTCGACGAGTGGGGGCCAGGCCTGCGCGTGCCCGCCGTCGTCGTGTCCCCCTACGCCAAGCGCGGCTACGTCGACCACACCCGCTACGACACCACGTCCATCATGAGGTTCATCGAGTGGCGCTGGAACCTCCCGCCCGTCGCCACCCGCGACGCCGCCGCCAACAACCTCCTGAACGCCTTCGACTTCACCCAGCCCCCACCCCGCACCCCCAAAGCCGATTAACCCCGCATCCCCGCGCGTCCTCGAGAGCGCAGGACGCGCCCTTCTGCCGGGGGCTTGCTCCCCGGCCTCTCCCCGGGGGTACAGGGGGCGCCCGCCTGCCGGGGGTTTGGGGGGTGTCCCCCCAACCTCCTTATCCTCTCCTCCCCACTCCCCGAGTGGCGCTCTGCCCGCGCGCTCAGCGCACCGCGGCGAGATGCGCCGGGCAGATCCCATCCGAGTGCGACCAGCCCGCGGCGTCGGCAGCCACGACCGTGTGCTGCCCGTCCGCGTCCACGCCCGCGTACGTGAAGAAGAGCAGCCCGCCGCGCACCGGCTCCGCCTTGTGGCACCACGCGCAGCGAAACACCTGGCCAATCACGGAAGCCGGCGCATGCATCAGAGTCCCCTTCTGGCGCCGTCACGAACGGCGCGTTGCCTTACGTTGCCAGCATACGGCCCCGCCGCCTGCGCCGCGATGAGCTACCTTACGCCCGCGCTGTTAACTCGCTTACACGGCGCCGCGACCACGCCGCTGGGCGCCCGTGGCCGCTCCCCGCCCGCGCGGCCGCCGCCAGCTCGTGCTACAACCTGGGGGGATAGGGGCCAGCACGACGTAAGGAGTAACCAATGTTCTGGCCAGGCTGGCTGCGCCGCCGAAGCCCGGGCGACTTCTGCGGCCCGCCGCCGCGCGGCTCCGTGCGGCCGCGGCCGAGGCTGGCCGTGAAGATCGGCGACGCCTGCACGGCGTGCGGGGAGCCGCTCGTGCCGGTCGCGGGCCTGACGGAGCGCGTTCGCCTAGCGGGCGCGACCTGGTGGTGCGCTCACTGCGGTCTGCAGTTCCGCGACAACGACGCGTAACGGCCCGTCCGCGCGCTGGGGCCAAGCCGGGGATGCCCGCCCGCCAGCATCGGGTATCATCGGGGGCGATGCTCCGTCGGCTACCGAGGACGGCGCGCACCGCCGTCAGGAAGAGGCCAGCCGTGCTCGAGTTCGCCATCACCTTCAAGCCCGATATGCCGCCCGACCGCATCGTGCGCCTCACGCGCCAGGCGGAGGCGGCCGGGTTCGCCTACGGCTGGTGCTTCGACTCCCACGTCATTTGGCAGGAGCCCTACCCGCTGCTCGCGCTCATGGCGGCCAACACCGCGCGCATGCGCCTCGGCACCTGTGTCACGAATCCGGCCGTGCGCGACGCCACGGTGACAGCCAGCCTCCTGGCGACGCTCAACCGCATCTCGGGCGGGCGCATGGACTTTGGCATCGGCCGCGGCGACAGCTCGCGCCGCGTCATGGGCAAGCGGCCGACGACCCTCCAGCGCCTGGAAGAGACGGTCGCCGTCGTTCGCGCGCTCACTGCCGGCCAGCAGATCGTCTACGAGGGCCAGCCGCTCCAGTTGCCCTGGGCCGACGGCGGCGTGCCGCCGGTGTGGATCGCCGGCTACGGCGCGCGCGCGCTCCAGTGCGCCGGCCGCATCGCCGACGGCGTGATCCTCCAGTTCGCCGACCCCCACCTGATTGCCTGGTGCCTGGGCTTCGTGCGCGACGGCGCCGCGGCCGCCGGCCGCGACCCCGCCCGCCTCCGCGTGATGAGCGCCGCGCCCGTCTGCGTGGCCGATGACGTGGCCGCCGCCCGCGAGCAGGTGCGCTGGTTCCCGGCCATGGTCGCCAACCACGTCATGGACCTCATCGCCCGTTACCCGCCCGACGCGCTCCCGCCCGAGCTGACCGCCTACGTGCGCCACCGCCAGGGCTACGACTACCGCCACCACGCCGAGGTGGGCAGCGCCAACGCCGCCTTCGTGCCCGACGAGATCGTGGACCGCTACTGCATCGTCGGCCCGGCCGCGGAGCACGTCCGCCGCCTGCGCGAGCTACAAGCCCTCGGTGTCACCCAGTTCAACGTCTACCTCATGAGCGGCGACGAGGAGCAGACGGTCGCCCTCTACGGCCGCGACGTCATCCCGGCGTTCCGCTAGCCCATCCGCTCGACCGGCTGTATCAAGGAGTGCTATGAGCTTTCCACGATCGATCACGGCGACTGCTCTCGGCGGGCTTCTCACGCTTAGCCTTGCCGTCGCGGCCGGGCCAACCGCGGCGCGCACCCAGGAGCCGCCGCCGGCCGACTGCGGCGACGACTTCGCCTGCTTCGTGCAGGCGGGGGAGAGCTGCACGCCCACGCGGGTGGTACGCACGATCGGCGCCGAGGGCCAGGGCGTCATCCTCATGGCGCTCACGCGCTTCGAGCTACGCGGCATGCAGGACGAGCGCTGCGTGCTCTACGAGCGGACGGAGCAAGCCTCGCTGCGGATCGACCCGGCCGTCGTCGCCCAGTTTCGCGCCGCCGGTGTATCCGACGAGCAGATTAGCCAGCAGGAAGACGCGCTCAGCCAGGCCTACAGCGAGATGGCCGTCGGCGTGGACGGGACGTGTCGGCTGCCGCCCGACCAGCTCGCTAGCCTCCTGCAAGTGCTCAACAGCGGCGCCGACATTCAGTTCGACGCCTACAGCCAGTACTGCGACGGGCCTATGTTCGCGCCGCAGTAGGGCGCTGGCGGGCCGTAACGCCTTGCGCGGTGCTTGACTTTCCCGCGGGGCGCCCGTATACAGCCCCCTGTACGTATCGCCCTGCTGCACGGCTCGGTGGAGGCAGTCTGGCCTCGCCCCGTCGCCGGCCCGTGTGACGAGCGGCGTGAGGAGGGAGAGCATGGCTAGCTCCGAGGGGGACCGATTACTCGACCGGCTGGCGGGCCGCGGCATGAGCCGCCGCCAGTTGCTGCAGCTCATGGGGCTGGCCGGCGCCGGTGCCGCCGCATTCCACGTGGACCCGGTCATCGCCGCGATCCACTGGGAGCGCCACCCGGGCGCCGATCCAGGCAGCTACGCGCCGCGCCGCGGCCTCTCGGCGCACTCGCTGGCGCAGGAGTCTGGGCTTACCTGGATCGAACGCAACCGCCAGCGCATCGTCGACATGAGCGACCGCATCTGGGAGCACGCCGAGCTGTCGATGCGCGAGTGGCACTCGTCGCTCGAATTGGCCAACTTCCTGCGCGACAACGGCTTCACCATCGAGTGGGGCATCGCCGGGATGCCTACGTTCTTCCGCGCCACCTACAGTCAGGGCTCCGGTGGGCCCACGCTCGGCTTCAACGCCGAGTGCGACGCCCTGCCGGGACTGTCCCAGCGCGCCGGCTCGCCGGTCCACGACCCGCTCGTGTTCAACGACGACCCCTACCGCCCCACCTACGGCCCCGGCCACGGCGATGCCCACAACACGCTGGGCAGCGCCGCCGCGGCGGCCGCCGTGGCCACACGCGAGGCGATGCGCCGCCACAACCTCGACGGCACGCTCCGTGTCTACGGCGCGGCCGGCGAGGAGCAGCTTGTCGGCAAAGCCTACGCCGTGCGCGCCGGCTACTACGACGACCTCGACGCCTTCGTCGACTGGCACCCCGGCACGCAAGCCAATACCGGCTGGGGCTCGAACAGCGCCATCCTGTCGGTCGTCTTTACCTTCATGGGCCTCGCCGGCCACGGCGCCGAGCCGCTCGGCAACAAGAGCGCGCTCGACGGCGTCGAGCTACTCAACATCATGACCGAGTACCTGCGTGAGAAGAACGTCGCGCCCTCGGGCCGCTTCCATTACGCGGTGTCCTACGGCGGCGAGGCGCCGAACGTCACGCCCGAGCTGGCGCACGTCTGGTACTACGTCCGCGAGGGCAGCCCGGCGCGCGTGCAGGTGCTGTTCAACAAGATCGTCGCCTGCGCGCAAGCGGCGGCGGCCGCCAGCCAGACGGAGATGCAGATGCGGGTCGTCGGCGGCAGCTGGAACGCGCTGGGCAACCAGGTGGGCACCGAGCTGCGCTACGACAACATGCAGTACATCGGGGCGCCGACCCACTCGGAGGCCGACCAGGCGCTGGCGCGCGCCATTCAGGAGAGCCTGGGCGTGCCACAGGTCGGCATTCCCCAGGAGATCTCCCCGCTGCGGCCGCCGGGCGTGTTCCTCGGCGGGCCGTCGACGGATATGGGCGACGTCAGCTGGCGCGTGCCCACGATTCGCGGCAACTCCGCCACGCGCCCCGACCTCTGCCCGAACCACCACTGGAACGTGACGGCCACCGCTTCCACGAGCATTGCCCACGAGGGCATGTTGGCCGCAGCGCGCTACATCGCCGCGACGATGGTCGACCTGCTTCAGCAGCCCGACCTGCTGCGCCAGGTGCAGGACGAGTTCGCCGAGCGGACCGCGCGCGTGCAGTGGCAGAGCTTGCTGCCCGACGATGCCCAGCCGCCCGTCTTCCGGCCCCCGGACTGGTTCCTCCAAGAGACGAATCAGGCTTGGCCGCCGCCGGGCATCGCCTGGCCGCCCGCGCGCTACGTCTCGCACGGCAAGTACGGCACTACCGGCCCACGCCTCGAGTGACCGGTCAAGGGTGTGAGTCCCGCCCGTGCTCGCGGCGCCGCCCGTTACGTGGGCGGGCGGCGTGTGCTATCGTGCAAGCGGGGCGCACCGTCGGCCGGCACCGCAGGCTGGCCGGGTGGTAGGGAGCCGCGTGCAGACGGATCCGCCGGTCGTGCTGGTCGTCGAGGACGACGCGCTCGTCGCCGATATGCTGCGGGCGATGCTGGAGCACGCCGGCTATACTGTCGAGATCGCGGCTACCGGCGCCGCGGGGCTCGCCCGCATCGCGGCCGGCGGCGTCGATCTCGTCTTGCTCGACATGCTGCTCCCCGAGATGAACGGCATAGAAGTCTGCGAGCGCCTCCGGGCGGAGGAGAGCGACGTCTACTTGCCCATCATCATCCTCACGGCGCAGTCGCGGCCGGAGCAGCGGCAGGCCGGCTTCGCCGCCGGGGCCGACGACTTCCTCACCAAGCCGTTCGACCGCGAGGACTTGCTGGCCCGCGTGCAAGTCTGGGTGCGGGCGCGCCAGCGCATGCAGGCGCTGTACAGCCGGCTGCTCCGCGAGCAGGAGCAGGTGCGGCGCGCCCAGCGGCTGGAGGCGCTCGGCCGCCTCGCGGGCGGCGTGGCCCACGACTTCAACAACCTGCTGGCCGTTATCACCGGTTTCAGCGAGCTAGTGCTCCAACGCCTGGGCTCCACCGATCCGCCCCGCAGCTATCTTGAAGAGATCACCAAGGCCGGCGAGCGGGCCACCGCCCTCACCCGCCAGTTGCTCGCCTTCAGCCGGCGCCAGCTGCTCGAGGCCGAGGTGCTCGACCTGAACAGCGTGGTGGCGGACGCCGAGCCGCTGCTGCGCCGCGTGATCGGCGATGCCGTGGAGCTGCGCACGCACCTAAGCCCGGGCCTCTGGCCCGTCAAAGCCGACCGCGGCCAGCTCGACCAGGTCCTCCTGAACCTCGCGGTGAACGCCCGCGACGCCATGCCCCAGGGGGGCTGCCTGACGTTCGAGACGGCGAACGTCGATCTCGACGCGCGCTACGCGCGCACGCACGCGCCGCTGCATCCTGGCCAGTACGTGCAGCTGACCGCCACCGACACGGGCATCGGCATGACGCCCGAGGTGCAAGCCCAGATCTTCGAGCCGTTCTTCACGACGAAACGCCCTGGCAAGGGAACCGGGCTGGGCCTGGCGACGGTCTACGGCATCGTGAAGCAGAGCGGCGGCTACATCTGGGTGTACAGCGAGCCAGGGCACGGCACGACGTTCAAGATCTACCTACCCCGCGAAGTCGCCACCGCCCTCGCCGACCGGGCGCCATCGGCGCCGCCTTACGCCGCCCCCGGCGGTACCGAGACGGTCCTCGTCGTCGAGGACAACCCGCAGATCGGTTCGCTCGTGCGCGGCGCGCTCGCTGCGAGCGGCTACACGGTGCTCGCAGCGCGGCACGGCGAGGACGCGCTGCGCCTGGCCGTGCAGCATACGGGGCCGCTGCACCTGCTGCTTACCGACGCGGTGCTGCCGGGCCTTCACGGCCGCGAGCTAGCGCGGCGGCTCGCCACGCACCACCCGGGCCTAAAGGTGCTGTTCATGTCCGGCTACACCGACCAGGTGGTCGTCGAGCAGGGCCTGATCGAGCCTGGCGCCCCCTTCCTGCAGAAGCCGTTCTCCCCCGACGCGCTCCGCCGCAAAGTCCGCGAGGTCCTGGCCCTCCCCAGGGGATAGGGAATAGGGGGTGGGGGACGATTGGCCGTTCCATGGCAGGCCATCCCCTATCCCCTACTCCCTATCCCCTAACAAATAGGGCATCCGCCCCAGCGCCCATAGGGCGCTGGCCCGCGGCGGGCTGACGCGCGCTCGCGTACCCTGTATCCTGTGGCGATCAGGCAGCGGCCGCGCCACGGGAGGTTGCCGGTGAGCCGAGCGCAGCGCGTCGCCTACCTCGGGGGCAGCTTCAGCATCGGCGTGTTCGCCGCCTTCAACAACTTCACCCTTACCCTGTGGCTAGCGACCTTTACAGCCTCCTACCTGCTACTCGGCCTGATGGGCAACACCCGCTCGTTCGAGGGCACGATCGTCTCGCCGCTGATCGGCGTCTGGTCCGACCGCGTGTGGGCCGGCTGGCTGGGGCGGCGGCGCGCGTTCATCCTCGCCGGCGGCCTGCTCTCGGCGCTGCTCCTCGCCCTCACGCCCGCCATCAGCCGCTGGCCGCTGCCGGCCGCGCTCGCCGGCCTGCCGCCCACGACCGCCGCGCTCGTCCTGCCGGTCGCCATCATCTTCCTGTTCACCATCACCTTCAACAGCATGGACGACGTGCACAAGGCGCTCTTGGTCGACGTCACCACGGAAGAGGAGCGCAACACCTTGTCGGCCTGGTCGGTCGTCGTCTTGATGGCCGGCCAGGTGGGCATCCTGGTGCTGGGGTTCGCGCTCTGGCGCGACGGCGTGCCCGACTCCGCCTTCGCCCTGACGGCGCTGCTCATGGCGGCCGGCGTGCTGCTCTGCGTGCTCGGCGTGCGCGAGCCGCCGCCCGCCGCCTGGGCGGCCGATCGCCGTCGCGAGGCCGCCGCCGAGGGACCGCGTCCCTCCGCGCTCACCCTTCTACGGCTCTATAAGGGCGCGGCGCTCTTCTGCCTGGTCGGCTTCGCCTACTGGTCGGGCGTGAACGCCGTGCTGCCGCTCGTCTCGGTCTACACGCGCGATATCCTGGGGGCGAGCGTGGGCGAGGCGCAGCTCCTGCCCTCGCTCATGCTCCTCAGCACAACGCTCTGCGCGCTGCCGATGGCGCGGCTCGGCGACCGCTACGGCAAGCGACGGATCATCGCTGCCGGCTACGCCGTCATGGCCGCGGCCGCGCTGGCGGCGCTGGTCATCACCACGCGCGAGCAGGGCGCGCTCGTCTTCCTGCTGGCGGGCGTCGGCAACGGCGCCAGCATGGTGCTCACCGTGCCGCTGCTGGCCGACCTCGTGCCCCGCCCCCACGTCGGCGCGGCCACCGGCATCCTGGCCGCTAGCGGCTCGGTCGCCGCGCCGTTCGCCAGCCTGCTCGCGGGCGCGCTCGCCGACGTGTACGGCCCGCGCGCCATCTTCGCCTTCATGGCCGTAATGATCCTGCTCGCGCTGGCCCTGCTGCCTGCTGTGCGCCCCCCGGCCGCCCTCGCCGCCCCCATCGCGCCCCCCAGCCACCCCGGCGCGCAGCCCCTGGAGGCCCTGAGCCATGACTGAAATCATCTCGCAAGATCGACCAGGCGGTGGGGCGCCGCAAGCCGCGTCCCTAGGTAGTCCGTCCGCGGCGGCACCGCAAGCGGCGTCCGCCAGCCCCGATGTGGGCGACCTCACCCATCTTTACCAGATCGTGCAGCGCCGCGCGGCCCTCTACCCCGACGCGATCGCGCTCGGGGCGCAAGATGGGCTGGGCTGGCAGACGGTTACCAGCCGTGCGCTGCTGGCCCTGACCGATCGCCTGGCCGTCGAGCTGGCGGCCCTCGGCGTGCGCGAAGGCGACCGCGTCGTTCTCTGGCTGCCCAGCCACTGGCGCACCCCTATCTACCACTTCGCCCTTTGGAAGCTCGGCGCCATCGTCGTGCCCTTCGACCGCGAGATGAACACCGCCGCCGCCGAGCGCATCCTCGCCCTCGTCGAGCCCCGCCAGATCGTCGTCGGCTACGGCGAACGCCCCGCCTGGGCCCACGGTGTCCCCGTAACCGAGTGGTGGGAGCCCGGCACTAGGGAGGGGGGCCGGGGGGGTAGGTCCGCCCTCCCCGCTGAGGAGGTCGCCGCCATCGTCTTCACCTCCGGCACCACCGGCGACCCGAAGGGCTGCACCATCACCCACGCCAACCTCTGCTCCCAGGTCGAGGCGCTGCGCTACACCATCCCGCTCGACCCATCGTGCCGCCTGGCCAGCATCCTGCCGCTCTCGCACCTCTTCGAGTTGACGGTCGGGCTGCTCTACCCGCTCGCGCAGGGCGCCGCCATCCACTACGTCCCCAGCCGGCGTGGCCCCGACATCGTGCGCGTGTTCGCCGAGCAGCGCATCACCCACCTGATCGGCGTGCCGCAGCTGCTCACCCTCATGGGCCAGGCGCTCGACGCGCAGCTGCGCGCGACCCTGCCCGACCCCGCCTACTGGGCCCTGAATGCCGCCGCCGAGCGGCTGCCCCTCGCCGCCCGCCGCCGCCTGTTCTGGCTCGTCCACCGCAAGCTGGGCGGCCAGCTGCGGACGCTGGCCGCCGGCGGCGCCGCGCTGCCCGCCGCGACCCAGCAGCTCTGGGAGCGCCTCGGCGTGCGCGTCGTGCAGGGCTACGGCACCAGCGAGTGCTCGCCCGTTGTGGCCTGCGGCGCCGCCGACGGCAGCACGCCCCAGGGCAGCGTGGGCCGGCCGCTGCGCGGCGTCGAGGTGCGGCTCAGCGCCGAGGGGGAGCTACTGGTGCGCGGCCCGAACGTCATGCGCGGCTACTGGAAGGACCCCGCGCGCACCGCCGAGGTGCTGCACGACGGCTGGTACGCCACCGGCGACCTCGCCACCATCGACGCGCAGGGCAACATCTGGCTCGCCGGCCGCGCCAAGGACTTGATCGTCCTGCCCTCCGGCCTGAACGTCTGGCCGCAGGACGTGGAGGACGTGCTGCGCCAGGACCCGGCGGTGAAAGACGCCGCGGTGCTCGCCGTGCCGACCGCCAGCGGCGGCGCGACACTCCACGCCTACCTTCTGCCCGCCAGCCCCGCCGCGCGCGACGCCGATCTCGGCGCGCTCGTCGCCCGCGCGAACGGCCGCCTGGCGCAGCACCAGCGCCTCGTCACGGCCTCCTGGTGGGCCGAGGCCGACTTCCCGCGCACCTCGACGCTCAAGGTACGCCGCAACCTGCTGCCACTGCCCGAGACCCTGGGTGCGGTGGCCGTCGAGAGCGTGCTGGCCGCCGACGATCCGGTCGGCCAGGCGATCGCCGGCGCCGCGCGCGTTCAAGCCGTGGCCGACGATCAGACGCTCGGCGGCCTGGGCCTCGACAGCCTCGGCCTGGTCGACCTCGCGCTGACCCTGGAGCAGAAGACCGGCAAGGCCGTGGGCGACGGCGACCTGCGTCTGGAGATGACCGTCGCCCAGGTGCGCGAGCTACTCGCGCGGGCGCCGGCGCTCGACGGCGAGAGCGCCCCGCACGGCCATGGCCTGCTGGCGACTACCGCGCCCGCGCACTGGCCGTACACGCCGCTCGGCCGTGCCTTCCGCGGCCTGAGCTTGCCGTTCGACCTGCTCTACCGCTACGCCGTCCCGCGGACCTATATCATCGGCCGCGAGCACCTCGCCCACCTGCCGCCCCGCGTCATCTTCGCCGGCACCCACCACAGCTTCGCCGACATGCCGCTCGTGCGCCGCGCGCTGGCGAAAACGGTGGGCCGTGCGTGGGCGCGGCGCCTGGTCGTGGCCGCCGGCGCGGGCGGCTTCGGCGCCGCGGGGGCGCTCGGCAAGTATGCTGTCCTCGCCTTCGGGCTGTATCCCTTGCAGCAGCACGGCGAGCGCGAGGCGAGCCTGCGCGGTCTGGCGCGGCTGGCCGCGGAGGGCAACGCGATCCTGATCTTCCCGCAGGGCCGCCACGCCACGCTGGCCCAGGAGCGCGCGGACGACCCGGCCGTCCGCTTCAAGCCCGGCGTAGCCCACCTCGCCGCCGCGCTCGACGCCGCCGTGGTGCCGTTCGGGCTGGCCGGCACCGAGCAGGTCATCCCGCCCGACCTGGACCACTTCAACGGCCCCGTCATCGCCGGCATCCCCGTGGCCCTGCGCCGCGGCCCGCTCGCCATCGCCTTCGGCGTCCCGCTCACCCTCCAGCCCGGTGAGTCGCCTCACGCCTTCGCCGCCCGCCTCCAGGCCGTCTGCTACGCCCTCACCCGCCAGGCCGAAGCCGCCATCGCCCACGAGCCGCAGTAGGCGTCGTGCTTGCGTCCCGCTCCATGATATGCCTAGCATGAAACCAACCGCGGAGGTCAGAGATGCTAGCAGCCAGAGACATTGAGCTAGCGCGAGAGACCGCCCGCGACCTACGGGCACAGGGCAAGCCCGAGCGCGCCCAGGCCGTCGAGGCCGTGCTCGCCGCGGCCCTCGCTGCGCAAAGCCCGCCGGAGTCATCCGCTGCACCCGAGTATGTGACGTTCCCCCAGGCTGCGCGCGCGCTGGGCACGGAGGTCAAGGCCGTCCGGCAGTGGATCATCCAGGGCCGGCTCCCAACTGTCGAGATCGGCGGCGAGCCGGCGATCAACCTCCACACGATCCTCGATTACCTCGACCGTCTGCGGGAGGACCAGCGCCCGTCGCGGCCCAAGACGCCCCCCGCTGTTGCAGGAGAGCGGCGCCGCTATCAGGCCATGCTTCGCGCTCTTCCGAAGGATAAACTGGCACGGTTGGAAGCCCTTCATGAGCGAATGGAGGACGGTGAGTCGCTGAGCCGCGCGGAGCGCGGCGAGATGATCAGGCTAGAGCGCGAGCTAACCGACGCAGCCGGCCGGCACCTCGAAGAGCGGACGGCCCGATCCCGCTCGCGTGGCTCGTAACGCTCGGTGCCGGTTTCGCGGACGCTGCGTCAGCGCATCCTCAATCAAGCTCACTATCGGTGCGAGTATTGCCAGATCGCGGAGTGGCCGCTGACCATCGACCACGTCGTGCCCGTCGTCGCCTGGCGCTCGGCTACGCCGCCTGCCTTCGCTCCCGACGATCCAAGCAATCTCGCCGCCGCCTGTTCTCATTGCAACCGTGCCAAGTGGGGCGCGACAATTGGCTACGATCCCGAGACTGCGGCCGAGCAACCACTGTTCCATCCTCGTCGTGATCGCTGGGATGCGCACTTTGCGTGGGCGGACAACTACCTGCTGCTTGTTGGCCTGACGCCAGTAGGCCGCGCCACCGTCGCACGCCTGCGCTTGAACCGGGACGCCTATCGCCGCCAGCGCAGCTTGCTGCGCGCCGCCACGCGGGCCAGCGAGACCGCCTGGCCCTAGAGCACGCTTGGCGCTGTGCTGGCAGCGGGTACGCTCTTGACGCGCCCAAAGGCATCGCCTACCGTGTAGAACCACAGTAGATATCGCGGCATCCAAGCGCTCCAGCGTGGCGATGCCGCGACCTTGCACGATCATGAGCGGCGCGCGCCCAGACGCCGCGCCAGGGAGCACAAACGATGGCGCACCCATACAAGGCCGATCACGTGGGGAGCCTGCTGCGGCCGAAGAACCTGCTCGACGCGCGGGCGGCATACGCCGAGGGGCGGCTGCCGCTAATGGTGCTGCACGACCTCGAAGACCACGCCATCCTGGGCGCCATCGAGCTGCAGCGCCAGGTGGGGCTCGGCATCTTCACCGACGGCGAGTTCCGCCGCGGCTCCTGGCTCACCGACCTCGCCGAGGCCGTCGAGGGCTTCGTGGCCGACCGCGTGCCGCTGGAGTGGCGCGGCCCCGGTGCCGCCCAGGAGTTCAGCACCGCCAACGTGGCCGGCGCCAAGCTCCAGCAGAAGCGCCGCCTCACCGCGCACGAGGCCGAGTACCTGAAGCAACACGCCCCCGGCCCGATCAAGATGACCTTGCCGGCCGCCTCGAACTTCCTGCTCGCCAGTTACAAGCCCGGCCTCTCCGACCAGGTCTACCCCACCCGCGCCGCCCTGCTGGACGACATCGCGGCGATCCTTCGCAAAGAGGTCGAGGCGCTGCTCGACGAGGGCGTTGCCTACGTCCAGCTCGACGCGCCCTACTACTCCCACTACGTTGATCCCGCCATCCGGGAGAGCATCCGCCAGCAGGGCGCCGATCCCGACGAGGCGCTCGACCAGTCGATCGCGGCCGACAACTCCTGCATCCAGGGCCTCAAGCGCGACGGCGTCGTGCTGGCGATGCACGTCTGCCGCGGCAACAACCGCAGCCGTTGGTACACCGAGGGCGGCTATGAGCCGATCGCCGAGAAGCTGTTCGGCGGCCTCGACGTGGATGCCTTCCTGCTGGAGTACGACAGCGAGCAGCGCACCGGCGGCTTCGAGCCGCTCCGCTTCATGCCCAAGGGCAAGAACGTGGTGCTGGGGCTCGTGACCACCAAGGACCCCCAGCTAGAGTCGCAGGACGACCTGCGCCGCCGCATCGACGAGGCCGCGAAGTACGTGCCGCTGGAGAACCTGGCGCTCAGCCCGCAGTGCGGCTTCGCCTCGACGGCCCCCGGCAACTTGCTCACGCTCGACGACGAGCGCCGCAAGCTGGAGCTGGTCGTGGACACGGCGCGAAAGGTATGGGGCTGATGCCACTGCGGCGTCGCGCGCGACCTATTGGGGACCGCAGCCGTCCCGTCCAGCCGGCGCCCCGCCCTCGGCCAACGTCCCGCCCCGCCCGCCGCCCTTCGACGCGGCGCGTCGCGGGCGGGGGGCTGTCCTTCGTGCTCGCCAGCCTCCTGGCTCTCGCCTGCGCCCCGGCGGGCGGCGCCCCCGCGCCCGCTGCGCCCGCGGCGCCGGCCAGCGCCCCGAGCGCGCCCAGCGCCGCGGCCCCCGCTGCTCCCACGGCTGCCGCGCCCGAGCACCTGAAGGTCATCTATAGCAGCCTGAGCGGCAGCTACATGCCCCTCTGGATCGCAGTGGACCAGGGACTCTTCCGCCAGCAGGGACTGGACCCCGAGCTGGTGCTGATCGAGAGCGGCACCACTGCCACGCAAACGCTCGTGGCGGGCGAGGCGCCACTGGCGAACGTCGGGGCGGCCGCCGTCATCGGCGCCATGGTCGGCGGCTTCGACGGCCTCTACGTCCAGGCTACCGTCCAGGTGCCGCCGCTCGCGCTGTTCACGCAGCCCAACCTCAACGCGCCGGATGGGCTGCGTGGCGCCCGCGTCGGCGTCACCCGCTTCGGCTCGTCCACCGACGTGGTCGGGCGGCGGCTGCTGCGCCGCTGGGACCTCGACCCCGAGCGCGACGTGGCAATGCTCCAGCTCGGCGGCGTCCCGGAGCTACTGGCGGGTCTCCAGAGCGGCGCCGTCGACGCCGCCGTGCTGTCCGACCCCACCTCGCTGGCCGCGGCCAAGCTCGGCTTTCGTCAGGCCGCCGACGGCGCGACGCTGAACATCCCCTACATGCATCTGGGCACCGTCGTGCCCCGCGGCGTGCTCGCCAGCCGGCCCGATCTCATCCGCCGCTACCTGCTCGCCTACCAGGCTGGGCTCGACCGCTTCTTCGCCGACGCCGCGCTCGGCGAGAAGGTGCTCGGCGACTACACGCGCACCGACGACCCCGAGATCCTCGCAGGCACATATAAAGCCTACGCCGAGAAGTACATCACGCGCGACGTGCTGCCGCGCCCCGACACGCTCGCCACCATCCTGGCCACCGTCAGCGACCCCCGCGCGAAAGAGATCGCGCCCGAGTCGCTGATCGACGACACCCTGGTCCGCGAGCTGCAAGCGGAAGGCCGCATCCCCCCGAGCCGCTAGCCAGGCCCGCCCAAAATCTAGGCGACCCGCGTGGTGTTGGGCTGAGTTTCACGCCCGCCCGCGGCCTGTGGCGCGGAATACTGCAAGCGCCACTGGCGGCCACCCTGGCCCTGCCCGATCGCCTAACCCGTAGAATATCCGCTGTCGCATCAGCCGAGCGCGCTAGCGGCCGGCTAGCTCGCGGCGCACGATCGCGGTGCCCTCGACCAGCGCTTGCAGCTTGCCGAGCGCGATCCAGTAGGGCGCCCCCTGGAAGCCGCAGTCGGCGCTGATCCACAGCTTGTCCACCGGCACGTACTTCAGCGCCGTGCGGATGCGGTCGGCCACGAACTCGGGCGTCTCGATCGTGTAGCACTTCTGGTCCACCACGCCGACCACCAGCTCCTGCCGCGGCTGGTACTCCTGCCACAGGTCGATGTCGGCCATCTGGCGGTTGGTGAACTCGAACACGAACTGATTGACCTGCGCCTCCATCAGGTCGGGGAACAGCGGGCGGTAGGTGCGGTTGTAGCCGCGCGGCCGGCCGCGGTTCGTCCCGAAGCAGATGTGCAGTGCTCGCTTCGCCTGCACGCCGTCGAACGCCGCGTTCACCAGCTCGACCATGCCCCGCCCCTCACCAGGGATGATGCCGAGCGAGGGATCATCGATCTGCACGAAGTCGGCGCCCGCCGCCACGCACGCCTTCAGCTCGGCGTTCACCACCTTCGCCACGTCGTGCGCCAGCTCCCACACGTCGCCGTAGGGCGGCGCCAGGTGGCAGAAGCCGGCGAAGGTGAGCGGCCCCGGGCAGGTCGCCTTCGTGCGGTGCCGGGCGTGCGCCTTCAGGTAGGCGAAGTCCCGCGCCACGCCCAGCCCATCCGGCGCGCTCACCGGCCCCTCGACCTGCATGTCGGTGTCCATGTCGTAGTGCGGCGGGCCCCAGCGCCGCGCCGTCCCCGGCCGGGCGCTAAGGCCCTCCAGGCGTTGAAGCAGCGTGCGTACGTAGCCGCTCAGCCGCCGCATCTCGCCATCGGTGATCACGTCGATGCCCAGCCGCTCCTGGTCGAGTATGGCGATGTCGACCGCGTGATCGAGCGTCTCCTGGATGTCGCGCTCGCCGAAGCGGCCCTGCTGGATCGCCTCGTTCGCGCACCACCACCAGGCCGGTCGCGCGTGGCTACCCACCACGGTCGTTGGCAGCAGCGGCAGCGGATCGGTTGCAGTCGCCATCGCTCACCTCGTCGTGGAGTATTAGCGCCAGAGGTCGTCGATCGGAATCTCCAGCCCGGGGAACAGCTCCGGACGGAAGACGCTGCCGGGATCATAGCGGCCGGCCAGCTCATACCCTTGCTCAGTCAGGCGATATGCCTCCAGCGTCTCGCTTCCCGGATCGAGCTGCCAGTAGTGGGGAACGCCGGCCGCCGCGTAGCGGCGCATCTTGACGCCCCTATCGCGTGCCAGCGTGCTCGGCGAAAGCACCTCCACAAGCAGATCCGGCGCGCCCTCGACGCCACGCTCGCTGATGATGCCCAGCCGCTCGCGAGAGATATAGATGAGATCAGGCTGCACACCATTGTGCTCGTCGAGCACCACGCCCACCGGCGCCTCGACGATCTCACCTAGACCATTTCCGTAGACCCACCCGCCCAGGTGGATGTGCAATTTGCTGAGGCCGCGTTGATGTCCCCATTTCGGCGGTGGTGTCACATACAGCTCCCCGTCGATCACCTCGTAGCGCTTGCCATCGTCAGGCGTATCCCAGATGTCGGTCGCGAGGAACTGGACGCCGCGCCGCACTGCCATGCCGGTACCCTCCTGCGGCATTATAGGCGCCGCCCAACGGCTGCATCTCCAACTCGAGACAAGTCAGGTTGCGAAGGCCTGGGCGCGTGGACCGTGCTGAGCGGCGTGGCACGAGTCGGACGCAGGGGCGGCTGGTGAAGGAGAGGGCTACACAGGTCGATGTACGACGCGCGTGGTCAGGAGCCAGGCACGGCGCGGAGCCAGAGGAGAAGGTTCCGCTGCTGCTCGACTTGGTGATGGTCAAGGTGCCAGATCACCCGCCGAAGCAACTCGCCCACCTCTCTCACAGAGGGCGACACGATGATACCGGCGTGCTCGCGGCCCGCGGCCTTCCAGTCAGCGTCCAGCTCCAGGCAATCCACGTAGTTGAACGTGAGGATGGCACGTCCCTGGCTGGCCGCGTAGGCAAGCTGGTCGGAGTCGGGGATGCCTCGGTTGCTGAGACCGGCTTCCGGGCAGCTCTCCACGTCGTAGCCGCGCCGCCGTAACTCTGTGACAAACCGGGGATGGATCATTTCGTCCGTATACAGCCGGATGCCTAGCCCGGCCATTGCCGCCCTTGCCGCTCGGCGAGGACGCGCGCGTGCCGCTCGAAGTCTGCGTCTACGCGAGCCGGGTGCGCCGCGTAGTAGGCCAGCGCCCCGCGCACCTGCTCAATAGTCAGGTGAGGGAACGCCGCCTGCGTGGCCTCGACCTCGCCAAGCTCGCGAAACGCCTCCACGAGCAGGCGTACCGGGGTCCGGGTGCCGCGCACCACGGGATAGCCACCGCACACGCCGGGCGTCTCGCTGACGTAAGGATGCTCGGGCGTCGAGCCGTTCTGCATTGCCAGATCCCTGCTGCGCCGGTTCTTCGAGGGCATTAGGCGCAGCACGGCTGCGGCTGCGCCCTCCTGCCGGCATTATAGGGCGCAGCCTGCTAGACGGCGGCGGCCGTTTCGAAGCCGAAGACCTCGTCGGCCTTGTCGGCCACCAGGCGTCCGATGGCGAGCGAGGAGGTGGCGGCGGGCGAGGGGGCGTTGCGGATGTGGACTACCTGATCGTCTTGCACGTTCACCACGAAGTCGTCCACGAGCTGCCCGTCGGCGTCGAGCGCCTGGGCGCGCACGCCCGAGGGGCCGGGCAGCAGGTCGGCCGCCGTGAGCCGCGGCACGTAGCGCTGGAGCGAGCGCAGGAACGCGGCCTTGCTGTAGTCGCGCACCATCTCCTCCCAGCCCATGCGCCAGTACTTCGCCGCGAGCTTCTGGAAGCCGCGGTAGCTCAGCGCCTCAGCCAGCTCCGGCAGGTTCACGTCGGAGCGGCGGTAGCCCTCGCGAGCGAAGGCCAGCACGGCGTTCGGCCCGAGCCACACCGCGCCGTCGGTGATGCGGCGCGTGAAGTGGACGCCAAGGAACGGGAACGCGGGGTCGGGCACGGGGTAGATCAGGTTACGCGCCAGGTGGCGCTGCTCCGGCCGCAGCACCCAGTAGTCGCCGCGGAAGGGCACGATGCGCGGGTCGGGCGGGCCGCCGGTCAGCCGCGCCACGCGGTCGGCGTACAGTCCCGCGCAGGCCACCACGCGCCGCGCCTCCACGTCGCCTACCGGCGTCTCCAGCAGCACGCCGCTCGTGCGCCGGCGGATCGCCTGCACGCGGCGCCCCGGCAAGATTTCGCCGCCCGCCGCGCGCACGTCGTCGGCGTAGGCCGCGGCCACCCGGTCGTAGTCCACGATGCCGGTGTTCGGCGACCAGATCGCGCGCACGCCCACGCAGGCCGGCTCCAGCTCGCGCAGCCGCTCGGGGCCGACGAACTCCAGCCCCGCGACGCCGTTCGCCTGGCCGCGCCGCATCAGCTCGTCGAGCCGCGGCAGCTCGCTCTCGTCGGCCGCGACGATCACCTTGCCGCAGCGCTCGGTAGGGATGCCCTTCTCGGCGCAGTAGGCGTACAGGTCGCGCCCGCCCTGCACGCACAGCCGCGCCTTGAACGAGCCGGGCGCGTAGTAGATGCCCGAGTGGATGACGCCGCTGTTATGCCCCGTCTGGTGCTGGCCGATGCGGTGCTCCTTGTCGAGCACGGCCAGGCGCAAGCGCGGGTGGCGGCGCAGCAGCTCGCGCGCGCTCGCCAGCCCCAGAATCCCGGCGCCGATCACTACCAGGTCGTAGCGGCTCACCGGCAACCCTCGCTGCCGACCAGGCTCACGCCGAGGTGCTGCCCGAGGCAGTCTTGCCGACGATCTCGTCGATTGAGGGCTTGGGCATGCCGGGCTGCCAGGTGGGGTCGCGGATCTCCAGCACGTTGCCCGACGGGTCGAGGAAGTACAGCTCGCGGCCCGTGAAGAAGCCTTGCTCGCGGTACTCGAGCTGGATCATCTCGATGCCCCGCTCCGCGAACAGCTTCACGCCCTTTTCCCACTCCTCCGGCGATACCGTGAACGAGTGGTGCAGGCGGTTGTCCTGGTCGGGCGTGCGGCGAATCTTGTCCTTGCGCTCCGTGAGCAGGATCTCGTGGTCGCCGGCGCGGACGCACGCCATGCCGGAGTTGCCGAGCCGCCCGCGGTACTCCAGCCCCAGCACGTCGCGGTAGAACGCCTCGGCCTCCGCCAGATCGTTGACGGGGATCGACCAATGGGTGACGCCCTGAACCTTCAGCATGCTCTCCACCCTCCTGCTGTGGTGCCCGTATGCTAGCACGTCCGCCACGCGCCGCGCAGCGCTTGACCCCGCGCGGGGTGTCTCCTCCGTTCTTGCGGCGCGGTGGAGCAGCACCCGCGATCGCGCGGGCGAAACCTTCGCGCGTGCCTGAAGTTATCCGAGGAACGGTCAAACGATGCTCCTTTACCGGGTGGTTAACTGCTAGGCCGGGCGCGGGTCTGCGCATGCTCGTCGGGCGCGGAAGGCCGCATCGTTTACCCCGTACGATACTCCTCCGCTGTTCCGCCGCGGGCCGGGCCGGCGGGGGCAGCCCCGGGCCGGGCGCGGGCGGCGGGCAGGGTGAGAGGCGTGTACGGGCAGGGACGGCGACCACGTCGCGCGAGCTAGCGGGCGCTCTCCTGCGCGCCTCGCGGCCGGACAGTCGAGTTGGGCTGACGGTTCCGTTGCTGAGGCGGGCCCTCACCCCGGCCCTCTCCCAGGGGGAGAGGGGGAGGGACGAGGGAAGACGCCCTCACCCCGGCCCTCTGCCAGGGGGAGAGGGGGAGGGACGCCTCGTCACCGGATTTGTTGGGACACTGGGCCGGGTGGCGACCGGGCAGGGCGCCGCACGCAGCGCCCCTACAAGAGAAGGCATTGGCAGAGAGCCGTCGTCCGGCGCAGACGGCCGGACCACGCGACCGACCGCCAGGTGCTGGGGGCCGCCCCTGGCGCCGTACAATGCACTGCAGGAGGCGCGACGCGTCGCTACTCCGTGCATTGCAGTAGGAGGCGCGATGCGTCGTTACGCCGTCGTGCTGATGCCTGATGCCGGCGGGTATGCCGTCGTCGTGCCCGCGCTTCCCGGCTGCGTCACGCAGGGCGACTCCGTGGAAGAGGCCCTGGAGATGGCGCGCGACGCCATTCAACTGAGGATCGAAGCCCTGGCTGCCCATGACGAGGAGATTCCCGAGGCAGATGGCCCGGCCCTGCTCTGTGTTCTCGACGTATAGCCATCAGACCCGCGCCCGATCCGTCAAGGAAAGCGGACCGGCAGTCCCCGCGAGCGCATGACTTGGCGTGGAGGCAGACCCTCGTGCAGAGCGAGCGAGGCAGCGAGGCGCCGCTGCTACTGGAGCGCGACGGCGACGTGGCGACGATCGTCTTCAATCGTCCGCGCGCCCGCAACGCGATCACTACCGAGATGTGGCACACGCTCCAGCGGCGGCTGCGCGAGCTGGCGGCGGCCGACGACGTGCGCGTCGTGCTGTTCCGCGGCGCGGGCGAGCGGGCGCTGGCGTCGGGCGCCGACGTGACGGAGTTCGGCGAGACGCGCAGCAGCCGCGAGGGCGCCGTCGCGGCCTACCACCTCGTCACCGACACCATGAGCCTGGTGGAGGGCCTGCCCCAGCCGACGATCGCGCTGATCCACGGCTACGCGGTGGGCGCCGGCTGCGAGCTGGCCATCGCCTGCGACCTGCGCGTGGCCGCCGACACGTCGCGCGTCGGCATCCCGGCGGCGAAGCTGAACATCACGATCGGCCAGCGCCACATTCGCCGCCTGGTGGCGCTCGTCGGGCCATCGCGGGCGAAGGACCTCCTGATGACGGCGCGGCTGCTGGAGGCCGAGGAGGCGCTGCGCGTCGGGCTGGTGGACTACGTCGTGCCGCTGGCGGTCGTGACGGAGTTCGGGCGCGACCTAGCGGCGCGCATCGCGGCGAACGCGCCGCTCACGGTGCGTTGGGCGAAGGAGACGGTGAACCGCTGCCTGGACGACCCCGGCCTCGCCACCGCCGCCGACGACGCCGAGCTGGCCACCCGCTACGTCCTCACCGCCGACTTCGCCGAGGGCGTCCGCGCGTTCCGCGAGAAGCGCCTGCCGCGCTTCACCGGGCAATAGCTATCTCCCGTTAGAGGGCAGCCACCGAGCGGCTACGCCGCGTTCAGGGCGATCAGGGCGTCGATGAGAGGGCGGTTGCACGCGCGCTCGTAGTAGGCGACGGCGGCCCGAACAGCCTCGACGGGCACTCGGTAGTCTGCCGCTGCTTGCGCGACGTCCCCGTGCGCGGCGGCCCGGAGATAGCCGATCAGCGCCCAGATCGGTACGCCCGAGTCGGCGAGCCGCGCGTTGGCTGGCCCGGGGTGATCGGGGGCCTCCTCCACGTATCGTGCGATGAAGGCATCGTCCACGAGTATCCTACCTCACTTCCGGGAACGCCGCTTCATCCTCCGTACTCCCATGTTCTGGCCCCGCGCCATGTCTCGTCAAGCAGGCCTGGGGCGTCGAGCTTTCGCCGCCGAGTGGGAACAGAGAGTGAGCGGGCCGGAGCGCCCGCTACTTTGCTCCCGGAGGCACGCCATGCAGCCTGCTGCCCGCACTCGGATCATCTCGCGGCACGCCGTCGAGCGCTGGCAAGAGCGCGTCGAGCGCGGCGCCTCCACTCGCGGCCCACACCGCGCTGCGCGCGTTCCTAGCCGGCGGCCGCCGGCGCCCCACGCCGCGTCACTGGACGACGGCGGCTCCCGCGCCGGGCCTGTGCTTCGTCTACTGGGCCTGCCGGCCGGGCGTATGCGCGCTGGTCCGTGGTCATACCGTCGTCACGATTGTCACGCGCGAGCTATGCCGCGCGCATCGCTGGGGGCCGACGGAGCCGCTCCCGCGTCTCGCCCCGCCTCGGCCGCGCTTGCTCACCAGACCGCTCCTCCTGGGCGTCGACCCGGCCGCCTGAGCAGTGGTCATGTGCCACCCAGCTCAGGCCGGCTGTACCTCGACGGTGGCTATCTGCGGCTGGTCGCTTTCCTCAGGCACCGGCTCGCCGTGTCGTTCCAGTGCTCGCACGTGAAGCTGGATCGCCTCGCGCGCGTTGGCCAGTGCCTCGTCGACGGTTTCGCCCTGGGTCACGCAGCCTGGGAGCACAGGCACCAGCACGCTGAACCCGCCTTCCTCGGGTTCCGGGATTAGGACGACCGTGTAGCGCAGCATAGTGCCTCCTGTTAGAGCAGCCCCTGGAACTCCTCGACCGTAAGCCCGGCTTGAATGAGAATACTGCTAGTCCACCAGGCGCAGCAGCGCCGGCGTCGGGTCGACCGAGACGAGGAGGGGGCGGGTCATGTGCGGGAAGGAGACGATGGCCTGGCCGGGGGCGAGGCCGGGGAGCTGGCGCCACAGGCCGTCGTCGATGCCGCTCACCGTGCGCTGGAGCGTGCTCACCACGTCGGGGTCGGTCGTCTTGTGCAGGACGTAGGAGTTGACGAGGCCAAACACCTGGCGCGGCAGGTTCTGCGGTAGTTGCGTCACGAACACCAGGCCCAGCCACCGCTTGCGGCCGCGCTTCGCCAGCCGCGCCACCTGCTGGAACAGGACCGGCAGCTTCTCGATGCGCTCGCGGCTCAGGAACTCGTGCGCCTCCTCGATGATTATCAGCGCGCGCGCGGGCGGCGCGGCCTGCGGGTCGCGCGCGCGGGCCTGCTCGAAGGCCAGATAGGCAGCGTCTTGCTCCTCCTGCACGCCGCGCAGCAGGTCGGCGATGACGATGTTCGTCAGCTCGGACATGCCCGAGTCGGAGAGGTCGAAGACGGAGACGCGACCGGGCTGGAGCAGCGCCTTGTAGTCGAGCGGCTTCACGGGGCGGGCCGACGCTCCGGTAGCGCCGCGGCCGCCGAGGGCCTCCTCCTCGGTGCGGTAGAACACCTTCAGGCGGTTGAGGCGGCGCAGGATGCTGAGCAGTTTGCCCCAGGAGCTGGCAATGCCGGGCATGTTCTTCGCGTGGACGTGCGCGTTCAGCGCGGCCCGGCCGTCCTCGTCCTTGAGGCGCGCGTTGTAAGGCTCGAACTCGGTCTTGTTGACGGCAGAGAGGCACGCCTCGACTACGTCGATCAGGAGCGATAGCGAGAGGCGCGGGTAGCCGCGCTCGAACTCGTCCAGGTCACTCAGCAACTCTTCTTGCCGGCGCAGCTCGGCCTCGGTCCCGCTCTTGGCCGGGAAGATGCCCAGGTCGCGCATGAGCGCCTTGGCAACGTCGTAGGCAAAGATAAAGCGGTCGGCTTGGGCGTCGTTGAGCCCGAGAATGTCGATCAGGGCGTAGGGCGACAGGCGGGCGATCTGGAGCGAGAACTCGCGGCGGTTCGGGTGGTCGGGGTTGCGCGTCTCGCGGCCGACGAGGTGGTAGAGCGTCATGTCCTGGGCGGGCACACCGCCCGGCGCCAGGCCGCGCTCGGCCAGCCCGGTCAGCATGCGCTGGTCGTCGGTCGGCTCGTGCAGGTGCGTGTACTCGCCCTCCACGTCGAGCAGGATCACCGCCATGCCCGCGGCCCGCGCCTGCTGCACCAACCGTGCGATCGTCGTGGACTTCCCGCCGCCGGTGGTACCGAGCACGGCGGTGTGGCGCGGCAGGACTGCCTTCTCTTTCGAGGGCACGCCGACGACGAGGTTGTCGTAGCCGACGACGAGGCCGAGGCGGATGTCGCCCGCGCAGTGGAGCAGGCGCGCGGACTCGGCCTCGTCGAGCGCGAACACGGGGCTGTTGGGCAGCGGCCGCAGGCGCGGCGGGCTGAGCGTGCCGTCGCGCTGCTCCTGGCCCAGCAGAGTCACCTGCACACGGCCGTGGTAGGGCGGCAGCAGGTTGCCGCCGCGCGTGGCGACGGTCACCAGCATGTGCGAGTCGCCGCGCAGCGCGTCCGGCTCGGCGAACGGCCCGGCGGTGACGATCCCCAGGTAGCTCCCCTGGCCGGGGCTCTTGATGCGCACGAGCGCCTGCGACGGCGCCAGCCGGATGTTCTCACGCGGCAGCAGCACCGTCACGGTGCCATCCTGGCTGTTCGGCAAGTCGAACATCGTGGCGCCGATGGCGCCCTCGCGCTCCCGCTCGGCCGCTAGCTCGCCGCCGGCCGCCCCCACGTCGCCGTCCAGCCGCTCGAGGAAGTCGTCGGCTAGCGGGCGCAGGCCATCGCTCGCGTCGGGCGTGTCGTAGCCGCGCGGGGCCACCGGCTCGGGATCGGGCAGGGTCATCGCTCGTCTCCTTACAGGGCGCGGCTCATGCGCTCGCTGGCGTAGCGCCAGGGCGCGCCGGCGTCGGCGTAGGCCGTCGCCACGGGGCCGGACAGCGTGTCGCCGCCGAACACACCGCTGCACACGTGGTGCGCGAGGTCGAGCAGCAGCGGGAAGCCGCGGTGCCATTGCAGCACGCTGTCCGCCAGCACGACGTGCGCCGCCACGTCGGCATGGTCCACGTGGGCGTAGAACACCTGGGCCGGCGCCGCGTGGGTGGCGCGGTAGACGCCCACCACCACTCGCGGCCCGACCACGTCGCGGAACTTCTTGATCCACGCCGCCGGGGTGAGCTTCACGCCATCCCACGTCGTATCGACGCTCGCGCTGCCGCGGTAGTCGCCGTACTCGATCATCGTGTGAATCTGGTCGGTGTACGGCCGCACGATCGCGTACTCCAGCGGCCGCAGCGCCTGTCCAATCGTCAGCAGCAGCCGGTCGCTCGGCTCGCTGGCGACGAAGACGAACTTCTGGTGGCCCTCGACCAGCTCGCGGATGACTCGCGTGGACTCGACCATGAAGTCGCGCAGCCCGGCGCCGGTGATCAGCTCGTAGGGCGCCGGGCTGCCGTGGCCCAGCCGCCACACCGCCGTGGAGCGCTCCAGCAGGATGGCGCGCTCGGCGTAGGTCATGATGCCGCGCCGCATCAGGTCGGACAGCCGGTCGCGGCGGCCGGGCTGGTTCTGGCCGCCGCGCGCGGTGCGGCGCTGCAAGACGTCGACCATCTCGCTCGCCAGGTCGCCGCTGCCCACGCGCAGGTCGCGGCGAAACAGCCGCTGGCCCCAGGTGCCCTGGCTGCCCTGGTACGACACGAGGCTCACGCCGACCTGGGCGATCGTCAGCGGCAGCGTGTCGTGCGTCTGCTGCGTGCCGTCGCAGCCCTCCACGCCGCCGTTGAACAGCAGCCCCCGGTGCACGCGCTTGAGTGCCGCCGGGCTGGCGCGGTACACGCCCGCGCCCTTCGGCGCCCCCGGATAGCCGGCCAGCTCGGGGAAGATGCGCCGGCGAATGGCGGCCTGCAGGTCGCCCTCCTGCGCCACCGCCGCCGCGATCTCCTCTTCGAGCCGCTGGTAGACGTCGCTCAGGTCCTCGCCGGCCGACCAGGTCGACAGGTCGAGCGTGCGGCGCAGGTCTTCGCCGAACCCCGCGCGGTAGTCCTCGGGGGTCACCTCGGCCGGGCCGGCCGGGGCCAGCGGGGCGCCCGCCGTGCCGGTCAGCGCGGGATCGACGTCAGCCATCTTCGGTGCTCCTCTGCCCGCGGTTCCCGCGCGCGGCACGGGGTGCGACAGCTCACCGCACGAGGCCCAGGCGGCGCAACAACGGGTCGACGCGTGGCGGCGCCGGCGCCAGCAGCGCCGCGTACTGGGCGGCGGGGGCCGAGGGCAGGCCGTAGGCGTCTTGCAGCAGGCGCGTCACGGCGGCGCGCTGCTCGGCGGGGGGCGCGGCGCTCACCGCTTCGAGTACGGCATCGGCCGGCGCCAACAGCTCGAAGGCCAGGCGGTCGGCGTCGTGCTCGGCGCGGTCGATGTTCGCGGATACCGCGTGCCCGTCGGCCGTGCGCTCCATCAGGTGGACGTGGTAGCCCAGCGGCACGTTCGCCAGCAGCGCGTGGGCCTGCTCGGCCGGGCGCGGCGGCCGCGCGCCGTCCAGCACGGCGAAGATCTCCGGTCCCAGGCGCTCCGCGGCGACGGCGCGCGGCTGCCAGTAGTCGCGCAGGAAGTGCGCGACCTCGTGGGCCAGCGAGAAGCGCTGCTCGTCCTCGGGATCGGTGCCGTCGACGAACACGAAGCCCTGCCCATAGCGCGCCACCAGGCACGCCCGTAGCGGCCGGTCGCGCAGGCTCACGCCGCACGGCACGCTCTGGCGCCGCAGCCAGTCGTCCACGCCCGCCACGCGCAGGCGCGGCAGCAGCACTATCGCGAGCGGCAGCGCGTAGGCGATCGGCCCACGCAGGTTGCGGGGCGCCGGCTCCGCGCCGCCCGCGCGCTCCCAGAACGCCTCGGCCATCTCGCTCACCCAGAATGGCGTGTCCACTACGGCTCTCCAGAGGGATTATCGGCGGGGGCAACGTCATCTTCCCGGTCGCGCGCGGCCATCAGCGTGCCGCGCTCCGGCTCGCCCGCCCGCCGCAGCGCCGCTAGGGCGTTCGAGCGCCGCACGGCCTCCGCCAGCACGTCGGCGCGCACGCCGAAGCGCGCGGCGATCTGCTCCACGTCGCGGCGCAGCTGTCCCGTCGGCTCGTCGCGCGGCCGGCGGCACAGCCGCAGCCGGCTGAGCTGCCCCGGCAGGCAGCCGAGCGCCGCCGCCAGCCCGCGCTCGTCCAGCCCCTCGCTGTGCGCGTAGTCGGCCAACGCCGCGGCCAGGAAGGCCGGATCGCTCTGCACCCGGCGCGCGAGCGCCTCCAGGCGGTCAGCCATGCGGCCCCCCGGCGCGCTCCAGACGCTTCTTCAGCTTGTCCTTGACGCGCTTCACCTGCCGGCGCTGCTCGGCGAGCGGCAGGTGCGTGATCCCCAGCGCGGCGGCGTAGGGCGGCGTCTCGCGCTTGCCCTGCCGCAGCAGCTCCAGCGCGGCCGCCTCCTCGTCGGAGAGCCCGTCGCGGGCGGCCTCCAGCCGGGGCGCCAGCTCCGTCGCGTTCGCCATGTCCTCTTCTCGCCGTTCCACGATGCGGGCGGGATCTTCGTCCGCGTCCGAGAGATATTTCCCCGCCCGCGGCGAGAGTTCGACAGCGGCCAGGTCAGCGCGATGCTGGCTGTGGCGGCGCTCGCGGCTCCGCAGGTTCTGCAGGTCGCGCTTCGCGGCCATGCGCAAGTACGCTTCGAGGCCCAGCTTGGCCGGGTTATAGGCCTCCGGCCGCTTGATGAGGCCCAGAATGGCGTCTTCGGCGGCGGTGTTGCACATATGGGGCTCGTCGTGCGGATTGACGTGGGTGAGCCAGGTCGCCAGCCAGTCGAGGTAGGCGCCGGCGAGGTCGGACGACGCGACGGGATCGCCGTCGAGCAGTCGCTGATGTAGCGCGAGCGCCGCTTCCGGCGAGGGCCGGGCCGGCGAGGACTCCGACAACACGGCAGATACCCCTCCCCCCTGGGCTGCCCCTTACCTGACGCAGTATACGCCTATACTATGAAATCGTGAGGCGCCCACCCCACGGCCAGCAACGGGAATGGCTTGGCGTCCGAGCGAACTGCGGCAGCGTGGGCGAGTATGATGGACACGGTGGAGGACGGAGATGCGTCATCCCAACTATGCCTGCCTTAGCGTCGGAGCGCTGCTGGCGCTGGGCGCTAGCCTGCTTGGTAGCGGGCAAGGGCTGGGGGTATCATCGCTCGCCGCCTCAGCGGCAGCGCAGGCGTCCACCGCCACGCCGGCCCCAACGGTTGCGCCCGCGCCAGGCGGCCCCCCGCCAAACACCTGCGCCTCATCGCCCTGCCGGTTCGGCTACCTTGGGCATGTCGAGACGTGGCAAGTTCCGACGGGCGTCACCCGCATCACCATTAGCGCGACGGGCGGCTCCGGCGGCAACGGCACCCCAGAAGGTGCAGGCGGGCTCGCGGCTACGCTGCAAGGAGACTTCGCGGTCACGCCAGGGGAAACCCTGACCGTCCTCGTGGGCGGGGCAGGCGGGAACGGCGCGATTGGCAACGGCGGCGCCGGCACCATCGCCCCGGGAGGCGGTGGCGGCGGCTCGTTCGTCTGGCGAGGGGTCGGCGTAGCGAGCCTGACGACGTCGAGCCTGTTAGTGGCCGCGGGAGGCGGCGGTGGCGCAAGCCCCTACGGTTTTCAGGGTGGTGGCAATGCTAACCCCGCCGGCGCCAACGGCCAAGCCGGCGGTAACGACAACGCGGGGCTCGGCGGTGGCGCCGGCGGCAGCACCGGTTCAGGCGGCGGGGGCGGCGCCTGTAACGGCGGCGGGGGGGGCGGCGCCGGCATCGTGGGGAGCGGCGGCGATGGCGGCGGCGGGTCCTGTTACGCCAGTGGCAGCGGAGGGCACGGGGGGCAGAGCATCTCCCTCGGTGGCGCTGGCGGCGCCGGTGCCCAAGCGGCCTCCGGGTACGATGGCGTGAGCGGCGCTGGCGGCTTCGGCGGCGGCGGGGGCGCCGGCAGCGGAAGCACGTTTGGCGACTGCGGGGGCGGCGGCGGCGGCTTCAGCGGGGGCGGCGGCGGCGCCTACAATGCGCTGGGCGGCATCTGTGGCGGCGGAGGCGGTTCGTTTAACGCCGGGACGAATCCGAGCAACGCCCTGGCCAGTGGCAGCGGCAACGGCAGCGTCGTGCTAGCCTTCACCGCCGGCTAACCCACGCCGCCGGGCCGCCTACGGCGCGGCGGCGCTATCGGCGCAGGGGATCGGCCCGGTCCCACTCTGCACCTCGGGGCCGTTCTCGCTGGTGAACCCGCCGGTGCTGGCCCCTGCGGCCGCGTCGCGTTGCTCCTCCGCGCTCAGGCCCGCGCCGGGCGCCTCCTGCACGCCGGCGCCCGTCGGGGGCACCACGGTGGCGTCGGCGCTCGGGCGCGGCGGCAGGCTCAGGTCGCTGCAGCGGGGCAACGTCGAGGGCTCGTCGGGGGGCGGCGTCTCCGGCGCGGTGCTCTGGAGCGACGGCGCGGCCAGGAGCGGCGTCGCGCCGAGCGCCACCACGAGCAGCGCGGCCCCGCCGAACGAGCGGACTACTCGCACGATATTCATGTGCGCTATCCTTTCGAGCGCCGGTGCCGCTCAAATGGCACGGGCGCCAGGTCATGGTTGCTCGCACGGCGCGTGCCAGCGGGACCGGGCGGCCGGCGCTCCTTCCGGGCTACGAGACGTGGCCGGGGTGTTCCGCCGACCTGGCCAGCGGCTCGCCGCTGGCCAGGTCGGCGGCCACGTACTGGCTGAGGAAGGCGTGGACCGCTTCCGCCCCGACGATCGCCGGATCGGTCGCCGTCCAGCGGGAGGGAAACAGCAGGAACGGCCGCGTCTGCAGGCCGCCCGCGCCGCCGTGACAGCCGATTAGCTCCTCAAACGCGGCGACCTCGCCGGTTGCCGGGTCGTAGGCGCTGTTGACCACCAGGTCGCCGACGTTGGGGTACGTGGACAGGCGGCGCAGGAAGCGGGCCGTGTGTGGGTCGTAGAGGGCGAGCGGATCCTCCCCCTCGATTGCGTCGCCGTCGAGGTAGCGCGCGCCGCCCGGCCCCAGGACCAGCGGGCCGCGCGCCTCCGAGCGCACCAGCACGAACCCGATGCCCGGGTGCCTCACGAGGCTCTCCACGAGGCCGGGGTACGCGGCCACGATGCGTTCTAAGCTCACACGCCCCGGATAGTTCGTGAAGTACACCAGCGCCAGGTTGCCCGAGGCGCAGACCACCACGTCCGTGCTGCCCCCCGCCGCACGGTGCGCGCGGTCGGGGCCCAGGTCCACGTAGCTGTCGGCCTGGCGCTCGCCGAGCAGGCGGCGGATGCCGTCGGCCGCGGCGCCCTCGCGCTGCACGATCTCGCTGAGCACGGCGTTCAGGTGCGCCCAGCCCTCGCCGTGCCCGCTCGCCAGGTGTACCGATTCCTCGCCGCGCAGGATCCGGTGGATCAGCTCGCCGAGCGTCAGCCCGTAGCGCTGGCGGAAGGTGGCCCCCTGGCTCTGGCCGTGGTCCGACAGGACGACCAGCTCGTAGCGGCGCGGCGCCGTGCGCGCCGCGCGCTCCAGCGCCGCCAGCTGCCGGTCCAGCCCCCGCAGCACGCGCAGCGCGTCCTCGCTCTCCGGGCCGGCGTGGTGCGCCACCTCGTCGTAGCCGAGCAGGTCGCTGTAGCTCACCAGTCGCCCGGCGTACATGTCGTCGACCGCCAGCCAGACCGTGGCGTCTCGCATGAACACGTTCGTCACCGCGCGCAGAAACGGGTACGCCCCGCCGCGGTCCATGCGCGGCTCGACGTGCCGCCGCCGCTGCTGCCAGGCCTCCCAATACTCGACGACGATCTCGACGAGCATGCCGGTCAGGGCGCGGTAGAGGTTGTACGGGTTGGCCAGGTAGCTGTAGAAGTCGCGCGGCCGCAGGCTCGGGCCGCCGCCGTGGTCGGTCAGCGCGCTCATCGTGAGCACGCTGTGCTCGGCGCCGCCGCGGAAGATGTTGCCGAGGCTCGAGCCATCGTGGCGCAGCAGCCCCTGGCCGATGGACTGGCGCTCGTCGAGCAGGCGGGCGTCGGCGGGGTGATTCGAGACGAACAGCCGCCGGCTCTCCTTCTCGTACCAGCGAAAGGCGGGGATGTTGGCGTTGTTGCCGTGGAGGATCCCCGCCTGCCCGCTGGAGGTCATCGACGGCACGTCGCACTCCCAGCCCACTAGCCGGTGGCTGCCCGACGCCAGCCAGCGAGCGAGGGTCGGCATCAGGCCCCGCGCCAGCGCGTGGCGGAGGACCGCCTCGGCTAGCCCGTCGATCTGGACGATCACCGTGCCCGTGCGGGCTAGGTCGCCCTGGGGCAGCCGCCGGCGGGCGATGTGCTGGATGACGTAGCGGTAGAACGAGTCCTCGTCGTCGATGCTCAGCAGGCTCGTGAACACGGTGTTCGCGAGCGACAGCCCCAGCGCGACGAGCAGTCCCGCCCAGGGGGTGTGCAGCTCGAAGCCGGGCACCAGCGCGCTCGCCAGCACGACGATGATCACGTTCAGCGAGAGCGTGAGCGCGCCGAACAGCAGCAGTGGCAGGTTGACCGCGAGCAGCACGATCAGCGGCCGCACCAGCGCGTTCAGCGCGGCGATCGCCACGATCACCAGGATCGCAGTGTCCCAGCGGGTGAGGCTCACCCCGGGCAGGACGGCCGCCATGACGAGGAGCGCGCCGACCTCGATCGCCCCGGTCACCAGCGCGCGAACGACCAGCTTCATGGACCGGGGAGCCTCGCCGCGGCGTGCAGGAAGCCGCTGGGCCGCACGATGCGCACGTCCACGGCCGGCGCGAGCTGGCGGGCCGCCGCCGCGAAGTCGAGCGGCGGGCGGGTCAGAAAGCCGCGTGCCCAGCGGTGGATCAGCCGTGGGGCCAGCGTGCCCCAGTGGATCGGCACGGCCACTGCCGGGCCGATCAGCGCCGCGGCGAGGGCCGCGCGGCGCGGGTCGAGGTGGCCGGGGCCGAGCGTAGGGCCCCAGCCCCAGACCGGCAGCAGCGCGACGTCGATGCGGCCGAGGCTGGCCATCTCTGGGAAGAGGTCGGTGTCCCCGGCGAAGTAGAGGCGCTCCTCGCCCTCGACCACGTAGCCCAGGCACTCGGCGCGCGGGCCGAACGGCGGCCGAAAGCCGTCGTGCCGGGCCGGCGTGGCGAGCACGCGGGCAGCGCCTACCCGCGTCGTCTCGCCCGCCCGCAGCTCCTCGACCTCGCGGTAGCCCCGCCGCGCGAGCAGCGCCCCGGCGCCCACCGGCACGATCAGGCGCGTGCGCTTGCCGAGCAGCGCGAGCGACGGAAAGTCGAGGTGGTCCTGGTGGACGTGCGAGATGAGGACCGCGTCCACGGCGCCGATGGCGGCCGCCGGCGGGCCGGGGACGCGGCGCAAGTGGGCCAGCCGGTCGCGCAGGACGGGGTCGGTGATCAGCCGCGCGCCGGCCGTCTCGACCACGAGCGTCGAGTGGCCGTAGAAGTGGACGTCGCCGCTGGCCATACCGCTCGTCCCCGCCGTCCGGCGTCAGCGCGCGGCGAGGGCCTGGAGCGCGGCGGCGCGCGGCCCGTCGTCCACGAACAGGTTGAGGTCGAGCGGCTCGGCGAAGCGCAGATAGCCGCGCTCCAGGTAGAACTGCTGCTGGTCCATCAGCGAGGGCACGTTTACGCGCAGCTCCGGGTCGTTGTACTGGGGCAGCGCCTTCTGGAGAACGGCGGCCGGCACGTGGGTGTACTTCTCGATGATAGCGGTGATCGTCGGCGAGTTGTAGCCCTCGCGCACGGCGTCGCGCAGCGAGCGAATGTAGGCGCGCAGGAACGCTTCGAGCGCGGGCCGGTCCTTCAAGAAGGCGTCGCCCGCCACGATGACGCCGCCCTGCACGCCGTGCAGGTAGTCCGTCACCAGCGGGGTGGCGACGCCCAGCTCGATCGCCTGCGTGCCGAACGGCTCCGTCGGATAGATGGCGTCGACGGCGCCGTTGCTGAGCGCCACCGGCATGTCGGGGAACCCCATGATCTGCACGTCCACGTCGGCCACCGTCAGCCCGCCGGTGCGCAGCGCCTCGTTGAGGCCGTACTCGCTGTAGACGCCGGTCCCGTTCAGCGCGACCTTGCGGCCGCGCAGGTCGCTCGCGTCGCGCACCGCGCCGCTGTCGTAGAGCGCCTTCCGCACGAGCAGCGGGAAGGCGTGCGGGCCGGAGGGCGGCGTGCCGAACGTGCCCGCCACCATCTTCACGTCGATCCCGCTGGCGAAGACGTTGAGCGCGGCCACGCCGACCGTGATGTTGGCGACTTGCAGGTTGCCGGCCGCCGCCTGGGCTAGCGCCTCGGTCGTGACCGAGACGTTCTCCGACTCCAGGTCGATGCCCTCGGCCTCGAAGTAGCCGCGCTCCAGCCCGATGAAGTACGGCGCCGAGCCCGCCGTGGGGATGTAGCCGGCGACGACCCGGGTCTTCTGGGCCACGGGCGCCGGGGCCGCCGGCGCGGGCGCGGGCGCGCTCGCGACCGGCTGGCTGCCGGCCGGCGACGCGGGCGCCGGTGGCGCGCTCGGCCCCGCCGCCGGCCGTGGGGCGCAGGCCGCGAGCAGAAGCAGGCAGATCGGGAGCAGGCGCCGGCCGCGAAGCGTAGCCATCACTATCCCCTACACGAGCGGGTGGCCCCGATTGGATTGTGGGGTTGACGAAGTCAACCCGACCACCTCATGGCGAGCATCTGCCTAGAGCCGCTGGCTGGGCAGCATCTCGGCCGGCGTCTGGCGAGGCCCCAGGCTCTCGTAGTACTCGTTCGTCTCGGGGTCGTAGCGGCCCTGGTTGAACTCGCCGCCCTTCTGGCTGCGGATGATCACTGCCACGGTCCGCTCCCCCACGGTCACCTCGGTGTGGATCTCGTACGGCCGGACGAGGTCGATCTCGCCCGGGCCGACGTGCAGGTCCGCCGTTTGCCGAATCTCCGCGTAGTTCGGGCGGGAGCGGTCGTCCACCCGCTCGTAGCGCTCGATGCGCTCGTGGCCGTCGAGCACGCCGTACAGCGTGTAGATGTGCGCGTGGTCGTGGATGCGCGCTCGCGCCCCTTGCCGCGCCCGGCCTTTCACCAGCCCGTTGATCGCGAAGCCGAAGTCGGGGTCCTCGTAGAACAGCAGGTTCTCCGCCCGCCCGTCCGCCGGGACACAGTCGGGCCAGCTCTTCGACGCTTCCACGACCTCGGGGTCCGCCAGCAGCTCGGCGAGGATCGGCGTGAGCGCCGTCCAGCGTTTGTCGAGGTCCGGCTCACGGGCGAACAGCTCCCGCGTCTTGCTAACGAACCGCTCCAGCGCGTTCTGGGTAGTCGTCTGCGTGGCCATGCCTTCCTCCTATCCCCTGTCCCCCATCCCCACCGTCTGCGGCACGTCGGCGACGGCGTAGAAGCGCGCGCAGTTGTCCCACAGGATCTTGCGTTTGTCCTCATCCGAGATGGGCAGCTGCAGGAAGCTGTCCACGGCGTGGGGATAGCGCGAGTCGCCGTGCGGGTAGTCGGTGGAGAAGACGATCTGGTCGGCGCCGAACTCCTCGATCATGTGGCGCGCGGGCGTCTCGTCCGGCTCGATGGAGACGTAGCACTGGCGCTTGAAGTACTCGCTCGGCGCCATCTTGAGGTCCGGCATGAAGACGTCGCCCTCGCGCTCGTAGCTCTCGTCGAACCGCCAGAGCAGCCACGGCACCCAGGCACAGTTGGCCTCCAGGAAGGCCACCTTGAGCGTGGGATGACGCTCCAGGATACCGCCGCCGATGAAGCTGCCCAGCCCGAGCATCTGCTCGAATGGCTGGGCGTACACCCGGCGCAGCCCGAAGTTCGGCTCGTACTGTTCGCCGCTCTGGCGCGCACGCGAACCCGTGGCCTCGTGGAAGCCGACGGGCACCGCCAGCTCCTCCAGCGTGTCCCACAGCGGCTCATAGTAGGGGTCGTGCCAGGCCTTGCCGTTGACGACGTTCGACCGCACGAAGACCGCCCGAAAGCCTAGCTCCTCGACCACGCGGCGCGTCTCCTGCACGGCATCCGCGACGTCGTAGACCGACAGCATGCCGGCGCCGAGCAGCCGCGTAGGATTGGCCTGGCAGAAGTCGAACAGCCAGTCGTTGTAGGCCCGAGCGATGGCAGCGGCGAAGCGAGGCTCCCGGTCCGGGTAAGTGAGCACGCTGAGTCCGCGGGAGGGGAACAGCACCGCCACGTCGATGCCTTCCACGTCCATTGCTTCGAGCTGGACGTCAGGCGTCCAGCCGCGCCGCGAGTGGTCGCGGTAGATCGCCTGGTTGCGCTCGTAGTTCCGACCGCGGTGCGGCGTGCCGGCGACCCGCCGGCCGCCGGGCTCGCCGTCGGGGAAGCTAATGCCCAGGTCGCGCACGTTCTCGGAGGTGTGCCCCCGCGGCGCCAGCGCCCGAAACTCCGGCGCGATGTAGCGCTCCCAGAGGTCGGGCGGCTCCATCAGGTGCATGTCGCTGTCGAACACCCGGAACCCGTTCTTCGCCATGGCGTCCTTCCCCTACTGCTTCCGTAGGATCGCCTGAAACTCCGTGCGGAGCCGATCTTGCTCCTCCGCGTTGGCCCGCTCCGCGAACTGCAGGTTCAACTCCGTGAACTTGACGCCCTGGGCCTGAAGCTGCGCGATCCGGGGCGCCACCTTCGAGCCGGGCACGAGATGGTGGTCCGCGGCCTGGGTCTCCCAGACGATATCCTGGCCCTCGCGGCTGAGGAGCCAGTCGATGAACAGTTTGGCGGCGTTCGGGTGCGCCGCGTTCTTCGGCACGCCGACGTACCAATGGAAGAGCAGCGCCGCGTCGGTGGGCACGGCCTGCGCCAGCGGCAGGCCCTTCATCCGCTCGAGGTCGGCCTGGTAGCTGCCGCAGTCGAGCGCGTAGAGGTCGAACTCGCCGCTCAGGACCCGCTCGTTCTCCCCGCAGCGGATCAGGCCCGCCACCTGGTCGGCCAGACGCCTGAGGTAGTCGCGCACCCGTTGCTCGCCCCACAGCTCGGGGCTGGCCAGCTCGGGGAAGATGGCGGCGTACACCGTGGAGGCGATGCGCCCCTTGTACTCGGGCTTCAGCAAGTCCTGGAGGCTCGTCGGCACGGCCGCGCCCGTGAGCTTCGCCGAGTTGTAGGTGATGCCGATCGTGCTGGAGATCAGCTCCACCGCGACGTTGCCGGGCGCGATGAGGCGCGGGTCCTGGATGTGCGGCGCCCAGCTCATCCAGTCGACGGGCTCCAGCGTGTCGCCCTCCTCCAGCGCGCGGATGGCGCTCTCGGGACCGACGAAGACGTCGGTCGAGGCCCGCCGCTGCGCCTTGTACTCCTGGATGAGCCGCGTTGCCACCTCGGGCATTGGGGGGCCGGGGGTGAACTGGACGCTCAGGCTCAGGCCGTAGCGCGCGTTGAACGCCGCGGCCAGGCGCTGGGCGCCCTCGCTGCCGCTCATCGTGTTCTCGCCCCAGACGAGCAGCAGCTCGCCCTCCTGGCGCGCGGCGTCCACGAGCGGCTGCACGGCGTCGCTGGGCGCGGGCGCGGCGGCCGCCGCGGGCGGGACGGCCGCGGGCGCGGGGCCGGCGGGGGCGCAGGCGACTCCGCCGAGGAGCAGCGCGCTAGCCAGGTTGCCGATCAGAGTGACACGGTGCATGGCTCCCTCCGCGCGGCGCGACGACGGCGGCCAGTCCTAGCGCGTGACTACTCGCGGCTCGGGCGGCCGAGGGTGGCCGCGGCGGCGCGCTCGTCCCACACGGCGTTCACGATGCGCGGCCCGGCACCCTCCTCCTGCCAGCCCGTGCCGCCGCGCAGGTCGAAGTGGTTGCCGTCCACGTCCCACACGCGGTAGTACTCGGCGCGGTCGGGGCGCTTGGCGATGCGCGCCTCGGGCGGTAGGCCCACCAGGCGGTCCTCGATCGGGCTGGCAGCCTCGATGCCGAAGTGGTTCAGGCCGGGCTTGAAGTGGTCGATGCCCGCCTCGCGGCCGTTGGCGCGCATCTCCTCCGCGCTGGCGAGGATCGTGAACGCCGTGAAGCCGTCGCCCAAGGCGCGGAAGTTCCAGCTCCAGCGGCTGGGGTTGCGCTTCTCCAGGCCGAGCACCTGCTCGTAGAAGTCGGCCACGGCGTCGCCGTTGGGCTGGCAGAGGGCGACGTGGCGGATGGCCGGGCGCCGGGGCGCGGCGGGCGGCAGCCCGAAGCTGCTCGTGGAGACGCAGACGGCGTAGCCGTTGGGGTCGCGCAGGCGGAAGTCGCCGTAGTGCGGCCCGCCCGGCTCCGGCTCCAGTGCCACGTCGGGCGCGAAGCGCCGCAGGCGATCTTTCAGCTCGTCGAGGTCGTCGATGGCGATGCCGGGGTGGTGCAGGCCCGGCGCGTCGCCGCCGTCGCGGTACGGCAGGATGCTGAGGTTGTACAGGTCGTCGGTGAGGGAGATCTCGCCCGAGGGCGAGCGCGTCAGCTCGCGGAGCCCCATGTAGCGCACGTAGAAGTCGGCGAGCCGCTCTGGTTGCTGGCTGACGATGGCCAGGTAGCGAATCGTGGCTTGCATCTCCCGCTCCCTTCCCGTCCCCCGGGCGGCCCTCGCGCCGCCAGCGGCCCGCACGACGCGTCCTCAGGCGCGGCGGTGGCTAACGATAGCACCGCGCTCCCCCCGCTGCAACGGGCGCTCCCGGTGGTAGATTATCGGGGGAAGCCCAGGCGAGCCAGCATGGATGCTGGCCCGCTGTACCCGCCGTGCCGCCTGGTCGTGCCGCGGCCCGGCGGCAATAGGGAGCGTCATGAAGCTGCTCTTGGAAGTGCTCATCTCCCTGATTCTGCACCCGCTGGCCGTCATCCTCCTGTGGATCAACCTGGCCGGCCGCGCCGACCTCTCCACGACCAAGAAGCTGGTCTGGGGTGTGGTCGGCCTCGTCTGGGGCATCGGGCCGATCCTCTACGTCCTCGTGGGCGATGGCGGCCTCTGGTAGCGGGGGAGGCGCGATGCTCGTGGCCGCGGACGCCGAGCGGCGCTACGTGCGCGCCATCGTGCGCGCGCTGGGCGGCGCCGACGCCGAGGCCGACGCCTTCGCGGACGCCATCTGCGAGGCGGACCTGCGCGGCTACACGTCGCACGGGCTGCTGCGCGTGGCCGACGCCATCCGCCTCGTGCGCCAGGGCGTGCTGCGGGTCGGCGCGCGGCCGCGCCTTGCCCAGGAGCGTCCGGCGGCGGTGCTCATGGACGGCGACCACGCGCTCGGGCCATACGCCACCGTGGCGGCGATGCGCGAGGCGATGGCGCGGGCGCGGCGGATGGGCACGGCCAGCGTGGCGCTGTACGACTGCGGCCACATCGGGGCGGCCGGCTACTACGTCGAGCTAGCCGCGCGCGCGGACCTGATCGGCCTGCTGGTGACGCGCGGCAACGCCGGCATGCACCCCTACGGCGGCGTGGACCGGCAGATCGGCACGAATCCCCTGGCCGTCGCGATCCCGAGCGCGGGCGAGCCGTTCCTGCTGGACATGGCGGCCAGCGCGATCTCGCTCGGCGCCTTGCGGGAAGCGCTGGCGCGGGGCGAGCCGATCGCTCCGGGGCTGGCTGTGGACGCCGCCGGCCGGCCGACGACGGACCCTGCCGCCGCGCTGGCCGGCGCGCTGGCGCCGTTCGGCGGCGCCAAGGGCTACGGCCTGGGCCTGGTGGTCGAGGTCCTCGGCGGTCTACTCACCGGCGCGGGCGCCGGCACCGTGCCCCACCCCAGCGGCCGCCTGCCCTGGGGCGTCTTTGCCGTCGTGATCGACCCCGCCGCCTACACCGACCCCACCGCCTTCAAGCGCGAGGTGGGCGCCTACTTCGCGCGCCTCAAGACGTCGCGGCTGGCGCCCGGCGCCCGCGAGGTCCTGATCCCCGGCGAGCGCGCCTTCCGGCTTCGCCGCGAGCAGCTCGCCCGCGGCGTGCAAATCACCGATGCGGTCTGGGCCGAGGTGGCCGCCCTGGCCCGCACGCTGGGGGTGGAGGCGAGCGAGTACGTGAGCGAGTAGCGACGCGCGATAGAAGGTCCGCGTCGGCCACAGGCCCCCGCTAGCGCCCATTGCTGGCGACGTGAAGAGTGTCGGCCACGGCCAGCAATTTTCACGTCAAGCCTGCCAGCCTACTAGCCCCGGCCATACGTCAAGTTGTAGGATGCGGGGAGGCGCGAGCGCCTCGGGGGCTGTGGTAATGACCGCGGACGAAGGCCGGCGTGCGACTCGTCGTTTGGACGAGCCGCGCGTGCGCCACTATACCGTAACCAGCCGCGCGTCCTACCCCGAGATCCCCCCGCGTTACCGGGTCCTGGGTCTGGCGGGCCTGGCGGTCGTGCTGCTGCTCCTGCTCGGGGGCACCCTCCTGGTCCAGGCCGACACCTCGCCGGACGAGCGGCCGCGGCTGCTGCGCAGCCTGACGGACGCCGTGTGGTCGCCCGAGCGGAACAGCCAGGTGGCGACTCCGGCGGCCCCCGCGATCGTCCCGGCGGCCGCGACGAGCCTGCCGAGCGAGCCGCGGTACGCTGTTGCCTTGTCGCCCCTCCAGCCCAGCCCCACGGTGAGCCGGGCCACGCCCACCTCACCGCCGCTGGAGGGGCGAGCCGCGAGCGCCGCCGCCACGCGCGCGGCGCCCGCATCCACCTCGCCGCCACTGGTGGGACGAGCCGAGAGCGGCACCGTCGCTTGGGGCCCGCTCCCCCCGACGGCTCTCTCGCCCGTGCCGACGGGCACGAGCGGGGCTGCGAGCGCCGCCACCCGAGCGGCCATTGCCCTCCCGCCGCCGCACACCGCGACCCTGGCGCCGGCCGCGTTCGCGGCGGTGCCGGCCTTCGGCGTGCCCGCGGTCCCGGCGACAAAGACGCTAGTGTCGCCCACCGCCGTGCTGCCGACACCGACGCAGCCCCCACCGCCCACCACCGTGCCCACGCCCCTGCCGTCCCCAACCGCCCCGCCCAGCCTGACGGCAACCCCCGTCGCCTCGCCGTCCCCGCCGCCGACGCCCACGGTGGCGCCGTCGGCCACGGCGCTGCCGATCAGCTACAAGCTCGGCGACCCGGTGGCCATTACCCAGGTGCTGAAAGGCTTCGCCTTCACGGGCCATTGGCCGAATAGCCCAGAAGGCATCTACGCGACGGACTGGTACCCGCGCAGCGCCACGCAGCCGTGCGCGAACAGCCATCGCATGCCGCTGGCGATGCCCGTCGCCGGCAAGTGGCGGGTGACGAGCGTGATGTCGCCGCTAGGCGGCACCCAGTACACCCTCATCGGGGAGCTCGACGACGGCAACTCCGTCGCGTTCACCCACGTCGACCCGGACGTACTGACCGGGCGAGTAGCGGCGAATACCGTCGTGGGCTTCGTGGGCATCTCGGGGCTCGAGCAATTCGACGCCATGGGCGAGAATCCCAGCCACGCGCATACCGCCTGGAACGACCACGTCGTCCCCAACTGGGACGGCGACGCGGGCAATCGGCCGGCGCGCGACTTCTTCCCGCAGTACGGCTTCCAGGTGGAGATACGCGATCCCGCGTACGGGGCTACGCCGCAGACCTACATGATGCGGCAAGCCTGTGGCGGGATGGTCGGCGTGCCGCGGCCAGCTGGCCGCGGCTAGCACGCCTGCCGAGCGCGCGAGCCGCTAGGGTGACGGCGCGGCGGGTGTCCCGCCCGCCCGCGGCCTGTGGCGCGGCATCCGGCCAGTGCCACTGCCGCCGCCCCGGCGCCGGCCGCCACTCACCCAAGCGGCAACCGCTATAGCCCGACGCCAACGGTCATGCCAGCGCGGTGCGAGGCGGATTGGCCGAAGGTCATACCCGATCCGGCGGGGCGGTTCGCGTAGCGGGGCGTGCCCTCACCCCGACCCTCTCCCAGGGGGAGAGGGAGTAGGCGAACCCTATCTCCGGATTCGGTATCAGACGCCGCTGGTGACCGCCAGCCGCTCCGTGCGGCGCCACTCCTTGAGCGGGCGGCCGTCGGCGAGGGCTTGTAGCTCCCGCTCCCAGATCTTGCGGAACATGATCAGCAGCACGTCGGAGCGCCCCAGGCGCTCGTGTACGCGGTCGGCAATGACGCCCTGGCCACACTGCGCCACGTTGTCCTGGATGCCCACCACGTCAGGCCGGTCGCGCAGGTCGTCGGTGTGCAGCTCGCCGCGCAGCACCGCCGCGGCCACCTCGTTCGCCGACGGCAGGCCGGCGAGCTGCTCGCGGCGCTGCCGCTGCGTCTCCTGGTAGCGCCGCGCGGCCTCGCCCGTGACGTGGACCAGGTTCGCCTGGAAGCTGCGGTGCGAGTAGTCGTCGACCGGCACGCGCCAGGCGATGTGCTCCGACCAGCCGCTCGCCTCGTCCTCGGGCGAGCTGCTGATGTAGAGGATGTTCGGCATGAAGAAGTGCGACACGCGGACGATGCCGTTGCTCCGCTTGCCGTACTTCACGACGCCGTAGTCCGTCTCCTCGCCGCTCACCTCGGGGATGTCCACGTTCAAGCCGACGTCGCTGAACACCGACTCGCGGTGGACGAACGCGACGTGCAGCTCGTCCATGTTGCTCTCGAGCTGGTTGTAGTAATTGCACTCGCGCAGGTAGCTGCTGTTGGTGAGCAGCCCCTCGCCCTCCAGCTCGGGGTAGCGCGGCAGGGGCGGCGGCTCGCCCTCGCCCAGGTAGACGAAGATCAGCCCGACGTACTCCTCGGTCGGGTAGCTGCGGATCTTCACCTTCGGCGGAAAGCTCGGGTCTTCGGCGGGCATCTCGACGCACTGGCCGGAGGCGTCGTACTTCCAGCCGTGGTAGAAGCAGCGCACGCAGTCGCCCTCCACCCAGCCGGTCGAGAGCTGCGTCCCCCGGTGCGCGCAGCGGAAGGCAACGGCGTGGGGGGTACCGCTCTCGCCGCGGTAGAGGGTGAAGTCCTCGCCCAGGATGCGGACGGGCTTCGCCCAGCCGGCGGGCAGCTCGCGCGCCAGGTAGACGGGGTGCCAGAAGCGCCGCAGGAAGCGCCCCGCCAGCGTGCCGGGGCCGACGTGCACGAAATCGTCCAGGGTAACCTTCGCGCCGGTGTGCTGGGTCTCGCCGTTCGTCGTCGCGGTCATGGTGCGCTTCCCTCCGTTGGTACACGCCGGCCGACGGCGCTCGGTGGTGGCGTCCAGTGTGGCCCAGTCAATATAGACGAAGCGGGACGCGGCAGGCACCCCCGGCCACGCGGCGCCCGCGCTCCACGGCGGGCGCCGGCTGGGAGCCAGGGGCGGACGGTGGCATAGTGAATCCTCTCTAGGGGTGGACGGTCTCGAGCAGCCAGTCGGTCGGGATCTCGCGGCCGAGGCCCCGCTCGCGGGCGCGGTCGAGCGCCAGCGCGCCGATGGCGGCGAACTGCACGCCCAGGCCGATGGTGTTCACGAAGCAGGTCATGCCCCCCGGCGGCGGCAGCGTCACCTGGCCCGTCACCAGCTCGCCCAGGTCCGGCTGGCGGCTGAGGTCCACCTGGTCGTGGTGGCGCGCGGCACGCGCCGCTTGCAGGTCGCCGGCGAGAAGCTGTTGCGGGTCGTGCTCGACGATCGGCTCCTCGCCGTGCTCGATCAGGATGTTGGCGGGGCGGCCCTGGCGCGTGTGAACCACCACCAGGTCGCATCGCTCCAGCAGGCCCTCGCCCAGCTCCAGCTCCTTCACGCAGGTGACGTGCGCGTGGGGCTCCAGCCAATCCGTCTCCACGACGGGGGTGACGCTGTTCGTGGCCATCCCCACGATGTCGGCCCCGCGCACGGCCGTCCGCGGGTCGTCCACCGGGCGCACCTCGATCTTCAGCTCGTCGGTCAGCTCGGCGGCCAGCCGCTCGCGGTTGGCGCGCGTGGGGGCATAGATGCGGATCTCGCGCAGCGGCCGCGCCTGGGCCATCGCCCGTGCCTGGGCGCCCGCCTGCCAGCCCGCGCCGAGCAGCGCGTAGACGCCCGCGTTGGGCGGCGCCAGGTAGCGGGCGGCGATGCCGTTCGTCGCGCCGACGCGCAGCCGCTGGATGACGCCGTCGGGCATGATCGCCAGCGGCTCGCCCGTGGCCGTGCTGAACAGCAGCACGAGGCCCACCCAGGTGCCGCCGGGTGCCAGCGGCTGCTTGTCCTTGCGGATGCCCGCGGGACCGGCCTGCCAGCGGATCACGTCGGAGTTCAGGCGCAGCGCCGCCACGCCGTAGCGCGGTACCAGCCCGTCCATCGTCTTGAAGATGTAGCGCTCGTTCGGCTGCGCGCCAGGGCCGCTCAGGTCGCTGCGCAGGCGGTTGCCCGCGCGGTGCTCGCCCAGGTCGCGGTACGTCTCCTCCAGGCGCTCCAGGCAGTCGGGCATGGTCAGCACGCTGGCGATCTCGTCGTTGTTCAGGATCAGCGTCATGGGCGGCCCTCCAGCTCCGCGACGAGGCGGTTGGTGTAAAACTGCGACGGGTCGGCCGTGTGCGCGCGCTCGTCGCGGCTGGCCAGCTCGTTCAGCGCGGCCTGCACGGCATCGGCGGGGACGTACGGCAGCCGCGGGAAGCGGGGCACGAAGGCGGCGTAGGTCTCGTCGACCACGTCGGCGCCGGGGTTGCCCGTGTACGCCGCGATCGTCGCGGTGGCGAAGGCGCGGTCGCTCTGGGCGCGGGCGACGCCGTCGGCGAGCGCGGCCAGGAAGCGGCGCAGCGCCTCCGGGTTGTCGGCCACCTGGCGCTGGCTGGTGGCGACGGCGGTCTGCAGGTAGGGCACGCCCGCGGCGGCCAGGTCGAGCAGCTCGCGCAGGCCGGCCTGCCGGGCGCGCAGCGTGGTGGGCGGCGACAGCACCGCGGCCTCGACGCCGCCCGCCTGCAGCGCCGCCAACGCTTCGGGCACGCCGCCGGCCTGAACGAGCGCCACGTCGCGCCCCGGCTCCAGATTCACGCCGCGCAGCGCCTCACGAGCGGCGAACTCGGTGGCGGTGCCGAAGCGCGTGACGGCCAGGCGCTTGCCCCCGAGGTCGTCCAGGGTCGCCAGCGCCGGGTCGCCGTAGATGGAGAAGACGAGCACCGGCACCAGGCTGCCGACGAGCACGAGATCGCCGCCGGCGAGGGTAGCCTGCACGACCTCGCCGCCGCCGACGAGCGCGACCTGGATCTCACCCGCGAGCAGGGCCGGCGTGAGCGTGGTAGCCGTTGCGACGTACCGTAGATCGACGTCGAGCCCTTGCTGCGCGAAGTAGCCGCCGTCGGCCGCGAACCAGGCGGGCGCCATCGCCCCGCTGACGGCGCTGTAGGCGGCGGTCAGGTGAATTGGGACGGCTGGCTCCCCTGGCGCCGTCGATGCCCCGGCGCTCGCGGCAAGCCCGCCCGCCGCGGCGCTGCCGCCAACGCTGCCGGGACCGCTGTTGCTAGCCGGCGATGAGTCGGGCCCCGGAGCGGCAACCGCTGGGCTCGCGCTGCCAGCGGTGTCTGGGCGGGGCTGGGCCGCTGGGGCGGATGCCGCCGGGCCACAGGCCGCCAGCACGACGAGGCAGGCGACCAGCGCGACAAGGCGTGTCAAGCGCGACGACAAGTGCATTCCTGCCCAGCGATGGAGATAGACGTCGCGGCGACCGGCCCAGCGCCAGCCGGCTCCCGCTGAGTCTCGCTCGCGGCGGGCCAGGGGCCTGCGCCCGGTCGCTACTATGGGCGCGCGGGCGCCGTGGCGTCAAGGCGGCCGGCTCATTCTTCGGTCCTCGCCTCTCCTGCTCCCCCCAGCATCGGGACCCGCCGGCGCCCCGTCCCTCGCCGTGGGGGGACCGGCGCCCCGTCGTCCCTCTCCCCCGGCCCTTCCGGGAGGGGGGCCGGGGGAGAGTCTCGCCTTGACAGCCGACGACAGGCTCATCTATCGTCCCGGGCTCTAATAGCTGGCCCGGAGGTCAGGCGATGACGACAACGGATCATGCCGCCCACCGCAAACGGCGCCAGGACCGCCTCACGCTCGTCGGGCCGGGCACGCCGATGGGCCGCTACATGCGCTGCTTCTGGCACCCCGTCGCCGCCGTGGCCGAGCTACGCGACGAGCCCGTCAAAGCCGTCAAGCTGCTCGGCGAGCGCCTCGCGCTGTTCCGCTCCGAGGATGGCGCCCTCGGCCTCGTCGCCGAGCGCTGCCCGCACCGCGGCACCTCCCTCGCCTGCGGCATGATCGACGGCGTGGGCCTGCGCTGCGCCTATCACGGCTGGAAGTTCGACAAGCAGGGCCAGTGTCTCGAGACACCGGCCGAGCCGGCCACCAGCACCCTGCGGCAGCGGATCAAGATTCCTGCCTATCCGGTGCAGGAGATGGGCGGGCTGGTGTGGGCGTACCTGGGCGCGGCGCCGGCGCCGCTGCTGCCGCGCTACGAGCACCTGGTGGGCGACGATTGGGAGCAGGACGTGGGTATCAGCCGCATCCCCTGCAACTGGCTCCAGGTGGCCGAGAACACGCTGGACCCGCTCCACGTCGAGTACCTGCACATGAAGTACACGAACTACGCGCGGGCCAGGCTGGGGCTGCCGCCGGTCGCCGTGCGGCACCATCAGAAGGTGGCCTACGAGGTGTTCGAGTACGGCATCATCAAGAAGCGCCTGTGGGAAGGCGATACGGAAGAGTCCGAGGAGTGGCGCATCGGCCATCCCCAGCTCTTTCCGGGCACCGCCGTCGTGCCCTATCACGCCGACTGGGTGCAGTATCAGATCCGCGTGCCCGTCGACGATACCAACACGCTCCACTTCTGGCTGAACTGCCGCAAGCGCGAAGCGGGCAAGGCGCCGCGGGCGGATGTGCCGGTCTGGGACAATCCCTGGCAAACGCCCGACGGGAAGTTCATGCCCGAGGTCCTGAACGCCCAGGACATGATGGTCATGATTACGCAGGGCGAGATCACCGACCACACCGCCGAGAATCTCGGCGAGAGCGACCGCGGCGTGGCGCTCTATCGCCGCACGCTGCTCGAGCAGATCGAGCGCGTCGAGCGCGGCGAGGACCCGCTCGGCGTCGTCCGCGATCCGGCGAAGAACTCGCCCTGGATCGAGCTGCCCGTCGAGCGCCACCTGGGCTACGGCTTCACCGGCGTCGCCGCCTCCACCACCTATTCGTTCCCGGAGCGCGAGGTCGTCCTGAAATAGCGCCGCCCAGCCTGAGACAGCGCATCAGCAGGGGGTAGGTCCGCGTGCACACTCACACTCTTCGGCGCGCCGTAATGGGCGCCGCTCTGGCTGCCATCCTCGCGGCGTGCGGGCCGGCCGCGCCGGCGGCCCCCGCGGCTCCGCCCCCCGCCGCGCCGTCCAGTGTGGGTGGGGCGGCCGCGCCAGCCCCCACCGCACCGCCCGCGCCCGTCACGCTCAACTTTGGCACCACGAGCCCCCTGGGCGTCTACTGGGTCGACTACGTGGGCATCGACAAAGGCTTCTACGCCCAGGAGGGCCTGACCCTCGACATCGTGCTCACCGGCGCCTCGGTCGGCGCCACCCAGGCGCTGGCCGGCGGCTCGCTCGACATCTCGAACCACAGCCCCGACAGCGCCATCATCGCCGACGAGAAGGGCGCCGACATCGCCGTCGTCGGCGAGGAGATCGCGCGGCCGGTTTACTCCGTCATGGCGCAGCCGTCCATCCAGCGCGCGGAGGACCTGCGGGGCCAGAAGGTCGCCGTCTCGGACCTCAAGTCCGGCGCGACCCTGATCCTCCTCCGCACGCTCCTGGCGCACGGCCTGCAACCGGACGAGGTGGACCTGATCCCCGCCGGCGGCACCTCCCAGCGCTACGCGGCGATGAAGACGGGCGCCGTGGCCGCCGCGGCGACGCTCCAGCCGGACGACTTCCGCGCCATGGACGAGGGCTTCCGGCGGGTAGCGGTCTCCACCGAGGCGGTGCCGGACTACTCGTTCAACTCCGTCATGGTGCGGCGCGACTGGGCGCGGGCGCACGCCGACGAGGTAGTGCGCTTCCTGCGCGCCTGCGGGCGGGCGAGCGCGTGGCTCTACGACCCGGCGAACCGGGACGCGGCGATCGCCCTCCTCATGGAGCGCACGAAGCAGGAGGAGAAGTACACGGCGCTGACCTACGACCTGATGGTCACCCAGGAGCGCGTCTTCCCCGAGCGCTGCGCCGTCCGACCGAACGGCATCCAGGCGGTCATCGATCTGCTGGGCGAGGTGGGCGAGTTGAGCGCGCCGCTGCCGCCGCCCGAGAAGTACGTCGACACGAGCTACTGGCAGCGCGCGCAGTAGCCGCGCGCGGCGGGGCGCGCGTGCCGAGAGGAGCACGGCCATGCTGACGGCGGAAGAGAACGCGCTGCTGACGCGCGTGGGGCCGGGGACGCCGGCGGGCGAGTGGCTGCGGCGCTACTGGCACCCGATCGCCATCTCGGAGCGCTGGGACGGGATCAAGACGCTCTGGCAGTGCGACGAGCCGGTCGAGTACAAGCGCCGCTGGGGCACGGTCGCGTCGTACGGCGAGCAGCTTGGCACGTTCACGGGCCGGCCGACGCCCGTCCGCATCCTGGGCGAGGACCTGGTGCTGTTCCGCGACGCGAGCGGGAGCCTCGGCCTGATCGGCCTGCGCTGCCCCCACCGCGGCGCGTCGTTCGAGTACGGCCGCGTGCGCCGTGAGGGCATCGAGTGCTGCTACCACGGCTGGCTGTTCGACGTGGCGGGCAACTGCCTGGCCCAGCCGGCCGAGCCGCCCGACAGCAGCTTCAAGGACCGTGTGAAGCACTTGGCCTACCGGGTGCGCGAGCTGGGCGGGTTCATCTGGGCCTATATGGGCCCCGGCGAGCCGCCGATCCTGCCGAAGCTGGACGTGGTGGCGCGCGACGACGGTGTGCGGGCCTGCGAGAACTTCGGGCTGTGGCCCTGCAACTACTTCCAGGTGCTGGAGAACTCGCCCGATACCACGCACACGGGCATCCTGCACGCGGGCACCGGCGGCGAGCGCAGCGACATCTGGGGCCACGAGATCCCCCACGTCATCTGGAGCGAGGACGAGTACGGCATCCTCTGCGTCGCCGAGCGCAGCAACTTCCGGCGCTCGGCGCACATCATCATGCCGACCATCAACCGCCTGCCGCAGCCCTGGCCGGGCGGCAAGTTCAAGTGGCCGCGCCACTCGGCCATTTTCCGCACGCCGGTGGACGACACGCACACCCTCATCTTCAGCGCGGTGTTCACGCCGTTCGTGGACGGGCGCGCGCCGGAGCTGCCCCCCGGCTGCACGTTCGACATCACCGACCAGCTCCACGTCCACCGCCTGCAAGACCTCCAGGCGATCGTCAGCCAGGACGAGATCTACGACCGCGGCCAGGAGCGCCTCGGCGCGTCCGACCGCGGCGTGATCATGCTGCGGCAGATGATCCGCGACGGCATCGAGGCGGTGCAGCGCGGCGAGGACCCGCCGTGCGTCTGGCGCACGCCAGACCGCGACCGCATCCTTGATTTCAGCAACACGGTGTTCGACGAGCTGATGGCGCCCGCGCTCGCCTGAAGGATCGAGATGCGGCCGCGCGTGCGGCGCTCCGCGCCCTGGGCGCGCCGCACGGTGCGCCAGGCGCCTACTTGTACAGGTCCTGCACGAAGCCGCTGCGCTCGATGTCGCGCAGGACGCTGCGGTCCGCCACGTCGTCAGGCGTCAGCCGCGGCATGCCGGGCTCGGTCTCGCGCGCGATGACCGCTTCCAGGGCCTCGTCGCTCGGCATGGGCAGCGGCTGGAACACGTCCACGACCTCGTCGTAGATGTAGCTCGCCTCGTCCGCGGGCAGGTCGGCGTTGTGGGCCTGGAGCATCTGGATCGTCGCCGCGCGCTGGGTCTTGAAGAAGTGGATCGCCTCCACGTAGGCGCGCATGAAGCGCACTACCTCGGCGCGGTCGCGCTCGATGTGGCGGCGGGTCGCGGCGATCGTCCCGCTGAGGCTCAGGATGTGCATGTCGCGGGCGGCGGCGATGGAGACCAGGCCGGTGCGCAGCGCGACGAGGACCGAGGGGCCGCCCACCACGGCCGCCTGGAGGCCCCCCGAGGCGACGGCCGCGACGCCCTGCGGGCTGCCCCCGTGCTGCACGATCGTCACGTCGTTGGCCGACAGGCCGGCGCACTCCAGGGCCAGGTGCAGGAAGACGTCCGCGTCGGAGCCGAGCTGGGTCACGCCCACCGTCTGGCCCCGCAAGTCCTGGAGCGTGTGGATGCCGGAGTCGGGGGCGACCAGGACGTTGAAGCTGCCGAGCGTGTTCGAGCTGGTGGCCAGGATCATCGGGTCGGCGCCCTGGATGCGGGCGCGGATGAGCGACGACACGCCGGCGATGGCGTAGTCGAAGTCGCCGGCGATGAGCGACTGCGTGACGCGCGGGCTGCCGGCCACGACCGAGACCTCGGCGTCGAAGCCGTGCCGAGCGAAGATGCCGGAGTCCTTGGCGACCCAGGGGATCGTCTGCAGCTCGTTGGTCGAGAGGATGGCCACGTTGATCTTCTGCAGGCTGGCCGGCGGCTGGGCGGGCGAGGTGGCCGCCGGCGCACCGGCGGAGGGAGCCGCGGCCGGCGGAGGGGCGGCGTCCGAGCGCGACGGCGCGGGCGCGGCCGCCTGGCACGCGACGGTCAGCGCCACCAGCAGACAGCTCGCGAGCCCTACGCGTCGTGGCATCTGCGCCTCCCTGGCTTGACGCCCCCGGACCCCGAGTGTAGCATAGACCCCACCAGCTGGCCCCTGATGCCGCGCGCCGTCGAGAGGACCACGAGCATGATCGACAAGGTCCGCATGGGCCCGGCCTGCTACCACGTGCTCCACGTGCTGCCGCCGATGGTCGCCCACGAGATGAACTACTTCGTCGACGAGGGGCTGCTCGACGACTACGGCAATCCCGCCTACGAGCTGCTGCCGGGCGGCATGGCTCCCTTCAACGCGGAGAAGATCGCGCTGGCGCAGTCGATGAAGGAGAAGGGGGCGACCATCGCCATGGACGTGAAGCCGTCCACGGTGGTGTACCTGAACCGCCGGGGGGCCACGCTCCGCATCATCGCGGGCTGGCGCAACCAGCAGTCGAACTGGGTGATGGGCAAGCCGGAGATTCCCGACCTGGCCGGCCTGCGGGGGCGCCTGGTCGGGCTGAAGGACTTCGGCAGCATTCGCTACTACGCGCTGGCCTACTGGCTCAAGGAGTACGGCCTCGACCCGCGGCACGACGTGCGCTTCGTGCGCGGCGTGTCGGACGGCACGGCCGCGCTGCGCGCCGGCCAGGTGGACGCCGCGTTTATCCCGATCAGCGAGGGCCAGGAGCTGCTCGCGGAGGGCTACCGGAAGCTGATCGACCTAAGCGCGCGCTACCCGCGGGGCCGGCCGGACCGCATCATCGTCGCCACCGAGTCGCTGATCGAGGAGCGCCCGGACTGGGTGCGGGCGTTCGTCAAGGGGATGATCCGCGCGTACTGGTTCATGCGGATCATGCCCGACAACCACGGCTACCTGGTGAACCTGGAGCGGCGGCGGCGGCTGCTGTCCTATGACCCCGACGAGCGCACCATCCCGCTCTCCTGCCGCACGCCCGAGATGTGCGAGGAGATGCCGTTCCCCATCGACGGGATGCCGTCCGGCTTCGAGGGCTACTTGCAGGAGTGGGTGGACCTGGGCGAGCTAGACCAGGACGACGTGCGCTGCCTGGACCAGTCGCTGCGGCTCGACTTCGCCGAGGGGGCGTTCGCCGAGCTGGCGGCGCGGCCGGAGCTGCAGCCCGAGCTGGCGCGGGCGCGCGCGGTGGCCGAGCGCGTCGGCTTCTAAGCCCGATAATCTGGCTCATTTCCGTTCTTGACGTATACTCGGAACACGCGATAGCAATGCCCCAGCCAGCGTCGGTACGGCTGGGGCATTGCTGAACGATTAGGCGGCTGCCTGCACATGGTTACAGGGGGAGAGACCTGGATGGCGCGCTCGTTCGGGTGGGCCAGACGCGCCAGTGCTGGAGCTGCCGGGGAGGCTGCCAGCGCGACGGCCGATGCTCGCTCGCTGCTCTTCGCGCTGAGCGGAACCTTCGCCCTGCGCTGCGCCTCGTATAGCGCCGGGCTCATCATCGCGGTGTCCCTGGGCCTCAAGAGTCGCAGCGACCCCACGGTCACGGTGGGGCTGGCCTCGCTGGTCGCCGTCACGTTCTACGCCGCGGAGCTTGTCGGGGCGCCGCTATTCGGCAGCCTCTCGGATCGCTGGGGCCGCAAGTCGTTCATGCTCCTCGGGCCGATTCTCGGCGGCATCGCGGTCCAGCTCATCGGCCTGACGGCCGTCATCCCGGTGCTGGTCGCCGTCCGAGTGCTCGAAGGCTTGTCCACCGCGAGCGCGGTGCCCGCGACGCTGAGCTATCTGTCGGCCGTGACGGCGGGCTCCGACCGCCTGCGCGGGCGCGTCATGGGCTGCTACGAAGCGGCAACCGTGCTGGGCCTCGCGATGGGGGCGGTGCTGGGCGGCACGCTGTACGAGCGGGTGGGCACCGCGGCCTTTACGCTCGTCGCTCTCATCTACGCCGCGTCGCTGGCGCTGTTGCTCGCGGTCCGGGACCACCAGACGCGAGGGAGACCACCGGCCGGAGCGCCCGGCATCGCACGCCGGCTGCTGACGCGCCCGATCCTGCGATTTGCCCCGGCCTGGCTGGCGGCCAATGCGGTGCTGGGGGCCTGGTTCGCGACGGGGCCCTTCCTCGCCGCGGGAGCCCCGCAGCCGGAGCAGCGGCTGATGGGCGGGCTCAGTCCCGCCGTCATCGGCGGCGCGGTCTTGCTCGTGGGCGCGGTGTTCACCCTCGGCGCGCTCGGCTGGGGATTCGTCATGCCCCGCATCGGGCGCCAGGCGACGCTGCTCTGGAGCGTCAGCGCGCTCGGCCTGACCAGCGTGCTCCTCGGGCAGTGGAACCGGCCTGAGCCGCCACAGTGGCCGCTGTCGGACGCCCTGCTGGCGTGCCTGGTGCTGGGCGGCGTGCTGGTTGGGAGTGGCTTTACCCCGGCCGCCCTGGCCTATCTCGCGGAGATCGCGGAGGCGCAGAAGTGTGATCGGGGCGCCGTCATGGGAATCTATTCCGTGTTGCTCTCGGTGGGACACCTGCTCGGCGGCGCGCTGGCGGCTCCATACGTCGGTCGGTGGGGGATGAACGGCCTGATCATGCTTACCGGGGCGCTCTGCCTCGGGGCCATGTTCAGCGTCTATCTGCTCGGCTACCGGCCGCGGCGCGCCAAGGTGCGTCACTACGGGGCGGCGGTAGCCGCGACCATGATCGCCTTCTTTGTAGCGATCTGCGTCGCTCCGCTGGGAGGCCCCGGCTGGGCCATTCTCTTCCTCGTCGCGGTGCTGGCCAGCGCCGCGTATGGGGGGCTGCGGCCGGCGCTGGTGGGCACGGCAATCTCCACCATCTGCATCGTCTATATCCTGCCGCCATTCGGCGCGCTGGCGATCGCTAGCTGGGACGATGCGGCCGCGCTGACGGCATTCGTTTTGATCGCCCTGCTGGGGAGCCTGCTCACGGCGGGCCTGCGCCGACCGCCAGAGCGCGCGGTAGAGAGCGGCCTGCCGTAGCCGGGCGATGCCCGCCGGCGCGCTTGGCGAATCAGCCGCCCTGGGGGCCGGCGTACTGGCCCGCCCGCCAGCCCGGGGCGACGTCACTCCGCCGTGACGCCCGCCACCGGCCGGCTGAGCGCGTCCAGCGCGCGGTCGAGGAGCGCGCGCCGCAAGGCGCGCTCCTCGGCGGAGTCGAGCGCGGGGTTGCCGACCGGGTGCAGCACGCTGATGCCGGGCACGATGCGGTTGGCACCGGTCGACTCGGCGACCAGTGTCAGCGCGGCGATCTGGACGGTGGGGATGCCCGCCCGCTCCAGCTCCTGGGCCAGCGCTGCGCCGCAGCGCGTGCTGGTGCCTCAGGTCGAGGTCACGATCGCCGCCTCCACGCCCTGCTCGCGCAGCTGGTCGGCGATCTCCTGGCCGATACGCCGCGCGTTGGCGACCGGCGCGCTACAGCCGGCAGTGGTGTAGATGCGGGGCAGCAGGCGGCCCACGCGGCCCTCGCGCTCCAGCTCACGCGCCGCGTCGAGCGGCACCAGCCGGTTCGGGTCCGCGTTCACCAGCGCCGTGTCGTAGCCGCGGTGGGTCACTTCCTGCGTGGCGGGGTCCAGCCGCTCCAGCCCGTCCACGTCCACGACGGTGAAGCGCTCGGCGAGCGCGGGCGCGAGCCGCTCGGGGTTGCCCCGCGCGACCAGGCCGCCGTCGGTGACGAGCGCCACGGTGGCCTCCGCGAGCGAGCGCACCGGCGGGGCCGGCGCCACGCGCTCGCGCCCGGGCGGCGTTAGCTCCGTCTGGAACGGCTCGCCGCGCAGCTTGTGGAGCAGCAGGTCGAGCGCCCGCTCGGCCGCGGTCCGGTCCACCCGCACGTTCAGGCGCAGGCCGCGCGGGAAGTAGCCGCCCTCGGCAGGGCCAGGCAGCCCACCACGGTGCGCGGCGCGCGCGAGCGCCGCCATGCGCGTCAGCGCGGCGTCCATCGTCCGCGCGTCGGCGGCCGTCTCTACGATCAGCACGTCGGCGCGGGCGAGGGCCACGCCGGGGTTCTCGGCGTGCATGCCGCTGATCGCGGGAATGCCCAGCTCGCGCGTCAGGGCGGCGCCGAGCTGGCCGCAGGCCACGCCGTAGCGGCCGGAGTTGAAGGCTGGCCCCAGGATGGCGAGGTCCGGCCGGTAGGGGCGAATCTTCGCCAGCAGCGCGGCGATGGCCTGCTCGGGCTGGTCGGCGAAGTAATTGTCGCCGCAGTAGGCCGTGGCGACGATGGCGCCCTCCGGCGCCAGAAGCTGTCGCAACCGCCGGCCCGGTCCCACCGGCCCGGGGCGCACGGCCGGTCCCACGCCGGCCCGCTCCTCGCCGCCGAGGCCCGCGAAGAACTGGTTGACGTAGTGTACGACGCGAAACCCTTCGCCCATCAGAACCTCTTTACCGGCGGTCCCCAGGAAGGTGGGCCGGCGCTGCCCCTGCTGACGGCAGGATGCTACCACCGTTCGTAGCCGCTCGGCACGCCGACTGTCGCCTGCGCTCTCCGCCTGGCGCGCGACTAGCTCCCGGCGCAGCTTGGCCTGGTCGAACGCCCCCGCTCGGAAGCGGTGCCCGAGACTGGCCCCTTGCCTTGCCTCTTCCTTACGGCTTCACGGCCGCGCCCGCCGGGCCCTCCCCCACGGGGACCACGGCGGCGACCGCGTCGGCAAACGGGTCGATGACCGCCACGGTGTTGTCGTCGTGGTTGGTCACGTAGACCTGCGTGCCGTCCGGGCTCACCGTGGTATCCATGGGGCCGGCGCCGACCGGGATAACTGCCTCGACGGCCAACGCCGCCGTGTCGATCACGGCCACGGTGTTGTCGTCGTGGTTGGCGACGAACACTCGGCTCCCATCCGGGGTCACCGCCAGATCCACGGGGTGCAGGCCGACCGGGATGACCGATACCACCGCGTTGCTGCCGGTGTCGATCACGGCCACGGTGTTGTCGTCGTGGTTGGCGACGTAGAGCCGGCTACCGTCCGGGCTCACCTTGGCGTCCGTCGGACCGGCTCCCACGGGAATCACCGCCACGACCGCGTTGTTGAAGACGTCGACGACGGCGATGGTGTTGTCGTCATGGTTCACCACGTAGGCGAAGGGGTTGACCGGGTTCACGGCGACCGCCACCGGTCCCGCGCCGACCCCGATCGTTCCCACGACCGCGTTGGCGTTAGTGTCCACCACCGACACCGTGTTGTCGCCGTAGTTCGCGACGAAGGCTCGGGCTCCGTCGGGCGTCAGCCCCACGCTGAAGGGCCCAAGGCCGACCGGAATATCCGCGGCCACCGTGTCGCTGTCGGTGTCCAGGACCGTGACGCTGTTGCTGCCGTAGTTGGTCACGTAGGCGCGGGAGGCGTCGGGGCTGACGCTCACTCCCAGCGGACCGACCGCCGTCGGCACCATGCCCAGCAGCGAATACGTCCCCGGATCGATCACGGCCAGGCTGTTTCCGTTGTAGTTGGCCACGTACAGGCGCGGCCCGAACGAGGGGGGTATCAGGTACGGCACGGACGGTGGCGGCGGCGCATAGGCCACCGGCGGCGGGGGCGCCGGTAGGTAGCCGAGGGGCGGGGCGGGGGGCAGCACGTTCGGCGCGCTGGGCGGCGGGGCCGGCCCGGGGCCGATGACGATACCGGTCACCGCGACCCCCTGGCTGAAGATCACCGTGGCGGTGGAGGTCTGCAGGGCCAGGCCGAAGAGGGTTCCCTGGCAGGTCACGCTCCCCGCCCCGGCCCCGGTCGGGGTGCAGGGGAACCCTTGCAGCCCATTCGTGGTGCTGAAAACCGCGATCGGCACGGTCCCCGCCGCGACCCCGCCGGGCACGGCCGCGACCAGGGTCCACTGCATGTTGCCGAGGGCCAGGCCACTGCCGACGACCTGGCCGCTGACGGTACAGATCTGGGTGGGCTGCCCCGCGCAAGGCACGCCGAATTGGCCGCTGGGCGGCACGAGCGCCAGCGCTTGCTGGACCGACAAGCTGGCGGGCGGCGGCGTGGGGGTAGCCGTCGGCGTCTGGGCGCCCGGGCCGCTGACCGTGCCGGTAACCCACACGCCAGCGCCGAACACAACCGTGACGTTCGAGCTCTGCAGCGCGTTACCGTTCGTCGTCCCGGTACACAGCACGCTGGTCGCGTTCGCCACGACGGGACCGCAGGCGAAGCCCTCCAGGCCGCTGGTCGTGGCGAAGACTGCCACGGGCGTGGTGCCAACTGCTACGCCGGCGGGGATCTGGGCCGAGACGCCCCAGTTCATACTGCCCGTGACCGAGCCGGTGCCCGTGACCTGCCCGGACACGGTGCAGGACTGACCGATCACGGTGGCGCAGGGCGCCCCGGTCTGGCCGCTCGGCTGGACCATGGCAATCGCCTGCGGCACCGTCAGGCTAGTAACCGTGGACGTGGCGGTCGGGGTGAGTGCGACGGTCGGCGTGGCCGTGAGCACGGCGGTGAGGGTAGGTGTCTCGGTCAGAGCGACGGTAGCCGGAGGCGTCGCGGTAGCCTGCGTCGTCGCCGTGGCCTGAGGCGTCGCGGTCGCACTGGGCGTGGCGATGGTGGTGGGGCTGGCCGTCCCGGTCGGCACCGGCGAGGTCGTCGGCGTGGGGGAAGGGGTGAGCTGGGCGAGGACGCGACCCGCCCGCTCGCTCCCGCCGGCGGCGCTCGTCGCCTGCACGGCCGCCGGAACTGCGAGCATAATCAGGACGACAACGGTGATGGGATGCAGCAGCCGAGAAGTCATGGGGCCCCTCCCTTCTTCGCAGAGGGCAGGACGTTAGTGGCCCGCGATTCCGCCGGCGAGGCTACTTCTCAGGAGTGCAGCTGCCTTCCGGCGGACCCGGTGCTTCGGGATTCTCCCGGGCGCATAGACGTGGGCTGTCTGCAAGATCTGCGCCAGAGGAGAGGTGCTACGGAGAGTTTTGACTATGGCATTGCCATACGGTCAGGTATCGACCGCCGTGAAGTGGCCGGCGCCGAGCTGGCTGATGCCGCCGTGGACCTCGTATAGCCGCAGACGCAGCGTGCCGGCGTCGGCCGGGTCGGGCGAGCCGATGACCCGCGCCACCGGTGGCAGGGTGATCCAGGCGTCGCGGTCGCCCGTGCTGACGATGGCGTCGGCCAGCGGCGAGAACACCGTCAGCGGGCTCTCGCTGCGGCCGTTGGTCAGTCGCTCCCAGACGATCAGGGCGGTCTTCACGCCCGCCTGCTCGCAGCCCTCGGCGACCAGCATCAGATCGGTCTCGGGCATGCCGCCCGCCGTCTTGGTGAGCAGCACGCCGTCGAGCCCCAGCACGTCGGCGGCCAGGCCGACCGCCATCGCGACGTTGCGCGCGCGGTCCTCGGGCGCGGGCGTGGTGATGATGGCGATGACGCCGCTGACCCATAGCTCGGTGCCGTGCCGGCGGGCGAGCGCCGTGATGACCGGGTGGTTCTGGATCGCGTAGGTCTCCGTCTGGAACAGGTGGTAGCCGGTCGTCAGCGCCCCGTCGAGCACCTCGTTCGGGTGCAGCAGCGTCGGCAGCAGATGGCGCACGTTGCTCCCGTAGAGGATCGGCTCGTCGTCCAGGGTAGGGCGCTGCTGGGAGCGGATCTGGTACACGTAGCCGATCCGCGGCAGGTCGGTCGGCGCGGGCGCCAGCAGCGGCGGCAGATCGAAGACCTCGACCGCGGCCGCCTCGCGCTCGATCGTCGTCCGGGCCAGGGCCACCGCCGCCTTGAGGCCGGCTTCGAGCAGGCCGCGCTGGTGCTCGGCGGCCGAGATACCGGGCGGCGCGGCCGCGCTGAGCACGACGTGGTGCAGATTGGCATACTCGGACCAGCGGGCGCCCGCGCCGCCGAGGTCGAGGGCGCTGTGCAGGCTCGGGTCGTCCGGGTTGCACACGGTGACCGCGACGCCTTTCAAGGCGTTGGCGCGGCCGGCGCCGGCGCGCCGCACGGGGCTCAGGATGCCGGGGAAGTCGCCCGCCGGGCCGGCGAGCTTGACGCGCGGCTCGATCTGGTCGAAGACGCGGGCGAGGCGCACCGAGTCGCCGGGGGCCACGAGGTCGACCGTCAGGCCCGCCACGCGCGGATCGGCGGCCAGGTCGTCGCGGAGCCCCGCCAGGTCGACTTCCAGCGTGCGCCCGGCGAGGCGGGTCGCGGGGCCGGGGACGACGCGCTCAACCGGATAGTGCCGGATCTCCAGTCGCATGCTTCTCCCGACGCGCCCGCGCTCAATCGCCCCAGAGCTGCTTGATGAAGCCGCTCGCCTCTAGCTCTTGGAGCAGCGTGGGGTCCACCAGCGTGGCCGGCGCCAGCTCGCGGGCGCGCGGATTCTCGTCCGCGACGGTGTCCAGCACCGTCTGGATGCCTTCCAGGGACACCGTCGGCGTGCGCTGGAGATTGCGTTGGATCTGGAGATCGTAGGTCTCCTGGAGCACGTCGTCGTCGCTCGTCTGCAGGTAGCGACCGATGATCTCCTTGGTGGGCGCGGGGTTGGTCTTCGCGTAGTGAATGCTCTCGACGATGGCCTTCAGCACGCGCCGGCTGACGTCCGGCTCCTGCGCCAGGAAGTCGCGGTTCACGGCCAGGGCGCCGCCGACGTACGGGATCCCCAGCTCGCCCACGTCGAGCACCATCGGCAGTCCGGCACGGCGCGCGGTGATGGTCGAGGGCGAGGAGAGCACCGCCGCCTGCACGCCGCCGCTCTGCAGCGCCGCCAGGCTCTCGGGCGTGCCGCCGGTCTGGAAGAGGCTGTAGTCGCGGTCGGCCTCCATGCCGAAGCGGCGCAGGCTCTGGCGCGCGGCGAAGTCCGTGGAGGCGCCGAACTGGGTGATGCCGATGGTCTGGCCGCGCAGGTCGGCGGGCTGAGCCAGGCCCGGCGTCCCGAAGATCTGGAAGGCGATGGTCGTCGAGAGGCCGGCCAGCAGCACGACGTCCGCGCCGGCGAGATACGCATCGCTGGTCGTGCGGCCCGAGATGAGCCCGTACTCGGTCTGGTGCGCCACGAGCGACTGCACGGCCTTCACGCCGCTCAGATACGGCACGTCGACGTCGAGGCCGTAGCGCGCGAAGAGCCCCGCGTCGCGCGCGGTCCACAGGACAGCCGAGGAGTCGGCGGAGCTGATGCCGATGGTCAGGTGGCGGGGCGCTGGCGCGTCGGGGGGCGCCGCGGCGTCCGCGCCGCTCGCCGCGGGCGCGGTGTTGGCCGGGCTGCGGGTGGGCGCCGGCTGGGCGCGCGGCGTGGCACAGGCCAGCGCGAGACTCAGCGCGACGGCGAGGAGGGCGAGGCTCTGGCGTGGTCGCATGGCGTCCTCCGGCGGGACGCGCGGCGGTGGGGCGCCCGCGCACGGGCGCGAGTATAGCAAGGGGCGCCCCCCGCGGCAAGGCGCGGCGGGCGCCAGGGATCGCGAGGGGGAGGCTAGCCCTGAAGTGGAGCCGCCCCGCGGGGCGGGCCACCGGGCAGCGGCTCACGGGCTCGGGGTGTCGTGGAGGTAGCGCAGGATGCCGTCGGCCAGGCCCCGCGCGGCGGCGTCGGGGGTGCCCAGCAGGATGCCGCGGTCGGCGGCGTTGGTGAGGAAGCCCGTCTCGATAATGGCCTGCGGGACGCCGGGAGCGACGGCGTGGCAGTAGCGCCGCGAGTTGAAGGCGTAGTAGTAGCGCATGCGCAGGGAGATGTGCTCGTCGTCGCGCGGCAGGCCGGTCGCCGCCCCGTAGGCCGCGTTCAGGTCGTCTACCAGCTGGTCGTCGGCGGCCGGCACGGAGCTAAAGCCCGGGCGGGCGACCTTGAAGCCGCGCACGCGGCCCGACGTGTCCCCGTCGGCGTGGATCGCCACGAAGGCGTGCGCCTGGTAGTGCTCGGGCACCGTCGCGGGCAGGACGTCGACCTGCACGCCCGCCGCTTCCAGCAGCGCCTGCGTGCGCAGGGCCAGATCGAGGTTCACCTCCCACTCCTGCCTGCCACCAAAGCTGGTGCCGGCTTGCAGGCCGTGCAGCTCGGGCGGCACCTGCTCGACCAGCCAGTGGCCCGCCTGGAGGCCCACCCGCTTCGGGCCGGGCGGGTCCCACACGGCCGCCGGGGGCAGCGGCTCGCGGAACAGCCGCCGCCGCTCGTCAGGGCTCAGGCTCGCGAGCGGCGCGGGCGTCCCGTCGCACGACGCCGGGGCGACGGCGGTGGCTTCGTCCGCGGCGGGCGGGGCATCGCTCGCGGCCGCCGGCGCCGCCTCGCGCTCGCTCGCCGGCGCCCCCGGCTCCTCGACCTGGGGGGTGGCGGCGTCGCGCGCAGCGGGCGGCGCCGCCGGGGCCGCCGCGGGCGGTGGCGCCGGGAGCGCCGTCAGCGGCGCGGGCTCTGGGACAAGAGCGGCGCAGGCGGTCGCGAGCAGTAGCAGCCCGCCGGCGGCCGCAAGCTGCCAGTGGCGTCGGCGCCGCGGGAAACGATTCGATGTGTTCATGTTCCAACCTGAGCATGTTGTGACGAGCAGCGCGGCACGAATGTCAGACGCAACGATGGTGGCGCGATTCCGCGTCGTCCCGCAATCGGCGACCGGGGGCGGCCACTGGGCGGCAGGGTCGCGGCTCCTGCCCTACGACATGTCGGCAGTGGCCCGGCCCGCTGCGAGAAGTCTAGCAGAGCGCTGACGGGGGCCGAGGCGATTTTCTACGGCTCGCCGGTCAGCAGCTCGGCCTCGGCTTCGCGCGGCCGGAGCGCGTGCAGGGAGCCGAGCCGCGCCAGCGCCGGCCAGGCCAGCGCGACGGCTGAGCGCGAAGGCGCGCACGTATGGCTGGCGGAGCACCGCCAGGGCATCCGGGGTGGATGGCAGGCTGCTGGCCCCCAGCCGCTATTCCGGCAGGAGCCGCAAGGCGTCGACGTGGCGCGGGCGCAGCATCCCGAAATGGCGACGGTCGAGCGTTGCCAGCTTCGGCTCGTTCAACCGCTCGACGATCGCGAGAACAGCCGCATCGACAAAGCCGATATCGGCATCGGCGTGGCGGTCGCAGAGCTGGCGGATCCGGCGCTAATCCGCTGGGAGCAAGTCCTCGACCAGATAGGCGCCATCATCAATGTCGTCGAGGAGTGCGACAAGAACCCCAGCAACTCTTCGGGGGCAACGATCGTGGTGCGTTCCACGAACGGTATTGTGGCATACGACACATCATTATGGCATCACATACATAACTCATCTGAGCGCCCGCCTCGCGGACGCTTGCGACAGCGGCGCCGCGCCTTGACCGGCGCCCGGCCGGGCCCCATAATCGGCCAGTTCGGCCAGAGCCGTCGCCGCGTGGCGGGGCGCGGCGGGCGGCGGCGCGGCTGAGCGGGGCGGACCGATCCCCTGACCTCCTCCCTAACCAAGACGAAGGGGGAGAGGACGGCATTCGGCGGGTCGTCGCCCTGGCGGCTCCCCGCTTCCCTCGGGATGCTGCCAACCAACCGGCCGATCCCGGGGGCAACTATGCGCCATGAGGAGAGCCCGACCGATGGAGCGCTCGCACAGCGGCCACACCCACTCCAGCGACACGCCGTACCACAGCCACGACGAGGCCGATGCGGCCTACTACGGGCTCTTCCATCACCATCATGGCGACCACACGCACGACGACGAGCCGCCGCCGACGCCCGAGCAGCTCGCGGCGCTCGGCAAGGCGATCTGGGACGTGGACAACGTCGAGCTGACGACGGTGGGCGTGGACGTGGGCTCCTCCACGTCGCACCTGATGTTCGCGCGGGTCCACCTCCAGCGGCTGAAGGAGGAGATGTCCAGCCGCTTCGTGGTGGTGAACCGCGAGATCCTGTGGTGCTCCCCGATCCTGCTGACGCCGTACCGGCCCGACAACACCATCGACGCCGAGCGGCTCCAGGCGTTCTTCAAGGAAGCCTACGCGACGGCCGGGCTGGAGCCGAGCGCGATCGACGCGGGCGCCGTGATCCTCACCGGCGAGGCGCTCAAGCGCAGCAACGCCCGCGCCATCGCCGACCTGTTCGCGGCCGAGACGGGCAAGTTCGTCTGCGCCTCGGCCGGGCACCACCTGGAGGCGCTGCTTGCCGCCCAGGGCGCGGGGGCGCTGCTGCTCTCGCGGCAGACGCGCCAGAACGTGCTGAACGTGGACGTGGGCGGCGGCACGAGCAAGCTCGCGCTCGTCCACGACGGCCAGGTGCTCCACACTGCCGCCGTCGCGGTCGGCGGCCGGCTGGTGGCGTTCGGGCCGGACGGCGGGCTGGTGCGCATCGAGGGCCCGGCGCGGCAGATCGCCGAGGCGGCGGGCGTGGAGCTGACGCTCGGCCGGCCGCTGGCGCCCGCGGCGCGCGAGCGACTGGCGCGGACGATGGTGGACGCGCTCGTGAGCGTCATCCGCGAGCAGCCGAGCGACCTCGCCCGCGCGCTCCTGGTCACGCCGGAGATGCCGCGCGACGTGCCGCCCGAGGCGATCACCTTCTCGGGCGGCGTGGCGGAGTACATCTACGGCCGCGAGGACACCGACTACGGCGACCTGGCGCCCGCGCTGGCGACGGAGATTCGCGCCGCGCTGGCCGACGGGCGCATCGCCTTGCCGCTGCTGGAGCCCGCGCAGCGCATCCGCGCGACGGTGATCGGCGCCTCGCAGTTCTCGGTGCAGCTCAGCGGCAACACGATCTTCCTCTCCGATCCCGCCCGGCTGCCGCTGCACAACCTGCCCGTGCTCTTCCCGCCGCTCGACCCGGCCGCGCCGCTGCGCACCGACGACGTGGCCGCGGCGATCCGCTGGGCGCTGCGGCGCTTCGACCTGCACGACGGCCACGCGGCGCTGGCCTTGGCCTTCCGCTGGCACGGCGACCCGCTGTACGCGCGGCTGCGGGCGCTCGCCGAGGGCATCGTGCAGGGCCTCCCGCACACCATCGAGCACGGGCGGCCGCTGGTGCTGCTGGTGGACGGCGACGTCGGCAAGACGCTCGGCCACGTCCTGAAGGACGACCTGGGCGTGCCGAGCGACGTGATCTCGATCGACGGCATGCAGCTCAAGGAGTTCGACTACATCGACGTGGGCGCGCTGCTGGAGCCGCAGAACGTGGTGCCGGTCGTCATCAAGTCGCTGCTGTTCGCGGCGCCCGGCCAGGCGGTCGGCGGCGAGCTGCTGCCTACCTGAGCAGACCAGAAAGGGAGGACACTCCCCAAACCCCTCGTTAGAAGGAGAGCGCTTGATGGTCCTCAGTCCCGCGGCCGACGTGATTGCCGAGCTGAACCGGCTGACCAACGAGCAGTTCGCGTCGCCCGAGTTCCAGCACTTGCTGTCGCTGCCGATCACGCTGCCCCGCGCGCGCCTCTACGTGCTGCACCGGGCGCGCTACCAGCGCCACCGCCGCGACGTGTGGGCCTACGTGCAGGCGGCGGCGCCGCTCGACGTGAAGCACATGATCTGGGAGCACGAGCGCGACGAGCTGGACTTCGACCCGCGCGCCGGCAGCGATCACATCGCGCTGGGCCACCGCGAGTGCGAGGTCGTCGGGCTGACGCCCGAAGAGGTCGACAACGCCGAGCTAGTGCCCGGCGTCGTCGCCTGCTTCTGGGCGTGGATCCACCTGGCGATGACGCGCCCCTGGCTGGAGGCATTCACCGCGTCGAGCGTGATGGAGCGGCGCAACAGCGGCGACATCGTGCAGGGCGGCGGGCTGTCGATGCGCATGGCGCAGAACATCGCTCGCGGGCTGGGCATCCCCGTCGAGCGGCTGAAGAACAGCACTGTCCACAGCGAGGCCGACGTGGAGCACGGGGCGATGCTCGACGTCGTGGCCGAGCGCTACGCCACGACCGCCGAGGCCCGCGAGGCGATGCTGCGCGGCGCCCGCGACTCGCTGCTCATCGATCGCGCCTTCCGCGCGGCCCTGGCCGAGGCGATGGAGGATCTGCCGTAGCGCCCGGCGCCTGCCCGGCGCTACGCGAGCGACAGCCGGCCATCTGAGGCGCCGTCGCGGCGCCTCGTGGTAGCACTAGCGGAATATCGTGGAACGACAGCGCGCTTGGGGAGCAGGAGCACCGTGAAGATCGTCGTTTTTGGTCCGGAGCAACGGGTGGGCGCCTGGGAGGGCGACACGATCGTCGATCTTAACCGCGCGTTCGCTAGCTATCTACGGGAGCGCGGCGAGAACGCGGCCACACAAACCGCCGACGCCCGCGTGCCCGCGCGGCTGGAAGCGTTCATCGCGGCGGGCGAGGCCGCGCTCGACGATGCGCGGCGGGCGATCGAGCACGCCGCGGGCGGCGCGGGCGCGGCGCCCGACGGCGGGCCGGTCGTCCACGCGGCCGGCAGCGTGAAGCTACACGCCCCCTGGCCGGGGCGCCGCATCGCCTGCATGGGCGGGAACTACGCCGACCACCTGATGGGCATGGAGGCGCGGCGGCTGGGCCGCAACGTCACGCTGGAGGAGGTCACGCGCTCGGCGCGCGAGGGCGGCCAGTGGGGCTTCTGGAAGGTGCCCGACACGGTGGCCGGCCCCGACGACGACGTGCCCTATCCGCGCCGCACGCGCTACTTCGACTATGAGGGCGAGGCGGCAATCGTCATCGGCAAGCGCGGCCGCGACATCCCGGCGAGCCGCATCGGGGAGTACGTCTGGGGCGTCACCCTCTTCCACGACTGGAGCATCCGCGACGATCCGTGGGTCTCGAAGCCGATGAGCTACAACCGGCCCAAGAACTTCGACGGCTCGACGTCGATGGGGCCGTGCATCGTCGTCGGCGAGCTGGACCCGCAGAACGTGGACGTGGAGACGCGCGTCAACGGGCAGGTCCGCCAGCACTACAACACGCGCGACATGATCTGGCCCTTCGGCGAGGTGCTGGAGCTGCTGTCGCAGGACTTCACCTTCGTGCCGGGCGACGTGATCGCCGGCGGCACGGCGGCCGGCACCGCGGCGGACAAGACGCCGCCCGGCCCGGACGGCACGCGCGCCACCGATCTGTTCCTGAAGGTGGGCGACGTGGTCGAGGTCTCGTCGCCCCAGATCGGCCGGCTGTGCAACCGCATCGTACAGGCCAGCTAGGGCGTGCCCGAGCGGGCAGGCCCGCGGGCCTGCCCGCGGCTTAGCCTGCGCCCGGCAGGTCGACCAAGAGGAAGAACCCGTTCAGCATCAGGAGCGTCGCGCCCCCGCCCAGGGCCAGCGCCAGCCACAGGACGGGGCGGGACACGGCCAGAATGGCGACCGAGCCCAGCACGATGGCGATCTGGAACAGCGCCCGCGAGTAGTCGAAGTTGTGGTGCTGCGCGTCGGCGCGGTCCCGCTTCGCTTCCCAGTCCCGGGCCTGGGCCAGTAGCTGCTGTTTCCCCTCGCCCTTCAGCGGGTTGGTCGGGTCCTCGGGGTCGGGGGCGCTCTCGTACTCCGCGATCTGCGCCTGGTAGTCCGCGATCTGCTGCTGCACCGCGGCGCCTACGTCGGCCGCCGCCACGTCCGGGTGCAGCCGGAGCGCCGTGTCCAGCTCGTCGGCGGCCAGCGCCGCCGCCGTCTGGCGGATGTTCTTGGCCTGATAGAAGGCGTAGGTGTCGCTCGCGCGGACGTTGGCATTTAGCGTTTGTTTGAGCGCGTCGTCGCCGCCGAGGCTCGCAATGGCGAGCAGCATGCCCAGCACGGCGATGGTGATCGCGGCCCGCGTGCGAAAGCGCTCGACAGGGTGTTCCAACGCTGGCTTCGCTTCGCTGGCCTCCCGGACGTGGTCTGCCGCCTCTTCGGCTTCCATCCGCGATGGTCCCTCCCCAGCAATGTCATGACGGCAGGTTAATGACGATCAGCCATGCGGCGCATCCACTGGCTCGTGACGTTCGCCGCGACGCTCGATCGCGCCGGCCACCACGAGCACCACGAGCGCGAGCCCGCTCGCCAGCGCGGCGACGACCTCCAGGCCCGCGCCGACGAGCACGCCCTGCGCCGCGGCGAACCAGAGCGTGGCGGCCGTCGTCAGCCCGTAGACGGTGTTCTCGGAACGGAAGATGGTCCCGGCGCCGATAAAGCCGATGCCCGAGACGATCTGGGCCGCCACGCGGGTCGGGTCCCGCGTCCCCGTCGGCCCCCCGAAGCCGTAGATGCCAGCCAGGGTAAACATGGCGGCCGCCATCGCCACCAGCGCGTGGGTGCGCACGCCGGCCGGCCGCCCCACGTGATGGCGTTGCCAGCCGATGATGCTGGCCAAGACGCCGGCCAGCGCGATCTGGAGCGTGAGCGTGACCTCGGGACCGGCTAGTAGCGCCATGCTCTCCCCGCGGCTCAGCCGCGCCCCGCTGGCGCCGGGTGCTCGTCGGCGGGTGTCTTGAAGGGGATCTCCAGCATCCCGGCGCGAAGCCGGGCTACCCCCGGCTCCAGCATGGCCAGCACCCGCGGCAGCGCGATCTCGCGTCGAAAGTTCCCGATGTCGACGTACAGCACGTCGCCGCGCCGGGTCAGGGCGAGCTTCCGCGTTTCGACGTGCGGCATCACGATCCGGAGCACGTATTGGTCGCCCTCGCGCTCGATGCGCTGGGTGGGGCCGACGTGCATCACGGCGGTGGGATCGCGCGCCCCGAAAATCGTTTGCGCGAGAGCCGCGAGCGCCGGCTGGCCGACCGGCTCCTCGGTAAGCAACGGCGCGTGGAGAATCGGCAGCGCCGCGAACGCCTGCTCGATCTCCGCGATCAGCGCCTGCTGCCGGGTCAGGAGCGCGGCCAGATAGGGAGGCGCGGCTTCCTGGGCCGGCAGCACCCGGTTCAGCACTACCGCGTCGATCGGGTAATCGAAGAGGTTGAGGTAGGTTTCCGCGCGCTCCGCCTCTTTCAGCACCATCCGGTCGGGGGTCACGACGAGGCGGTACGAGCTGTGCCGCGGGTCGCCGAGGAGCGCGCGCAGCTCCTTGACGCGCTCGGTCAGGTGGCCCAGTCCCGCGCCGACGTTCAGGTCCGGCAGCGCCCGCCGCAGCACCGGCCCGACCATCCGCGGCAGCCGCCGGCCCCATTCCTGAATGCGCCCGGCATACCACTGCAGCGACTCGGGCATGCTGAGCAGGCGGATCGTCTCACCCGTGGGCGCGGCATCCACCACCACGCAGTCGAACTGGCCGCTGCGACTCGCCCGCCCGATCTGCGCCAGCGCGGCGACCTCCTCGAGGCCCGGCAGGATCGCCAGCTCGTCGGCCTGGACGTCGGGCACGCCGGCCTGGCGCAGAAAATCGGCGAGCTGCCCCTGCACCTGGCCCCAGCTGCGGCGCGCCTCCTCCAGGACGTTGATCTCTTGGGCGTAGAGGCGCTCCGCGATCGGCTCCGGCTCGGCGCCAAGCGGGCTGGCCAGCACGTCCCCCAGGCTGTGGGCGAGATCGGTGCTGACCACGAGCGTGCGGTGCCCGAGCGCCGCCGCGCGGACGGCCGTGGCCGCGGCCAAGGTGGTCTTGCCGACGCCGCCCTTGCCGACGTAGAGGATCAGCCGGCCGGCCGCCACGGCCTCAGTCATGCGGCGATGCCACGGGGACCGCGGCGTCGGGGCTGTCGGGCGGCGCGAAGCCGCTAGCCGTCGGCTCCACGGCCGGCGCCCGGTGGAGCTTGTAGAAGGAATCGAAAGCGTACCACAGCAGCACGAAGGCCGGAATCTCGGCGAGCCCCCACCCGCCTACCGCGAGCTGCCGTACCCCGAGCGCGCCGAGGCCGAGGGGGAAGAGCACCTTCAGGTCCAGCTTCTGGCCGGTGAGCGTAGACAGGCGCCGGTCCAGGCGGTCTAGCGCCCCGATGATCGATTGCGCGGTCTCGCTGTGCCCAGCCGCGCCGGTTTGGTCCGCGCTGGACAGATCGATCTCCTCGTCGCTAAAGATGCTGTGCGCCACCACGCCGACGTCGTGAAGCAGGTCGAGCAGCGACTCGGTCGACAGCGCGCGCGGGTTGTATTGCACCATGACGCTGCCGGTCCCCGCATTGACGGCGACGGCGCGGACGCCCGGCTGCTCGGCAAGCTGGGTCTCGATGCGGTGGAGGACACGCGGGTGCCGCTGCCCCTTCCGCACGCGCACCCGCAGCCGGCCGGGCACGTGACTAACGATGTGCGCGTGAGCGCTGGCCTGCTCCATCTCGCTTCTCTCGATCGTCAAGCTCTAGCCGCACGGGCTGGTCCGGCGCGGGCGCGTCGGCCGGCGCCACGCTATTCCGAGCCGCTTGCTCCTGCTCAAACCGCACCTCGGCATAGAGGTCTTCGAGGCTCTCTCGCGCCTCCGCCGCGATCTCCTGCACGCGGTCGGCCGCCACCACGCAGACCTTGAGCACGCGCTTGGCCACCGGCCGCAGGTCGGCGGTCCCGCTGCCCGCGAGGCTCAAAGCGGCGGCCGCTCCCAGGCCCCAGACCGCGCCACTCGCTAGTCGGCCGATCACACCGCCGAGCATGCTCCTTCCCTCCCGTTGCGAGCGCCAGCCGCGCCCGGTCCGAGTCGCCCCCTCCCGCGAGCGGCGCTCCGCGCCGCGCTCAGCGTGCGCCGGGCGCGGGCGCCGCGCCGCGCAGCCAGCGGAAGGGCATGGCTAGCACCCGCCGGCCCAGCGAGGCCGTGCCGCCCACCAGCCAGACGCCCGCCACCGCCACCGTGCGCAGGTCCGCGTCCAGCGCGGTAGCGGACAGCCCCGCGCGGGCCAGGTGCGCCGTCGCCACGTCGGCCGGACAGGCCCGCAGCGCGTGCCGCAGCGCGAGCAGCAGCGCGCCGAGATCGTCCAGCTGCCCGAGGACCGGGATGACGCCGGGGATCAGGTCGACGGGCAGGAACGTGTAGCCCATCCCGGCCGCGAGCGCCACCTTGCGCTGCCGGGGCAGCGCGGGATCGCGGATCAAGGCCTGGGCCAGGTTGAGGTAACGCGGCAGGCGCGCCACGGTGCCCGCGAGCCGCACCAGCGGGTGGCGACGCCGCGGGCGCGCGGCCGCGCCCGTGGCGCCTGACCGGCGCGCACCGAGCTTCCCGCCGCGCGTCGCGCCCGTCGCTGGGCTCGCCGATCGTCGTCGCACGGCACGCGGGTCCGTGCCGGCTACGCCGGCTGCCCGGACGCCGTGACCAGCCCCGAGGCGCTCCCGCGCCGCCGCGGCCGCCCCTCGCTCTCGGAGTCGCCCTCCCCGGTCTCGACCGCGATCTTCTCCGCGTTCTGCGGCTGGCTCAGCTCCGACTCGTACTCGTGCTTGGCCTCCGCGTAGAGGTCCTGAAGCTGCTCGCCGGTTTCGGCCATCATCTCCCGCGCCCGCTCGGTCGCGGCAAGATAGCCTTTGATCGCCTGCTTGGCAAGCGGTTTGGCGCGAGGGGCGAGGATCACGGCGCCCACCGCCACGAGCCCGAGTCCCCAAATACCCCCAACAGCCTCGCCGACCCCGGCCGCCACGTCATCCAGACCTAGCATTCGCACCCTCCAGTTTCAACCCCGGACCCATACGGCAGATACCCACGCCGCGCCGGCTAGCAGCGCATCAAGCGCTAGTTTCCGCTCGGAATGGGACATCCGTTTTGTTATAGCACTAACGCCGCGGTCCGCGGTACACTCTAGCATTCGGGTCCTCTTCAGTTACCTATTGCTTGCTCGGCATGACCTGGCACAATTCTTGCGATGTGGATGGCCACTGTAGCAGGTCGATCGGCCCCAACTGCTACGCATACCCGCAAACTGTAGCAGACGTGCGAGTCGTCGTGTTCACGTGCCGTGAGCATCGATGGCTCATCGCTATCGATTACCGAGTGCTGGTACGCTAATCAAAGTGCTGGTACGCTAATCAAAATCCAAATAAGAGGCATGACCTTCATGGGCAGGCGTTTGATAATACGGTGTTCATTCGCGATTGCTCGACCTCGCTCGTCTCCCGATGCGACATCGGCTCGGAGGCCGCGGTGATGGCCGCCGCCGCTCCTGCCCCGCCGGCGGATGCCGGTCTGCGCGTGGTGAGCGTGCCAGAGCCCGGCCGGCTCCGCCTCGCCGTGGCCGGTCTGCAGCGCAGCCCCGCCCGGGCACGGGAGGTCGAGACGACGCTGGCCCGGGTCCGCGGCGTGCGTACAGTGCAGGCGAACCCGCTCACGGGCAACGTGCTGGTGCTGTTCGACGCGGCGCGCTGGTCCGCGGCTCAGGTCCTCCGCCGCATCGCGCGCGCCCTGGGTCTGGCCCCGCAAGCGCCCGCCACTCCTGTCGTCGGCGAGATCGTCCTGCGCAGCGCCACCCCCGGCCGCGTGCGCCTCGCCGTCTACGGGCTGCGCCGGCAGCCCGCGCGCGAGCCGATCGTCGTGGCGGCGCTCGCCGCCATGCCGGGCGTCCGCCAGGCGACCGCCAGCGCCGTGACGGGCACCGTCCTGGTCGAGTACGCCCCGGCGGACCGCGCGCTGCCGGCGCTGCTGGGCGAGATGGAGGCGCGCTTGCGCGCGCGCCTGGGCGCCCCGGCCGCTACCGGCGAGGCGCCAGCCGCCCCGACCGCACAGGGGCCGGCAGCCCTGGCCAGCCCCTCCGAGGCCCCGACGCCGGCCTGGCACGCGCTGTCGGCGGCCGCGGTGGAGCGGCTGCTCGCCGTCGACCCGACGCGGGGGCTGACGGCCGCCGAGGTCGAGGCGCGGCGGGCGCGCTGGGGCCCGAACCGGCTGGCCGAGCCCGCGGAGCCGTCCCTGCTGGGGCTCGTCCTCGGCCAGTTCTGCAATGCGCCGAGCGCGCTCCTGGGGGCAGGCACCGTCCTGTCGCTGGCCACCGGCGCGGTGCTCGAAGCGGGACTCATCGCGGGGGTGCTCGTCGTGAACGCGGCGATCGGCGCGGCCACCGAGCGCAGCGGCCACCGCGCCATCCAAGCCCTGCGGCGCGGGACGGCGATCCACGCCCGCGTCCGGCGCGACGGCGCGGAGATGCTGGTCGACGCGGCCGCGCTGGTGCCCGGCGACGTCGTGCTGCTCCGGCCGGGCGATCCCGTGCCGGCCGACGCGCGCCTGTTCAGCGCCGAGCGACTGCGGGTCGAAGAGTCGGCGCTCACGGGCGAGTCCCGCCCGGTGGAAAAGCAGGTCGCCGCCACGGCCGAGCGCACGGCCCTCGCCGATCGGCGGGACGTGGTCTACCGGGGCACGACCGTCGTCGGCGGCCACGGGGGCGCGATCGTGGTGGCTACGGGCGACCGCACCGTCTACGGCGAGCTGCGCCTGCTGGCGCTCACCGAGGTCGCGCCGCCGACGCCGCTCGAGCGCGACCTGGACGCCCTCGGCCGGCGCATCGCGCTCGGCGCGACCGCGATCTGCGCGGGCGTGCTCGGGTTGTCGCTGCTGCGCGCGGTCGGCCTGGTGCCCGCGATCTCCACCGCGGTGGGCCTGGGCGTCGCCGCGCTCCCCGAGGGCCTGCCCACGCTCGCCACCACGGTACTGGCCTTCGGCTCCGGCCGCATGCGCCGCAAAGGCACGCTCATCCGGACGCTGTCGGCCGCCGAGGCGCTCGGCTCGGTCACGCACATCTGCGCCGACAAGACGGGTACGCTCACCGAGAACCGGATGGCGGCGCGCGAGCTGGCGCTCGACGGGCACACCGTGCGCATCGGCGGCTCCGCGCTCTCGGCCGTCGGCGCCTTCACGCTCGATGGCGAGGAGATCGCCCCGGCGGCGTGGCCGGCCGTGCAGGAGGCGCTGCGCATCGGCGCGTTGTGCTCCGATGCCGAGCCGCTCGGCATCCGGGATGGCGCCGTGACGTTCGAGGGGTCGTCCACCGAGGGCGCGCTGCTGGTGGCGGCCGTGAAGGCGGGCCTGGACGTACCCGCCTTGCGCGCGGCCTGTCCGACGCTCGACCGCCGCGATCGCGGCGATTATCGTCGCCACATGCTCACCGTCCACGAGCGCGACGGGCGCCTGATCGCGCTGGTCAAGGGCTCACCCGAGGAGGTGCTCGCGCTCTGCGACCGGATCGCCATCGGCGGGGCCATCGTCCCGCTCACGGACGAGCGCCGCGCCGCGATGGAGCGCCGCAATGCCGTGATGGCGAGCCGCGCGATGCGCATCCTGGCCCTCGCGGAGCGCGAGCTGCCCGCGGCGTACACCGAGGACGACCTGCGCGCGGGGTTCGTGCTGTACGGGCTCATCGGGCTGGTCGACCCCATTCGCCCGCGCGTGCCGGCCGCGATCGCCGCGCTGCACCGCGCGGGCATCCGCACGATCATGATTACGGGCGACCAGGCGCCGACGGCGGTGGCCGTGGCTCGGGAGCTGGGGCTGTCGCGCCGGGGCGCGCTGGACACGCTGGAGGCGGACGATCTGCGCGACGTGGAGCCGGAGGCGCTGCGCCAGCTCGTGCGCGAGGTGAGCATCTACGCGCGCGTCCCCCCCGAGCTAAAGCTGGCAGTGGTGCGCGCCCTCCAGGCGAATGGGAAGATCGTGGCGATGACGGGCGACGGCGTGAACGACGCGCCCGCCCTGCGGGCCGCGGACGTGGGCGTGGCGATGGGCGAGCGCGGCACGGAGCTGGCCCGCGAGCTGGCCGACGTGGTGCTAGCCACCGACGACTTCAGCCGGATCGTGGACGCGGTGGAAGAGGGGCGCCTCGTGCGCGCGAACGTGCGGCGGGTGGTACATTACCTGCTCGCCACGAACGCCGCCGAGGTGTGGACGGTGCTCGCCGCCGTGGCCATCGGCCTGCCCACACCGCTGAACCCGTTGCAGCTCTTGTGGCTCAACCTGGTGACCGATCTGGCCCCTGCGCTGGCGCTCGCGGTCGAGCCGCGCGATCCCACGCTCATGCTCCAGCCGCCGCGGCCCCCCGGCGAGGCGATCGTGCCGCCACCGCTGCTGCGCCGCATTCTGGGCGAATCGGCGGCGCTCGCGCTGGCGGCGCTCGCCGTCTACGGGATCGGCCTGGCCCGCCACGGGCCGGGGGCGACCGCCCAGACGATGGCGTTCGCCAGCCTGGTCGGCGCGCAGCTGCTGCACGCGCCGCTGGCGCGCACGGGGCGCCGGCCCGCGACGCTGGGCAGCCCCGCGCCCAACCGCTGGCTGATCGCGGGGCTAGGGGTGTCGGCCGCGCTACAGCTGAGCGCGCTCTTCCTGCCGGGCCTGCGCGCGGTGCTCGGCGGGGCGCCCCTCGGGCTGGCCGACCTGGCGATCACGGGGCTGGGCGCGCTCGCGGCCGTGGCCGGCATCGAGGGGGAGCGGCTGGCCCGCCACGGGATCGCGCGCCGGGCGCTGCCCGCGCCGACCCGCTAGGCGCGCGCTACCCGCCGACCGCGGGCGCGAGCCGCCCCACCGTCTGGCGGGTGTGCAGGCGGACGAGCAGCACGAGGTAGGCCAGGCCGAGCGTGTAGGCGGCCAGCACGTCGCTGGGCCAGTGGTGCCCGAGGTACACGCGCGACGGGCCGACCAACACGATGAGCGCGCCGAGCAGCCAGAGCAGGGCGGTGCGCAGTCGGCCGCGGCGCAGCCGCGTATAGACGAGGTAGGCCAGAAAGCCGAAGAAGGCGACGTAGAACAGCGTATGGCCGCTGGGAAAGCTGTAGTCGGGCAGGTTGCTCGCCACTCGCACGACATCGGCTTCGGGGCGTGGGCGGGCCAGGAGCAGCTTGAGCGGAATCGCCAGGACCGCCGCCCCGCCGGCCGCCACGGCGAGGCCGGCGGCCAGCGGGTGGCCGAGCGCCCACAGCGCGCCAGCCGTGCCGACCACGAGGACGACGTTGAGTGGAGCGAAGCCCGGCTCGCTCACCGCCGTCATCAGCCCGCCGACGAGCGGGTTCTCGACCGCCTGCACGCCCTGGGCGACCGCCAGGTCGAGCGCGGCCGTGTGGCCCGCGCTGACGAGCCAGGTCAAAGCGCCGAACGCGACGGTCCCGAAGGCCGCGGCGCTGGTGAAGAGGCGCGTGCGGAGAGCAACCAGCCAGGCCGGCAGCGACCAGACCCGCGGCGCGGACGGCACGCGGATTGCGCCGCCGGTCGCCGGTTGGGGCGCGCGGCGCGGGCGCAGGAAAGCCAGCACCCGGCGGGCGAGCCGTCGCAGGACACCGAGCATGGGCCTCTCGCGCGCGTTGTCACGCGCATGATACCAGAGAGCGCCCCGGGGCGGCGCCGGCAGCGCGGCGCGTGCGACGGTCGCACGCGATGAGGGAGAGAAGCGCATGGAACCCGAGGATCGCGGACTCACCAGCCAGGTCGGACCGGTCGAGGTCCATTGGGTGCGCTCGGTCGGCTATTTCGGGGGGATCGGTCTCGCGGTCGCCTTCGAGCTGATCGAGCCGCCGCTGGCCCTGTTCATCGCGGCCGTCCCCTTTCTCAAGATGCTCAACCGGCCGCGCGCGCCGTTGCCCGTTCGGTTCGTCTCGCAGCTCGTGGATGGGGCGGCCAAGCCGGTGGGCGGCGACAGCGAAGGTACGATCCGGCTGACGACGCCGGGCTTGCCCTCGGCCCGCGGCGCTACCCGCCGCGTGCAGCACGCTGCCGAGCGCGCCGCTTCCTCCACGCGCGCGGCGAGCGCCGCGCCGAGCGAGCGTCCCCGGCGCGGCGCTTCGGGGCGGAGCGCGCCGTCCTCCAGGAGCGCGTCGTCCTCCAAGCGAACGCCGGCCAGGGCGACAGAGCCCGCCGCCGCCCATTCGTAGCACTCTAGCGGCCGGCGGCACCGGGCAGGGCCGGGAATCTCAGCGCGGCAGTGCCCGCTAGCCGGACACGCTCGCGGCGGCCGCGCGGCGCCGCTCCAACTCGTCGAGCGTGCGGGGCCAGTCGGCGCGGAGGAGGCGCGAGAGGGCGCGGTCGGCCAGCAGCTTGCCGTCGGTCTGGCAGCGCGCGCAATAGTTGCACTCGTTCTCCGCGTAGCGGATGCGCTGGATGAGGGCGCCGCAGGTGGGGCAGGGCTGGCGGTAGCGGCCGTGGACGGCCATCTCGGGGCGGAAAGCAGTTACTTGCTCGGGGAAGCCGTCGCCGGTCTCGGCGCGCAGGCGGTCGATCCATTCCTGAAGGACGGCTCGCGTCGCGGCGTACAGGCGCTCGCTCTCGGCAGGCGTCAGGCTGCGGGTGAGCTTCACGGGCGAGAGGCGCGCGCGGTGGAGGATCTCGTCGGAGTAGGCGTTGCCAATCGCGGCGAACAGGCGCGGGTCGGTGAGCGCGCGCTTGAGCGTATGATTCTCGGCGGCGAGCCGGGCGCGGAAGGCCTCCGGCGAGGCATCCAGGACCTCCAGGCCGCCGCGGTCGAAGGCGGCGAGCGCCGCGGCGCCGCGCACGCAGTGGAGCGCGGCGCGCTTCTTGGGGCTGGCCTCGGTGAGGAGCAGGGTACCGGCGGCGAAGTCGAAGGCGGCCAGGCCGACCTTCGCCGGGAGGCGGGCGCCGGGCGGCTTCCAGTGGAACCGCCCGGCGATCATCAGGTGGACGACCAGGTAGAGGTCGTCGTCCAGCGCGACGACGAGCTGCTTGCCGAGGCGGCGCACGCCGAGCACGCGGCGGCCGACGACGGCCTGCAGCGGCGGGGCGGCGGAGCGCACCAGGAACGGGCTCGCCACACGGACGCCCTCGATCACCTGCCCGCCGAGCCGCGCCTGTAGCCGCTCGGCGTACACGGTGAGGTCGGGTAGCTCCGGCATGCGCGGCTCCCATGTGGCGGGTACTGGATACCTGACGGACCTCGGCTCGCGTCGGCTCTGTATATCGTAGCAGGTGCTACAATTCGCTCGGCGGCGCTCCGCCCGGAGAGCCACGATGCAGCGTTCGCACCGCATCAGCACCATCGAGCGCCTGTACCCGGATCAGTGGGTGACCATCGAGGTCACTCGCAGCAGCCCCAGCCGAGGCGCACTGGCTGGCCGTGTCCTGGCCCACGCGCAGGACGAGGACGAGATCACCCGCGCGGCGGTTAAAGCTGCGGAGGAGCACCCCGACGCTGAGTTGTTCACGTTCTACACGGGGCCGCTGATCCCCGAAGGCGTAATTGTCATCTTTGGCTGCGGCTGATCGCATCGTCGGCCGACGCGAGTACGGTGGGGTGCTCATCATACCCGCTCACGTTGGCCGCTTCCAGGTTAATCTCCTGGTGGACACAGGGGCGGCCATAACCGCCTTAACGCCGGATGCCATCAGGCGATTGCGCCTCGACCTAAACCAATTCACGGGACGGCGACTCATGTTTACCGCCGCGGGCACTTACGTGACGGTACCCACCGGCCGCATCGACCGCCTACGGCTAGGTGCCGCTGATCTACGCAACGTGGAGGTCGCCATCCTCGACTTGCCGGGCAGGGTAAACCTCGACGGCTTGCTGGGCGTGAACGTCCTGCACCGCTTTCGCGTGACCTTCGAGTTCCGCCGCGCGATACTCGTGCTGCGCCCGGACGCCGGCCAGTAGTCGCGCCTCGGCCGGCCGATCTCTCACCGCCGGCCGGCCCGACGCTCGGCCACCGCGGCTTAGTCGGCGATGTCGAGGCGACTGATGTAATAGTTCCAGCCGCGTGCCCAGTCGCGGCCGCCGGTCTCGAAGGCTTGCATCTCCTCGGCGGTGAGGTAGCGCGGGTTGGGGTCGTGGAGCAGCGTCAGGTGCGTGTGTTCCGCGACCTTGCTGAGGCGGATCGTCTTCTGCACGGCCTCCTCGACGCTGCCACCGACGACCGCGTCGCCGTGGCTGCGCAGCAGCACCGCCGGCTGCTGGCCGAGGGCCGCCGCGAGCGCGTCGCCCTGCTCGATCGTCCGCACCAGCCCCACCTCCTGGTAGACGGGCAGGCCCTCCGGCGGCATCCAGGTGCCGTAGTGGATGAGCGGGCGCAGCTTGGTGGCGAGCACGCTGAAGAGCTGCGTCCACTGCGAGTGCGTGTGCGCGACGCTCTGGACGTCGGGCCGCGCACGCAGGATGCGGGCGTGGATGGGCCACTCGAAGGGCGGGGTGGCGGCGCCTCCCAGGTAGTTGCCGTCGAGGTCCAGCATGATCAGCCGGTCAAGCGCGGCCAGGCGCGGACTCACGCGGGCGATCGTCAGCATCGCGTCCGCGCCCGGCACGCGCACGCTGAGGTGGCCGTAGCCGTCGGTGATGTCCTCGCGGTCGAGGACGTGACAGCCGGTGACGAGCAGGCGCTTGACGGGGTCCAGCTCGGGAGCGTCGAACGCGGGCACGCCAGGCGGGCGAGAAGCGGCCATCAGTTCCTCCATTGAGAGAGGGGGTCGGTCATGTCTCCGGGTAGCGGCCGAGGCGCTGGAGAGCGTAGTCGACGAAGCTCATGTCGATGACGCGGTCGAAGTCCACCTCGCCGGTCTGCTCGCCGCGGCCAATGTACCAGCGCTGCACGTCGCGGAGGGTGTCCACGTTCACGGCGCCATTCGGGTCCGACCAGGTGGGATGGAGGCGCTTGAGCAGCGCCAGGTCCTTCATGTTGCTGGTGCGCGTCATCAGGTCCCAGAACTCGTCGCGCCCCTCGCCGTCGCCGAAGAACGCGCGGTTGTAGTCGCGCATGGCGCGCAGGTTGGCGACCATGAAGCGCCGCGCCTCGTCGGCGTGCTGCTCGGCGAAAGTCGGACCGTAGAGCGTGACGGCGATCTGGAAGTTCGGGCCGATCTCGCTGGTCGGCTTCCAGCACTTCGCGGTGCCCTGCTCCTCGCTCAGCGTATAAAACGGCTCGATGAGGATGCCGAAGTCGATGGCCTCGTTGGCGAAGGCAGTGAACATCTCCGGGAAGCCGAGCGTCACGCTGGTCACGTCCGTCTGCAGGTTGAGCCCCACCTTCTGCAGCTCGCGGTCGATGAGCGAGGTGGTGAGCACGCCGGGCACGTTCTCGGCGAAGGTCTTCCCCTTCCAGTCGGCGAAACTGTGGACCTGCCCGCTGTCGAGCAGGCTCTTGCGAATCATCAGGCACTGATTGGAGGTGCCCGGCGCGGCGCGCGAGCGGTCGGCCACGATCTTCAGGTCGACGCCGCGCAGGATGGCGTTGAACAGCCCTGGCCCGGGGCCGCCCGAGCCGACGTCGAGCTGGTCGGCGCCCAGCGGCGCGATCATCACCTGCGCGCCGTTGAACGTCTGCATCTCGAAGTCGAGGCCCTCTTCGCGGAAGTAGCCGTGCTCTTGCGCCCAGTAGAACGTCGCTTCGGAAGCGCTGCCCACGCCGCCGACGCGCACGGTGTAGAGCGGCCCCGGCGAGGCGGCTGCTCCGGCCGGCGCCGTCGCCGCAGCGGCCGCGGGCCCGGCAGCCGACGGGACCGCCGCGTTGCGCCCGCTCGGCGCGGCCGGGGCGCCCTGGCAGGCCGCGAGCAGGGCGGCGCCGAGCGCGAGCGATAGCCAGCGGTGCATTAGCGACTCCCGTTCTGCGCGGCGCTGGCGACGAGCCGCGGAAAGTGCGTGTGCCAGTCAGTGTCGGCGGGGATGACCGCCTGCACGGCGTCGACGTGCGCGAAGTCGTTGCGCGCCGGATCGGTGACGAGGTGCGGTGGCTCGTGGCCGGCCTGGAAGCGCTTCACGGCGTCGATGAGCGCGTTGCGCACGACGATCACGGCGCGGTCGCTGACGCCCAGGTGCTCGCGGCTACGGTCCCAGATAGGGCCTTGCGTTTCCGTGGCGCAGGCGTCCTCGACGAAGAAGTTCTCGATGCCGGTGAAGTCCGCGTGCCGCTGCTTCTCGCGGTCTTGCAAGTAGCCGTTGTCGATGTTCCGCTTGCGGCGGTAATCGGGGCCGATCTCGGGGGCCTTGTGCAAATCCGACGGGCGCACGGGCCGATCGGGGATCATGCCCAGGTCGTAGCGCCAGGCGTGCGTGTCGTCGGCGGGCACGTAGAAGTGCACCTCGGGCACACGGCCGTTGATCCAGCAGTGCGTCGGCATGACGAAGCTGGAGATGCGCACATAGGTCTCGGCCCCGGCGTCGCGCAGGGCGATCAGCCGGATGCCGAAGTCGGTCTCCTCGAACTCGTAGGCGGGCGCCACGTCGCGCTGCAGCAGGTCCTGCATGCGCTCGTGGTTCGCCTCGCGGTGCAGGAAGGAGAGGTGCGACGAGTCGCACTCGCCCTCCAGCCCTTGCAGATAGTTGCACTCCAGCAGCGACTTCGTCACGTAGGTATGCTCGGGCGCGAGCTGCGCCCAGCTATAGCTCGGGAAGAGCGGCTGCTTGTCGGGCGGGCCGAGGTAGGCGAAGATCATCCCGCCCGCCTCGTGGGTCGGGTAGGCGACGTGCTGGAGGCGATCCTTGAAGGTGCTGCCGGCCGGCTCGGCCGGCGTGTCGAGCACGCGGCCCGCCACGTCGTACTTCCAGCCGTGGTAGATGCAGCGCAGCCCGCACTCCTCGTTCCGTCCATAGAACAGCGAGGTGCCGCGGTGCAGGCAGTGCTCTTCGAGCAAGCCGATGCGCCCCTCGCTGTCCCGGAAGGCGACTAGCTCCTCGCCCAGCAGCCGCACCTGCACCGGCGGGCAGTCCGGCGTGGGGATCTCCTCGCTCAGCAGCGCCGGCAGCCAGTAGCGGCGCAGGAA
>JAJPHF010000161.1 GCA_021325365.1 Pseudomonadota bacterium
CCTCATTCAAAAATCCATAGAAATCTTTGGATTTGCCAGTCAAAGCCCTGTTTATCCTGTCCTCTTGAACCTTTTGCATTAAAGTTTCCCACTCTTGCTCGGTTCGAAATCTTCGCATTCTCCGCTCGCCATCACCGACCAGGACCATCGATGCAACACACTTTACTCGTCGGTCTCGAGCTGCTATATATGCTACCTCCCCTCCTCCCAGACTTACACCTAACGCGGCGATTTTATCAGGGTTAACTTCTGGTCTTGATTGCAAGTAGGAGATGGCGTTACTAGCGTCATAGATCTGTAGGTATGGAATTACCTCGCCACTGACGCCTTCGCTCTCCCCGAATCCTCTGAAATCCATAGTTAGGGATACAAATCCAGCTGCGTTCAACTCTTCAGCGAACCCAGGAAAGAAAGCATCCGCCGTGCTCATGAAGCCTGGCACAAGCAAGACACCAGGAAACTGCCTTCCTCCGGCATTGTCAGGCGTAGAAAGTATTCCGGACAGTTTTAGGCCGTCGCTATAGTAGCTTATTCTCTCTCGCATTGATCAAAGCTCCTTTCCAAAGCTCCACAGGTTTTCGGTAACCGTTCAGCCACCCTGGCCTGCCGGGAGTAGAGACGGCGGCGAGCTACCCCGCGGCGCCGCCTCGACCGTAGCCACTAGGAAGCCCAACACCGGTCGGCCTTGCCGCCGGCACGATGCTACCACCGTCAGGAGTCGCTTGGCAAAGCGGCTGCCGGCCACGCTCTCGTCCACTTGCTCGGCCGGCAGCAGCGCGGTGCACGCCGCGATGGCCCGGCTGGTCGCCGCGTTTCCGTCGCCACACCCCAAACCGCGGCCGACGCATCAGTGCCGCGTGAAGCGGCCGCCCGGGTCGATGGCGTGGATCACGGCCAGGTCCTCGGCGCTGGGCTCGGGCGTTCGTGGCACGTCGGGCGGGATGTCCAGATCGAAGCCGGTGCTGGCGCGCAGGTCGTCGTGGCTCACGCCGGGATGCACCGATTGGAGCCGCAGGCGACAGGTAGCGGGGTCGAAGTCGAACACCGCCTTGTCGGTGATGACGTAGGCCGGCCCGCCGCCCGGCAGCCCCGCCCGCTCGCGCGCGCCCGGCCCGTCCAGGTAGCCCGGGCTGGTGACGTGGCGCACGCGCTCGACCAGCTTCTGCCGCTCGTGGCGCAGGATGATGATGGTCGTCTTCGCCAGCGACGCCATGTCGCAGGCGCCGCCGCTGCCGCCGAAGCGCCGGATGCCGCCATCGCGCGCGGGCACCTCGGTCGAGTTGATGTTGCCGTAGACGTCCACCTCCAGCGCGCCCAGGAAGCCGACGTCCACCAGCCCGCGCTGGAGGATCGTGCCCATCACGTCGATGTGCCCGCTGTAGCGCGCGCCGTGGTACCACATGCGCGGATCGGAGTTGCCGACGCCCAGCTCGACGGGCCAGAAGTCGGCCACGCCGATCTCGTTCAGCATGCGCAGCCGCGGCGCGTGCGTGCGCTGCGCGAGCCCCGCCGCCACGAGCGGGATGCCCAGCCCGACGACGACGATCTGCCCGTCCTGCAGCGCCCGGGCGCCGGCGGCCACCATCAGCTCCGCGGTCGTGTAGCTGTTAGCCATCAGCTTTCAGCTTTCAGCTTTCAGCAGACGATTGGTCGTAAGTCGCCTGTTGCCCTCGATCATGTTGCCGTCTCCTCGAGTCCCATGCTGCTGGCTGATAGCTGATGGCTGATGGCTAATACCCGAGCAGCGGATCGGCCTTTAGCTGGCTGAGGCGGGCGACGCCGCCGACGCGCTCCAGGTAGGCGAAGTGGTCCTCGACACTGTGCACGTACTTGTCCAGGTAGCGCTCGAGCGCCGGCGGGTCTTTCGCGGCCGCCACGTACTCGCGCAGGTGGTCCGCGTCGTAGTCGTAGTAGCGGTAGCACGACGTGGGGTGCGCGCCGTAGGGGGCGTGGACGACCATGTCCACGCGCAGGCCCGTGACGGTCGTTAGCTCCGGCTGCTGGCGGAGGTAGTCGGTCGAGACGATCTCCTCGGCCAGCAAGATCACCCGCTTCGCCGCCTTCAGCGCCTCGTCGTTGTCCCACGTCGGCCCGTAGATGCGCGCATTGCCCTCCTGGTCGGCCTGCTGCACCTGCACCACCGCCACGTCGGGCTGGAGCGCGCGCAAGAGCAGCAGCCGCTCGCCGGTGAAGGGGCAGGTAGTCACCCGCACGCTGTCCGGCGCCGACTGTTCGAGCCGCGCCAGCACGTCCGAGCCGAGCAGCGACTTGGTAGGGATGTACGGGATGCCCATCGCGGCGGCGAGGTAGCGCAGGGAGACGGTCATCGTGCTGTAGGCTTCGACGACGAGGCGGCCCTGCTCGATGAGGCGGTTGATGGCGATGACGAGGCCGAAGGCGTCGAGCGAGCCGCCGCCGTAGATGAGCTTGTCGATGGCGCCGCTGGCGGCCAGGATGTCGGTATCGAAGCCGACGATGGCCTGGGTGACGGTGAGGCCGCGCCGCCGCTGGCGCACCAGCTCGCGGGCGAAGGCGGCCGAGGCGCGGGCGACGACGAAGCCACCGAGCGCCAGCGTCGCCCCGTCGGGCACGCTCGCCGCCGCCTCGCGCAGGGTCACGAGCTTGCTGGTCGTCGTGGGCGCGGCTGTCATCCTCGGCCTCGTTCATTGGGATACGCCGGGCGGCAGGGGCCAAGCCCCTGCCCTACGTCGTCGCTACAGTGCTGCGGTTACGCTCGGCCGCTGGGCGCGGAGATGGTGCGGCCGACGGGCTCGCCGCCCCAGGCGCGCAGGAAGCGCTCCGCGTCCTCGACGACGGGCTCGGTGCAGGGCACGTAGGGGATCACGAAGCGGGTGGCGCCCGCCTCGACGAACGGGACGAGCCGCTCTTTTACTTCCTCGATGCTGGTGGCCGCGATCATCGGCACCTGGTCCATGTACTCGTCTTTGATCGCCGCCTGCGCCGCCTTGAAGCCGCCCTCCTTATAGGCGCCGCGGATGGCGTTGACGTGCTCGCCGAAGCCGAGGCCGATGAGCATCTCGCCGTAGTAGTCGGCCAGGTTGTAGAAGGTGAGCACCTGGCGCAGCCGCGCTCGCGCCACCGCCCGGTCGGGGTTCAGCGAGACGCGCGCCTTGGCGATGATGTCGATCTTGCTCACGTCGCGCCCGGCCTCCTGGGCCGCGCCGCGCACGTGCTCGGCGATCTCGCGGATCTTGGCGGGCGTGGCCATGTTGATCACCACGCCGTCGGCCAGCCGCCCGGCCAGCCGCGTCATCTGCGGCCCGAGGCCGGCCAGGTAGATCGGGAAGTCGGGGTAGCTCGGCCGCCAGGAGAGCTTGAAACCGACGCCGGTGTTGTAGATCTCGCCGCGGTAGTCCACCCGCTCGCCGCGCGCCACCGCCCGCGTGATCTCGATGTACTCGCGGGCGCGGCGCAGCGGCTTGCTGAACTCCTGGCTGTGCCAGCTCGCGATGGCGGTGTTGGCCGCGCCCAGCCCGAGCAGCAGCCGCCCGCCCGACATGTCTTGCAGCGTGGCCGCCTGGATGCCCATCTGCACGGGGCTGCGGCCGAAGAAGTGATAGATGGCCGTGCCCAGCTTGATGGTGCGGGTGCGCGTGGCGACGCCCGACAGCAGCACCAGCGGATCGGTGCTGTTCGACTCGCCCTTCCAGTAGCCCTGGAAGCCGACCGCCTCGGCCATCACGGCGAGATCAATGACGCCGGCGGCTGGGTAGTGGGCAGCCGAGTTCAGCTCGATGTCGTAGGCGACCACGGCAGACTCCTAGCGGCGGGAGATAGCGTGCGGACAAGTATAGCGGAGAACGCTAGTGCATCTTGTCGCCGCCGTCGACGAGGATCATCTGGCCGGTGATGAAGTCGGCGTCGTCGGAGGCGAGGAAGAGCACCGTGCCCACCAGGTCGTCGGGGCGCTCGACGCGCTTGAGCGCGCGGCCGCTGGCGGTGCGCTGGCGGAAGGCGAGCACTTCCGGGGTCGGGTTCACCTCGCTGAGCGTCGAGCCGGGCGCCAGCGTGTTCACGCAGATGTTGTCCTTGCCCAGCTCCTGCGCCAGCGTGCGGGTCAGCCCCATCACGCCCGCCTTCGAGGCGACGTAGTGGGCGCGCGTGCCGCCGCCGCCGTCCATGATCGTGCCCGAGGAGATGTTGATGATCTTCCCCTTGCCGCGTTGGCGCATGTACGGCACCACGGCGCGGCAGCACAGCCAGGGGCCCTTCAGGTTCACCGCCATCAGGCGGTCCCACTCCTCGATCGAGATGTCCTCGAAGCCGACGCGCGACATGGGGATCGTGGCAAAGATCGAGGCGTTGTTCACGAGCACGTCAATGCCGCCGAAGCGGTCCACCGTGCGGTGGGCCATCGCCTGGGTGGACTCCTCGCTGGCCACGTCCGTCGGCACGGCCAGCGCCTGGCCGCCCTGCGCCTCGATCTCCTTGGCGACCTCATCCGCAGCCTTGGCGTCGATCTCGGCAATGACGACCTTCGCGCCCTCGCCCGCCAGCCCGAGCGCGTAGGCGCGGCCGATGCCGTGGCCGCCCCCGGTGACGATAGCTACGCGATCCTGCAAGCGCACGTCCGTCTCCTTCCGCGCCGCCGGGCAACGGCGCCCCGTGGGGTGTTGTCGGGGTATGCTACGGACCGCTCGCCGCGCCTGTCAACTCAGGGCTCAGGGGCCGGGCTCGGAGGCGCGCGGGGCGGCGGGCGCGGTGGGTTCCGCAGCCGCCGGGGGCGCGGCGGGCTCCGCGGCGGCAGGGCCGGCCGGCTCGGGCGCCGGGGGCGCAGGCGCCCTGTCGGCCGCCGGGGCCGGGGACGCGGGCGAGCTGCCGTCAGCGGCGGCTGGCGCCAGCTCGATCGCGGCCGTGCCGGGGCCGGGCACGCGGTTCGTGCGCGAGAGCAAGTAGACCAGGAACCAGAGGGAGACGAGCATCGAGCCGATCGCCACGAGCTGGGCCTGTGTCAGGCCGAAGGCGATGATCGTGTCCACGCGGAAGAAGGTAATGAAGAACCGCGCGACGGAGTAGAGCAGCAGGTAGAGCCAGAACAGCATGCCGGTGCGTGGCAGCCGCCCCCACAGCCCGAGCAGCAGCCCATAGATCAACAGGTCGGCGACCTGCTCGTAGCCTACCGCCAGGTGGACCGGCACGCCCGGCTCGCCCAGCGTGTTCGGGTTGACGTAGGTCACGGCCCAGGGGGTGCCAGCGGGCAGGTGGGCGCCGTGGTGCTCGCCGTTGATGACGTCGCCGATGCGGCCGATGGCCATGCCCAGGATCAACCCGATCCCGGCGGCGTCGGCGAGCAGGCCCACCGGCAGGCGCCGCAGGCGCGCGTAGATGAAGCCGCCGAGCATACCGCCGATGATGGCCCCGTAGATGGCGATGCCACCCTCGTTGATCAGGAGGATCTGCACCGGTCGCTGGCTGTAGTAGCCCCACTGATCGACCACGTGGAACAGCCGCGCGCCGATGAGCGCGCCGATCGTGCCCCAGAAGGCGGTCGTCATGACCTCGTCCTCGGGGACGACGGTGCCGCGCAGCAGCCGTGCCGCGAGCCAGATGCCGGCGGCCAGCCCGACGGCGCTGAACAAGCCGTGCCAGCTCAGCACGAATGGGCCGAGCACGATCAGGTTGGGGTCGACGTTGATAACCATCTCGCGGTTATTGTACACACCGCCCCGGCGCGCGGGCCACGAAAGGCTGTCGGGGCACCCAGTCACGCCGGCGGGCGGTTATTTAGCCATTCTTTAAGTGCGGGTGGAACACTAATCATCGGAGAGTACCGGGTTCCGGCGCGTGCGGCGCGCGCCTGGGCCGAGTGGCGGCCGCTCGGTGCTTCCGTCGTCGCGCGAAAGGGTGCCTGCCATGCGGCTGAAGTGGTCCTCCGTGCGCGCCGCCCTGGCTTTCGTCGCCCGCGTCCGCCACCTCGTCCTCCCCTACTGGTGCTCGGAGGAGCGGTGGGTCGCGGGCGGGCTGCTCGCAGCCGTCGTCGCGCTGACGCTGGGCCTGGTCGGGCTCCTCGTGCTGCTGAACAACTGGAACCGGGACTTCTACGACGCTTTGCAGCAGGAGGACTTCGGCGCCTTCCAGTCGTTGCTGCTCCGCTTCGGCCTGCTCGCCGGCCTGTACATTGTCGGCTCGGTGTACCGGGTGTACCTGCGCCAGGCGCTCGAGATTCGCTGGCGCACCTGGCTCACCCGTCACTACCTCGACGACTGGCTCGATCGGCAGGCTTACTACCGCTTGGAGCTGCTCCACCACGGCACGGATAACCCCGACCAGCGCATCGCCGAGGACCTGCGGCTGTTCACGACCAACACCCTCACCCTCGCCCTAGACCTCCTCTCCTCGGTCGTCACGCTCGGCTCCTTCGTGGTCGTGCTGTGGACCATTTCCGGCCCGCTCGGTCTTGCCGTCGGCCCGCTGTCCATGACGATCCCGGGCTACATGGTCTGGGCGGCGGTCGGCTACGCGCTCGTCGGCAGCTTCCTGACCCACCGCGTCGGCCGCTGCCTGGTCGGGCTGAACTTCCAACAGCAGCGGCTGGAGGCCGATTTCCGCTTCTCCCTCGCCCGGCTGCGCGAGCATGCGGAGAGCGTCGCGCTGTATCGGGGAGAAGCCGCCGAGCGGGAGCGCCTGCTAGACGGCTTCGGCAGCATTCGGGGCAACTGGTGGGCGCTGATGGAGGCGATCAAGCGGCTCACCTTCCTCACGGTCGGCTATGCGCAGCTCGCCGTGGTCTTTCCGTTTCTCGTCGCCGCGCCCCGTTACTTCGCGGGGTTGATCACGCTCGGCGTCCTGATGCAGATCAGCACGGCCTTCGGGCAGGTGCAGCAGGCGCTCTCGTGGTTCATCGACAGCTACAGCGACCTCGCGGCCTGGAAGGCGACCGCGGACCGGCTCCTGAGCTTCCGCGCGGCGACCAGCGCGGTCATGAGCGAGGTGCGCCAGGCCGAGGTGGTCGTCGCGCGGGACGGAACCTCGGCGCTGAGCGCGGACCACCTCACGCTCGCCCGCCCGGACGGGCCAGCGCTCCTCGCCGATGCCTGCTTCACGATCCAGCCCGGCGACCACGTCGTCATCGCCGGGCCGTCCGGCTGCGGCAAGAGCACCCTGTTGCGCGCTATCGCGGGGATCTGGCCCTACGGCCACGGGCTGGTGCGGCTACCGGCCGACAAGCGGGTGATGTTTCTTCCCCAGAAGCCGTATATCCCCATCGCCACGCTGCGCGAGGCCATCTCCTATCCGGCGCCTGCCGGAACCTTCGAGGACGCGGCGATCCGCGCGGCGCTCCGGGCCGTCGACCTCGGCGGGTGGAGCGACCGGCTGGACGAGTCGCAGAACTGGAGTCTGCTCCTCAGCGGGGGCGAGCAGCAGCGCCTGGCGTTCGCCCGGGTCCTGCTCCACCGGCCCGACTGGCTGTTCCTCGACGAGGCGACGGCCGCCCTGGACCCCCCGAGCGCGCACGCCCTGCTCGACGTGCTCCAGCGCCGCCTCCCCGCGGCTACCATCGTGAGCGTCACCCACCATCCCGACCAGGTGGCTGCCGCCGACCGCGCCCTGGTGCTGACGCCCCGCGACGGGCGCACGCTGCTCCACGTCGTCGAGCCCACGAGTAGCAGCCCGCCCCGGGCGTGGGCAGCGGCCGGCTGATGTCGGAGCTGGCCCGGGGGTTCGCCTACCGGGGCGCGCCCTCACCCCAACCCTCTCCCAGGGGGAGAGGGAGTAAGACGCCCTCACCCCGGCCCTCTCCCAGGAGGAGAGGGGGTAAGGGAACTCCAGCGGCGGATTCGATATGAGCAGGCCGTCCCTGGTGGTCCGCTGGCCGTGGCGCAGAGCGGCGGCGCCGCCCCGCTAGGGCACGGCTGGCCCCTCCTCCATGTGGCGGGTGTCGTCGTCGCCTTGTGGGCAGCCTGTGTATGCCTCGGGCGCGTCGGGATCGGCGGCGAAGCCGAGGTCGCAGGCGAGCAGGAAGCCGCGGGCGCGCTCGGCCAGCGGGTAGCGGCTGACGACCGCCCAGAAGGCGGGCGAGTGGTCGGGGTGCAGCAGGTGGGCCAGCTCGTGGACGAGCACGTAGTCGACCACCCAGGGCGGGTAGCGCTGGAGGTGCGCGGCGAGGCGGATGACGCCGGTGCCGCCGGAGCAGCTCCCGTGGCGCTTGTGCTGGCGGGCGCTCCAGCCGACCGCGCGCAGCGTGGGACGCTCGGGGAAGTAGCGTGCGAGCAGCCGTCGCGCCCGGGCCAGCAGCGCCGCGTCGGTGCCGACCGTCTGGCGGCGCAGGTAAGCGGCGGCGCGGTCGCGGATGGTGGCGAGGGTGGCGCGCAGGTCGCGGTCGCTCACGCGCTCGGGCCGCTCGACGATCAGGCGGTCGCCGACGATGCGCCAGCGGTAGGTGCGGCGCAGGCGGCGGTTGACCTGCACCTCCAGTACCAGCGCGTCGGCGGCCGGCACCGCGGGCGCCTCGGCCGCCGGCTCGTCGGGGGCGAGCGGCTCGGCGGAGCCGACATCGGGCGGCGCCGGCGCGGCAGGCGGCTCGCGCCCCCGGGTCTTGGGAGCAGGCTCGCCCGGCGCCACGCCTTGGCGCGGCGCCGGGGGCGGCGGCGACTCAGCGCGGGCTGAGGGTTGCGGGGTGGGGGGCGGCGCCGCTTCGCCGGGGCCGGAGGGCTTGACGAAGGGAAGCTGGAGCTGCACGCGCGGGCGCCAGGATCGTGCCGCCATCCCCACTCCTCCGCGGCCTTTGCCGGGCGCGGCTGGCAGAGGCTACCCCGCTCGGGGCGTCTCCCCATCCTACCGCGTTGGCACTGGGTAGTGCCTACGGCGGGTCGTCCCAGGAGGTATCGAGCAGGCGGTCGTAGGCCAGCCCCCACGGCGGGCGGAGGTAGCCGAGCGCGCGCACGTCCTGCGCCCAGAAGCCGAACGGCGCGTGGCGGGCGTACACGCCGCCGCCCAGCACCTTGCAGAGGCGGCCGAGGGCGGACTCGGCTAGCTCCGCGACGGCGGTCTTGCCGCGCACCACGGCGGCCGGGACGCGGTCGCCCGCTTCGACGGCGCGCAGCATCCCCTCGTACGCCTGCTGCGCCAGCCAGCCTTCGAGATCGGCGCGCGCCCACTCGACCTGCTCGTAAGGCCGCAGCGCGCCGCGCCGGCGCGCGAGCTGCTGGCGGGCGGCATCCAGCGCCGTCTCCACGATCCCGACGATCACCGCGGTGAACAGGCAGCCGATGAGCCCGCCGACGGCGTCCTGAATCGCGCGCCAGTGGCCGGGCCAGGCGAAGCGCGTGGCGGGGAACTCGGTGAAGGCGAAGGCGTGGCTCTGGGTGGCGATCATGCCGTGCCCGTCCCACTCAGCCACGAGGCGCATGCCGGTCGAGCCATCCCAGGGGGCGCCCTGGACCGGGAGGAAGAACCAGTCGGGCTCGGTCTCGCCGTCGGGCACGGCGCTGGTGAGCATGTACGACGCGATGCCGGAGCCGCTGCCGAAGTGCTTCGCCCCGGAGAGGCGATACGCGCCGTCCGGGTCGGGGCGCGCGACAGCCCGCGTCTGCGCCACGTCGCCGCCGCTGCCGGGCTCCGACGTGATGGTGCCCCACCAGGCGCCGTCGCACGCCGTCTGGCAGACCTGGCGGCGCTGGGCGTCCCAGGCTTCCTGGTAGGGTGCGGGTGCCTGGGGCGTGGCCAGCCAGAAGCCAAGCACCGCCGGGTTCATGGCGCTGACGAGCGCCACCGACGAGTCGCCGTGCGCGAGCGTCCGCAGCGCGTCGCAGACCGGACGGGTGGATCGCGCGACGCTCTCCCAGATGCCGCCCTGGGCGACCGGCACGCCGGTGAGCAGGAAGCCGGCCTCCCGCAGCCGCGCGAAGTCGGCCGCGTCGAGCGCCCGCCGCTGCTGGCGCGCGCCCCGCTCGGCGGCAAAGTCCGCGGCGATCGCCTGCACGCCGCCGAGAATCGCCCGCGCGTCCATCGTCGCCCTCCCGCGTCCACTATGCCCGCCCGGCCCGGCGCGGACAAGCGGACGTACAGGCACGCCGCCTGACGGCTCGCGCGCCTGGCAGGCGCGGGGCGCCGGCGAGCGGCGCCGCCCCCTGGCGCGGGCTAGAATGTGGCAGGCGCACGATCAGGCGACGGGGGAACCGATGGCTGTCGAGCAGGCTGACACGCGGCGGGCGACGAACCCGCTGTTCAACGACAACCGCATGAAGCTGGGCGTGTTCGGCGCCAACGTGAGCAACGGCTGCGCCATCACGCTGGCCGAGGGGCGGCTGGAGACGAGCTGGCCGAACACCAAGCGCATCGCCACGCTGGCCGACCGCGCCGGGCTGGAGGCGATGGTGCCGGTGGCGCGCTGGAAGGGCTTCGGCGGCCCGACGAACTTCAACGGGGCTTGCTTCGAGACGTACACCTGGGCGGCCGGCGTGGCGGGCGTCACCGAGCACACGGGCGTGTTCTCCACGTCGCACGTGCCGACCGTGCACCCCATCATGGCGGCGAAGCAGGGCACGACGATCGACCACATCTCGAACGGCCGCTTCGCGCTGAACGTCGTCTGCGGCTGGTTCCAGCCGGAGCTAGAGATGTTCGGCGCCCCGATCATGGAGCACGACACGCGCTACGAGTACGCGGCCGAGTGGCTGGAGGTCGTGAAGCGGCTCTGGACGGCCGAGGACGAGTTCGACTACGAGGGGCGCTTCTTCCGCATCCAGAAGGGCTTCCACCAGCCGAAGCCGATCCAGAAGCCGTTCCCGCCGATCATGAACGCGGGCGGCTCGGCCACGGGGCGGCGCTTCGCGGCGAAATACGCCGACATGGCGTTCGTGGTGCTGCAGCGCCACGACTACGACGGCGTGAAGGCGCAGGTGGACGCGTTGCGCAACCTCGCGCGCGACGAGTTCCGCCGCGAAGTGCAGGTGTGGAGCAGCGCCTACGTCGTGTGTCGCCCCACGGAGCAAGAGGCGACCGACTACCTGAACTACTACGTGCGCGAGCGGGGCGACTGGGAGGCCGTGGAGACGCTGACGCGGGTGATGGGCATTCAGGCCGAGACGCTGCCGCCCGAGGCGATGGAAGCGTTCAAGTTCCACTTCATCGCCGGCTGGGGCGGCTACCCGCTCGTGGGGACGCCCGAGCAGATCGTGGACAAGCTGGCGGGGCTCGCCCGCGCGGGGATGAACGGCGTGGTGCTGTCGTGGGTGAACTACGAGGCGGAGCTGCAGCAGTGGATCGCCGAGGTGCTGCCGCTCATGGAGCAGGCGGGGCTGCGCCAGCCGTTCCGCCCGGAGGCGTAGATGCTAGTGCTGGGCGTGTGTGGGAGCGCGGCGCACAGCGGGCGCACGCGGGCGCTGATCGAGCTGGCGCTTGCCGGCGCGGCCAGCCTGGACGACGTGCAGACGGACCTCGTGGACCTGGCGGAGACGCCGATCGACTGGGCCGACGGCCGGCCGCCCGAGGCCTACTCGCCGGCGACGCAGGCGGTGCTGGCGCGCGTGCAGGCCGCGGACGCCTACGTGCTCGGCTCGCCGATGTACCGCGGCGGCATGACGGGCGCGCTGAAGAACCTGATCGACGTGATCCCCAAAGAGTACGTGGTGGGCAAGGCGGCGGGGCTGGTCGCCACCGGCGCCAGCCAGCACCACTACCTCGGCCTGGACCTGGGGCTGCGCACGGCGATGGCCTTCTTCCAGGTGCACGTGGTGCCGGCGATCCTCTACGGCGGCAGCTTCAAGCTGGTGGATGGCCGCCCCGACGACCCGAAGCTGAGCGAGGAGGCGCAGCAGCTGGGCCGCGACGTGGTCAGGCTCGCCCGCGCCGTCGGCGGCCAGGCGCTCGGCCCGACGCTGTTCTAGCCTGGCGGCGAGCTTCACAACCGGTAGCCCATCTCGGTAAGCAGCGTCCGCGCTCGGGCCGCGTCCTCGGCGGCCACGCGCAGCTCGTGCGGCAGGATGTCGGACGAGCCCCAGGCGCCGGCGCCCGGCCCGAGCGGCACCAGAACCGACAGGATGCCCTCGCCGCGCAGCCACTCGGCCCACATCGCCGCCTGGGCGTGGTCGCGGAACGTGGCGATTGGCACCTCGACGACCGGGCGCCCGACGGGCGCGGGCGGCGCGGCCGGCGGCAGCGCGTCCACCAGCGGCACGCCGCAGTCGGCGCACTGCCGCGCCCACGCCTGATACTCCGTCCGGCACGCTGGGCAAAATGGCATGTCCGGGCCTCCTGCCGGTCCGCCCCGGCCTTGGCGCTATTGTAGCGCCGCGGCGCGCCGGCCCACGTGCGGGCCGGGGCGAGGCGGCTGGCATGCGTCCTGCCCGATAGACGGGCAAGCTCGACGTGCGGCTCGACGCCCCGTCAAGGAGGACGATCATGACTGGCCCAAGCATACGCATCTTCGCCGCCGCGGTGGCCGGCGCGGCGCTGCTCGCCGTGATGAGCGCAGCGCCCGCCCCGGCCGCCGCCGCGACGGTTCCCGCGGCCACGTCCGCTGCCCCACACCAGTACGTGGGCTACGGCTACTACGGCTACCCCTCGCCCTACGGCGGCCTGTCCGCGCCGGCCGTGAACTATCCGGGCTCCGGCGCATCCGCCTGGTTCGGCTACAGCTACCCGTACAGCAGCAGTGGCTACCCTTACGGCGGCTACGCCTACCCGTACGTGGCGTATAGCAATCCCTACGCCGCCTACCAGTATGGCGTCACCACGACCAGCCCCTACAGCGTGAGCCCGGGCTATCCCTACTCCTACTGGGACGGGACCTACGGCAACGGGTACGGCTCTGCCTACGACTGGCCGTCGAGCTACGGCGGCTACTACAGTAACGGCGCCTACTACGTGGCGCCCCAGCTCTGCGGCTACGGCGCCTCCTGCTAGCGCAAGACCAAGCAAGCTCCTCGGGCTAGCGAAGCCTGTCTGGGCGCGCGGCCGTCCCGGCCGCCCGGCCGGTGCCGCCGACGCCAGGGCGGGCGAGACGCCCGCGCTCCCAGTCAAGCCCCGCCGCCCGGCCGCGAGGCGCGTCATGGAGCCGGCACGCGGGCGGCTGGCGCGGCGGGGGCCGCTCGTCTATCCTTTGGCCGTGCGCGCCGCCGCGCGCGCGGGAGGGTAGCGATGGCCGAGATCGTCGCGGGGTTCGGCGTGCCCCACACGCCCATGTTTCCCGAGCAGGTCGCGCGCGAGGGGCCGCAGAGCGAGACGGCGCAGTTGTACCGAGCCGTGGCCGAGCACCTCGACGCCGTCCAGCCCGACGCGCTCGTCGTCTTCGACTCCGACCACCTGAACACTTTCTTCTTCAACAATCTCCCCACGTTTTGCGTGGGCGCCGCGGCCTGCACTGAGGGGCCGAACGACACGAACGCGCGCATACCCCACTACGTGGTGCCGGTGGCCGAGGAGCTGGCGCGCGGCGTGTACCACGCCGGCCCGGCGCACGGTTTCGACCTCGCCGTCAGCCAGGAGTTCCAGGTCGATCACTCGGTGCTCGTACCGCTGCACTTCCTCACGCCGCGCATGCAGGTGCCCATCGTACCCGTGTTCATCAACGGCGTGGCGCCGCCGCTACCGCAGGCGCGGCGCTGCTACGCGCTCGGCCAGCTGGTGCGCCAGGTCGTGGAAAGCTGGCCGGCCGAGCAGCGAGTCGCCGTGCTGGCGAGCGGCAGCTTCTCGCTGGAGGTCGCGGGGCCGCGCGTCGGCATCACTGATGGCGACTGGATGCGTACGGTGTTGCGCCACCTGGGCCGCGCCGAGACGCGCGCGCTGCTGGTGCAGGCGACGACCGAGCGGATGCTGGCGGCCGGGAACGTGTCGGGCGAGCTGCTGAACTGGATCGCCCTACTCGGCGTGATCGGGCGACGGCGGCCGGTCTTCCTCGAGCCGCAGATGAGCCACGGCCACGCCTACGGTGTCTGGCGCTGGGACTGACGCGAGTGCTCCGTACCGAGTGCTGAGTGCTGGGTGAGAACGAGATGAGCGTGTATGAGGTGGACAAGATCTGCTGGCGGGCGCAGCACGACCCGCCGTTCCGCGAGCAGCTTCGCCAGGACCCGGCGCGGGCGCTGGCCGACTTGCCGCTGACCCCCGAGGAGCGCGAGGCGCTGCTGGCGGGCAACGTGGCACGCCTGTACCAGCTTGGCGCCCACCCCTACCTGCTCGGCCACCTGAGCCGCTACGGCCTGTTCGGGCTGACGCGCGAGAACTATGGCCGCCAGATGAAGGCGCTGCTCGACACGCCCGCCGAGCAAGCCCGGGCCCGCCTGGCCGGGCGGCCGGTCGGCGCGGCGGAGGGCGCTCGCGCGGGATCGGCGTCATGAGTCGTGGAAGCGCTGGCCGGCGCCGGGCGGCCCGGGCGCCGCGGCCGTGCGTCCCGCTCCTCCTCGCCCTCGTCCTGACCGCGTGCGCCGGGCCCGGCGCCGTGCCCCCTGCCGCCGGGACACCCCCGGCGCCCGCGGGCGGTGCGCCAGCCGCGGCGACGGCGCCCGCGCCCACGGCGCCCCCGCAGCGCCCGCCGCTGCGCGCGACCTACGTTGCGCCGGTGGCGGTTATGGCGCCGCTCTGGATGGCGAAGGAGGGCGGGTTCTTCGAGCGCTACAACGTGCCCGTCGAGATGGGGCACATCCAGGCCAACGCTGCCGTGGCCGCGCTGCTGGCCGGCGAGGTCGACCTGCTGGAGATCTCCGGGCCGCCGGTGCTCTCCGCCGCGCTCCAGGGCGCCGACATCGGCTTCATCGCCGGGGCGCTGAACAAGATGATCTTCAGCGTGCAGGTCGCGCCCGACGTCCATTCGCCCCAGGACCTGAAGGGCAAGCTGTTCGGCACCGACCGGCCCGGCACGCCGGTGGCCTTCGGCACCGAGGTGGCGCTGCAGCGGCTGGGGCTCCAGCCGACGGACGTGCAGCTACTGAACATCGGCTCGTCGGACCAGCTCCTGGCGGCGCTGCTGTCGGGCCAGCTGGCCGCCGCCGTGCTGGCGCCGCCCGCCAGCTTCACCGCCGACGACGCCGGCTACCACCAGCTCATCAACCTCTACGACGTGCCCTACCAGAACGTCGGCTTCGCGGGCCGCCCGTCGGCGCTGCCGCCGCTGGAGGCCTCGCTGGTGCCGTTCTTGCGCGCGGTGCGCGACGGCATCGACCTGTACAACGACGACAAGGCGCTAGCCGTGAAGGTGATCCAGCAGTACACGGACGAGAACGACCCCATGGTCCTCGACAAGACCTACGAGTTCTACAAGGCCGCCGGCTTCAACCGGAGCCTCGACGTGTCCGAAGCTGGTATCCAGAGCATTCTCGGCTTCCTCGCCCAGACGGTCCCCGCCGCGCAGGACGCGCAGCCGGGCCAGTTCTTCGACGACCGCTACGTCCGCCAGCTCCAGTAGCCGCGCCCGGCCAGCCAGGAGTTGCGGCCTGACGGCCGCGGGCGGCTACGAGAGCCGCCCCTACGTCCCCCGGGGCTGCTCGCCTAGCCGGGATCAGGGCGGCGGCCTGTGGGCCGCAGGCGGGATGAATCACACCCCTGCGAGGTACGCGCTACGAGGGCGCGGGCGCGATGGATCACATCCCTACGCGGCGTGGCGCTCGCCTCGTGTGTATGCCGCTCTAGGCGGGGCTATTCTGGAACCAGGCGAGCGCCGCCCGGATGGTCGCGGGGGGCACAGTGTGGCCGCCGTCGAACTCCTCGTAGCGCACATCGTAGCCAGCCCGCCTGAGCGCCGGCACGATCCGCCGACTGCAATGGTCGATGGGCAGCACGTCGTCGTGTGTGCCGTGCGAGACGAAGATGCGCGGCTGCCCACGCTGAGTGGCGGGCGAGGCGAAGCCGGGCGAGAAGGCGATGACGTGCGTGAACAGATCGCCGTTCGTCAGCCCAAGCGACAGCGCATACGACGCGCCGTCGGAGAACCCCTCGACGGCCAGGCGCGCGGGGGCCACGGCGTAGCGGGCGAAAATATCCGCCAGCGCCTGCTGGATGACGGCGACATCGGGGCCGAAGCCGCCGCGCAACAGGTCCCAGGTGGGGCCGCGCGAGTCGGGCGCGAACAGGATCAACCCTGCCCCGTCGGCGAGGTCGAGGAATGGCGCGAGGCCGTGCTGCGCGTTGCCGCCCGCGCCGTGCAGCATCAGCACGAAGGGCGCGGAGCGCCCCGGCTGGTAATCCGCGGGCACGTACAGCAACCCCGCGCGTGCCCCATCCGCGCCGACCGTTTGTAGCCCGCGGGGCGCCGGGCCGACCGGCGCGCCCGGGCGCGCGGTCAGGCGGCCCTCCGCCGGCGCCGCTTCCGTCCGCTCTAGCCGTCGTCGCGCACGCACGCTACCCCCCGGCCGGTTGCTGGGGCCGCGCCGCGAGGCCTTGACTCCGCCGCTACGGCCCGCGTACCCTCACCGTCGGCGGCTCGGCTGCTCGCGGAGCGGCGCCGTGCGGATGGCGCGCGACGGCGCGCCCGGCCCGGCCCAATGACTAGTAGCAGGTTTCACGCCACCCGCCCCTGGACCGACCGCCGGCGATAGCGGGACTGCATGAGTAATGACCACCCCACTAGCCTGACTGCCGCCGGGCAGCACCTGCCCGCCGGCCGCGCGCTCGCGCCGGAGGCGCTCCGCGAGACGCGCCACTCGCTGCGCACGCCGCTGAACCACATCATCGGCTACAGCGAGATGTTGCTGGAGTCGGCCGCCGACCAGGGCTTGGAGGCGCTGGTGCCGGACCTGGAGCGGGTCCACGCCGCGGGCCAGCACCTGCTCGAACAGCTCGACCGGCTGCTAGGACCGGCGCAGGTGGCGGCCGGCACCGTGGACCCCGCCCTGCTCAGCCTCGAGCTGCGCACGCCGCTGAACGCCGTCGTCGGCTACACGGAGATCCTGTTGGAGGCCGCCGCCGATCGCGACCAGCGGGAGGCCGTGCTCGACCTGGAGAAGATCCACGCCGCCAGCAAGCACCTGCTCGGCCTCATCGACTACGTGCTGGACCTCTCGCGGATCGAGGCCGGCGCGCTGCCCGCCGCGCCGGTCATCGCCCCCCCAGAATCGGGGGGAACGGCTGCGGCCACCGCCTCGGCAGCAGCGGGGACGGGAGCCGACGGGGAGCCGGCCCTCCGCACGGAGCACGGCTCGCTGCTGGTCGTCGACGACAACGCGCTGAACCGCGACGTGCTCGCCCGGCGCCTGGAGCGGCTGGGCTACACCGTCGCGACGGCCGAGAACGGGCGCCAGGCGCTGGCGATGCTGCGCGCCGCACCCTACGACCTCGTGCTGCTGGACATCCTCATGCCCGAGCTGGACGGCTACCAGGTGCTGCGGCAGCTCAAGGCCGACGAGCAGCTTCGGCACATCCCGGTGGTCGTGCTCTCCGCCATCGACGAGCTGGAGAGCGTGGTGCGGTGCGTCGAGCTGGGCGCCGACGACTACCTGCCCAAGCCGTTCAACCCCGCGCTGCTGCGCGCGCGCATCGGCGCGTCGCTGGAGAAGAAGCGCCTGCGCGACCAGGAAGTGTGGTACCGGCAGCAGATCGAGGCCGAGCGCCAGCGCGCCGACGAGCTGCTCCACGTCATCCTGCCCGACGAGATCGTGCGCGAGCTGAAGACGACCGACGCCGTGCAGCCGCGGCGCTATGAGCACGTCGCCGTGCTGTTTTGCGACATCGTGGGCTTCACGCCGTACTGCGACCAGCGGCAGCCCCAGGAGGTGCTCACGAGCTTGCAGCAGCTCGTAGAGGTGTACGAGGACCTGGCCGCGCGCTACGAGATGCAGAAGATCAAGACCATCGGCGACGCCTTCATGGCCGTGGCCGGCCTGCTCACCCCGGTCGAGAACCCGGTGCTGAACTGCGTGCGCTGCGGCCTGGACATGATCGCCGCGGCGCCGCGGCTGACCGCCGAGTGGACGGTGCGCGTGGGCGTCCACGTCGGCCCGGTCGTCGCGGGGGTGCTCGGGCGCCGCCAGTACTTGTTCGACCTGTGGGGCGACACGGTGAACACCGCCGCGCGCATGGAAAGCTCGGGGGTAGCGGGCACGGTCACGCTCAGCCGCGCCGCCTGGGACGCGGTCGCCACCCACTACCCCGGCGAGCGCGTCGGGGCTATCCCCGTCAAGGGCAAGGGCGACCTGGAAGTGTTCCGCATCGCGCCGGGGTGACCCTCTCCCCCCATAGGGGGCGGGGGCCATCCTAGGAGCCGCGCCAGCTCTTGATCTTCTCGCTGATCGGCGCCCGCTCCAGCTTGGAGAACTCCCAGCCGAAAGTGTCGAAGTACTCGACGCCCGGTTGGGGGATCTCGTAGCTCTCCACCCAAGTCGGGTCGATGTCGTTGCGGAGCGGCACGCTGTGCTCCGCCCGCGCGTAGACCTCCAGCCCCTCGCGTGAGGCCAGCCAGTTGATGAGCAGGCGCGCGGCGTTGGGGTGGGGCGCGCGGTTCAGCAGGATGGCGATGCCCGAGCCGGCCGTCATGCTGCCGGGCAGCCCCGGCAGGCTCGTGACGACGGCGACGGGGAAGCCGTCGCGCTGGAGCGGCCCCAACACGTCGGACGGCGTGGGGTTGAGGACGATGGGATAGGTGCCGCGCCCGAGCCAGTCGGCCAGCTGGCGCCGGTCGCGGGTGAAGCCGACCTGCTGGTCGCCGTAGAGCCGGTGGATGAAATCCTCGCCGAAGGTCACCTGCAGGAACGCCGCGGTGTTCGAGCCAGAGCCGGATACCGTCGGGTCGTCCTGCGCGATGAGCCCCTTGTACTTGGGGTTCAGCAGGTCTTGCGGCGAGGTGATCTCGCCGGGCTGGATGCGCGTCGTATTGATGCCGAGTACGGGCTGCACGTTGTTCACGAGCCGCAGCGCGTAGGTGTCGTCGGGATCGATGAACCACAGCCGCCCGAGCTTCCAGTGCGCCGGATCGGTGACCTCGGGGTGGATGAGCACGGGCCGCAGCGGATCGATCATCCCCTCCGGGTAGAACTCCACGACGATGGTCTGGGCGCCGCCGACGACCACGTCGACGGTGTACAGCCCGGCGGCGCGCTCGCTGCGCAGGCGCGTCAGCAGGTCGCCCCGTCGTCCCCCCAGGTACTCGACGTCGACGCCGAAGCGGTCCTTGAAGCGCGCGGCGACCTGGGCGCGCACCTCGGGCGTCGGCGGGCCAGAGAAGACGACGGTGCCCTCGCGGCGCGCCCCTTCGATCAGGTCGGCCCATTGGCGCTCCCAGTCGGCGCCCGTGGCGGTCCCCGCCGGCGGGGCTGGCGGGCTCGTCGCGGGCGGCGGCGCCCCCGGCGCGGGCGCCTGGCAGCCGCCCAGCAGCGCGGCGCCGCCGCCGAGCGCGGCCAGGCGCAGCAGCGCGCGCCGGCCGAGCCGCCCGCCAAGCATGGCTCTCCGCTGCCGGCCATCCATGCCGCTCCCCCTGTCCTGAGGCTCGTGGGTCGTTACGGATCCATGGCCGGGCGGGACGTCACCTACCACGGATCGCGCCCAAGTGTGGCGAGCAGCGAGTGCTACCGAGGCGGGCCCAGCCGCTCCACCCCCTGCTGTTGGAATCTAGGGGGCGTCCGGCCCCGCTGTCAACACATCAAAGAGTTTGACAGGCCCGCGAGGGGCCGCTAAAACGATACCAATGTTTGACGGGCATGGTGTGCTATGCCCCCCCGCCCGCGGAGAGAACCTCGATGAGTGCGACAACCGTCCCGTCCGCCGCCACTCGTCCGCTGCGGCTGCCCGTGCGCCTCCAGGGCGCGCTCGTCGCCTGGGCGCCACTCGTGGCGGGCGTGATCGTCACCCTGCCGCTCCTGCTGCTCCTCGTGAACAGCTTCAACATCGCCGCGCCCGGCCGCGAGGCCGTCTACGGTCTCGCCAACTGGGTGCAGGCGTTCTCCGATCCGACCACGCTGCGGGCGCTCTGGAACAGCGTGGCGCTCGGCGCCGTGCGCACGGCCATCTCGCTGCCCATCGCCATCAGCGTCGCCTGGCTGATCGCGCGCAGCGACATGCCGGGCCGCTCGGTGATCGAGGTGCTGTGCTGGCTGGGCATCTTCCTGCCACTGCTGCCGCTCACCTTCGGCTGGATCCTGCTGCTCGACCCGCAGTACGGTCTGGTCAACCAGGTGGTCGGCCGCCTGCCGTTCGTCGAGGGCAGCCTGTTCAACATCTATGGCTTCCTCGGCATCACCTGGGTCCACCTGGCGTCCAGCACGATCTACTACAAGGTCGTCCTGCTGGTGCCCGCCTTCCGCCGCGTGGGGGCCAGCCTGGAAGAGGCGGCGCGCATGTCGGGCGCCAATCAGCTGACGACGCTGCGCCGCGTGACGATCCCGCTGCTGGCGCCGGCGGTGCTGGGCGTGACGGTGCTCGCCTTCGTGCGCAGCCTGGAGGTGTTCGAGGTCGAGCTGCTGCTGGGCAAGCCCGCCAACATCTCCGTGTACTCGACGCGCATCTACGACCTCGTGCGCGACCAGCCGCCGCGCTTCGGCGAGGCCACGGCGCTCGGCTTCGTGTTCCTGCTGATGCTGCTCGGGCTGGCGATCATGCAGCAGTGGTACGTGCGCGGCAAGTCGTTCACCACGGTCACCGGGCGCGGCTACACGGCGATGCCGGTACGCCTCGGCGGCTGGGGCAAGGCCGCGGCGGCCGTCTGCTTCGGCTGGTTCGTCGTGGCCATGGCGGCGCCGCTCACGTTCCTAGTGCTCGGGTCGTTCATGCGTCGCTACGGCTTCTTCCAGCTGGCCAACCCCTTCACGCTCGCCCAGTGGCAGAACCTGTTCGGCGACCCGGTGTTCTTCTCGTCGGTGCGGAACAGCCTCATCATCTCGGTCGCGGTGGCGATCGGCGTGGTCGTCGTCTACTCGCTCGTGGCGTACAGCATCGTGCGCCTGCCGTCGCTCCCCTCGCGGCTGACGGACCTGCTGGTGTGGGTGCCGTGGGCCGTGCCCGGCATCCTGCTCAGCCTGGGGCTGCTCTGGCTGTTCCTGGGCACGCCGCTGCGGAGCGTGCTCTACGGCAGCATCACCGGCATCATCGTGGCGATGGTCATCAAGGACAGCCCGCTCAGCACGCAGTTCTTCAAGGCGTCGTTCCTCCAGATCGGCACGGAGCTAGAGGAGAGCGCCCGCGTCAGCGGCGCGTCGTGGCTGCAGACGTACTGGCGGGTGCTGCTGCCGCTGCTGGCACCCACAGCAGTGACCGTGGGGCTGCTGAGCTTCCTGTCGGCGCTGCGCGACATCAGCACGCCGGTGCTGCTCTACAGCGCGCAGTCGCGGCCGCTGTCGATCCTGATGCTGGAGTACAGCTTCTCGGGCGAGATGGAGCGCGGCGCGGCGATCGGCGTGCTCGTGACCGTCTTCGTCATGGCGGTCACGCTCGTGGCCCGCGCGGTCGGCCTGCGCCTCGCCCGCGAGCGGGCGTAAGGCAGAGGCTCCCCGCTCTACAAGCCAGTGGGCCGGCCGGCTATTGGACGTCGCGCATGGCGCGCTGGACGTAGCTCTGGTCGACGTACTTCTCGGGCGGCTGCGGGGCGGGCAGGTCGCCCGAGGCCACCATGTCGTCGACGACCACCTTCAGGCCCGACAGGCTGATCTCCGGGTCGGGGGGGATCACGCGGCCGGCCAGCTGGACGAGCAGCAGGTCGTAGGTCTGCGCCACGATGTCGGTGTCCGCCTTCGTGTACTCGACCCCGATCCGGATGGCCTCGTCGCGGTTCGCCGGATCGTTCAGCCAACGGCTGGCCCGCACGTAGGCGCGCAGCCAGCGCACCAGCAGGTCGCTGTTCGCGCTCGCCCAATCGCGGCGAGTGACCCAGCTATTGTACTGGTAGTCTTGCAGCACGTCGCTCGACAGCGCCAGGCGCGGATAACCCTGCGCCTCTGCTTGCAGGTCTTGCGGCTGCGCCAGGAGGGCGGCCGCCGCGCCGCCGCTCACGATCGCGGCATAGCGCTCGGGCGTGCCGCCGACCAGCGCGAAGTCCCAATCGCTGTCCTTCAGCCCGTGCGCGGCGAGAATCTTCCGCAGGATCACCGTGTCGCCGCCGTTCAGGGCCGAGATCGCCATCGTGTGGCCGCGCAGGTCTTCCACGCGCGCGAACTCGGGGCGGGCGATGAGACTGTAAGCAGGGTCGCGCTGGCCCGACGCCACGCCGACGAGGTCGGCCCCGTGCTCGATAGCCTCGATCATCGCCGTCGGGCTCCCGCCCAGCAGGTCGAGCGACCCGCCCGAGAGCGCGCTGAGCCCGCCGCTCATGGAGCGGGTCGTGACGACGTCGTTCGTGATCCCCTGGTCGGCGAAGAACCCCTTGGCGTCGCCCACCCAGTTGGTCCAATAGCCGAGCGTGGTCGAGATGACGCCGACCTCCACGGTGGCCGCGGCCGGGGCCGCGCTGGCCGCCGCGGCTGGCGGGGCGCCAGGCGCCACCCCCTCGCCCCCGGGCGCTACCCCGCTGGGCGCCGCGGGCGCGGTGCTGGCGCCCGCGCCGCCGCAAGCCACACCCAGGGCCAGCAGCCCCAGCAGCGCCCCTCGCGTCAGCCAGCCCTGCGCCGTGTACCGCATGGAGCCCCTCCTTGTGCGTCCGCCCTCGTGCGTCGTGAGCGCGCTACTCCAGCACGCCAGGCACAGCCACGGGGGGCGCCTGGCCGGGCCGCGCCGCGAGCGTGAGGTGCGGGAAGTGCGCGCGCCAGGACGTGCCAGCGGGGATTAGCTCGGCGAGCGTATCGACGTGGCCCATGTCGTCCTGGGCCGGGTCGGTCAGGACGTGGGGCGGCGCCGCGCCGGCCTGGAACGCCTGCACCTGGTGGATCAGGTAGCGGCGCATGGCGATCACCGCTTTGTCGCTCACGCCCAGATGCTCGCGCGAGCGATCGTAGAGGGGGCCCATCGTCTCCGTCGCGCAGGCGTCCTCGTTCAGGAAGTCCTCGATGCCCGTGAAGTCCGCCGTGCGCTGCAGCTCGCGGTCCTGCAGGTAGTGGTTCGCTTGCGTGCGGATGCGGCGGTAGTCGGGGCCGATCTGCGCCCGTCGGTGGACCTCCTCGGGGCGGACGGGGCGGTCGCGCCAGCCGAGGTCGTAGCGCCAGGCGTGGGTGTCGTCGGCGGGCACGTAGATGTGGTTCTCCTTGCCGCGCGCCGGCACCCAGCACGATACGGGCATGACGAAACTGGACACGCGCACGTAGGTGCGGCCGTCGTTCGCCTGCCGCAGGGCGATCAGGCGTAGGCCGAAGTCGGTCTCCTCGACCTCGTAGGCCGGCGCCGTGTCCTGCGCGTAGAGTGCCGTGTAGCCGTCGGGCGTGAACTGCTGGTGCAGGAAGCCGAGGTGCGCCGAGTCGCACTCGCCCTCCAGCCCTTGCAGGTAGTTGCACTCCAGCAGGCCCTTCGTCACGTAGGTCTGCTCGGACGGCAGCGTGGTCCAGACGTAGCTCGGAAAGAGCGGCGGCGCGCCCGGCCCGAGATAGGCGAAGACGACGCCGGCCGCCTCATGGGTGGGGTAGGCGACGTGCTGGAGGCGGTCCTTGAAGGTGCTGCCGGCCGGCTCGGCCGGCGTGTCGAGCACCCGGCCGGCCACGTCGTACTTCCAGCCGTGGTAGATGCAGCGCAGCCCACACTGCTCGTTCCGTCCGTAGTACAGCGAGGTGCCCCGGTGCAGGCAGTGCTCTTCGAGCAAGCCGATGCGCCCCTCGCTGTCGCGGAAGGCGACTAGCTCCTCGCCCAGCAGCCGCACCTGCACCGGCGGGCAGTCCGGCGTGGGGATCTCCTCGCTCAGCAGCGCCGGCAGCCAGTAGCGGCGCAGGAA
>JAJPHF010000014.1 GCA_021325365.1 Pseudomonadota bacterium
CGCTAACACACTCTGCGGATGGACCGGCTCGCCCCACTCCATCGCGCGCCACCTCCCTTCGGTGACGCTTGTTCTACCATCTCACTAGAGCAGTGAAAAGCCCTACCGCGGACCCGCATCACAAGGCCTTGCCGCGAAGGCGAGGTTGCCGTGAGCGAGGCCGCTATGTTTCGCATCTGGCCCATCCTCCGCGGAGCCTTCCTGACCTGCTTATCCATGACGCACGCGGCGTGGACCTCCTGCACGATCGCTTGGTCGACCGGCTGAGCTTGGTGGCGCTGGCGACTCAGGGACAACATGGGGGGTGGGCGAGTGGGGCGCGGGCGGGCAGGACAAGCGGCGCCTGCCGGGCGGTGGCTGGACCGGGAGCGCGCGGGCGAAGCTCCGAGGAAAGAACGAGCCCGCCGATTTCGGCGGGCTCGTGGCTTGTCCGGCGGGCCGGAGCGGCTTAGTTGGCGCCGGCGCGCTGCCGCCAGGGCTCGAAGTGCTGCTCCACATGGCGGAGCAGCTCCATCATGCCCAGGCCCGAGAAACAGATGATCATCACGCCGACGAACACCTTGTCCGTCTGGAAGGTGGCGCCCGCGACGGTGATCAGGTAGCCGACGCCCGCGGTCGCGGCGTACAGCTCGCCGACCACGACGCTGATGAGCGCGCGGCCGATGCCGAGGCGGAGGCCCGTGATCATAAAGGGGATCGAGCCAGGGATGGCGATGGTCTTGAAGATCTGCCAGTCATTCGCCCCGAACGACCGCGCGCACTTGACCATGTTGGGGTCGAGAGCGCGCATGCCCGCGAAGGTGCTGATGAGGATCGGGAAGATCGCGCCGGCGAAGACGACGGCGATCTTGGAGTTGATGCCGATCCCGAACCAGATGATGAAGAGCGGCAGCAGCGCCACGCGGGGCGTCGCGTAGAGCGCGGAGACGAACGGCTCCAGCACGTAGTTCAGGCGGCGATACCAGCCCGTCAACATACCGAGCGGAATCCCGAAGAGCACCGAGAGCGCATAGCCGAGCGCGAACTCCTGGAAGCTCACCCAGATGTCCTTGTAGATGCTTCCTTTGGAGAGGACGTCCCACGCGCCAGCGAGATTGCCCGCCGTCAGCGCGGCGAAGAACGCGCCGATACCGGGGTTGAAGAAGAGCTTGTCGGCGGCGACGAGGATCCGGGATGGCGCGCTGGTGAACATCGGATTGATCTGGGGCAGCGCCGCCGCGAAGGGCAACTGCCAACCGAAGTAGGTCCACTTGGTGCCGACGCCTTCCCAGAACAGCAGGAAAATTATCACCGCGACGGTGCCGTAGACCGCACCCTCGTAGTCACTCCAGGTGCGTCGGGGCTTCTCCTGAGTGGCGGCCGGGCGCGCGACTGCCGCCGCCTGACTCTGGGCCATTTCTCTCCTCCTGCAGGTGCCGCCGCCGGTTCCTGCGACAGCCGTGGGCCACGCGCTGGATGGACCCATTATGACAGGTAACGGGCCAACCGTAAAGGTCTGCCGGTCGACCACGCCGGCTATGGTAGAATACCGCGCGCGCCGCCCACGTGACCAGGAGAGGTCGCCTAGTGGCCTAGGGCGCTCGCCTGGAAAGCGAGTAGGCGTTCATCGCGCCTCGTGGGTTCGAATCCCACCCTCTCCGCCGCGCCCGCGGGGAGCCAGCGCTCCCCGCGGGACCATGTCCCCGTTCCCCCGCCCCCGCTCGTTCGATGGCCCGCGGTGCCGCGTTCGCAGCTAACCGCGCATCCGGGGGTCGAACGCGTCGCGCAGGCCGTCGGCCAGCAGGAAGATCGCGAGCACCGTGAGGAAGATCATCAGGCCGGGCGCCGCCACGAGCCACGGGGCGCGCGTGACGTAGTCGAGGGAGTTCTGCAGCATGTTGCCCCAGCTCGCGGTGGGCGGCTGCACGCCCAGGCCCAGGTAGCTGAGCCCGGACTCGAATAGAATGCCCGAGGCGATCTCGAAGCCGGCCACGACGCTCACCACAGAGATGAGATTGGGCAAGATGTGCTGGAACAAGAGGCGGGCATCGCTCGCTCCCAGCACTCGTGCGGCGTCGATGTAGTCCCGTCGACCGACCGACAGCGTCTGACCGCGCACGAGGCGAGCGGTGCCCATCCAGCCGATGACGCCGATGATGACCGCGAGCATTGTCGGGTCGGGACGGAACGTGACCGACAGGATGATGAGGAAGAACAGCGTTGGGATGTTTTGCAGCACCTGGATGACGGCGTTGATGGCGTCGTCGACGCGGCCGCCGTAGAATCCCGCGACGAGCCCCGCGGGCACGCCCACGAGGAGGGACACCACGGCCACCATGAAGCCGATCAACAGCGAGACCCGGCCGGCGTAGAGCACGCGCGTCAGGTTGTCGCGGCCTAGCTCGTCGGTGCCGAGCCAGCGGCCGGGCGCGGGTGGGGCGAAGTTGTTGCGCAAGTCCTGGGCATTCGGGTCGGTGTGGAGCACGTAGGTCGCCACGAGCGGGGCGGTGACCGTGATCAGGCAGATGGCGGCGAAGAGGTAGATGGCGAACATCGAGACGCGGTCGCGCCGGAGCCGCTGCCAGGTGAGCGCGAGATAGCCGGGGCTGGGGCGGGCCTCGGGCTCCGCGGGCGCGGCGCGCCGGAGGGTGGCGGACCGCACCGCGCCGGCCTTGGATTCCTGTGCCATCTCGCTCCCGCGGCGCGCCGGCGTGTGGGAGTGGGCGCGCCGCTCGGCAGTTTACTCGTAACGCACGCGGGGGTCCACCCAGCCGTAGGCGATGTCGGCCAGCAGGTTGCCCAGGATGACCAGGAACGCGGTGAACATGTTCAGCGCCATGAGCACCGGATAGTCGCGCTGGAAGGCGGCCTGGACGGCCATGCGGCCGATCCCCGGCCAGGAGAAGGTGTTCTCGAACAGGACCGAGCCGCCGACGAGCGCCGCGAGCACGCCGCCCATCAGGGTGACGATCGGGATGAGCGCGTTGCGGAAGACGTGGCGCACGAGGACGACGCGCTCGCTGAGCCCCTTGGCCCGGGCCGTGCGGACGAAGTCCTGACCGAGAACGTCGAGGACCTCGGAGCGCATGTAGCGCGAGTAGCCGATCCAGCCCCCCATCGCGGTGATCGTGGCCGGCAGGGCGAGGTGCCAGAGCCGGTCGACCAGGGTATCGTGGCCCTGCGTGTACATGCCGCCCAGCGGGAAGATACGGACCGTATTGGCCGAGATCACCAGGATCATCAGGCCGAGCCACCAGTGCGGCACGGCGTTGCCGACGACAGTGAACACACGGATGAGATTGTCGGCCCAGCTGCCCCGGTGCATGGCGGCGAAGACGCCGAGCGGGATGCCGAGGAGGCCGAGCAGGAGGGCCGCCAACGACAACTCGATGGTGGCCGGCAAGCGCTCGGCGATCTTGTCGACGACGGGCCGCTGGTCGATGAACGACACGCCGAAATTGCCGCGCAGCGCGCTCGTGAGCCACTTCGCGTAGGAGATGGGAAGCGGGTCGTTCAGGCCGAGCTGCTCTTCGAGCCGCTCGATGGTCGCCTGACTGATCCGGGGGTTGGCGTACATGGCGACGAGCCCACCGGGCGCGAGGCGCATGAGCCCGAAGCTCAAGATGCTGACCCCGAGCAGGATGAAGGCCGATTGGATAAGGCGACGGACCAGGAAGCGTGCCATCGTTCTACTTCACGTACCACTGCTCGATGTTGTGGCCGATGCCGAGCGGCGTGACTTCGATCCCGCCAATGCGGTTGCTGATGCCAGTGTAGCTCTTGCTCATCGTCAGGAAGATGTAAGGCAGATCGTCGGCCAGGATCTTTTGAATCTCCTGATAGGCGGGCTTGCGCTCCTCCGGCGTGAACGCATGGACGCCCTGATCAAAGAGCTGCTCGACGCGCTTGTTGACGTAGGCCCCAGCGTTCAGCTTCGGGATATTCTCCTCGCTCCAGACCTGGTACATCCAGTGGGGGTCGAGCGTGGAGGTCCAGCCGAGGACCGTCATGTCCCAGTCGAACGGCGGCATGTGAACCGCCTGGAGGAACGCGGCCCACTCGAGCCCCTGGATGTCGACCTCGACGCCGAGCTGGCGGAACTCCTCCTGGGCCACGGTGGCGATGCGCTCCCGCACCTTGCTGGTGTTGGGGCCGTAGATCATGCGGAGCCGCAGGCGCTCCCCGTCCTTCACGAGGATGCCGTCTGGCCCAGGCGCCCAGCCCGCCTCGGCGAGCAGCTGGCGGCCGCGCTCGGGGTCGTAGTCGTAGTGGGGAACGTCGGGGTTGTAGCACCAGCAGGACGAGGGATAAGCGGAGTAGATTGGCCGGGCCAGCCCGTATTGGATCTTGTCGATGATGAGCTGCCGGTCGATACCGTACGCGAGGGCACGGCGCACGCGCACGTCCTGCAAGACCGGCTTGCGGAGGTTGAACCCGAGGTAGTTCCAGGTGGCCGCGGCGGGCCACCACTCATAGACCGTGGCGTTGTCGAGGCGCGTGGCCTGCTCGTAGTCCGCGGGATCGAAGTCGGCCCGGTCGACCTCGCCGGTGCGCAGCTTCTGGAAGGCGATGGACTGCGTGCCGACGATCTGGACGACGTAGCTGTCGAGCTTCGGACGGCCCTTGAAGTACAGATCGTTGGCGACGAAGGTCGCGTGCGAGTCGCGCTGCCACTCCTTTAGTTTGAAGGGGCCCGAGACGACGGTCGGCGCCATGATCTCCGGGTTCTTCGCGGCGTCGTTCCAGTCGAGGTTTTCCCAGACGTGTTTAGGGAGGGGGCCAATCACGTCGGCATTGTCCAAGCCAACGGCGAGCGGCTCCTTGAGGGTCACCACGACCGTCCCCGGGTCGGGCGCCTCGTAAGCGGCGATCGGCGCGAAGTTCGAGGCGTAGGGATACTGGTTCTCGGGCTTGAGCGCCTGCTCGAACGTCCACTTGAAGTCGGCCGACGTGATCGGCACGCCGTCGCTCCAGCGGAGGTCCGGCCGCAGGTGGAAGGTGTAGGTCAGGCGATCGTCGGACACGGACCAGCTTTCGGCCAGCCAGGGAATGAACTGCTCCGGATTGTGCGGATCATGCGCGACCAAGCCCCCCGCGTAGACGAGGCCCTGGTAGCCGCGCGAGGCAGTGTCAGTGACCTTGTACGGGTGGAAGCTGACCGCGTCGCCAGTGGTGGCGACGGTCATCGTGCCGCCGGGTTGGCCCTCGCCGGCGGGGGCGTCGCGCGGATCGACGCGGGACGGCCCGGCATCCGGGGACGGCGGCGAGCAGCCGGCCAGGAGCAGCGCCACGACGAGGCAAACGGCGGCTCGCGAGACGCTGGGCAAATGCATCTGGTCCTCGTGCTCTCCGACAGCTGTGGCGGGAAACACCGGGCGGCCGCCGGTGGCAATTGGCCACGGCACCCGCGTCAGATTAGCTAGAGTATAATGACGAGCCAGCCCTAGTGCCATATAGACCTGGGGCGACCTTCGCGACGCGAAGGCGGGCAGGCGCACGCCGAGGTGGCGGAATAGGCAGACGCGGCGGACTTAAACTCCGCTGGGCAAGGCCGTAGGGGTTCGAGCCCCCTCCTCGGTACTCTTGTAAGCTCAGTCCCGGCCCCGGGTTTCACGGCTGCTCGCCGTCTGGTGTCCGACGTGGAACGCCTGGCTGTTACCGATAGTGAGACCAACCCGGCAGGTGGCCGCGGATTCGCATCGCGGGAGAGACCTCGGCTGATCCGATTGATGCGCCTCGGCCTGACCCTGCTGGCCCTCGCCTACACTGCCGGGCTAATCGCGTACTTTGCCGCGCTCGGACTTGGAGCCGGGCAGGACGGCTGGCTCGGCGTCGTTCGCGAGCTTACCCTCTACGTGTTCCTGCCTGCTCCCGCCCTGCTGCTGGCCGCGGTGCTCTTGCGTGGCCGGGCCGCTCTGCTTCTGATGCTGCTACCGATTGGTCTCTTCGCCTGGTTCTACGGACCGCAGTTTGTCCCCCGCGCCCGCGCGGAGGGGGCGGGGCCCAAGTTTCGAGCACTCACGTTCAATGCGGGCGGGAACGAAGTCGGCGGGCGGCCCGAGCCGCTGATTCGTCTCCTGCGCACGGAGCAGCCCGACCTGGTCGCGCTACAAGAGATCCCTCGCTCCACCCTCGACGTCCTGGCGGCGACGCTGAGCGATGATTACCCCTACCAGGTCGGCACGCCGGACACGGCGACGCTCAGCCACTTTCCTGTCTTAGCGGCCAACGACGTACTGCTGGACGCGAGCGGCTATCTGAGCGAGCAACTGGAGCTGGACGTCGAAGGACAGATCGTCACGGTCACCAACGTCCATGTCAAACGACCGACCGCAGGCCTGAGTCTGCGGCGGATCTTGTCCTGGGCCCGCACGTACGACGCTGGCTGGCGCGATGCGCAGATGGAGGCCATCGCGGCCCGCGTGCGCTCCGTGACGGGTCCGCAACTCCTCATGGGCGACTTCAATCAGACGCCGTGGAGCACGTCCTATTCGCTCATCGCCACCCAGCTACACGATAGCTTTCGCGAGGTCGGCTGGGGCTTTGGCAATACCTTCCCAAACCAGCTCACGGGATTGGGCGCCGGGTTGGCGCTGCCGCTCCTACGGATCGACTACGTGTTCCACTCAGGAGAGCTGATTGCGCAGGATGCGCACACGGGCCCGGACGCTGGCTCCCACCACTTGCCTGTCGTGGTCGATCTCGCGCTACGGGAGCCCTAGCCGCCGCGGGCGGCCGCGGGGCGGCAATACAGCCAGGTCCTGCCGCCCGGGCGGGTTCGTCCTGGTCGGGCCGCAGGAAATCGCTGTAGAGGAGCGCGGTGCGCGCGCTCGGCTAGCGCACGAGCCTGCCACGCGCCACGAGGCGGACCCGCGGTGCAGTGCGCGCGGCATGGATTATGCCGGAGGGGCATGCGCGCCGGCGGGAGCGGCGCGATCCGGAGGAGGCCACCGTGGGGAAGTGGCAACGCGCACAGCGGCTCGGCTTGCTTCTTTTGCTCGTGGGGATCGGCCTCGGCTGCGGAACCACGAGTCTCGCGGCACCCGAGCGCGGTGTGGTCGACGTGGTCGCTAAGGACTACCGCTTCCAGCCGGACACGATTCACTTGCGCGTCGGAGTCCCTACCCGCCTGGTACTGGAGAACCGTGACCCCGTGAAGCACGTGATCACCTTCAAAGGGATGGACCCGCAGGTGCTGGTCGCAGCGCCGGAGGAGGGGACACAGGCGATCGTCTTCACGCCGACTCGCACGGGCACCTACTACATGTACTGCTCGCAGCCGGGGCACGAGCAGCTCGGGATGCACGGCACCGCGATCGTCGTGCAGTAGCGTCGCGATGGCCAAGCGGTTGCAAGCAGGTCTGGTGAAGCGGCGGCCAACCCACCCATTCAACGTCGCCGGCGTGGGCTCGTCAGGGCTCGCGCGCGTCATCCCAGCCCTGGCCGCCAATAAAGTGCGAGCCGAGAGCGATGATGGCCCAGGCGGTCGTGAAGGCGGCAGCCACGGCCAGCGGGAGCGAGGAGGCCGAGGCGAACGCCCAGACCACCAGGACCACCACGGAGACGAGCCAGCACACGGCGGTTACGCGGAGCAGTAGCGACATTGCTGCAGTCTCCGGACCAAGCAGATCGCTGGGTCGTCTGACAGGTAGGGCACAGCCGGGCTTCGCGGACAACCGGCTCCACGTATTTGGCGCGCGACGGAGGGCACCGTGGACAGCTTCAACGTCATGCCGATCGTTTTCGGGGGCCTGGCCGTCCTCTTCGGCATCGGCGTGTGGCGCAACGTGCTGCGCACCGTACGCCACCCCGGCCGCGAGACGTCGCCCCCCATCCCCGCCATCGCCGCCGCTCCAGCCCCGTCACCGCCCGCGCCGACGCCCCACGACGAGCGAAGCTTGGTCGATCGCGCGCTGGGGCTCGTCGTGCTCGGGCTGCTCTTCGTGTCGCGCGCGCGGGCACGACGAGCAGAAACCCTGACTCTCAAGCCTCGCCTTACTATCTACCCTGCACCTGCCGAATGAAGTCGACGAGCAGCCACCGCTCCTCGGGCGTGAGCAGGCTGCCGAACGCCGGCATGCCGCCCAGGCCGTTGGTCACGACCCAGTACAACTGGCCGTCGCTCAGCGAGGCGACGCCGGGATTCGTGTAGTCCGCGGGCGGCGTCTGGCCCTCGTGTACGAACCACGCCGCTACCACGCCATCTCCGCGACCGTTCGCGCCATGGCAGGCCGAGCAGTTGATCTGATACAGGCGTTGGGCGCGGGCCAGGTTGTCGGGTGTCGCCGGTACAGGGTTCGGCAGCGCGGCCGCCTCCTGCAGGGTGCGCGGCCGCTCGCGGCCGGTGACTGGCACCGAGGCGGTCGGCGGCGCGAGGCGCGGCGGCTCCTGGCGGCGATACGCGGCCGCGTAGTGCATCTCGGGAAAGTAGTCCACCGGGTAGGCCCCGGTCGTATAGCAGGCGGCAACCAGGGGCAGGGCCAGGGCCGCCAGCAGCACCCACCGCATTCGCTTCACTCCGCGGCCGCGCCGACCACATCTACGGCGCCCGCGTCGCGCAGCACGTCCCGCGCGGTCGCCACCTGGTCGGGCGCCGCCTTGACCTCAAGCCCGATCAAGCCGTCGCGCATAATGCGCGGGTCGTAGGCGCGGTCGAGGCGGTGGGGTAGTCGCGACTCGAAGATCACGCCGAGCACCGTGAAGATGAGAGCCCCTAGCATGGTGCCCTCGTAGAGCACGTTGATCATTGGCGGGATCGACAGGATGGGCTTGCCGCCCGTGACGAGCGGGAACGAGAACTGCGTGCCGACGGTGATCAGCACGCCGACCGCGAAGCCACAGGCAGCGCCCATCAGCGGGAACATGTAGAGCCGGTGGTGGATGGGCCGCTCGCCAAAGGCGCCCTCGGGGAACGGCGAGTCGGTGAGCACGTCCAGGTCGCGGTCGCGGAACCCGGCCGCGCGGAGCGCGTCGACGCCGTCGGCGGTCGCGTCGGCGCTGCGGAAGAGGCCGAGCACCGCGCGGCGACCACCCGTCTCGGTAGCCATCTTCTGTCCTCCTCGGCCATCGGAGGCCTTAATCGCGGACCGCGCCGGGCACCTTCACGCGCCCGATTTGGACTTCAGCCTTCAGGGTCTGGCCCTCCTTGATGTCGTACAGCGGGATGATCGGGAAGATCTTGGCGAAGACGAGCACGCCGAGCAGCACCAGCCCAAAGGCCCAGAGCGTCATCAGCCAGTCCGCCCACCGCGGGGTGAACTCGGTCCAGGAGAAGGTGAACGCGTTCTTGAAGGTCAGCGCGGGGACGATGATGATGAAGCGCTCCAGCCACATGCCGACGTTGACGAGCAAGGTGAGCCAGAACATCGCCGTGATGTTGCGCCGGACGCGGCGGAACAGCAGCAGCGAGGCGGGGATGAAGAAGCCGGCGAGCAGGAACACGGCCGTGAGCCAGTTATAGGGGTAGACGAACGTGCGCTCGTACTGCATGAGGACTTCCTGCGGCGCGCGGTCGTAGACGCCGAAGTAGAAGTCCATCCACCAGAAGTACAGCCAGCCGCCGCCCACGGGGATAAGCAGCCGGCCGATCGCGTCGAAGTGGTCGGGCGTGATGTACTTTTCCAGCTTGAAGAGGTAGCGCATCGCGGCCATGATGGTCGCCACGGCCGACACGCCGGAGAAGACGGCGCCCGCGACGAAGTAGGGGGCGAACACGGTCGAGTGCCAGCCCGGGACGAGCGACACGGCGAAGTCCCAGGACACGATGGAGTGGACCGAGACGAACACCGGCAGGATCAGCGCCGAGAGCAGGATGCCGGCGAGCGCCTGGAGGCGCCACTGGCGCAGCGTGCCGCGATAGCCGAGTGAGAGCACGCTGTAGAACTTGCGTGCCCACCCCTGCGCGTGCTCGCGCGCCACGGCGAGGTCGGGCAAGAGGGCGGCGTAGAGAAACAGCGTGCTGCCCGTGAGGTAGGTGAAGATGGCGCTCGGGTCCCAGATCAGCGGCGAGGGCACGTCGGGCCAGACGCCCCGCCAGAAGTCGTAGGGAAACGCCCAATACATCGTGCGCCACTGGCGCCCCGTGTGCAGGAAGGGGAACGTCGCCGCCGTGGCGAGGGCGAACACGGTCAACACCTCCGCCGCGCGCGTGACCGGCCGTCGCCATTCGGCGTGGACGAGACGGAGGATCGCGGAGATCATGACGCCCGCGTGGCTGATGCCGACCCAGAACACGAAGTTCGTGATGAGGAAGGCCCACATGGCGGGGCGGTCGATGCCCATGACGCCGACCCCTACCATGATCAGGAAACCAGCGGTGATGATCCCGAGCCCGATGAAGACGAGCAGCAAGGTGGCGCCGCCAAAGAACCAGAGCGGCCAGTGCAGCGGGAAGTCCAGCAGGTCGTGGTTGATCGTCTTGGTGTCCAGGTCGCTGCGATCTTTCATTGGCGGCTTCCCCGATCGATGTTAGCCCGGGCGCCTCGGCTAGAACGGCTTGGCGACGACGAGCACGCGGGTGCGGAGGAAGGGGCGGATCGCGCGCAGGAGCAGGCCCTCGCGCAGCTCCCATAATCCCAGAATGGGCACCACGCGCCAGGCGAGCACGTAGACGAGCGCCGCCGCGGCCACGCCGCCGACGATGATCGCCAGGTCGGCCAAGTCCGGATAGTGCGTGGGCGGCACGACGGCTGGCGCGGGCGCCAACGGGTCCGGGATCGAGTAGGCGGAGACGTACAGACGCACGCGGTCGAAGAACGTGCCGATCATCACCAGGACCGCGACGACCGTGGCGCCGCGGATGCTCGTGCGGACCTTGTTCGCGATTAGCAGCGGTAGCGGGATGACCAGCATGAGCAGCGCGCCCAGCACGAACGGTGTCCAGTAGGGGCCGAAGATGGTGAGCGAGAGGACGGCCTGCTCGTCTGGCTGCCGCCCGTACCAGGTGACGATGAAGTCGGCCCAGAAGAAGTAGAACCAGAAGAGGACGAGCACTAGCAGCAGCTTGGCTAGCGCCCAGAACTGGTCGACGGTGAGGTAGTCGCGCAGCCCGCCAAAGCGGCGCAGCAGCGCCATCGTGACGATCAGCGTGGCGACGGCGGACTCCCAGCCGGTGACCACGGTGAAGGCTGGGTAGACGGCCGAGCGCCAGCCCGGGACGAGGCTCATCGAGAAGTCGCCGACCAGCAGGGTCATGATGTAGACGTAGGCGGCGAGCATCACGCCGCCGAGGATGACCTGACCGGATGTAACGACGCGCCACTGGCGAATGGTGCCCTGAAAGCCGAGCGCCAGGCGCCGCGCGGCGCCGCCGCGGCCGGGCGGCGCCGCGTCGCGGGCCGCCGCGAAGTCCGGCAGCGCCCCCGCCCAGAGGTTGGCCAGCCCGGCGCCGACGAGGAGCAGCATGCCGAGCAAGTCCCAGCCCCACGGGGCGAGCACCGGCCAATCGAACCAGATGTTGTTCCGGCCGACGAGCGGTGGCAGGGTCCATAGGAGCGGCAGGAACCACAGCAGGTTCACGATGCCGATCACGCCGAAGAGGTCCGCGATGCGGCGGAAGGGCAGCGCCCACTGGCCCTTGCCGAAGCGGCTGACCCAGGCGATGATGGGGACCGGCTGGGTCATGCTCATCAGGCAGATGAACGTGGTCGCGTAGTAGCCCCAGGCGGCCCGGTTGGCGAAGCCGCCGGCGAGCCGCACGGCGAACCCCATCGCTCCCACGGCGGTCAACAGCGCCAGCACGACGACGAGCGCCCAGTAGCCCCGCGTCGGCCGCTCGACGCGCCGCAGCGCCTCGGCCATGATTTCGTGCGGTGCCAGCGGGATTAGCTCCACCGGCGGGTGGCCCTCGGTGTGGCGCGGTCCCTCTTGCAAGCGCTCGGCGCCCATCGGCTCCGGCTGCACGGGCGCCGCGCCGCCCGCCATCGGCCGGATGCCGCTGCCCGCCGCGACCGGGCGCGGATCGGCGGCGCGGTCGGCGCGGCGCGGTGCCCCCCCACCGGCTGCTTGCGGGGAGCGCGCGGACGATGGTCGTCTAGGTTTCCGCGGCATTCGGATCAACCTTCTTGAGATATGTGACCGAGGGGTCCGTGCCCAGCTCGGCGAGCATCTGGTAGTTGCGCCGGTCGGCGCGGAGCTGGGAGACGCGGCTGTTCGGGTCGCGCAGGTCGCCGAAGATCAGCGCGCTGCTGGGGCAGGCCTGGGCGCACGCGGTCTGCACACTGCCGTCGGGGATCGGGCGGCCGTCGCGCGCGGCGTCGATCTCCGCCCGCCGGAGGCGCTGGATGCACATGTTGCACTTCTCCATCACGCCGCGGCTGCGCACCGTCACGTCGGGGTTGAGCTGGTTGTAGAGGGACTCGGGCCAGCTCGGCTCGAAGAAGTTGAAGAAGCGCACGAGATAGGGGCAGTTGTTTTGACAGTAGCGCGTGCCCACGCAGCGGTTGAACGTCTGCAGGTTCAGGCCCTCGGGGCTGTGATAGGTGGCGTAGACCGGACAGACCGGCTCGCAGGGGGCGTTCTGGCAGTGCTGGCAGAGGATCGGCAGGAAGCGCGCCTTCACGTCGGGGTACTCGCCCTCCCAGTAGCGCTCGACGCGGATCCAGACGAACGGCCGGTATGACGTATAGTGCTCGACGGTGTTGATGGGGACGTTGTTCTCGGCCCAGCACGCCGCCACGCAGGCCTGGCAGCCCGTGCAGCGGTCGAGGTCGACGACCATGCTCCACTGGTGGTCCTGGCCGGGCTCGAGCCCGGCCGGCCGGGCCGGCGGCTCGGGAGCCGCCTCGGGCGCGACCAGCTTCAGCGGAACCGGCGAGCCGCTCCACCTCACGCCAGCTATCTCGGCCATCAGCGTCGTCTCCTCCGGCGGCAATTGATCGTCTCGGTGGTGTTGTCGGCGCGGGACACAGCGCCGACAACGCTAGTCGTTCCGTGCACTCAGGCGCGCGTGACCTGGTAGAAGTCCATCCCCGGCGTTAGATAGGCGGGCCAGGTGCCCTCGAGCTTCGGGATCACGCCGCGCCGTCCGGCGGGCCGCAGCCGCACCCGCGTGGCGCCCCAGGCCAGCGCGCCGGTGGTCGCCTCCGTGAGGGGCGCCAGGAGCGCGAGCGCGTTGGCGCCGTGCCCGGCGGCGTAGCGGCCAGAGGCCGCGTGGCCCTGGCCCAGCGGAATGGCCACCACGTCGGGGGGGATCGCCGGGTAGACGTAGACCGGCACGTCGAGCGCGCCGGCCGGCGACTCCACCGTCAGCACGTCGCGCTCGCTCACGCCCAGGCGCGCGGCCGTCGCCGGATTCAACTCGATCCAGGTGCTCCAGGCCGCGGAGGTCATCGGGTCGGGCGTGGCCTGGGCCCAGGGCAGGTAGGCTGCCTCGCCGGCGCCGAGGGCGTTCGCCGGGTAGACCACCAGGTAGTACGGATAGTCGGCCTCCGCGCCGGCAAACTGCGCCGTCTCGGGCGCGCGCGGCAGCGCCGCGGGCGGAGCGGCGGCGCCCGGGCCGCGCTGCGCCGGGTTCCACCAGCCGCCCTGCTGCAGCAGCGCGAGCCAGAACGTCTCGAAGTCCGACGCCTCGTTGGCCGCCGCCCCCAGGCCGGCCGTGCTCGTGGCGGCCCCGGCCGGCATGGGCGGCGCCTGGAGCGGCGTGGCCGGCGGGTTCGGCGGCGAGCCGCCGCGTCCCTGGAGCTGCCGGGCCTGGTCGCGCAGCACGTCCACGCTCGTCTGCCAGGGCAACGCCTGCTGCACCGCTCCACCCAGCTGCGGGGCCAACGTGAGCAGCACGTCGCCGAAGCCGCGGGTGTCCAGCATCGGGTTCACGACCGGCTGACGGAAGCTGATCATGGCGTAGCCGGGGGCGGGGTCCGGCACCTGGCTGCCCCAGTCTTCCAGCGCCACGTGGGTGGGCAGCACTAGATCGGCCAACATCGCCGTCTCGTCCAAGACGCTGGCAAAGCTGAGGACGTAGGGCACCTGGCCAAGCGCCTCGCGCGCCCCCGACCCGCCCGGCAGCGCGTAGACCGGGTTCGCGCCGTGGACGAGGACGGCGGAGACGGGGCGCGGCGCGTTCGACCGCAGCCGCTGGAGGATGGCCTGCCAGTCGGCGAACGACGTGGCCGGCGTGGTGGCCGCATCCGCCAGGGGCGGGGGCGGGTTGAACAGCACGCCCCCCGGCACGCCCACGCTGCCCACCAGATAGTTCAGCGCGTAGATCGCTTGCAGGTTGAAGAGGCCGTTGGTCTGGGACGCCGCCACGCCCCCGCCGACGGCGAGGCTCGGCCGCGTCTGGGCGAAGGCGCGGGCGAGCGCGCGAATGCGGGTCGCGTCGACGCCGGTGGCGCTCGCCACCTGCTCGGGCGCGAACGCCGCGAGCGCGCCCGCCCCGGCGCCGGCCGTGAGCGCCTGGAGCGCGGCCGCATTGCCGAGGCCCTCGCTCGCGATGACCTGGGCCAGCGCGAGCGCGAGCAGTCCCTCGCTGCCCGGGCGCGCCGGCACCCACTCGTCCGCGGCCGCCCCGGTCTGCGACAGCCGCGGCTCGACCTGGACGAAGTAGCCGCGCCGCCCCGGCTGTCCCTGGCGGAACTCGCCGTACGCCACCCCATAGGCGACGGGCGCGAGCCAGGTGCCAAGCAGGTCGGCGCCGAAGCACAGCAGGTACGCGGCGTTCGCGATGTCGAAGTGGGGCAGCACGCTCTGGCCGAAGACGCGGCTCATCGCCGCTCGCTCCACCCGGCGGTCCAGCGGGTCCAGCACCGCGTGCTGCGCGCCCGCCCCCTGAGCGAAGCGGGTGACGATCCGCGCCAGGCCGCCGCTCACCGGCGCCGTGACGAGCAGCACCTCGCCGCCGCGCCCGCCGTCGAGCAGCGGTCTCAGGTGCCCCACGACGTCTGCCAGCGCGTCGTCCCAGGAGATGCTCACGAAGTCGCCGCTGGCCCGGTCGCCGCGGCGCCGTAGCGGCCCCGCAACGCGGTCCGGATGGTAAAGGCCTTGGACGCTCGCCTGGCCGCGCGCGCACACCTTCCCCTGGTTGGTGGGGAAGGCCGGGTTGCCCTCGACCTTCTTGGCGCGTCCTTCGAGCACGCGCACGATCACGCCGCAGCCCGCGCCGCACTCGGCGCACGTGGAGGCGTACCAGTTCTCGAAGCTGGTCGCGTAGTCGTCCGGGATGCGCGCCGGGCTCTGGACCTGCACCTCGTGCAGCGGGGTCGCGCAGCCCACGGCCGCGCTCGCCACGGTCACTCAGCCCGCCGCTTTCAGGAATTCGCGTCGCGTCAGCACCATCCCGTTCTGTCCCTCTCGGCGCTCATCGCGTGGGTCCCGCGGCTAGCGGACAGGCGCGTCAGTAGTGGCACGTGCTGCACTCGGTTGGCGCGTTCATCGCACGGTGACAGTCGAGGCAGTCGCCCATGCGCAGGTTGCGGTAGTGGTAGACCTGCTGCATCGTCTGCACCGGCCCGTGGCACGTCTGGCAGGCCACGCCGGCGCGGATGTGCGGCTCGTGCTTGAAGTGCACGTGGTCGGGCACGCGGTAGACGCGCGTCCAGTCGATTGGCTGGTTGCGGTCCACGTAGTCGCGCAGCTTCTGCACCTCGGGATTGTCGAGCGCCACCGTCTGGTGGCAGAACATGCACTGCTGGGCCGCGGGCACCGAGGCGTTGTCGCCCTTGTCCGCGTTGCGATGGCAGAACAGACAGTCGAGCCCCACTGTGCCCGCGTGGACGGCGTGGCTGAAGGCGATGGGCTGCCGGGGCGAGATCTCGGACTGCACGTGGCGGTAGGCGGCCGCCACCCCCCCGGCAATCGCCAGCAGGATGACCACCAGCACTCCGGTCAGCACCAGGCGCCGCCGCATGCTCTCTCCTCGCGCTCAGATCACGAACCGCGGGTAGACGTGAAGGAACACCGCGGCGTAGATGAGTGCCAGCCGCACGAGCCCGTAGATGCCAACGGCCAGCGCCAGCGCCGTGACGGCGTAGCCGAACGGCCGGATGATGCCCAGCCGGCGGGGAATGCTCTCCGTCGCCAGGAGCGACGGGATCATCCCCTGGGCGACGAGAAAGGCGAGCGCCGCCACTACCGCGCCGCCCGCCCACAGCCACAGATAGTGCAGGCCGGCGGCGATGACAGCCCAGTCCTCGGGCGTGATCGGCGCGAGGCCGGCACCGTTGTTTGGGTGGAGTCCCATCGGTTTCCTCACAGCAGGTAGAGCGTGGTGAACAGCACAATCCACACGGCGTCGACGAAGTGCCAGTAGAGCGTCCCTGCCTGGACCGGGAAGGCATGGTCCGCCGAGAAGGCGCCCGCCCGCGCCCGCAGCAGGAGAACGAACAGGAAGCAGACGCCGACCACGACGTGCAGGCCGTGCAGGCCGGTCAGCGTGAAGAACGCCGCGCCGTACGTGCCGCTCTGCGGAGTGAACGGCGCGTGCGTGTACTCGTACGCCTGCCCGAGCAGGAACAAGACCCCTAGCACGATAGTCGCGATGAGGCCGCCCTCCAGGCGGCCGCGGCGCCCGCGCGCCAGGCCGCCCTGGGCCCAGTGCGCCACGACACCGCTCCCGATGAGGATGACCGTGTTGACGCTCGGCACGATGAGCTCGCGCGGCGGCACGACCATCGCCGGCGTGACGGGGCTGATCCAGCGCAGGTACACGTAGCCCGCGACCAGGTTGACGAAGATGATCGCCTCCGAGACGATGAACAGGTTGAAGCCCCAGCGGTCGACGCTCCAGCCAAACGGCGCCGGGTGGTGCGCGGTCGCCGGGACGGCGGCGCTCGTGCTCATCGCGCCGGCTCCGCATCCGGGCTGGGCCGCTCGCTCAACAGCCAGCCCAACAGGGCGTAGACGACGAGGCCCAGCCCGAGGACGAGGAGGACGATGTGGACCAGGGCGCCCACGAAGGCGACCGCCAGCCCGGCGGCGAGCAGCAGCGGCCAGTACGTCTGCTCGGGTAGCTCCACGTCGGCGGGGTGTGCCGGCTGGGCAGGGACAGACTCGTCGCGGTGAGTGTCGCGTGCGGGCTGCGGCGCGGCGGCCGGCTGGCCCAGCCCCGCGGCGCCGCCACCCGAGCGCCCGCGCCTCCAGTCGGGGTCCTCGGGATGCTTCAGGTCCCAGAGCGGGCGGGCGCTCCGCACGGGCGGATGGGTGACGAAGTTCCAGGGCGGCGGCGGCGAGGTCGTCGCCCACTCCAGCGTCCAGGCGTCCCAGGGATCGGGTCCCGCGACCTCGCCGTGGCGCAGCGAGCGCAGCACGTTCACGATGAAGACGAGCACGCCGATCCCGAGGATGAAGGCGCCGACCGTCTCGGCGAAGTTGATGTACTCCCAGCCCTGATCGGGCGCGTACGTGTAGACGCGGCGGGGCATGCCCAAGAGGCCCAGGAAGTGCATCGGGAAGAAGGTCAGGTTGAAGCCGAAGAACGTCAGCACGACGTGCCAGATGCCCAGCCGCTCGCTCAGGCGCCGCCCGGTCATTTTCGGGAACCAGTAGTAGAGGCCCGCGAAGACGGCGAGCATACTGCCGCCGAACAGCACGTAGTGCATGTGCGCGACGATGAAGTAGCTGTCGGTGACTTGCCAATCGAACGGTACGACGGCTACCATCACGCCGCTTAGGCCGCCGATGATGAAGTTGCCGATGAAGCCGATCGCGAAGTGCATGGCGGCCGTGAGGCGGATCGTCCCGTGCCACATCGTGCCAATCCAGTTGAAGATCTTGATCGCGGTGGGCACGGCGATCGTCATGCTGGACGCGGCGAAGAACGCCTGGGCGGTCACGGGCAGGCCGACGGCGAACATGTGGTGCGCCCAGACGAGGAAGGAGAGAAAGCCGATGGCCACGCCCGAAAACGCGACCATGTAGTAGCCGAAGAGCGGCTTCCGCGAGAACACCGGCACGACCTCGGAGATAATTCCGAAGGCGGGCAGGATCAGGATGTAGACCTCCGGATGCCCGAAGCTCCAGAACAGGTGCTGCCAGAGCAGCGGATCGCCGCCCACCGGCGCCAAGTAGAAACCCGTGCCAAGGTGGCGGTCGAGGAATAGCAGCGCCGCGGCGACGGCGAGGCTCGGCATGGCCACGAGCGTAAGGACCGCCGTCACCATGGTCATCCAGACGAAGAGCGGCATCCGGCCAATCGTCATCCCCGGGGCGCGCAGGCAGAAGATCGTCGTCAAGAAGTTGATCGAGCCCGCGATCGACGAGATGCCCAGCAGCTCGATGCCAAGTATCCAGAAGTCGAGGTTCGGCGTGGGCGAGAACGGCGCGGTCGTCAACGGGGCGTAGGCGAACCAGCCGGCGTCGGGCGCTGCGCCAAACAGGAAGCTGCTGTAGAGGAAGATGCCCCCAAACAGCAGAACCCAGTAGCCCAGCGCGTTGAGGCGCGGGAAGGCGATGTCGCGCGCGCCGATCATCAGCGGCACCAAGTAGTTCCCGAGCCCCACGAGCATTGGCATCATGAACAGGAAGATCATGGTGGTGCCGTGCATCGTGAAGATCTGGTTGTACGTGTCGGGCGCCAGCAGCGTGCTCCGGGGCAGCGCCAGCTGCGTGCGCATGAGCAGCGCTTCCACGCCGCCAAACAGAAAGAAGGTAAACGTCGTGCAGATGTACAGGATGCCGATGCGCTTGTGGTCGGTCGTCCCCAGCCAGGCCAGCAGCCCCGTGTGAGGGAGGGCCGCCCCGTGAGGGCGGGCGGTGCCGACGGCAGTGGCGGCCATACGCTTCTCTGCTCCCCCGCTACTCGAGCTGACTGAGGAACGCGACCAGCTTGGCCACGCTCGCGTCGTCCAGGTTCAGGTTTGGCATGTCGCTGCCTGGCTTGACGGCCTGCGGGTTGCTCAGCCAGTCGGCCAGGTCGGACGAGGTGTTGGGCAGCGTGCCGGCCGCGATCTCGGCGCGGCTGGCCAGGTGGGTCAAGTCAGGCCCCACCTGGCCCTGCGCCGGGCTGCCCTGGATCGTGTGGCAGCCGGCGCACGTGGAGGCCATGAAGAGGTCGCGGCCCTGCTGTGCGTCCTGGCCGATCACCGTGGCGGCCGGGCCTTGCTGGCTGCGCACCCAGGCGGCGAACTGGTCGGGCGGCTCGGCGACGATCAGGAGACGCATGTTCGCGTGCTGCAGACCGCAGAACTCGGCGCACTCGCCCCGGTAGACGCCGGCGGTGTCGGCGTGCAAGTAGATGCGATTGTCGTGGCCGGGAATCACGTCGGTCTTGCCGAAGAGCTGCGGCACCCAGAAGCTGTGGATGACGTTGTCCGAATCGAGCTGGAACTCCACCATCTCGCCCACCGGCACGTGCGCCTCGTTCGCCGTGGTCACCTGCTGGTCTAGATACTGAAACTCCCACCACCACTGGTGCCCGACGACCCGCACATGGAGCGTGGAGGCCGCGGCCGCGTTCGGCTGCACCACGTCGCGAATCACGCGGATCGTGGCCACGACCACCCCGGCCAGGATCACGATCGGAATGATCGTCCAGGTGAACTCGAGGACGTGGTTGCTCGCGATCTGCGGCGGCGTGGGGGCATCCGGGCCGGCGCGGAAGCGCACGGCGCAGTAGAGCAGCAGCCCGGTGACCAGGAAAAATACGGCAGCGGCAATCCCGGTGATGATCCAGGTGAGGTGAAGGATCTCGTCGGCCTCACTCGACGCGGGAACGAGTACCGTTGGGGTCGCGGCGCAGCCGGGAGCCAGGAGGAGCGCGGCGGAGAGAGTGAGTGCCCTCGCGTAGCTCGCCCAGGGGTGGCGGGGCATGCGCCGCTCCTTGGCCCGCCGGCTGCCCGGGGTACGGCGGCGGGAGGCGAGCCGAGAGATTCCTCGTCATGCTACTCGGCGGCGCCTGAGAGCTTCCTGACAGCTTCCGCGCGCCGCCTGAATGCCGCCTGAACAGTGAGGAGGGCGGGAGCCGGTAGCCCAGCGCGGCAGGAGGGCCGCAGCCGGCGCCGGTGGTGTGCGGGCGGCAGTGCTGAGCTGAAGGCTGGCTCGCGAGCCTGCCACGGGACCGCCGGCGCGGCGCGCGGTCTGCCTCGCGGCCCGTCGATTGGCCTCAACACGTTTACAGGCAGACGCTCCGACCAGTAAGATTGGCTGGGCGAGCACCGGGCCGCACCGCGACTCGTCGACGGCGAGCGGGGATGAGCATGCGGCCATCGTGGAACGACTCTTGCTTTGCGCCGGCTAACCTCGCCTCCGGTCAGCCGGCGGCGGGCTGGCACGGGGGGACGGATGGACGAGCGGCCGCTGGCGATTCTGATCGTCGAAGACGACCGCGACATCAGCGAACTGCTACGGACTGCGCTCGAGGCCGAGGGCTTCGACGTGCGCGTGGCCAGCGACGGCCGCGCGGCGCTGCAGGCGCTTGACGACGCGCAGCCCGACGTTCTGTTGCTCGATCTCATGCTCCCTGACGTCGACGGGCTGGAGCTGTGCGCACGCGTACGGGAGCAGCAGGCGCCCGCCCCATATCTCCCAGTCATCATGCTCACGGCGCTCGATACTACCGCCTACAAGCAGCTTGGATTCGCACGCGGCGCCGACGACTACGTCACGAAGCCATTCGACCTGCCCGAGCTGCTCGCGCGCGTGCGCGTGTGGGGCGCGACGTCGCGCCGCATCCGCGCCATGCAGCTCGCCCGCGAGCGCCTGGAGGCGGAGCGGCAGACGGCGCAGGACCAGGCGATCCGGCACATGGCGCTGGCGATCCCCGATGCGGTCAATCAAAGCCTAAGCGAAGTGTACGGCTACGCGGAGCTGCTGGCGAACCGGCCGGGGGCCGACCCCGCCGCGCAGGAGCTGTGCGCGCGGATTCGCGAGGCGACCGACCGGCTGGTCGCGATCATCGACCAGCTTGCCAACGCCGCGCGCTACGTTACCAAACGCTATGGCGCCGACATTGAAGTGCTGGACGTCAAACGGGCGAGCGAAGCGGCCGGATCGTCCGGCTCGGAGAGTCGCTAACGCCGCACCCGGTGCGGTTTCATCCCTCCCGCGCCGCCCCGGTGGCCTGCCCGGCCGCGCTCCGGCCGTATGTTATGATGAAGTTGGATGCCAGGAAACTTGGCCGGCGCTTGTCTCGCGGCGTGGGGAGTGGACGACAGAATGGCTGCCACGGTGAGCCAGGACGACGTGTTGCGCGTCCTGGGGACGATTCAAGATCCTGACCTGCACCGCGACATCGTCTCGCTCGGGTTCATTCAAGACCTCAAGATCGAGGACGGGCGCGTAAGCTTCGCGATCGTGCTCACGACGCCCGCGTGCCCCGTGCGTGACCAGATGCAAGCCGCCGCGGAGCGCGTGGTGCGTGGGCTGCCGGGCGTGCGCGAGGTTAGCGTGACGATGCGCGCGAACACGACGATGGGCCGCACGCCGCAGGGGCCGCAAGAGCGAGTGCTGCCGGGCGTTCGGCACGTCGTGGCAGTCGCCAGCGTGAAGGGTGGTGTGGGCAAGTCCACCACCTCGGTAAATCTAGCGCTGGCGCTGGCCGCCACGGGCGCCCGCGTGGGCCTGCTCGACGCCGATATCCACGGGCCCAACATCCCGCTCATGATGGGCATCCGGCAGGCGCCGGAGGTCCGGGGCGAGGAGGGCAAGATCATTCCCATCATGGCGTATGGTGTGAAGCTGATCTCGATCGGCTTCTTCCTGGGACCGGACGAGCAGGCGGTGATCTGGCGCGGGCCAATGGTCCACAGCGCCATCCAGCAGTTCGTGCGCGACGTCAAGTGGGGAGAGCTAGACTACCTGGTGGTCGATCTGCCGCCGGGCACCGGCGACGCGCCGCTGAGCCTCAGCCAGATCGTGCCGCTCTCGGGCGTCGTGGTAGTCACAACGCCGCAGGACGTGGCGCTTCAGGACGTGGTCAAGGGCATCGCGATGTTCCGCCGCCTGGAAGTACCCATCGTGGGTATCGTCGAGAACATGGCGTACTTCATCTGTCCCTGCTGCCATACCCGCACGGACATCTTCGGGACGGGCGGCGGCCACCGCCTGGCCGAGCGGACGAATCTGCCGTTCCTGGGTGAGGTGCCGCTGGACACGGCCATCCGGGAGGGCGGGGACCAGGGCCGACCGGTTGTCGTCGCCGCGCCGGACTCGCCACAGGCCGAGGCGTTCCGCCAAGTGGCGGGCGCTACGGCCGCGCGGCTAAGCGTGCTGGCCTACCAGCAGAGCGATGGTGGCCAGAAGGCAGCCGGCGTCCCGATCAAGTTCTTTGGCCGCTAGCCCGGCGGCCGCTCGCTTGTTCTCCGCACCCTTGGCCCGCACCGGCGCGACGCGAAGGCGTCCCCGGGCGGGCTTCTCGTTGCCTGCCGCGGAGGAGATGGACGGCCTGCATGGAGTGGCTGTGGGGCGGCCTGGGCTGGCTGGTGGGCTGGGCGCTGAACGCGGTGGTCCACGAGCTGCCGCGCGGCCACGCTGTGGCCTGGCCGCGCTGCGCCGCGTGCGAACGGCGGCTAAGCCCGCTCGCACTGTCCGCACTCCTGCCGCGTGGCAGCGGGCGCTGCGCTGGCTGCGGCGCGCGGCCATTGCGGCTGGGGACGGGCCTCGAGCTGCCGACGGCGGTGCTGTTCGGCGCGCTCGCCTGGCGTTACGGGCTGTCGGTCGCGCTGATCGCCAACTCGGCCTTCGCGGCGTTTCTCGTGGCCGTGCTCGCGATCGACCTGCGCCACCGCTGGGTGTACGGCGTGATCTGCTACCCCGGAGTGCTGCTGGGGCTCTTGCTGAGCCCGCTGGCGGGTCCGGGCCCGATCGCCGCCGTCGCTGGCGCGCTGGCGGGCGGCGGCCTGTTCTTTTTGCTGTACTGGCTCGGGCGGCTGCTGTACCACGGCCAGGAGCCGATGGGCAGCGGCGACATCACGATCGCGGCGATGATCGGCGCGATGGTAGGGATCCAGCGCGTGCTGCCGGCGTTGTTCCTGGGCGGGATACTGGTGGCCGTCGTGTCCGTCGTGCTACTGCTGCTGCGGCGTGCTGGGGCCCGCAGCTACTTGCCTTACGGGGCGGGGCTGTGTGCCGGCGCGCTCCTGGTGCTGCTGCTGCCCGACGGCGGCTGAGCGCGCTAATGGCCGGCGCGCTGGCGCTCGGCCTTACGCTGGGGTGCCGGGCGCCGGCCGCCGACGTGGCCGACGCGGCGTGGTGGGCGGCGCTCGCGCAGCCGCCACCCGCGAGCAGCGCCTGGCCGCTCGCGGCCCTAGTAGGGGGAGGGCCAGAGCTGGCCGGGGGGCACGGCGGCTGGCGCCTGGAGCGGGGCGCCGAGGACGCGGCAGAGGCGGTGTGCCACGCGGCCGGCGGAGCGCCGTGGCGCGCGGTGCCGGGAGTCGCGGCGGCCGACGACGTGGACGTGCGGGTACGGGCGCGCACTGAGCCGAGCGCGGGCGAGCGCTACGGCGTGGCGGTCCACTTGCAGGACGCGGACAACTACTATCTGGCGCGCGTGGACACGCGGAACAACAACGTGCGCCTGTATCGGCGGCAGGGTGGCACGCTGTCGCTGCTGGCGGCGCGCGATCTCGGCGTGTCGGTCGGACAGTGGCATGACCTGGCGGTGCGGGCGCATGGCGCACGGCTCGCCGTGGCGCTGGACGGGGAGCCGCTGCTCCAGGCGACGGACGACGCGCTATCCGGCGGGGCGATTGGACTGTGGGCGGATGCCCAGGCGCGGGCGTGCTTCGCCGGGCTCTGGCTGACGTCGAGCGGCGCGCCGTAGGCGGCGGCGCGGTTGAGCATGGACGGGGGTGGATCATGGCCGACGTGCGTGGCTTTCGCGGCTTGCGGTACGCGCCGCAACGAGTGGGCGACCTGAGCGCGGTGGTCTGCCCGCCCTACGATGTAGTCTCGCCTCGCGAAGCGGCCGAGCTGCGGGCCGCGAGCCCGTACAACGCCATCCGGCTGGAGCTGCCCGAGCCGGAGGCCGGCGACACAGCGGGGCTAAGCCGCTACCGGCGCGCGGCCGAGACGCTGGCGGCGTGGCGCACGGAAGGCGTGCTGGCGCGTGACCCGGAGCCGGTGCTGTACGCGATCGAGGAGACGTTCGCCTGGGAGGGGACGACGCACCGCCGGCGTGGCGTCATGGCCGCCGTCCGGCTGGCCGACTGGGAGGCGCGCGTCGTCCTGCCGCACGAGCACACGCTGGCCGGCCCCAAGGCCGACCGGCTGGAGCTGCTGCGCGCCTGCCGGACGAACTTCAGTCCCATCTTCATGCTGTATCCGCCCCAGCCGGACGCGGAGGCGGCGCTGTGGCGAGCCGCGGAGTGCGAAGCGCCGCTGGCCGAGGTGCGGCTGCCCGATCAGCGCCAGACGCGCGTCTGGGCGGTGGGCCGCGACGGCGCCGCGCTCAGCAGGGCGCTGGCGGCGTGCCCGCTGTACATCGCGGATGGCCACCACCGGTACGAAACCGCGCTGCGCTACCGCGACGAGCGCCGTGCCGCAGGCTCAGACGGGCCAGACGCCGGCTACGAGTTCGTGATGACGTACCTGGTGGCCATGGACGACCCGGGGCTCCTGGTGCTGCCCACGCACCGTGTCGTGCCTGCGGGCCGCGTTCCCGACGCCGCTCTGGACGCGCTGCTCGCCGAGCGCTTCGACGCCGAGGCGCGGCCGTTAGCGGCGGCGGGCGGCGTGCCGGGCGCGCTGGCCGAACTCGCGCGGCGGGGCGCGAGCGGCACGGCGCTCGCGCTGTACCGGCCCGGCGTCATCAGCTTCTTGCAGCCGCGCGCCGAGGCGGCGCGCTATCTGCCAGCCGAGCGACTGCCCGCCTGGCGGGCGCTGGACGTGGCCCAACTGGATAGCCTGCTGCTCCGGCCGCTGCTGGGGCCTGAGGCCGCCGAGGCGCTGAACTACACGCGGGACGCCGCCGAGGCGGTCGCCGCCGTCGACGCCGGCGAGGCAGGGTTTGCGGTGCTTATGAACGCGACTCTGCCGACGCAGATCGCCGCGGTCGCAGACGTGAGCGAGCGGATGCCGCAGAAGTCCACCTACTTTTACCCCAAGCTGTCGTCTGGCCTCATGTTCCACGTCCTCGACGGCGCTGCAGTAGTGTGATTGTGACACTCCCATCGCAATTCCGAAACGGCTAGCTATATCAAATCGTGACTCCATGTTGCGATCCTGCGATATTGGCTAGTACACGTCGCAATCCTGCAATATCTGCCCGATTTTGCACGAAACACCTGCTATGCTCCCCCTCGAAGACGCACGCGGCTCGTGAGCCGAGCACGTGCGGCGCGGCGCCGGCTGACCGGCCGGGCGCACACTGCGGCGGACGCGCGGCGCGTCTGCGGGGGAAAGCATGCGGATCGCTCCGGCACCCAGCGCGACTCAGGTAGAGCCTGACGCCGACCCTTCTGGCCTGCCCGCCGGGCGGGCATCAGCCCCAGTACGCGAGGCGGAGCTAGCCGGCGAAGCGCTACCGCTCTACTTGCAGGAGATTGGGCGCGTTTCGCTGCTCACCGGGGCGGAGGAGGTCGCGCTGGCGATGGCCATCGAAGCCGGCTCGCTCGCGGCGGCGCGGCTGGCTGGCGGCGAGGCGAGCGCCGAGGAGGCGGCCGAGCTGGAGCTGGCGGTGGCGCGCGGGGATGAGGCGCGGCGCCGCCTGATCGAGGCGAACCTGCGGCTGGTGGTCAGCGTCGCGCGGCGCTACATGAATCGCGGCATCCCGCTCCCCGACCTCATTCAGGAGGGAACATGGGGCTGCTGCGCGCCGTGGAGAAGTTCGACTACCGCCGTGGTTTCAAATTCAGCACGTATGCTACGTGGTGGATTCGGCAGGCGGTCACGCGGGCTATAGCCGACCACGCGCGCACGATCCGCATTCCGGTCCACATGGTCGAGACGATCAATCGCCTGGTGCGGACGCTCAGCCGCTTGCAGCAGCAATTCGGACGCGAGCCAACGCCGGCCGAGATCGGCGAGGCGATGGAGATGCCCGCCGAGAAGGTGCGCGAGATTCTCAAGATTTTGCCGCAGCCGATATCGCTGGAAACGCCCGTGGGCGACGATCAGGACGCGCTTCTGGCGGACTTTATCGAGGACGAGGCCGCGCAGGACCTGGAAGAGGCGGCGGCGCGGTCGCTGCTGCGGGACTACATGGCGAGCGTGCTGGCGTCGCTGGGCCACCGCGAGCAGCGCGTGCTGCAGATGCGCTTCGGGCTGGAGAATGGCAAGTACTACACGCTCTCGGAGATCGGGGAGGCGCTGGGCGTCACACGCGAGCGGATTCGGCAGATCGAGGCGAAGGCGCTCCGCAAGCTGCGCCAGCCGCAGCGGGCGCGCAAGCTGAAGGCGTACACGGAGTAGGCGCCCCGCGGGCCAAACACACAATGGCACCAAAGACCAGGCCCGCCTGGCTAGCCAGGCGGGCCTGATGCTATCCGGACGGTCTCGGGCAGATCAGTCGAGGTCAGCGTCGCTGCTGTCGCCGTCGTCCGGCATCTCGCCGGCCTCCATCTGGTCGACCATCTCGCCGAAGTCGTCGCCGAGATCCTCGCCGAACTCCTGGCCCATGCGCCGGGCCCAACGCGCCACGCTGCGCGGGTCGCTCTCGTCCAGGTCACCGAAGGCCGCGGGGTCGGCCAGATCGTCGAGTCGGCGCTCCTCAGAGCGCCCGACCGCGAACCGCGTAACCAGTCGCGCCAGGTCACGCGAGCCGCAATGAGGACAGGCCGCGCTTTCCGCGGCGGCGAACGTTTGAAAGAGGAGGCTGATGCGGCGGCGGCAGCCCGCGCAGCGGTAGTCGTAGATCGGCATGAGCAGCGGTCTACGTCAGCCCGAACCATCGCTGGAGCAGCACGAGCAGCGCCAGGTTACCAAGGATCAGCACGAACATAATCGCCAGTTCCCAGGCTTCGCCAACTACCATGACTCCCGACTCCTTCGCGGCCGCGTGGCCGGCCCGGCGGCGCGGCATGGCTCTGTCCGCGTCCGCGGCGCGCCCTCTTGATTCTCTCGGGCCTGCTCCTTCCTGTCAAGCGGCTCCGGCGGGCGCGAGCGCCGGGTCTGTGACGCCGAGGCCGGGGCCGAGCGCGGCAGGCGTTGCCGGTACACAGTACTTGCCTGCTGCTAGAACGGGCGCTTAGAATAGCCGGGCCGCACGGTCGCCCGCTTGCGCGCGGCGGCATGCCCGCCGCACACTATCTCCTGACGGCCCTCACGGAGGAGCATGCTGGGGCGAACGTTCGCGCCGGGGCCGAATGATCTGCCGCGAGGGCCGGGCTGGGCGACCGGCCGCTCGGCGCGCAACCCGGTTAGTTTCTCGGTTGGCGACGGCTTCAAATTTGGCTGCGGGTTCATGCTGGCGCTGGCGATCGGGCTCCTCGCCATGGCCGTCCTGCTCTCGCTCGTGGTCCTGCTAGCGACCGTCATGGGCGCCAACTGGCTCTCCGTCTTCCGTCCGCCCGGCTAGGCGCGGCAAGGCCGGGCGCGGCCGCACGCCTAGCCTTCCGCCTGGCGCGCGAGGAGGATGGCTTCGGCGACCTCGCGCATAGACTTGCGGGTATCCATGCTGAGTTTCTGGATGCGCCGGAAGGCTTCCTCCTCCTTCAATCCGTGGCGGTCCATCAGGATGCCCTTGGCGCGCTCGACGACCCGGCGCGTCTCCAGGGCGGTTCGGGTATCGCCAAGCTCTTTGGCGAGCGCCTGGAACTCGCGGAAGCGGGCCAGGGCAACTTCGACTGCCGGGACGAGCTGAGCCTCGCCGAAGGGCTTGGTCACGTAGCCCAGGACTCCGGCCGCCTTGGCGCCGTCCACGAGGTCGCGGTCGGAGTACGCCGAGACCAGCAGCACGGCCGCGATGCGCTCCTCGACCAAGACGCGCGCGGCCGCGATGCCGTCCACCTCGGGCATCTTGACGTCCATCACGACCAGATCGGGCTGCACCTCGCGCGCCAGCTCGATCGCGGCACGCCCGTCGGCCGCCTCCCCGACCACCTGGTAGCCGAGATTCTCCAGCATTTCCTTCAAGTCGAGCCGCGGAATCGACTCGTCTTCGGCAATCAAGATGCGAGTTGCAACCACCGCGTCCTCCTGCGATTGGCTGGCTGTTGGGCTGGGCTTCGCCGCCCGAGCGTTCCCCAGGGGGGATCACGCGTCTACGCGCAAGTGGCTGGGCGGCTCGCGAAGCTGCCAGCTAGGGAAGGCGATGAGCGCCGTGACGCCCCCGTCGCCGATCAGCTCGAAGCGGCCTTTCAGGTCGTCGCGCACGAGCGTATCGACGATGCGTAGCCCCAGGCTGCCATCGCGCCGTGGATCGAAGCCGGGCGGCAAGCCCTCCCCGTCATCACGAATCTCGATGAACATGCTGTCCGCCGTGTCCCGGAGCGTCACCTGGATCGTTCCCTGGTCGCGATTGGCGTAGCCGTGCTCGACGGCGTTCTGCAGCAGCTCGTTGACAACGAGGGCGCACGACGTGGCCTGTTGGGTTGCCAGGTAGTAGTTGTGGCCCTCGAGCGTTAGGCTGATGTTCTTTTCGGGGTCCAGAATCCCCTGTGTCACCTCGGTCAGGATGCGATAGCAGACCTCGTGAATGTTGATGACGCTTGACTCGCCGTGGGACAGAAACTCGTGGACCACTGCGATACTCAAGATGCGGTTGATGCTCTGGCGCAGGCTTTCGGCTACCTCCGGGTTGGACCGACGCGCTTGCAAACGTAGCAGGGAGGCGATGGTCTGCAGGTTGTTCTTGACCCGGTGGTGGATCTCCCGAATCATCGCCGACTTGATCTTAAGCTCTTGCTCCTTTCGCACGTCATCGGTAATGTCCTGGATGGCGATCAGCGCGCCGGCGGGCTGGGCGGCTGGGCGGCGCAGGCGGCCCCACCAGCTCCGGCGGGGCGCTTGCGGCAGCGGCACGACCCGCTTGATCCAGATCTGGTCCTGCTCCTCGATACGCTGCTCCAGGCAGACGCCCTGTTCCATCGCCTTGAAGCAGATGTACTCGTTGGTGTCGAGCTCCGAGATCTGGCTGTGCAACAGGCTCTCGGGGTAGCCCAGGCGCCGGTACTGGTTCTCCGCGACGGTGCTGATGTACTGAATCTGGCCGTCGGCGTCGATCACGATCAGTCCGTCATGCTCGCCGATGCGTCGCAGGTGCTCGGCGCCACGCAGGCGGCCCTCGAGGACCGTCTGGCGGATACTGGCGAGGGCATCGCGCAGAACGGGGTCCTTGTGGCGCATCCGCTCGTACTCGAGCACGTTCGTCTCGACGCTGAGGCCCGCCAGCAGCTGCTCGCCCTCGTAGATCGGTAGAATCTCCTGCACGGCCGGCGCACCGCGCACGAGTAGTCCGTTGACCCCGGAGTGGGAGCGGCCGTTCTCGAAGAGCTGCCGCACCGCCTCGGCGCCAGGCCCCGTCCGCGTGCCTACCTGCGAGCCGCCGTACAGCGAGGGAAGCGGATGCGGCTGGGCGTGCGCCCGCACGCAAACCTGCCCAGCTTCCGGGACGTAGAGCAGCAGGTCGGCGTGGAGCAGATCGGCCAGCAGGGGCAGCGACCCGGCCACGCGATCGAGCAGGCCGCCGGCCGCCGGCACCGGGGAAGCGGGGGGCGCGGCCGCGTCGCGCGGCATCTGCTGTTTGGTCAGGTCGCTGGTGGTAGCTGCCACGGTGTCCTCGAGTTGCCCCTGGCCGGCGGTCAGGCCCGGCCGCGCGCGAGTGTCATGCAAACGCTCGGCCCTAGCGGGACCGTCGCGGCAAAGGGCTGATGTCCCTCTGGAGGGCGGCCGGCCCGCCGGATGGCCGCTTGCTCATAGAATATGCTACCGCATGCCGCAAGTGGGGGGCTCCAGCGAGTGGGCCGACGAGCAGGCTGACGCTGAACGTCCTGCTTCGCGGCAGGCCCATTGTGGGCGGGAGCGGCTACTTGTATAGGCTGTCGATGAACCCACTATCCTGCAGCTCCTGAACGAAGCGCGGATCGAAGAACCGGGTGGGGTCCACGTTGCGGGCCTCGGGATTGGTGAGCGCCACCAGCTCGATAGCCGACTCGATGGCGTCGCGCGTCGGGAGGGGCACTTTTGGGACGACCGCGACGGCGGACTCGTACGTCGCCTCAAGGACTTCGTCATCGGTGATCTGGGCGTACTTCGCTAGGGCGCGCGTGGCGGCCGCCTTGTCCAGGTGGATGATGCTGTCGGCCTCGACGATCGCTTGTACGAAGCGGCGGACGAGGTCGGGCCGCTCGTTGATGAGCTTGCGCGTAGCAAGAAGGCTGGACTGATAAAACGGCTTGGGCAGCTTGCCGAGGTCCGCGATCTCGCGATAGCCGAGGTGCCGCGCCTCGACGTCCGTAGGGGAGGAGAGCACACCCGCGTCCGCGCCGTTTGACTGCATGGACGCCAGGATCTCCTTCTGGCCGCCGGCCTGGATTAGCGCCACGTCGTCGCCGGCCCGCAAGCCCAGCGTGTCCAGCCACTGCCGCGCCGCGAAGTCGGTGCTGCTGCCCACGCGGGTGATCGCCAGGCGCTTGCCGCGCATGGCGCTCGGATCCGTGACGCTCGGCACGGCGTAGATGGTGAAGAGCAGGTGGTCCACGGTGGGTGCCAGGATGACGATGTCGGCGCCGGCTAGCGACGCCGAGATCGGCGCCTCGGAGCCGGCGATGCCGAACGCGGCCTCGCCGGCGACCATAGTCTGCACGAGGGTCGTCCCCGTGGGGATATATTCCAGCGAAACGTCGAGGCCGTACTTGGCGAAGACGCCCGAGTCTTCCGCCACCCAGGCGGGGAGCTGCGAGGCGCTGATCGCGACATACGGCACGCGAAGGCGCTCTAGCGCCTGAGGGGAGGCCGCGGCCGGCGCGGTCGTGGTCGCGCTGGCGGGGCTGGCGGCTGCCGACGGGCGAGCGTTCGTCGCGCCCGGGCTTGTGGCGGGCGACGTGCAGGCCAGGAGGGCGACGACGATCAACAGCGCGGCCACGTGGGATGCGCCGGGCCGGTGTCCGCGCCTTGCGCAGCCGCTTCGCCTCCGTGCAACAGATGGGCCTGCGTGCGCGGCCATGGCAACCTCCGCAGGGGTATTTTCGCTGCTGTTATGGCGGAGGGCCGAAGCAGGCGTTCCGGCCGTGCCGCCGACTCGAGCCGCCGGCTGGCCAGCCGGCGGCTCGAGTCGGCGGGGCTACGTCGCGCCGGGTTAGCGCGGCAGCGGCTTGGTCGAGAGATACCAGTCGACCTGCTTCAGGCCTTGCTCGCCGAGCCGCTTCTCGGCGCCCTCCTGGGTGGCCGGCGCCGGCACGACCACATCTTCGCCCGGCCGCCAGTTGGCTGGTGTCGCCACGCCGTTCTTGTCCGCCGTCTGAAGCGCGTCGAGCACCCGGATAATCTCGTCGATGCTGCGGCCGCAGCTCATCGGGTAGTAGATCATCGCCCGCACGATGCCTTTATCGTCGATGAAGAAGACCGTGCGGACGGTAGCCGTGGCGCCCTCGCCCGGGTGGATCATGCCGAACTGCTGAGCGACCTTCATGTCGAGGTCGGCCACGACCGGGAAAGGAATCTTGACGCCGGCCTTCTCCTCGATGTTCCGGATCCAGGCGATGTGCGAGTAGACGCTGTCGACGCTGATGCCGATCAGCACGGCATTGCGCTTCGTGAATTCGTCGTAGCTCCGCGCGAACGCCATGAACTCGGTCGAGCAGACCGGCGTGAAATCGGCGGGGTGCGAGAAGAGCACTACCCATTTGCCGCGCAGATCGCTCAGCTTGATGGGGCCTTGCGTGGTGGTGGCCTCGAAGTCCGGGGCCGGCTCGTTGAGGCGCGGCAGCGACCGTCGCTCGGCGGTGGAGACTGGGGTCTGCATCGCTGTTCCTCCTGCATCGGGCTGGGTGGCGGCTCGGCGGCGCTAGCGCGGGTCCCCTTTTCCCAAGCGAGCGCCGGCCAGAGTGTAACACTACTCACGCGAGCGTCAAACGCCGCACCGGGCGTGGTTCGTGAGCGTTACTGTCAAGATTATATACATCGTCGTGTTGGATGCCACGTCGGGCTGCGCTAGACTTAGGGTGGCCGAAGCCTTGCCAGCGCGCCAGGTGTGACGCGCAATCCCCAGTGGCGACTCGTCTCCTCACCAGACTCCGCGTCCAGGAGAGTAACAGTGAGCAGCGCCGCGCACGACGCCATGGTCCGGATGCTCCAGGACGATCTCGCGGGCGAGCACGCCGCGATTATCCAGTACATGCAGCACGTCTGGCGTATGGGCGATGCCGGCGGCGACATCCCGTGCGAGGTGCAGGAGATCGCCCGCGATGAGATGCGGCACTTTCGCTGGGTCGCCGAGCTGGTGGTGGACCTGGGCGCCGACCCGACGGTCGAGCGCGACGTAATCTATATCAACGGCTCGCCGCCGGCTGACCTGATGCTCCTGGACATCGACGCCGAGGACCGGGCCATCGCGCAGTACGTGGCCCACACGCGCGAGATCGACGACCGCCGGGTCACGCGGGTCATCGATCGCATCCTGGTGGACGAGCGTGCACACCGCGAGCTGTTCCGCGGCTACGTGACGGCCTTTGGCGGCGACCCCGACGCGCCCTCCCCGCGACCAGGGGTGGGGCCGTTCAGCGGCCAACGCGCCTCGAGCGGCTCGGCGCAGCAAGCTGCCAGCGAGGCCCCCGAGGCGACCGGTCCGTTCAGCCAGGAGCGGCCTCCCACGAACGAGGTAATCTCCGTCACACCCTATCATGCCCCGCCGAACCTCCAGCTGCCGCCCGGCCACGAGCAGCTGATCGCGACGCTGAACAGCGATATCGGCCGCGAATACACGACGGTGCTGCAGTATCTCTTCCAGTCGTTCGTGAACAAGAGCAACCGCCTCGGAACTGAGCTGCAGATCGACCTGGCGCAGTGGCACATGAAGCACTGGGGCTGGTTGGCCGAGCGAGTGGCCGAGCTGGGCGGGGAGGTGACGACGCACCACGAGGAGATCGATCGCACGCGCGACGCGGCGTATGTCATTCGCAGCGACATCGCGCGCCAACAGGCCTTGGCGAACCACTACGCCGAAGAGATGCAGACCGTCGAGGACGAGGACGCCCAGCGGAAGATTGCCCGCATGCACGCGCACGACGTGTACCAAATCGACCAACTGAAGAACCTTCAGACGGCGCTGGAAGCGGGCGATCTGGAGCTGGGCGTACCGGCAGCCCCGCCTTCGGCGGCGCCGCAGGCGCCGCCGGCTCCGCGGCTAACGGTTGGCGACCTCTTCGGTCAGAAGCAGGACGCCTAGCGTGGTGGAGTGGCTGGCCCCCGGGAGCCGGCGGGGGAGCGGGCCTGCCGCCCCCCGGGCGGTGTGCGAGGCGATTACGCCGCCTATAATGGCAGGTCGGCGCGCCGGGGTGCTCGCACAGGGCGGCAGTCGGCAGGCGTCGCGAGGAGGCGTGACATGAAGGGCAGCGCGGCCATAGCCGAGGTGCTGCGACGCGAGGGCGTCGAGTACGTATTCTGCTTTCCTGCCAACCAGCTCATCGACGCGGCGGCCGCCGCGGGCATCCGGCCGATCGTCACTCGCACTGAACGCACCCTGATCAACATGGCCGATGCCTATACCCGGGTGACCAACGGCCGGCGGACCGGCGTGTGCATGGTACAGGCGGGGCCGGGCATCGAGAACGCTTTCGGCGGCGTCGCCCAGGCATACGCCGACTCGACTCCCATCCTGATGCTGCCGGGGCAGGCCGCACGGTCGCGTCTGGGGCTACCGACGATCTTCGACGCGACGGCGGCATACCGCAGCATCACCAAGTGGGCCGATCGGATCACGTCGGCGGCGCGCGTGCCCGATCAGATGCGACGCGCCTTCACGCTCATGCGCGCGGGCCGGCCAGGCCCGGTGCTCCTGGAGACGCCCGCCGACGTAATGGCCGAGGAGGCGGACGACAGCGCTTTCAGCTACCGCGCGGTGCCGCGGCTGCGGAGCGCGGGCGACCCGGACGCGGTGCGCGAGGCGGTGCGCGCGCTGCTCGCGGCCAAGCGACCGCTGCTGCACGTCGGCCAGGGCGTGCTGTGGGCCGAGGCGACCGAGGAGCTACGCGAGTTTGCGGAGCTGGTCCAGGCGCCGGTGATGACGACGACTCTGGGGAAGAGCGCGTTCCCCGAGAACCATCCCCTGGCCATCGGCAGCGGCGGCACGACCGTTAGCCCGCTCGTCCGGCGCTTCCTACCCGAAGCCGATCTCGTGTTCAGCGTGGGCGCGGCGCTGGCGCGCACGTTGGTGTCCTGCGGCATCCCGGGCCGCAAGACCATGATCCAGTGTACGGTCGACGAGAAGGACCTGGCGGCAGAGTACGCGGTCGATTACGGCGTCCTGGGCGACGCGAAGCTGGTGCTACAGCAGCTCTGCGAGGAGGTGCGGCGGCAGATCGGCGCCGCCGGCCGTCGCGGCGACGACCGGGTGGCGGCCGATGTGGCGAGCGCACGGGCGGCTGTCATAGAGGAGTGGATGCCGCACCTGACGGCGGATGACGCGCCGATCAACCCGTACCGGGTGGTCTGGGACCTGATGCAGGCCGTGGACCGCACCCAGACGATCGTGACGCACGACTCGGGCAACGTGCGCGACGTGGTGTCGCCCTTCTACGAGACGCTCATCCCGCGGGGCTACATCGGCTGGGGAAACTCGACACAGCTTGGTACGTCGCTCGGCATGGCGATGGGGGCCAAGCTCGCGGCGCCCGAAAAACTGGTAGTCAACTTCCTGGGCGACGCCGCGTTCGGCATGTGCGGTATGGACATCGAGACGGCCGCCCGCCTGCGCATCCCGATCCTCACCGTGCTGATCAATAACTCGGTCATGGGCAACTACGAGTCGCACCAGCCAATCGCCGTGGAGCGGTACAACATCAAGCAGCTCTCGGGCGATTACGCCGGCGTGGCGCGGTCCTTAGGCGCCTGGGCCGAGCGGGTGGAGGCCCCGAGCGAGATCATGCCGGCCATCCACCGTGCTCAGGAGGTGATCGCCACCGGCCAGCCGGCTCTCCTAGAGGTGATCACCCGCGAGTCGCCCGCGTTCAGCCGTCTGTAGGGCGGGCCGGGAGTTCCGGCGGGGCACCGAGCCGTCGCGCGCGGCCAACAAGAAGAAGGGGTCCCTCCCCCGTCCTGGCGGGGAGCCCGACCCCCGGATAAACCGTGTGCCGATGGCGGCCGGCGCGGGTGCGCTCTGGTCGCGGCGTGGCTAGCCGTGGAGCGCTCGGCCCGAACTTGGGATGCTCTAGCCGGGCGCCGGGCGACCGTTCTCGTCTCCCTGGCCGACTTGCGGCCGGCCGCGAGTCCCGCACCTATACGTCTGACTCAAGGCAACCGGCGTGCCACCCGGGACGCGAGGACCGTGCAGTCCGCAGAGGCGAGGACGAGGGACGACGGCAATGGCTAGAGGATGAGCATGGCGTCGCCGAAGGAGTAAAAGCGGTAGCGCAGGCGGATGGCCTCGCGGTAGGCGTCCAGTAGCCGCTCGCGGCCGATCAGCGCGCTGACGAGGAGCAGGAGCGTGGAGCGCGGCAGGTGGAAGTTCGTGATGAGCCCGTCGATCGCCAGATAGCGGTAGCCCGGCGTGATGTAGAGGCTAGTCCAGTCCGCGTACGACTCGGCGCCGGCGGCGGCATGCGGCGCCGGCGGCGCACGGCGGGCAGCGGCGCTCTCCAAGGCACGCACCGAGGTAGTCCCGACGGCGATGACGCGGCGCCCAGCGGCGCGGGCGGCCTGGGTCGCTTCGAGGACTTCCGCCGGCACCTCGCAGTACTCGCGGTGCATCGCGTGGGCGCGCGGATCGTCTTCGTGGATCGGACGGAAGGTGTCGAGCCCGACGTGGAGCGTGACGAAGCTAATCCCGATGCCCTGCGCCCGCAGGTCCGCAAGCAGCGCGGGCGTGAAGTGAAGCCCCGCCGTCGGCGCGGCGGCCGACCCGGGGATCTCGGCATAGACGGTCTGGTAGCGCTCCGGGTCGCCGTGCCAGGCGTGGATGTACGGGGGCAGCGGCATCTCGCCCAGCTCACGCAGCAACGCCTCATCGGGCTCGGTGTGGAAGCGCACGCGTGCTGTGCCTGCTTCGGTGCGGGCCTCGACGGTGGCACGCAGGCGGCCGGCGCCGAAGACCAACGGCGTCCCTGGCCGCAGGCTGCGGGCCGGCCGGATGAGGGCTTCCCAGGCGCCATCGCCCGTCGGGTGCAGTAGCAGCATCTCGACGCGCCCGCCGCCCGCGTCGACGCGCCGGCCGCGCAGGCGGGCGGGTAGAACGCGGGTCCGGTTCAGGACCAGCAAGTCGCCGGGCGAGAGGTAGCGAGGCAGGTCGCGAAAGACAGCGTGCTCGAAGGGGCCGCCGTCACGCGGAACGACCAGCAGGCGCGCGGCGTCGCGCGGCTCGGCCGGCGTCTGGGCGATCAGCTCCGCCGGCAGCTCGTAATCGAAGTCGGCGGTGCGCAACGGCGAGGGGTCACTCACCGCGACCCATCATCCGGAACACAAGGGTCAGGAGCACAGAGAGCACAACACTCACGAGGAGGCTCGTGGCTAGCGGCACGTAGACAGAGAGGCCGTCCCGCTGCCAGCGGAAGTCGCCAGGCAGCCGCCCAAGGAAGGGTACGCGGCTCCCTAGGAGGAACAGGAGCCCAACGGCAACCACGATCAGGCCGCCGACGATCAGCAGGCGACCAATGCTTTCCAAAGGCATGATAGCGCCCGGCCCGTCAAGCTGCTGGCCGGCCGCTCGCCGGCGCAGCAGGTATGCTTGAGTAAAGTATAGCAACCGAGCCGCGCCGCCGGACCCGACAGCCGGGCGACCTGACCGCCGGGCGGCGCGACTCAGCTGGATGAGCCGTTGGCCTTTAGCGTTCTTGCGGTATGTCCCGAGACGGGCGCGCGTGCGGGAGTTCTTGAAACGTCGCACGGCCCGGTGCCGACTCCCGCCTTCATGCCCGTCGGCACGCAGGCAACGGTGAAGAGCCTCGATCCACACGAGCTACGCTTGCTGGGCGCGGCGTGCGTGCTCGCCAACACCTACCACCTGGCGCTGCGGCCGGGTGCGGAAACCGTGCGGCGGCTCGGCGGGCTGCACCGCTTCACCGGGTGGGATGGGGCGATACTCACCGACAGCGGCGGCTTCCAGGTCTGGAGCCTGGCGCCGCTGCGTGAGCTATCGGCCGAGGGCGTCCGCTTTCGCTCGCACCTGGACGACAGGCCGTTGACGTTCTCGCCGGAGAGCGTGGTCGCGCTACAGGAGGCGCTCGGGGCGGACCTGATCATGCCGCTCGACGTCTGCCTCGACTACCCTGCCGGCCCGACGGAGGCCGCTGATGCCGTCGAGACCACGCAGGCGTGGATGGTGCGGGCGCTGGCAGCCCATCGGAGCGAGGGCCAGGCGCTGTTCGGCATCGTGCAGGGGAGCGTTTATCCCGAGCTGCGGGCCCAGGCGGCGCGGGCGCTCGCTGCGCTGGACCTGCCCGGCTACGCGATTGGCGGCCTGAGCGTGGGCGAGCCGAAGGACGCCACGGTTCGCGCTGTCGCGGCGGCGGTCGCAGAGCTGCCGACGACGCGGCCGCGCTATCTGATGGGTGTTGGAGCACCCGACGATCTGCTGCGAGCCGTCAGCCTCGGCATCGACCTCTTCGACTGCACGCTGCCCACGCGCATGGCTCGCGCGGGCGGGCTGCTCTCGCGGCGGGGGCGGATCAACCTGCGGAATGCGCGCTTTCGGCGCGAGCCGGGCCCGCCCGAGCCCGAGTGTGGCTGCGCCGTGTGCGAGCGCTACTCGGCGGCCACGCTGCACTGGCTGTTTCAGGAGGAGCACGCGCTGGCGGGGCGGTTGGCGAGTTACCACAACGTGCACTTTCTGTGCGATCTGATGCGGGGCGCGCGTGATGCGATTCTGGCGGGGACATTTCCGGCGTACCGCGATGCGTTCCTTGCAGCTTGGGTGCCCTCGGACCCGGCGGCGGGCCGCGACCAGCGCGCACGATGGCGAGCGGCTCAGGAGCGGCATCGCCAGGCGCGGCGGCAGGCGGCGCGCGGAGGCCAGGGCTGAGCGTGTGCCGCGCCGCCGCCGGGTCTAGCTGCCTGGTTCGGGGAGCCAGGTGTAGCGCGGCAGCGGGCCGCCGAGGAGCGGCTGCGCGTACGCGACGAAGGCCGCCGTAACTGGCCGAGCCGCGTGGTCGCCGATGAACTCAGGCGGCATCTCGCGGGCGCGGTTCGCGACGGCGGACAGGGCCGCGAGGCCGGTCGTCACGCGGTACGGGGCGTCCGAGTGACGGACTAGTGTTACCATGTGCCCGCCTTGGCCGCGCACGGCGGCGCGCACGGCGGCGCGACCCACGGCGAAGGCTTCGCGCTCGTCGACTGGCGATATCAAGGCGCGAGCCATGCGCTGGAGGGAGCCTGGCTTATCGTAACGCGCTCGCACGCCGAGATCGGCACGCAGCCGGCGGCATAGGTAGGCTGCGGGGCTCGGGTAGTAGGGATGGCCGAACGGATCGAGCCATTCGGGCTCGTCGCCCGCGCCCAGCACGCGAATCCCGTCAGGCGTCGGCTCGGTCTGATTCTCGCAGAGCACGATCACCGCGTAGCCGTGGTGTCGATACACGGCTTCTACGTCGGCCAGCACTCTCTCGGCCGTCACGGGCCGCTCCGGCAGATAGACGAGGTGCGGGGCGCTGTCCGTGTGCTGGCGGCCGAGGGCCGCGGCGGCGGCGACCCAGCCGGCCCCGCGCCCCATCACCTCCACCAGCTTGATCGGGTCGGTGAGGCGCATGGCGGCGGTGTCGAGCGCGGCCTCTTGCGCGGAGATCGCCAGGTAGCGAGCAATGCTGCCGTAGCCGGGGCAGTGGTCGGTGGCGGGCAGGTCGTTGTCGATAGTCTTGGGGACGGCGACGGCCTGGAGCGGGTAGGCGGCCGCCGCGGCGGCGCGGCCCAGGCGGTCGGTGGTGTCGGCGGAATCGTTGCCGCCGATGAGCAGGAAGTAACCGACGTCGTGGCGGCGCAGCACGGCGAGGGCGGCGTCGAGGTCGTCGTCGCGCAAGCGGTGGCGGGCCGAGCCGAGCGCAGCGGACGGCGTTGCGCGCAGGCCCGCGATCAGCGTGGGGTCGGCGGACGGTAGGGCTAGCCAATCCTCGGCCAGGAGGCCCTCGACGCCGTGGCGCAGTCCATACACCGCGCTGACCGCGGGCTGGCGGGTGGCCTCGGCGAGGATGCCGGCCAGGCTGCTGTTGATTACCGCGGTGGGACCGCCGGATTGGCCGACGAGCAGGGGGCGCCCGGTCACGGCAGCCGGTCGACTAGCTCGATAAGCTGCTCCGCGTCGAACGGCTTCTCGACGAAGTCCTCGGCGCCAAGCGCCCGCGCGATAGCGGGCATGTCGGCTACCTGGCTGACCGCCCCGGACAACAACACGACCGGCACGTTGGGCGCCGCCTTCCGCAGCTCGGCGAGCACTTCCATCCCATGGTGCGTGCGCATGACGATGTCGAGCAAGATCAGATCGGGCGCCGCCTGGCCGACGACCTCCACCGCGCGGTCGCCGGAGGGGAGGGTGGTCACCTGGTGGCCCTCGTCCTCGAGAATGATCTGGATCAGCTCGAGGATGTGCGGGTCGTCGTCGATCACCAGAACGTGCTTCTTCTTCACGGCCAGCTCTCGACTGTGCGGTGTCGCGCGGCAGGCGCCAGTAGCCCTGTCCGTATTATGACACAGTCTCTGGCGGCCGGCGGACTCGGTACGCTGCTCACGCGGGCGCCGGTGGACCGGCGTCACAGTGGTGCGGCGGCGAGTGGGAGGCCCAAGGCCCGCGCGAGCAGGTCGTCGGGCGCGTCTGGCGTCCAGGCCGGGCGTGCCCGGTAGAAATACTCGGTGCCGATGAAGCGGCGCTCCAGATCGGGAGGGAGCAAGCGTGCCCAGGAGGAGGGCGTTACCTGAGTACGGTGCGCGGCACGGGCGGCCTTCTTCACCTCAAGCGCGGCGCCGACGTCCAGCGCCAGGCTGATGGGCAGCGGCGCGGCCGGGCGCGTTGCCGGGGGGCGAGGCCGCGCGGCGGCTGGGAGGCGGGTGTCTAGCGCCGCGCGCAGCTCGTCGCGCAGTCCGGCGGGGCGCGCGGCGTAGTAGAGCGCCTCGGGTTGCCACGGGGGGCCGAGATCGGGCGAGACTGGCTCCCCGGCGAGGTCGAACGCCGCCGTGGCGTGGCGGCTGGCCGCCACGTGGTCTGGGTGGCCGTAGCCGCCGTCTGGCGCCCAGGTAGCGACCACGGCGGGGCGGACGGCGCGGATCGCGGCCACCAGTGTGCCGACCACTACATCCGCGGCGGCACGCACGAAGGCCGCCGAGTGGTCGTTCGCGGGGGTGCCGAGCATGCCGGAATCGCGGTAGGCGAGCAGCCGCAGCTCGTGGACGCCCAGCAGCGCGGCCGAAGCGCGCAGCTCGGCCTCGCGCACGGCGCCCAGTGTCTCCGGCGTCGCGAGCATGGGATCCGCGATCTCGCCGACTTCGCCGCGCGTCGCGCACACCAGCGTGACCTGGCCGCCTGCCTGGGCGGTGAGATGGATCAGGCCGCCAAAGTGCAATACCTCGTCGTCAGGGTGCGCGGTGACTACCAGCAAGCGGGCAGGAGCCATCGGCGGCACACTCCTTGGCTAAACTTGGTTTCCGGGATGCGGGACCTTCGCGTCATTGAAGCGCTCGCACGGCCGGCCAGCCGCTCGGAGGCCCACGCGAAGATCAGGTGTCCAGTAGCTCGGGAACGACGATCTCCTCGACATCGAGCACGCGGTCGGCCATTCCCTGCTCGTGGACGTAGCGAGCGACGGTGGCGAGGGTGTGGCGATTCGCCGCCAGCCCATAGGGGAACGGATCGTCGCCGAAGGTGGCGCGCGACTCCTCGGCGTAGGCGATCTGCAGCGGGAGGCTCGACGTCAGGAACACGCCCTGGCGGAGCGCCTCGTAGGCGCGGCGCTTGGCCTCGACGAACGCGTCGTAGAGCCGGCGGGCAAGCGAGCGGTCGCGCTCGTAGACGTGGCGGCGGATGGCGACCAGGTGCATGATCGGGAAGTGGCCGGTGCGGCGAAAGTAGTCGGCTTCCACGCGCGGATAGTCCGGGAACAGACGGCGGACGCGCGGCGAGCCGGCCTCGATGCAAGCGGGCTTGCGGGGCGAGATGAGCGCGTCGATCTCGCCCCGCTCCAGCAGCTCGCTCAGCGTACGGCCGGGGGGCGCCTGGGTGATGTGCAGGCCGGCCGGCAGCGGCAGCTTCAGCTTCTCGGTGTCGCCGCGCACCCATTGCAAGTCCTCGGGACGCACGCCGTACTCGTCCTGCAAGATGCCGCGCGCCCAGAAGTTGGCCGTCTGCAGGTACTCGGGAATGCCGACGCGCCGCCCGATCAGGTCGCGCGGCTGGTCGATGCCGGCGTCGGCGTTTACGTAGATCGAGTTGTGGCGAAAGACCCGCGAGGGAAACACGGGCAGCGCCACGAACCGCTCGTCGCCGCGCGCCCGCTCGATGATGAAATTCGAGGAGGACAACTCGCTCGCGTCGAACTCCTCGGTCGAGAACATGCGCCGGAAGATGGCGTTGGGTAGGTCAACGACGTACTCCAGCTCGATCCCCTCCGGCTGGACCTCGCGAGAGATGAGCGGCAGGGTGCGGTCGTAGGCGACCCCGTTGAAGCGCAAGCGCACGGCTTCTCCTCTCTTCGGACCGGAGTCACGCCTCCACGGCCTCTTTGAAGCGCCGGATCGCCTCGATGTGCGCCCGCGGCGACGCGAGCCCCGCGCGCATCGTGTTCACGCTCAGATAGTCGGCGCCCACGTCGCGCCACGCCTGCACCGTCGGGGCCCAGTCCGCTTCCGGCGTCTGCGCGATCGTTAGGCGCCCCTCGACGCCCACGTCCTCGGGCCGACGACCGGCCGCGCGCACGTACTCGCGCAGCCGCGCGAGCATCTCGGTCAGCTCCGGGCCGGGCGCGGCCTGCGGGAACCAGCCATCGGCCAGGCGCGCGACGCGGCGCAGCACCGCGTCGGCGGTGCCGCCCATCCAGATGGGGATGGGCCGCGCGGGCCGCGGGTTGATGCTGACGCGGTCCAGGGTGTGGTACTTGCCCTGGAATTCGACCAGATCTTGCGACCAGAGGCGCCGGAGCACCGCGACCTGCTCCTCGATGCGGGCGCCGCGGTTCCTGAAGCTCTCGTTCAGCGCCTCGTACTCGACGAAGTTCCAGCCGATGCCGACGCCGAGGCGCAGGCGGCCCTCGCTTAGCGACTGCACCTCGGCAGCCTGCTTGGCGACCAGGACCGTCTGCCGCTGCGGCAGGACCAGGACGCCGGCCACGAGGCGCAACTGGGTGGTGAGGGCCGTGAGGTAGCCGAAGAGCACGAACGGCTCGTGGAAGGCGCTTTCATGAGTGTACGGCGGCGGGCGCTGCCCCGCGAAGCGGTCGGGGTGGCCGCCGACGACGTGATCGAAGACGAGCAGGTGGTGATAGCCGAGACTCTCGGCGGCCTGCGCGTAATCGCGAATCACGCTCGGGTCGTTGCCGATCTCTGTCTGCGGGAACACGACGCCTAGCTTCATGCCGCTGTCCCTTTCACGCCGCCGTGCGCTGGGACGCGAGAGCGCCCCGGGGGATGGTAGCGCCGCGTCCCGCGTCTCGGCAATCGCCGCGCGACGCCGGCCGACAGCACCGGGGCGCCAGTGAAGTTATCCGAGGAACGGTCAAACGATGCTCCCTCCTTGGATGGCGAATTGCTAGGCCGGGCGCGGGTTGGCGCGCGCTGGTCGGGCGCGGAAGGTCGCATCGTTTACTCCGTACGATACTCCCCCGGGGGCCTGCCGCGGGCCGGGCCGGCGGGGAGGCCCCGGGCCGGGCGCGGGCGGCGGGCGGGGGGGAGGCGTGTACGGCGTAAGATACGCGACCACGTCGCGCCGGACGGCGGGCGCTCTCTGGCGCGCCTCGCGGCCGGGAATCCTTCCGACCGGCGGTCTATCCACCGGGGCGCGCCCTCACCCCGGCCCTCTCCCAGGGGGAGAGGGGGAGGGACGCCCCAGCACCGGATTCGCCAGGACACCGAGCCGGGTGGCGATCCGGCTGGGCGCCGCAAGCGGTGCGCCTATAAGATACCGGGTTGGCGGGGGGGCGATCGTCCGGCGGCGCCGGCGGGCGCGAGGCGTGGCGGCGCGGGTGCCGGGCGGGGCGCGGCGGCCGGGGCAGCGCGGCGCCGGCAGAGTGGCAGCGGATAGGGCGCGCGTGTTGCTGGAGTTGACACTGGGCGGAGTGGCCGCTACGATTCCTGACGCCAAACTGCCCCGAGTGCAGGCCGCGGGCGGCGAGGCGGCAGGGTGGGGCTTGGCCGGCTCGCTGCAGCGGTTTGGAGCGTAATCGGGGCGCGCAGCGTCGACCGGGCGGCAGGGGACGAGCCCCTCCCCTACGTTGGCTGATTGTGTGGCCCGGCCCGCCTTCCGTTGGCGATCCCCCGTGTCGGCCGGGCGGCAGGGGACGAGCCGCTGCCCTGCGACGCGGTCGCTAGATGGGCTGGGATTAGCAAGCGCGGCCGGGTGGCGGGGGACGAGCCCCGGCCCTACGAGCAGGCGGGGGCCGAGACTGAGTACTGAGCGGCCGGGAGCGCCCGGGTGGCAAGGGGCGTGCCCCTCCCTGATATGGCGCGGGGCACGTCTGGCAGCGCGTGCCGCGCGCCATCGGACCGCATAGCGATCGGGGGCGCCAGGGCGTCTACATGCTGCGGGCCGCAGCCGGGCGAGGCGCTGTACCGGCAGGACGGCGGGGAGACAGACGCGCGCCCTAGCCGTCAGGGTGAACGCCGGAGAGATCTGGCATGGGTGGCCACGCGAGGGGATGGCGGGGGAAGGTATGTGCTTGCGCTTGCTGGTGGTCGCGGTGTGGAGCCTGACCGTGGTCGCGTGCGGGCAGGCGCAAAGCCAGGCTAGTCCCGCGGCGCCCACCGCGGCGCCATCTGTCGGAGCGAACGGCGGCGCGGCGGGCGCCCTTGCGAGCGCGCCGACTGCCCCGGCCGCGCGCGAGGCGCCCGTCACGATCCACGTCGCGGGCGCAGGGATCAGCGGCAATCTCATGACGGCGTGGGCGACGTACGAGGGGGGCTACTTCAAGAAATACAACCTAGACGTGGACGGGGTGCCCGATATCGCGGCCAGCACGACGGCAGTCCAGGCCGTCATCGCGCGGGATATCGACGTGTTGAACATCACGCCGAACGCCGCAATCGAGGCGAGCCTGAAGGGCGGCACTGACCTGGTGGCCATCGCCAACCCGCCGCCGGGCACCGGCTTCTGGCTGTATGCGGCGCCGGAGATTCATTCACTGGAAGACCTGCGGGGCAAGATCGTCGCCGCGAATCAGGTGGGCACGTCCACCTACTACGCCGTCGACTACGCTTTCCGCGAGCGCGGCATGGTGGCTGGCCGCGACTACGACATACTTTCGGTGGGGAACCAGGCCGCGCAGCTTGCCGCGCTGGAGCAGGGGAAGGTGCAGGCGGGCGTATACTCGGCGCCGACCACCGCCAAGGCGCGCAAAGCCGGGATGGTCGAGCTGCTGGATCTCAACTACGTGCCGTTCAACGCAAACTCGGTCATCGTGCGGCGCGAGATGCTGGACGATCCGGCCGGCCGAGAGGCGCTCACACGGTACCTCAAGGCGACGGTCGAGGCGATCGCGCGGCTGCGGCAGGACAAGGCGTTCGCGGTGCAGGTGCTCCAGAAGTACCTGAAGGAGGAGGACCCTGAGTCGCTGGACGAGGTCTACAACGCCTACGTCCCGAAGCGCGTGCCCCTGGTGGTGCCCGAGGCGATACCACCGGTACTGGAGTCGATTGCCGAGCGCGATCCGACCGCCCGCACCGCCAATCCCGAGCGCTTCTACGACAACAGCATCGTGCAGGAGCTTCAGGCGTCGGGCTTCATCGACAGCCTGTACAAGTAGGCGCGTCCGGCCGCGTTCACTGGAACGTGGCCGAGGGACTGATGCCGTCCACCGACTGTTCCGCCACGCGGAAGTACATCTCGCGGAGGGGCAACTCGAGATCGCTGGCGCGCGCGACCTCGGCCGCGAAGCCCTCCTGCAGCGAGGCCCGCGCGGCGCCGACCTCGCGGAAGAGCGCGGGCTCGTCGATCGTCGTCAGCTTGCCGTCGCGGACGACGACCGCGCCGTTCACGATCACCCGGTCGATCGAGGCGCCATTCTCGCAGTACACGAGCTGGACCGGCAGGTTGTTGTCGGCGGCCAGGTGGTACGAGTCGCGGCTGAGGAGCACGAGGTCCGCGCGCTTGCCGGCCTCCAGCGAGCCGATCTGGTCGGCCAGGCCGCAGGCGCGGGCGCTCTCCAGCGTGGCCATGCGCAGCACCTGGAGCGCGCTCGGCCACTCGCGGTAGTCCACCTGGTTGGACGTGTGGAGCAGTCCGGCACAGCGCATCGCCTCGTACATGTTGAGGTGGTCGCTCGAGCAGGGGCCGTCGGTGCCGAGGGCAACGTGCACGCCGCGCTGGAGCATGGCGCGCACGCGGGCCACGCCGCTGCCCAGCTTCAAGTTGCTGGCGGGATTGTGGACGATGGTCGCCCCGGCGCGGGCCACTAGGTCCAGCTCCTGGTCGGTTAGCCAAACGCAGTGGGCCATCGACACGTCGCCGCGCAGGACGCCGAGGGCCTCCAGCCGCCCGACGAGCGTCGTACCGAAGTGCAGGCGACATTGGAGCGCGTGGGCCTTCGCCTCACCGCAGTGGAGGTGCATACCGACGCCGTACTTGTCGGCGAGGCCGCGACAGCCCTGGAAGAGCCCGTCGCTGAGGCGATGGACGGCCGACGGGCCGACCAGGCAGGAGATGCGGGAATTGCGGCGGCTGAACTGGGCCAGGAACCCCTCGTAGGCGTCGAGGCTTTGCGCTGTCTCCTGCGCCGTTACCCAGTCGGCCGCAGCCTGGACGCGCGCTAGCTCGGCTTCGTCCAGCGGCAGCGTGTCCTCCCAGGGGAGGTCGGCGAGGATGTAGGCGACGGCGGCGCGCACGCCCACCTCCTCCATCGCCTGCACTTCGTGCTCCATGCCCGCGTAAGGCAACGTGGGGCTGGCGAAGTAGTGGTCGAGGCAGGTGGTGGTGCCCGTCCGGAGCATCTGGGCGCAGGCGAACAGCGTGCTCAGGTAGAGCTGCTCGCCGCTGAGGCGCTGAATCGGCGCCCGCATGCGAAGACGCCAGATGTCGAGCGGGAGCTGCTCGAAGCTGCCGCTGAACAGGGTGGCATACGTGTGGGTATGCGCGTTCACGAGGCCGGGCGTGGCGACTAGCCGCGCGCCGTCGATTACCTCGTCGTACTGCTCTTGGCGGCGAGCGGCGTCCGGCGGCCCCACGTAGGTTAGCCGTTCCCCTTCAACGACCACGTCACCGGGCGTCAGGATCGTGTTGTCAGGATCCATCGTCAGGACGGTCGCGTCGCGGATCAGAAGTCTAGTCACGATCGGCCTCCCTGGGCGGGTGCTGACACAGGCTAAACCAGGCGGGGCGATGGCGCAACTGGCGGCGGCCGGCCCTGCCCAGTGTATAGTAGCGGGAACGAGCCGAGCGCTCGTTTCACCTCGTGGAGCCGAGGAGCCGGAATGTCGCTTGGAGCGCGCCGTAACGCTGCAATAGCAACAGTCGCAGCGACAATTGTGTTGATGGCAGTGGCGGCCTGCGCGCAGCCGGCGCGGCCGGCCGCGGGGCCAGATGGGGCTGGCGCGGGCGCCACCGCGCCAGCGGCCGCACCGGCGCCCCAGCACCTGCGCGTTGGCGTCGCGGGCGTGAGCGCGGCGCTCGCACCGGTCTGGATCGCGGCGAAGGGAGGGCTGTTTCAGCGGTACGGCCTCGATGTCCAGCCGGAGGTGCTACAAGGGGGGACGCCGACCATCCAGGGCTTGCTCGGGGGCGACTACCAGTTCATCGAGACGAGCGGCGTGGACCTGCTCTCCGCCCGCCTCGGCGGCGCAGACGTGCGCATTCTCGGAGTCCACATCAACACGCTTCCCTACAGCATCGTGGCGGGACCGGAGATCAGCGAGCCGACGGCGCTGAGGGGCAAGCGCATCGCGGTTAGCCGCGTCGGCACCTCGTCGGACTTCGCCGTGCGGTACGCGCTCGACCGCATCGGTCTGCACGCGGACAGCGACGTGACGATCGTCGGGACGGGCAATCAGGCGACACGGTTTGCCGCGCTGAAAGGCGGGTCGGTTGACGCTGCCGTGGTGTCGCCGCCACTAAACGTGCTGGCCAGCAAGCTGGGGCTGCGGGAGGTCGTGAGCCTGTCGGGGCTGGGCGTGGAGTACGCGCACGAGGCCGTGGCGACCAGCGGCGACTACCTGAAGGCGCATCCGGAGACGGCGGACGCGTTTCTGAAGGGCTACGTCGAGAGTCTGTACCTATGGAAGGCGGACCCGGCGCGCACGAAGGAGCTGCTCGCCGACTATCTGGCGTTCGATCCGTCGGCGCAGGAAGAGGCGCAGTCGCTGGACGAGACGTGGATCGCCTACCGCGACCTTCTGCCGGACGTGCCGCGTCCAACGTGGGCCGGGCTCGACCTGATCTTCAAGGAGCGGCCAGCCGGGACCGACGAGAACTCGGGCGCCGGCTACGCCGGCCTGGTGGACGAAGGGCCACTGAACCAGCTGGAGAGCAGCGGGTTCTTCGACCAGATGCGCGCGGAGTATCCCCGCTGAGCCCCGAGGACGGCCCGGGAGGGCCAGCCCAGCACGGCGCCGCGTCTCGGCCTGCCTCGGCTGGGCCGAGCAGCTCGCCTCCGGTTGGGTGTCCGGAGCGCGTGGCGCTCGTCGCCATTACGCGCGGAGGTGCGCGGCTGGCGGCCGCCGTCGCGCAGGCGCTGCCCGGGGCCGAAGTATACGCCTCGCCGAAGTGGCGGGCGGAGGCAGGCTCCGACGCCCAGCCGCTGGCCGGGGGCGTCGGCCGGGAGGTGGGCAGACTATTCGCCGCGTATGACGGCCTGGTGATCTTCGCGGCGGTGGGAGCGGCGGTCCGGCTCGTGGCCCCCCACCTGCGGAGCAAGGGCGAGGACCCGGGCGTCGTGGCCGTGGACGACGCCGGCCGGTACGCGGTCGCGGTGCTCTCGGGCCATCTCGGCGGCGGCAACGCTCTGGCGCGACGCGTCGCAGCGGCAATCGGAGGCGAGCCGGTCATCACGACGGCCTCGGAGGCCCACGGGCTGCCCGCGGTGGACCTGCTGGGACGGGCGTGGGGCTGGCGGCTGGAGCAGCCGGCCGCGGCCAAGCGCGTGAGCGCGGCGCTGGTGAACGGGGAGCTGGTTGGCGTGGTCCAGGAGGCCGGTGAGACGAGCTGGTGGCCCGCCGACGCGCCGCAGCTGGTAAGCTACGAAAGCCCCGAGGCGTTGGCGGCGTCAGGGCTGCCGGGCATCGTCATCATGGACCGCCTGTTGCCGGACCTGCCGCCCGCGGACCGGTGGGTGGTGCTCCGCCCGCGCACCCTGGTGCTGGGAGTTGGCGCGAGCAGCGGGGTCACGACTGACGAGATCGAAACGCTAGCGCGGGCGGCGCTCGCAGGCGCCGGGCTGGCGTGGGCAAGTCTGGTCGCCGTCGGCACGCTGGACCGCAAGGTGGGGGAGCCGGGCATCGATGCGTTCGCGGCGCGGCACGGACTATCCCTGCACGGCTACGCGGCCGACGCGCTTGCCGCGGTCGCGGTGCCGCACCCGTCGGGGACGGTGCAGCGCCTCGTCGGCACGCCGTCGGTGTGCGAGGCGGCCGCGCTGCTCGCCGCGCAGGGCGGGCCGCTCGTGGTAGCGAAGCGGAAGAGCGCGCGCGCGACGGTGGCGGTGGCGCGCCGCGCCGCGGCCGGGGAACCGGCCGCGGCGGGCGAGACGGTTGCGGCGGGCGAGACGGGGTGAGCGTGGAGCGGCCGGGCGGCGGGCTCGACCCTGGCGACGCGCCTCCCGGCGCGGGCCGGCTGTTCGTCGTTGGCCTGGGGCCGGGCGACCCGGCGCTGCTGACACCGCAAGCGCGGGCCGCGCTGGAGTCCGCCGACGTGGTCGTCGGCTACGCGGCCTATCTGGAGCACGTGCGCGTGTGGCTGCCCGGCGGGGACTACCGGCCGAGCCCGATCGGCGACGAGCAGGCGCGGGCGCGCGACGCGCTGGGGCTGGCGGCCGCGGGGCAGAGCGTGGCGCTCGTCTCCAGCGGCGACGCCGGGGTCTACGGCATGGCGAGCGTGGCGCTGGAAGAATGGGAGCGATGGCCGCCGCCGCGCCCGCCGCTGGCGGTGGTCCCGGGCGTCACGGCGCTGCTGGCCGCCGCGGCGCTGTTGGGGGCGCCCATCGGCCTGGATTTCGCGGCGGTGAGCCTCAGCGATCTGCTGGTGCCCTGGCCAACGATCGCGCGGCGGCTGGAGGCCGCTGCAGCGGGGGACTTCGTGATCGGGCTGTACAACCCGGCCAGCCACGGCCGCCGCTGGCAGCTTGCCGAGGCGTGCGCGATCCTGCGGCGACACCGGGCCGACGACACGCCGGTAGGCGTCGTCCGCGACGCTTTTCGCCCCGGCCAGCGCGTTGGCGTCGTGCCGCTGGGCGCGCTCGCGGCACAGGCCGTCGACATGCTGACGATCGTGCTCGTCGGCAGCAGCCAGACGCGCCGCGTGGGGGAATACCTGCTCACGCCGCGAGGGCGTGCGGCGCGAGGCTAGGGGTTTGGGATGGCGGTTGCGGCGCCGACGGCCGTGGTGACCGGCTCGCCCAGGGGGATCACCAGCGGCGGATCGTTGGGATCGGCGGCGTAGGTGAGCGCGAGCGCGGGCACGCCCGTGCGCACCGGGAAGGCCACGTTGCCCACGATCTCGCCCGCGAGCCGGTTGCCCTCCAGTGCGCCATAGAGGAGCTCGTCGGGCACGCCCAGGGCGGCGGGGGGGTGGTCGGTCTGGTCGGCGGTGCGGACGCGGAAGTGGAAGGCATCGTAGAGGACCGGCTCACCCGCGATGCTCTCCAGCCGCAGCCGCAGGGCCAGGTACTCGAAGCCCGGGTCGGCCGGTGTGCCGCGGTCGGTGTAGGGGCGCGTGGCGCCGAGCACGGTGACGCGGAGGTTGCCGCGCGTGCCCGCGGGCGCGGGGATGGCCTGGGCGCGGCCTTCGGCGAGCGCCTGGGCCTGGGCGGCGGCCTGGAGGAGGCCCTGCCGACCCTGCTCGACGGCCGCGGCCACATCGGGGCCGGGGTCCTGGCCAGTGGCGGCGGCCACCAGCAGCAAGCGTCGCGCGCGGTCGAGGGCGTCGAGCGCGCTGAGCAGCGTGCGGTGGACGCCCTGCGCGCTGGAGGGCGGGCGCTGGTCGCGCGCCTGCTGGATGAGCGCGCCCCAGCTATCGAGCGCCAGCGCCAGGTCGCGGCGCCAGCCTGGGTCGGCCAGGTCGAGCGAGGCGGGCACGGCTTGAACGACGGTCATCTCGCGGGCCTGGTGCGCCTGCAGCCAGTCGAGATAGTCTTGCTCGGGACTGGCGGCGACGGGCGAGGCCGCCGCAGCGGGCGTGGCAGCGGTCGGCGTTGGCGCCGCTTGCTGCGCCGGGGCGGTCGGGGTTGGCGCCGCTTGCTGCGCCGCAGCGCCGCGGGAGGCGCCCTGGGCGACGAGCGCGAGGAGCGCGACGGCGACGAGCAGGGCCGCGGGCGCCCTCATCGCGCGCCGCGGCATCCCCGTAATTCCTTTCGACAAGCCCCGTGTCTCCTTTAGCTCGACATTCGGTAGGGAAGCGCTCGCTGCGGGGGCGTCAACGGGCGCCGCGTGCTGCGGTGGGCGCCGCGCCTCCCGGCTCATCGCCATACTGACACATTTCGCCGGCCGCGGTCGACCGAAAGGGAATTGTGTTCGCGGCCCGGGGCGATCGTGTATGCTGCCAGGCGGGGTGAGGAGGACGACGTGACCGCACGGGCCGGCGGTTGGCTACTGACAGTAATGGGAGCGCTTCTGGCGATCGGGCTGGCGGGCGCGGGGCGCGCGGCGGCCGCGCCGAACGCACAAGTGCCGACCGATCCCGCGTCGCTGGCGCGCGGTCAAGAGATCTACGCGCAGATGTGCGCGATGTGCCACGGGTTGCAGGGCCGGGGCGACGGGCCGCTGGCGCGCACGATGGTGCCGCGGCCGGCGGACTTCCGCGTCCACATGGCGGAAGGGCACACCCCGGAGCAGCTATTCGACTGGACGAGTAACGGCGTGCCGGACACCGCCATGCAAGGGTTCGCCAATGACCTGAGCGTGGAGGACCGGTGGAACGTTATCGGTTACCTGCAGACCTTCGCCCCCGCCGAGCAGTAAGTCGAGGAAGCGCCGTGCCGCCCCCGCTGGTCGCCGCGATGGTCGCCGCCGCCCTGACGCTGCTCGTCGCGCTGGCCCAGCCGCTTGCCGACGCCGCTTCGGCGCCGCTGCTACAGCAGCCGCCGGCCGGCGTGAGCGGGCGGCTGATCTTGCCGCGGAACCGGGACCTGTGGCAGATGGGCGCGGCGACGGGCACGGATGAGCGACTGTTCGCCGGCCCGACTCTTACCAGCATCACCCAGGCGTCGTGGTCGCCCGACGGTCGGCGCGCGGCGTACTCGCTGTTCCGCTTCTGGCGGCCGGATCGCCCGCCGGGCTCGGACCTGTACGCGATCAGCGCCGACGGCGGTGACCCGACGACGGTGCTGCCGGCGGTCGGGGAGGACGTGTCGTTTACTGAGCCGGTTTGGACGCCGGATGGGGCGAGCCTCGTCTACACGGCGATCGTGAAGGTCCCGGACAGCCGCTACGGCGAGACCACGAACCAGATCGAGCGCGTGGCGGCCAGCGGCGGCGAGCGGCAGCTGCTGGTCGCCGATGGCTTCAGCCCGGCCGTCAGCCGCGAGGGCCGGCAGATGGCCTTCTTGCGAGCGCCGGCGGGCGCGATCGACCAGGACGTGACGCTGTGGGTGGCCGATGCGGACGGCCAGAACGCGCGGGCGGTGCTCGACGACAAGCGCTTCAGCAGCCTGGCGTTTCCGCGGTTCTCGCCGGATGGCCAGCGCCTGGCGTTCGCCGCTGTCGGCGGCCCGGCCGCCATTCGCCGTGAGGTGGGCGCGCTGCCGCCGCTGCCGGGGCCGAGCGTGGCCGCGGCTCACGGCCTGCCGTGGGACCTGTGGGAGATCGGCGTGGACGGCAGCGGCCTGCGGCGGCTCACGGAGCTGGCGGAGGACGATCCGTCGGTGGCCTACTCGCCTGATGGCCGCTGGCTGGCGCTCCAGGGCGGCACGGGCGTGTATCTTATAGACTTGAGCACGACGGCGCTCTATCACATCAGCGACGCCGTTGGGTTTGGAGGAATGGACTGGACGTCCTAGTGCCCCCCCGCCCGCGCCCCGCGGTCCCGCCAACCCTGAGGAGCTGGCCCGTCCGCCGCCGCGCCCGCCTTGCCGCCGCCTGTCTGGCCGCGGGGCTGGCGCTGGCCGGCGTGCTCGGCTGCGCGCCCGGGGGCGGCGCCGGCGCGAAGCCCGGCACGAATCCGAGCAACGTGCAGTCGGCGCCGCTGCCGGCCGAGGCGACCGGGGTGCTGACGTATCAGCGAGACGGCAACGTGTACGCGCTACCGCTCGACTCCAAGGCCGAGCGCAAGCTCACCGACTTCCCGCCGCAGAGCCAGGCGGTGTTCAGCGCGCGCTCGCCCGACGGCTCGCAGCTGGCGTATGTCCGTGTCGAGGGGTTTGGCTCGACGATGTGGCTGAGCGATGCGACGGGCGGCGGCGAACGCAAGCTGATCGACGAGTCCGCCTCGTACGCGACGCTCGAGTATCCGCAGTGGACCCCGGACGGGAAGGGGATCGTCTACACGTACCACGGCTTCGTAGTCGAGAACGGCTCGATCAAGGGGGAGACGATCCGGGCCGAGCGGGTCGACGCGGCGACCGGCGAGCGCACGACGCTCGCGCCCGATGCCGAGGGGCCGACCATGGCCCCGGATGGCACGCTGGTGTTCACGCGGCTGACTCGCGCTGGGGTGGAGATGGTGCAGCTCGACCCGGCGGGCAACGAGAAGGTGCTGCTGTCGGACCGGAGCTTCGTGAACATGGCGGCGCCCCGCTACTCGCCGGATGGCAAGCACATCGCCTTCCGGGCCTACGGGAACGGCCCGAGCGTGGGGACGCGCGTGGAGCCCCAGGCGCCGACGGCCGGGGGGCTGGCGACGGCCGTCGGCGCGCTTGCGCGCCAGCTGCTGCCGGGTGTGGCATACGCGCACGGAGAGCCGTGGGACATCTGGATGGTCGAGGCGAACGGCGGCGGCGTGCGGCAGCTGGCCAAGCTCACCGAGGACGATCCGACGGTGACCTGGTCGCCGGACAGCCGGTTCTCGGCGGCGTCGGGGGGCACGGGCGTCTACGTTATCGACGCTAGCAACGGGCAGATCACGCAGCTCGAAACCGTCGGCGGGTTCGGGGGCATCGACTGGACGCGCTAGCGGTCGCTCGGCCCCCCGCGCGGGTGGGCGGCGGCCGGAAGTAGGAGTTTCATGCACTTCGACTTGCAGCAGCTAATCATCACCGCGGGCTATCTCGGCGTCTGGGCGATCATCTTTGCGGAGTCTGGCCTGTTCTTTGGCTTCTTTCTACCGGGCGACAGCCTCCTGTTCACCGCGGGTTTTCTGGCCTCGCCCGCGGCGCGCCGCATCTGGGAGACCGTCGGCGGCTCGCACGGGGGAGGGTTTAACATCGCCATTCTGGCGGTGGGCTGCTTCGTCGCGGCGGCGGCGGGCGACAGCGTGGGCTACGCCTTCGGCAAGTTTGTCGGCCCGCGCATCTTCACGCGGGAAGACTCCCTGTTCTTCCACCGCAAGCACCTACTCCGGGCGCACGAGTTCTACGAGAAGCACGGCGGCAAGACGATCGTGCTGGCGCGGTTCCTGCCCGCCGTCCGCACGTTCGCGCCGATCGTGGCCGGGGTGGGGGAGATGCCGTATCCCCGGTTCCTGTTCTTCAACCTCATCGGCGGGGCACTGTGGGCACTGGGCCTCACCGTGGGCGGGTATTTCCTAGGGAGCGTGATCCCGGACCCGGACCGGTATCTCCTGCCGATCATCGCCGTGATCATCGTGCTGTCCATCCTGCCCACGGCGATCCATCTGTGGCGCGAGCGGCGGAGCGCGTTGGCGTAAGGCTAACCGGTCGCGGACCCCGGCGATAGGGGCGGGTCCACACCCGGTTGGCGGGATGAGGCGCGCTCGTGGCACGCAGGCTGCCGCGCCGGGACTGGGGCAGTGGCGCTGGCGGTATGCCGCGCCGTAGGCCGCGGACGGGCACGAGACCGGCCCTTGTGCAAGGCTGGGTGCTCATCTCGCAAGCGGCTGCAGGCAGGCGGCTGGCGCGGCGGTTGCCCAGTGGCTGGCGGGTTGGTATGCTTCGGTTGGGAGCCCGCCGGGGCGCGGCGCCCGCATCCCGTGGAGGAACGATGCTCGCTACGAAGCCGGCGCGGGAGATCCCGCCGAATACTTACGAGCCCTGGGACGACATGCCCGCGGACTACCGGGAGGCGGTGGTCAAGATCCTGACGATTCAGGCGCGGATCGAGACGGAATACCCGATGTTCCCGGAGCGGACGCTGGTGCCGGCCATGCGGCTCGCGCCCACGCCCGACGATTGGGTGCGCTACGCGTCCTACTGGGCACAGGAGTGCCAGCACGCGAGCTACTGGATACGGATGCTGGCCGACCTGGGCATTACGGTGGACGAGCAGTTCATGTCCACGCCGAAGCCCATCTACATCTTCGACATGCGCGATCCCGCGGACACGTGGGTCGAGTGGGCCTATTTCAGCCTGTTCGCCGACCGGCAGGGCGCGTACATGGGCTGGGAGTGGATCGACTCCAGCTACGCGCCGTTTGCGCGCGTGGCGGAGCGCAGCTGGCGCGAGGAAGAGGGCCACGCGCAGATGGGGTACGAGATCCTGCGGGACGTGTGCGCCACGCCGGAGGGGCGGAGGCAGGCGCAGGAGAAGCTGGAGCTCTGGTATCCCGCGGGGTTGGACATGTTCGGGCGCTCGGACTCGGAGCGGCAGTACGACTACATCCGCTGGGGGTTGCGCCGTCGCACGAACGAGGAGATGCGCGAGGCGTTCCGCCAGGAGGTGGACGCCGTGATCCGGGCCGTGGGCCTGGAGCCGCCGGACCCGCTGGCGAACCGGAGATACCTGTGAGAGAGGTCAAGCGCCAGGGCGGTCCGATCGTCGACGTGGAAGTCGTGCCGGAGCTGTGCATGAACTTCCGCAACTGCGTCCGCATCGCGCGGGGCGCCTTCCTGCCTGACCCGAAGAGCGGCAAGACGCGGCCGGCGCGCTGGCAGCAGGTAGAGCCGGACCTGCTCTGGAAAGCGGCGTGGAGCTGCCCCTCGGGCGCCATCCGCTTCGTCACCGACGAGGGCTACGTGGTGCCGCGGTGGGACGAGGTGGCCCACTGGGAGAGTGCGCGGCACCGCGGTGCGGGCGCCAAGCCGGAGCAGCCGCTGGAGAAATGGTAAGGCGCGGCTAGCGGCTCGCGCCCGGCGGGTATAGCTCGTCGACGATCGACATGTCGAGCCAGCGCTGGGCGAGCGCGTCCAGGTTCTCGTTGGTGGCCTCTTCGGCATAGAGGTTAAGCGCGGCGACCGCCCCCTCGTGCGAGCCTCGCGGCGGCACGGCGAACAGCTCACCTGCTGCAACCCAGTAGTCGTGGATCGTGGCGGGATCCATCGTCGAGTCGGTGAACTTGCTGATCTCGGCGCTATAGAATGCCTCGTCGGCCTTCAGTCGCACCATCGCGTCGGTGATGCCGCGCACCATGCCGCGGACGACGTCGCGGTTGGCCGCGACGTAATGCTGCGTGCTTACCAGGCCGGTGTTGAGGAGCTGCAACGACGCGGGCGCCTTGTACAGCAGGTTCAAGCCTTGCTTCTTGGCCTCGAACGTTCCTGGCGAGAAGAGGAGCGCGGAGTCCACGCGGCCGGCCGTGAGCGCACCCAGCGTGGACACGGCGTCGCCCGTCGTGAGCACGGCCACGTCCTGATCTGGGGTCAGCCCGTTGACTTGCAGGAAGTAGCGCGCGGTGCGCCAGCTCAGCGAGCCTGGCCCGGATGAGCCCACCGTGTGTCCCTTCAGATCGGCGATGGTCTGGAGCGGCGGGCGCCCCCACAGCTCGCCCGGGGAGTAGGTCGTGGTGACGGCGACCACGACGACGTCGAGGCCTTGCAGGAGCGGGCCGACGCCGCCCGCGCCGAACACGAAGTCGCACTGCCCGGCGGCGAGCGCCGCGTCCACCTGGCCGCCAGCAAAGTACGGAATGTTCGCATCGATGCCCTGCTGTCGGAGGAAGCCGCCATCCTCGGCGGCGAAGATGGGTAGGATCGTATCCGATCGGGACGGGATGCAGGCGATCACGCTGGTGAGCGGCGCATCGGCGGCCGTGCCGACCGCCGCCGGCTGGCCGGCGGCGGTCGGCACGGGCGACACGGCGGCCGCCGCGGCGCTCCCGCTCGGCGCCGCGCCCTGGCCGGATACGGCTGGGGCGGCGGGCGAGCAGGCGAGCGCTAGGGCGAGCAGGGCGGCGAGCGGCGCGAGGCGTGCGGCGAACATCGGTCCTCCTGAGCCGCGGGCGGCTCGGCGCGGGATGCAGCTTGCGCCAGTACCTCGTCAAGGGCGATTTGCAATGGGTTGCCAACTGCCAACCCGTTGCATTGACCGGTGACCGACCACTGAACGCGGTCAGCTAGCGAGCGCCAGCGCGGTGATGCAGGGCAAGCCGTCAATCAGCGTGCGGCAGCCGGCATCGTCCACGGCGAGCACCTCCCCCTCGGAGGTGGCCGCCAGCACGCCGCGCTCGCCGGGACCGGGGCAGAGGTCCATGATGCCGCCGCGCAGGCCCTCGGCGACGGGCTGCCAGGTGGCGCCCGCATCGTCGCTGCGCAAGATGGCGCCGTCGGCGCGCTCCGGGCGCAGCCAGGTGTTCGGCCGGCCGCGGGTGATGCCGAGATACCAGGTGCCCTGCCCGTCCTCCGTCACCGCCATGCCGTAGGTACGGCCGCCGGGCGGCGTGACTTCCTCCCAGTGGTCTGCGTGGTCCAGGCTGCGGAAGACACCCTCGCCGCAGGCGGCCACGACGAGCCCCGAGCGCACGGCGCTGGGCCGCACCTGGTGGACGTCCGGATCGCTCAGGCCCTCGTTGGCCGGCCGCCACGCGGCGCCACCGTCGTCGCTGACCAGCAGGCCGCCGACCTCGATGCCCGCGTACAGCCGGTCCGGGTTTCGCGGGTCCTGCGCCAGATAGCGGGTCCGCGTGCCGAGATCGGGGTTCGGCGGGAACGAGCCGGTGCTGCCGCCACGCCGCACGTCTTCCAGCTCCTCCCAGCCCCCGCCCCGCGCATCGCCCCGATAGAGCGCGGCCGGGATCGTGCCGGCGAGCACCGCGCCCGGCAGAGCAAGCAGCGCGAACAGGGACAGCCGGGGCACGTTGGGCTGCGGGCGCGCCCAGCTCGCGCCGCCGTCGCGGGACACGAACAAGCCCGAGCGCTCGCTGCCAACGTAGACGACGCGCGAATCGACGGGGTCGAGGGCGAGACAGCTCGCCGACCAGTACGTCAAGGCTCGCCCGTTCGGCCTCCAGCGTTCGCCATCGGACGCGAAAGAGCACCAACCGGCCAATGTGGAAGCGTGCAGCGTCGGCTTGGTCCCGTTCGTCGCGCTCATGGTCGCTCCAGTCTTGAGCCGCTAGTCCCGCCGGGCGGCGGGGTGGTCGGGCAAGTTAGACCGCCCTCGCGCGAGCGGCGGCTGTCTGTGCCCGGTAGGGTACGCCTAGCCTCCGCGGGTGTCAACCGAAGGCCGCGCGAGGGGCTGTTTCCGATGCTCGCAGACGTCACGCGGCCGGAATAGGGACTGACGTGTCATAACGCGGTTCCCTTGTCCGGCCGCCGCGCGGCGTGCTACTCTCCCTCGCGAAAGCCATGCGGCTTGTGGCAGTTTCACGCTTCGGGTTTGGAGGACGTGTCTACATGCGGCGACTTCTCCTCGTGGCGCTGTTGACGATGACCAGCCTCGCCGTCGGCGGCGCCCAGCGCGTCCTGGCACAGGACGCCGACGCGACGGCGGCACCGACGACCTTCGGCCAGTTTCTTCGCGCTAGCGGTCTCACGGTAAGCGACGCCGAACTAGCGTACCTCGACGCGGACGAGCGGCTCGAGCAATCGTACATGCTAGCGCTCACGAACCTGCAGCTACTCGCGGCGACGCCAGCCGAGCAGCAGAACGACCAGTGGCGGCAGTCGCTGACCGCCGAACTGAACCGCCTGATCAGCATGGACCCGGCCGGCGTGCCCCAGGCGCCGCCGAGCTTGCAGCGCTTCCGCGACATGGGCATCGAGCACCGCCGCCACATCCAGCAGGCCGCCCAGCAATGGCTGGCGGGCGTGCAGGCGAACGATCCGCAGTGGAACACCCGCGGCGCCGACGAGGAGCGCGCGGCGGGGGAGTCCTACACGGCCTGGATGCAGGAGCTGGCGGCGCGCTTCCCACCACCGCAGTCATCCGACTCGCAGCAACCGTGACCCTGCCGCGGGCGACGCTGTGACGCCCGCGCAGACTCGGTCGGAATCCAATCCGGGGACGGTAAACGGCAGTGGCGGGTAGAGCGAGTTGGGTCGTGGCGCTGGCCGTCGTCTGGCTGGCCGGCTGTCAGTTTGCCAGCGCTCCGCCCAGCGTCGCTCCCAGCGCGACGGCCGGCCGCAGCGCAAGCGCGGCAAGCTCGCCCACCCCGCCGCGCCCGCCCGCGTCGTCTACGCCAGTGCCGCCGACCGCGCTGCCGCGCACTCCCACACCGCAGCCAGTCCGCTCGCCGACCGGCCCGGCCGCGCCGGTCGCGCCGACCCGGACGCCCGCCCTGGCGGCTCGCAGCACGTCCGCCGCGCCGACGCTCGGGCGGGCCGGCGCCCCGAGCGCGACGCCGGGGCGAGGCGCGGATGCCGGCGCGCTGCTGCCCGGGACCCAGGCGCGGCTGACGGGCGACGTCACGCAGTTCGCGGCGAGCGCGCGGGTGATGGAGGTCCAGGTGGACGGCGGGGGCCGGCGGCAAGTGAGCCTGTCTCCGTCGGCTACCATTCGGCGAGCCGATGGCTCAACGGGCAGCGCCGCCGACCTGCGGCCCGGGCAACGGGTCCAGGCGACCGGCCGCGTGAGCGGCGACGCGGGCTTGATCGCGGACGAGGTGCTGTTGCTAGCCCCGCGCTAGCTGGCGGCCGCAGCTTGCTTGTCCAGCTCGAAGCCCGCGTGGAGCGCCCGCACGGCGCGCGCGACGTCGTCGCGCGGCACCACGCAGGTGATGCGGATGTCGGAAGTGGTAATCATCTCGATATTGATGCCAGCCTCCGCCAGGATGCCAAACATGCGGGCCGCGTAGCCCGGCGCGCTCTGGATCCCGGTGCCCACGATCGAGACCTTGGCCAGATCGCTCGCGCTGGCGATCTTGCTGGCGTGGATTGACTCGGCGGCTGGCTGGACCAGGGCGACCGCGCGCTGCAACTCCCCGCGCGCGACGGTGAACGACAGGTCGGTTACGCCCTCGAAGCTGGCCGTTTGGACGATCACGTCCACGCTGACGCCAGCATCGGCCAGCGGCTTGAAGATCGCGTAGGCGATCCCGGGCTGGTCCGGCACGCCGGCCAGCGAGATCTTAGCCACGTCGGTGTCGTGCGCGATGCCCTGGACTCGCTGCCGTATCTCCACGGTGTCCCCCGCGTCGATCAGAGTGCCCGCACCCGGCGTGAAGCTAGAGAGCACCCAAATCGGCATATTGTAAACCTGGCCCAGCTCTACCGCGCGCGGGTGCATCACCTTGGCGCCCTGCTGCGCCAGCTCCAGCATCTCCTCGTAGGCGATCCGCGGAATGCTGCGCGCCTCGGGCACCACGCGGGGATCGGCGGTGTAGACGCCGTCCACGTCGGTGTAGATCTCGCAGCGTTCGGCGCCGAGCGCACAGGCGAGCGCGACGGCGGTGGTATCGGAGCCGCCGCGGCCCAAGGTGGTAACGTCCGCCTCGTCCGTGATGCCCTGGAAGCCCGTGACGATGACGACGTTGCCGGCGCGCAGCTCGCGCTCCAACCGCTCAGGCTGGATCGCCGTGATGCGCGCGCGCGTAAACCAGGCGTTGGTGTGGATGCCTGCCTGGCCGGCGGTGAGCGAGACGGCGGGGCAGCCGCGCGCGCGCAGCGCCATCGCAAGGAGGGTCGCCGAGACGGTCTCACCAGTGGACAAGAGCAAGTCTAGCTCGCGCGGCGCGGGATCCGGCGTCACCGACCGCGCGAGGGCGAGCAGCTCGTCGGTCGTCTTGCCCATCGCCGATACGACCACGACGATGCCGTGGTCGTCGGTGCGGCTCGCGGCCACCCGCTCGGCTACCGCGCGGATTCGCTCGGCGCCCGCCACGGACGAGCCGCCGTACTTCTGGACCAGCGCTTTCATGCCAGCACCCGTGCCCCATTCGTCGCCGCGGCCACGACCAGGGATCGTCCCGCGACGCCAGTTTCTTGCGCGGTCGTGGCGAAGGCGGCGGCCACCGCGTCGGCCGCCGCCGCGACCTCGACGAGCGCGAGCAGCGTCGGGCCCGCGCCGCTCAAGAACGCGCCTAGCGCGCCGGCCTGCAGCGCGGCTGCAAAAAAGGCCGGCATGGCCGGGAACAGCGCGCTGCGCGCCGGCTGGTGCAGTCGATCACGGGTCGCCTCGCGCAACAGCGCGTAGTCCCCGCTGGTGAGCGCGGCGACGAGCAGTGCGGCGCGGCCGAGGTTGTAGACAGCATCGCCCAACGGTAGGGAAGCGGGCAGGAGCGCGCGCGCCGCGGCCGTCGACAGCGGGAAGTCCGGCACGAAGAGCACGGCCTGGAGCGGACGCTCGAGCCGCACGACCGCTTGGACGGGCCCGCGCTCACCGGCCACGCACACGCGCACCCCGCCCAGCAAAGCGGGGGTGACGTTGTCGGGGTGGCCCTCGATCTCGACCGCGAGGTCCAGCAGCTGCGGCACGTTCAACGCGTCGCCGTGCAGCCGATTGCCGACGAGCAGGCCGGCGACGATGGCCGCGCTGCTGCTGCCCAGCCCGCGCGCTAGGGGGATGCCGTTCTCGCAGCGAAGCCGGACGGGCGGCGGGCGCGTGCCGAGGCGCTCGGCGACGCGGGCGAGCGCCCGGTACACCAGGTTCTCTGGGCCGGGGGCCAGCTCGCCGGCGCCCTCCCCGACCACCTCGATGGACAGCTCGGCGCTCGGCTCGACGTACACGGTGTTCGACAGCCCGAGCGCCATGCCGAGCGCGTCGAAGCCGGGACCGAGGTTCGCGCTGGTGGCAGGAACCTGCACGGCGAAGGAGTGCTGAGCGCCGCGTGCTGGGTGCTGAGTCATGGTGGGAGCGGCCTCGGCCATCAGGGAGCGCCCAGCGGCGCGCCGTCCTGCCAGCCGAGCGCCGCCTCGACCGCGGCCACGGCCGGCGCAACCTCCAGCACGTCCGCGGCCATCTTCAGCGCGCGGTCAGGATCCTTCAGGCCGCTGCCGGTGAGCACGCACACGATGGTCTGGCCGCGCAGGTCGAGCCTGCCCTGGGCCACGAGCTTGCGGAGGCCGGCGACGGACGCGGCCGAGGCCGGCTCGCAGAAGATGCCCTCGCCGTGGGCTAGGAGAGCGTAAGCATCCAGGATCTCGTCGTCGGTGACGCAGTCGATCAGCCCGGCCGACTCATCACGCGCGCGGACCGCGTTCGCCCAATTCGCGGGATTGCCGATGCGGATCGCGGTGGCGACGGTTTCCGGCGCGCGGACGATCTCGCCGCGCACGATCGGCGCGGCGCCGGCCGCCTCGAAGCCGAGCATCCGCGGCAGGCGGGTGGTGCGGCCGGCGGCGTGGTACTCCGTGAAGCCGCGCCAGTAGGCGGAGATGTTGCCCGCGTTACCCACGGGGATCGCCAGGATGTCTGGCGCGTCGCCGAGCACGTCACAGACCTCGAAGGCGGCCGTCTTTTGCCCTTCCAGCCGGAAGGGATTGATCGAGTTCACGATGGTGAGCGGGTGGCGCTCGGCCAGCGCGCGGACGACCTCGAGCGCCTGGTCGAAGTTGCCGTCGACCACGACAACGCGGGCGCCGTAGATCATAGCCTGCGCGAGCTTGCCCAAGGCGACGTAACTGGCGGGCACCAGGACGATGGCCGGCAGGTGCGCGCGGGCCGCGTAGGCGGCGGCGGAGGCGGAGGTGTTGCCGGTGGACGCGCAGAGGACGGCCCGACAGCCGGCTTCCACGGCCTTGGCCATCGCCAGCACCATGCCGCGATCCTTGAAGGACCCGGTCGGGTTGCAGCCCTCCAGCTTGAAGTGCAGGGAGGCGCAGCCTAGCTCGTCCACGAGCCGCGTCGAGGCGACGAGCGGGGTGTCGCCCTCGCCGAGACTGAACAGCGGCGTCGCCGGCGTCAGCGGCAGGAACTCGCCGTAGCGCCGTAGGATTCCCAGGTGGGGTTGCACTAGCCCTCCACGCGGATGAGGCTGCCGATGCGGGCCACCGTCGGCAGCTCGGCGATGAGCGCCACCGCGCGCTGCATGGCCGCCTCGTGCGCGCGGTGGGTCATAAGCACGATCTCGGCGTGGCGGAGGTCGCTCGCCGCGTCCACGACCACGTCCTCTTTCTGGATCACGGAAGCGAGGGAGATCTCGTGCTCGCCCAGGACGTGAGTGATCTGGGCGATCACGCCTGGGCGGTCGGCGGCGATCAGCCGCAGATAGTAGCGGGTCCAGACGTCCTGCATCGGCAGCACGCGGCGCGCCTCGTCGAGCGGCGGGAGCAGCCGCGTGAGCGGGCTGGCGGCGCGCGCCTCGCCGCCCAGGCGCCCGGCGTGCAGGCGCTGGGCGATGTCGATGACGTCGGCGACCACGGCGCTGGAGGTGGGGCCGGCGCCCGCGCCCCGGCCGTAGAACAGCACTCGGCCGACCAGGTCGCCCTCGACGCTGACCGCGTTGTAGACGCCGTCCACGTTGGCGAGCAGCGCGTCGGCGGGCAGGAACGCCGGATGCACTCGCAGCTCCAGGCCGCGCTCGGTGGCCCGGCCGATGGCGAGCAGCTTGATCGCGTAGCCCAGCTCGCGGGCGTAGCGGAAGTCGGCGGCCGCCAGGCGCGCGATGCCCTCGGCGTAGACATCGGCGGGCCGCATGCGGGCGTGGAACGCGAGGGTGGCCAGAATGGTCAGCTTGTAGGCGGCGTCGATGCCATCCACGTCGTTACGAGGGTCGGCCTCGGCATAGCCGAGGGCCTGCGCCTCGGCCAGCGCGGTCTCGTAGTCGACGCCCTCACGCGCCATTTTGGTCAGGATGTAGTTGGTGGTGCCGTTGATGATCGCGGTGACTTCCTGGAGGTCGTTGGCGAGCAGATCGAGGCGGAAGGCGCCGATCACCGGGATGCCGCCGCCGACGCTGGCCTCGAACGCCACGTCGACCCCGCGCGCCGCGGCGGACTCCAGAATCTCGGGACCGTACTTGGCCATGACTTCCTTGTTGGCCGTCACGACGTGCTTGCCCCGCTCGATGGCCGCCAGGATATACTGATGGGCGGGCTGCTCGCCGCCCAGCACCTCGACGACGACCTCGATCGCGGGATCATCGAGGACGGCCGCGGGGTTGGTGGTCAGGAGCGCGGGCGCCAGCGCCCGCGGCTTGTCAGGAGTGCGGACCAATGCGCGTTGCAGCACAACGGGGCGGCCCACTCGACGAGCGATGCTGTCCGCCTTGGTGAGGAGCGCCTGGGCGACTCCGGACCCCACGATCCCGAGCCCCAGCATTCCCACGCCGATCGCGCCCTGCATGCCTTGTCTCGCATCTCCGGTTGATCGAGCTGCCGTCGGATGGACCGACCCGAGGGAGCGGCCGCTCGCACAGCGCGCGTGCGGGTGGCCTGGGCCGGTCCGCGCCGCGTGCGCTAGCCCGGGCGTGCACGCGCGAGTAGCGGGCAGGACACGCTATTATAGCCAGCGGAACGAGGGCGGGCCAGCGGGCGCCGGGGGGCCGGTGGTCCCGTTCTTGCAAACGCGGCACTACTTGCTTCGCGCCCCTGGGCATCGCGGGTTGCCGTCGGCTTCCGCCCGGGGGCGTACCCCCGGCGACCACGCGATGGGTCGAGTCCCGGCACCCGGACGGAGGATCGATGGAAAAAGCCGAGGTTGCGAGCCCCCAGGTGCAGCGGGCCTTAGAACTGCTCACGGGTGCGCTGACCTGGGGGCTCATCACGGCGCCTGTGTGGGGTGCTGTATTGGCCCCGGCAAAATGGGCCTGGCTGGCAACCGCGTTTAGCCTGTACTGGCTCTACAAGTCGATGAGCGTGGCGGTCACGGCCACGCTGGCGTACCGTCGTCTCCACGTCGCGCGCGGCTACGACTGGCTGGGGGCGCTGCAGGGCCGCCCCGGCTGGCGGAGCATTCACCACCTGATCGTGTTTCCCTGCTACACGGAGCCCCTAAGCGTGCTCGCCGACTCGCTGCAGCACCTCGTCGATCAGGACTACCCGCGCGACCGGATCAGCGTGCTGCTCGCGTTCGAGGAACGCGAGGCCGGCGCCCCGGCGAAGGCCCGCCAGCTGCAAGAGATGTTCGCCGGGCAGTTCGCGAACCTGTGGACGACGTTCCACCCGGATCGGCCCGGCGAGGTCTGGGGCAAGTCGTCGAACCTGGCCTATGCCGTGCCCTGGGCGCGGCGGGCGCTGGCCGCCGACGCCGCGATCCACCTCGACCGCGTGCTGGTGACGGTCTGCGACGCCGACGCGCGGCTGGATGCCCGCTATCTCAGCGCTCTGACGTACCGGTATCTAGGGGAGCCGGACGCCGACTGCGTCCTTTATCAGCCGGTCGTGCTCTTCCACGCGAACATCCGACGCCTGCCGCTGCCCTTGCGCATCCTGAACAGCATGTACTCGGTGATGCAGCTGTCGCGGATGCTGGTGGGCTTCCGCCTGATCACGCAGTCGAACTACTCGCTGCCCCTGGAGCTGTGCCACCGGGCGGGGTACTGGGACGTCGACGTCATCCCGGAAGACTCGCACATGTTCTTCAAGGCGCTGTTCACGTGTGGGGATCGTGTGCGCGTCGTGCCGCTGTTCGTGCCAGTGTGGTCGGATGCGGCCGAGGGACCGCGCTGGTGGCGCACCGTGCTGAGCCACTACCGGCAGGCCCGCCGCTGGGCGTGGGGCATCTCGGACGTGCCGTACCTCGTCTGGCAGGTGGCGCACGCGGGCCGGCTGCGGCCGGGACCGCGCTACATCCACGCGGCCCACTACGCGCACGAGCACTTTCTCTGGCCGAGCCATTGGTTCTGGCTGGTGGGCAGCTTCAACCTGCTCCCCTTTCTGGCACCCAGCTTCGCGGCCAGCGAGATCGGTCGGAACCTGGCGGAGCTGTCGTCGGCGGCCTACACGGCCTGTCTGCCGAGCCTGCTCGTGCTGGTCTGGTTGAATTGGAAGCTGCGCCCACCCGGGGGCGGCGGCTTCCTCCGCGAGGTAGCGAGCTTCAGCGCGTCGTGGGTGTGCCTGCCGGTGGTGGGCTTCGTGCTGGTCGCGCTGCCCGCGGTGGACGCGCACACGCGGCTGCTGCTGGGCCGCTACCTGCGCTACCAGGTGACAGAGAAGCAGGGCCGTCCCCTGCGCGAGCCTAGTGGCGCCCCGGCAGGCGCCGGGCCGCTGGCGCAGCCGGGCGAGGCGGCCTAGCCGCGCCGCTCGCGCGGCCGGAACTGGCGGCTCTGTACTCGGTGCTGCTGCCGCCCGGCGGGTTATCACGGCGCGTGCGGCCCAGTGACGGAGTGGGCCGCGATGCGAGCGCCGCGGGGCGTTCCGACCTCCCGACAGCCGTTTGCACCGAGGCTGAGCCGCGGCCCGGGCGGCGGCCCGCGGTGCGCCGGGCGGGTACGCGGCCCGTGGCTGCCACACGCGGGCCGCGCATTCGCTTGCCGACTGCTCTTGGGCCGGCTTTATCACCCGCCGAGTGCGGTTGGCGGGTATAATCCGGCGCAGGGCGGGCGTTGCCGCCAGGGTGAGGAAGCATGAAGCGGCTGTTTCAGCGCCAGGGACGCGGGCGCGGCCACCAGCGGCGCGAGCTAGAGTGTCTCTACTGCGGCAAGCTGGAGCTGGTGGATGCGCGCGACGAGGGTGCATACACATTGCGGGGCTGCGGCGACTGCCGCGCGCGCGGCGACGCCGAGCCGCGGCACCAGCCGCTGGCTAGCGTCTTCCGGCAGATGGTCGTGCGCCACCAGCTGCGGCACGTCACGGGGCCGGACCGGCCCTGCGCCTGGCCCGAGCTGATCCGCCGCTTCGAGCGCCTGGCGACCGCCGCGGTCGCCACGCGGCCCGAGCCGGTCGCGCACCCGTGCGCCGCTTGCTACTGGCGGGCGGAGGACGAGCACGGGACGGCGCGCTGCGCGCTGGAGCTGGAGCGGGCCGAGTGCGGGACGGTGGCGGTCGAGGGCGAGCGGCCGGCCATCGAGGAGGCCCGCGAGGCCTTCCGCGCGCTGCCCGTGACCGCATCGCCGCGGCCGCGCCGGCGCCGCCGCGCGGCGCCCGAGCAGGCGCGGCTCGGCGAGCTGGCGCGGGACCTGTTGAGCAACCTGCCGCCCGACGAGGCGCGCGAATTCCTGGCGTACGTCGCCAGCCACAGTCGCCGCGAGGAGAGCGGCGAGCGCTACTGGTGTGACTGCTGCGCCGAGCACGAAGATGCCGAGCCGGACGAGGCCTGGCACACGGGTGCGGCCGGCGAGCACGTCTACGTTTACACGGACCTGGGCTACCAGGTGTTGTGTGGCGCCTGCTTCGGCAACCAGGCGAGCGTGCGCTGTGGGCGCTGCGGGCTGTTCTTCGACCGTCACAACGAGGGCGAGACGCTGGTCGTGGACGCCCTCGGCTACGCCTCGGTGTTCTGTTTCGCGTGCGCCTATCCCCTGCTCTACGGGCTGGACGACTTCAGCGCCGACGCCCGCGAGGAAGTGCAGGCGGAGATCAAGCAGCACGGCTGGCGGCTGCTGGAGGACCTGCCGGACGACGTCGAGGTCTGACGGTGCGGATCGTCTCGCTGCTGCCGAGCGCGACGGAGATCGCGTTCGCGCTGGGCCTGGGCGACCAGGTCGTCGCGGTGAGCCACGAGTGCGACTACCCGCCCGCGGCACGGCAGCGGCCAGCCATTACGCGCAGCCCCCTGCACGGACATGACCTGACGAGCGCCGAGATCGACCGCCGGACGCGCGAGGAGCTGCGGTCCGGCGGAACGCTCTACTATCTGAACGACGACCTGCTCAGGCGCCTTGCGCCCGACCTCGTGCTGACGCAGGAGCTGTGCGAGGTGTGCGCCGTAGCCCAGCCCGAGGCGGAGCGGGCGGTGCGTGAGCTGGGCACGGCGCCCCGCGTGCTGTCGCTGGAGCCCAATACGCTGCGCGACGTGCTCGGCACCATCGAGGCCGTCGGCGCGGCCACGGGGCGAGAGGCCGCGGCGGCCGCGCTGGTCGCCGCGCTGGCGGCGCGGATCGAGCGGGTGGGCGCGGCGGGCGTGACGGTGGCGACGCGGCCGCGCGTGTTCTGCATGGAGTGGATGGATCCGCCCTGGGTGGCGGGCCACTGGGTGCCGGAGATGGTCGCGCTGGCGGGTGGGGAGGACGTGCTCGGGACGGCCGGCGCGCCATCGCGGCCGTTCGAGTGGGAGCGGGTCGTCGCGGCGCGGCCGGAGGTGGTGGTGCTGATGCCGTGTGGCTACGACCTGGCGCGGACGCTGGCGGACCGGCCGGTCGTGGAGGCGCTGCCCGGCTGGGCCGCGCTCCCGGCGGTGGAGGCCGGCCGGGTCTACGCGGTCGACGGGTCGAGCTACTTCAACCGGCCTGGCCCCCGCCTGGTGGACGGTCTGGAGCTGCTGGGCCACCTGCTGCACCCCGACCGGTTTGCGGCGCCCGCATTGCCGGCGGCCGCCGCGCCGCTGGCGAGCGCCGCGTGAGGCGTGCGCGGGTTGACCGCGTGCGCGCGCAGCCGCTATGGTGGCTTAACACCGCGTGACCGGATGGCTGGCGCCTGCCGCGGCGTGCCAGGGAGGTAAGCTCGTGAAGTTCGGCATCTTTTCGCTGCCCACGTACTTTCCCGAGGTAGATGGCACTCTGCAGGACTTCTACCAACACATCCTGTCGATGCTGCGCGATGCCGAACGCCTGGGGTTCGAGCACGCCTGGGTGAACGAGCACCACTTCCACCGCTACGGCGGGATGATCCCCGCGCCGCCGGTGCTGCTCGCGGCGATCGCGGCGCAGACGTCCCGCATCCGGCTGGGCACCTCGGTAGCGCTGCTGCCGCTGCACCATCCGCTGGAGCAGGCCGAGTCCTACGCCATGCTGGACCAGATCTCCGGCGGCCGGCTGGAGCTGGGTATCGGCCGGGGGTTCATTCCTTACGACTACGAGACGATGGGCGTGAACTACGCGGACGCCCAGGACCGGATGTTCGAAAGCCTGGAGGTGATGCTGGCCGCCTGGCAGCGACAGCCGTTCACCCACCACGGCCGCTACTATCACTACGATGACGTGTCGGTGTGGCCGACGCCGCTGCAAAAGCCCTACCCTCCGATCTGGGGGTCGGCCACGCGGAGCGAGGAGAGCTTCGCCTGGTTTGGCCGGCAGGGTTATGACCTGCTGACGGTCGTCTATCTGTTCCCGGTCGCCCGGCTCGCCGAGTTCCTAAAGGTCTACCGGGAGGCCGCGGCGAGCGCCGGCCACGACCCGGACACGAAGCGCGTCTCCACGCATTTCCAGGTGTACTGCACGGAGAACGGGGACGAGGCGCGGCGCGTGGGCAAGGAAGCGATCATTCGCTACAGCGAGGAGATCAGCCGAGCCCGCGAGCGCGGGCAGGCGCCGCCGCCGCCCATCCAGCACCAGAGCTTCGAGGACGTGCTGGGCGATGGGCGCGTCTGCATGGGCAATCCGGACGACTGCGCGGCCATCCTCGAACGGGCGCGTGACCTGCTCGGTCTGACGAACGTAGACTGCACCTTCTATTACGGCGGCATTCCGTACGAGCGCGCGCGCGCGTCGTTCGAGCTATTCGCGCGCGAGGTCATGCCGCGCTTCCAGCGCCAGCCCGAGGTCGTGCGGGCCGGCGCCTAGCTCGCGTTCGGCTCCCCCGGTCGCCCTCGCGCCTCGCGGCCCCGCGCCGCACACGGCGCCGCTCCCACGCGCCGGACCGGCCGGGGTTCCCGCCCGATCTAGGCTCGCCGCCGCTCGGTGCGGGGGACTGGCACATGCCCTGCAAAATGGCGAGCAAGCAGCGCGTGACGCCGCGGCTGGGCGGTCCGAGGGCCGAAATATCTATGGTTGTCGTGTTGCGGCGTGCTACGATGTTCGTGGGCGGACAATGGGGTTCGGCCCAGGTGGCGTGGTGGCCATCCTCGACCGCGGGGAGCGCGCCCAACCGATGGGGGCAGCGGCCCTTCCCTCTTGTCGCCCCGGGTCAGTCTGTCGCGTAGCTTACCGTCGCGCTGTGACCGGGTTCACTGCGTCGTAGCGGGCGTCCCTCGTAGGCTTGAGGGTGAGCGACGCGGCAGGTCGGCAGTCGGAGGGCAAGATGGTGCAGCAGCGCATTTCGAGCGAGGCCCGGGTCCGCGCGGAGAGCCGAGACGCTCACGGGCTGACGGCCCCGCAGCTCCTAGAGATGTACTACAAGATGGCGCTGAGCCGCGCCGTCGACGAGCGCCTGGGGCTGCTTCAGCGCCAGGGGAAGATCCCGTTCTACGTCACGGGCCTCGGCCACGAGGCCGCCCAGGTGGGCAGCGCCTACGCGCTGCGGCCGGGCGAGGACTGGGTGCTGCCGTACTACCGCGACCTGGGCGTGGTGCTGACGCTCGGGATGACCGCGCGGGACGTGTTCCTCGATGCGTTTGCGCGGGCCGAAGGCCCCTCCAGCGGGGGCCGCCAGATGCCGGCGCACTACTGCTCGGCGCGGCTGAACATCGCGTCGGTGTCGAGCCCGGTGGCGACACAGATCCCGCAAGCGACGGGCGTCGCGCTGGCCGCTAAGCTGAAGGGGGAGCGCACGGTGGCGGTCACGTACTTCGGCGAGGGCGCGGCAAGCAAGGGCGACTTCCACGAGGCCGTGAGCTTCGCCGCGCTGCGGACCCTGCCGGTGATCTTCTTCTGTGAGAACAATGGCTGGGCGATCTCCGTCCCGGCGAGCAAGCAGATGCCCGTACCGCACGTCGTGGACCGGGCGAGCGCGTACAATGTGCCGGGCGTGCTGGTGGACGGGACGGACGTGCTGGCCGTGTACCGGGCGACGCGCAAGGCGGTCGAGCGCGCGCGGGCGGGACAAGGCCCGACGCTGATCGAGGCCAAGGTGTATCGGCTCGGGTCGCACACCAGCGACGACGACGACCGCCGCTACCGGCCAGAGGCGGACCGCGCCGAGGCCAAGCAGCACGACCCGCTGCCGCGCTACGAGCGGGCGCTGCGCGCCCGCGGCGTCTTGAACGACGCCCTGGTGACCGAGATCCGCGAGCGGGTGGCGCGGGAGATCGCCGACGCGGAGCGCTACGCGGAGGCGAGCCCGGCGCCGCGGCCCGAGGAGGCAACGACGCAGGTGTACGCGGCCTAATATTCTGTCAGGTTAATTGATATGTGTTTGAGTTCACAACACGTATCGGATTACCCGTGACGCGGTACCAAGTGGTGCGTCCGCCATGTTCGCTGCGGTTCCTGGGTTGGCGACGCGGCTCAGGAATGGCTGCAGGCGGCGCTCGGGAAGGCGGTGCAGAACTGCATCGTTCTTGGCGGATGCACCACTAAGCTGCCGGCCCCAGCTGGTGTGTACGTTTGGCGAAGCCAGACTTACACACCAACCTGGCCGAGAGCCTAGCATGGGCCGCAGCACAGCGGGCGGAGAGGAGGTGGGAGGGTGGCAGTGCGAACGCTCGTCGAGGCGGTCCGCGACGGGCTGGCCGAGGAGATGCGCCGCGACTGGCGGGTGATCGTGCTGGGCGAGGACGTGGGCGTACACGGCGGCGTCTTCCGTGCTACCGACGGCCTGTATGCCGAGTTCGGGCAAGACCGGGTGATCGACACGCCGATCGCCGAGCTGGGGATCGTCGGAACCGCGATCGGCAGCGCGCTGAACGGGCTCCGGCCGGTCGCCGAGATTCAATTCGCGGACTACATTTTCCCGGCCGTCGACCAGATCGTCAACGAGGCGGCGAAGATTCGCTATCGCTCGAACGGGGGCTTCGGCTGTCCGATGGTCATTCGCGCGCCCTACGGCGCCGGGGTGCATGGCGCGCTGTACCATTCGCAGAGCGTTGAAGCGTTTTTCTGCCATGTGCCGGGCCTGAAGGTGGTCACGCCCGCCACGCCCTACGACGCCAAAGGGCTGCTGAAGGCTGCCGTGCGCGACGAGGACCCGGTGCTGTTCTTCGAGCACAAGCGCACGTATCGGCGGGTACGGGGCGAGGTACCGAACGACGATTACGTCGTGCCCATCGGCGTGGCGGAAGTGAAGCGGCCGGGCCGGCACGTGAGCGTGGTCACCTATGGAGCGATGGTTCACCAGGCGCTGGAGGCGGCCGAGGCGCTGGCGGGCGAGGGCATCTCTGTCGAGGTGGTGGACCTGCGGAGCCTGTTGCCGTGGGACCGCGAGACGGTGGCCGCGTCGGTCAGCAAGACGAACAAGGTCGTCATTTGCCACGAGGACGTGAAGACCGCCGGGGTCGGCGCCGAGGTGGCGGCCTTCATCGGCGAGGAGCTGTTCGAGGAGCTAGACGGTCCGATCATGCGCGTCGGGGCGCTGGACACGCCCGTGCCGTTCGCGCCTACGCTGGAGGAGGCGGTCATTCCGGGCACGCGGCACATTCTGGACGCGATCCGGCGCCTGGCGGCATATTAAGCCATGTCTACGCCCGTGACGATGCCACAGCTAGGCGAGTCGGTGGCCGAGGGGACGATCGGTCGGTGGCTGAAGCGCCCCGGCGACCACGTCGAGCGGGACGAGCCGCTCGCGGAGATCATCACCGACAAGGTGAACGCGGAGCTGCCGTCGCCCATCGCCGGCCAGGTGGAGGCGCTGCTCGTGGACGAGGGTGCAACCGTCGCGGTGGGCACGCCAATCGCGCGCATTGCCGCCGCCGACGCGGCCGCGCCCTCGGCCACAGCCAGGCAAGCGGACGAGAGCGGTGCAGAGCCGGCGGCCGCAGACGTTGGGATGTTCGCGGGCACGCTGGAGTCGCTGGACGCGCCGATCGCCAGCGGCGCGGCACCGGCACGCCCGCGGGACGACGCGGCTGCGGTGGCGCCAAGTCCGGCGGCCGGCGCCAGCGACCGGCGCGTCCGCTCATCGCCGCTGGTCCGCCGCCTCGCCGAGGAGCACCAGGTGGACCTCGCGCTCGTTCCCGGCACCGGGCTGGGCGGCCGGGTGACGAAGGACGACATCCTGAACTACATCGCGGGCCGGCAACCGGTGGCGGCCGAGATGCCGCCGGCAGCCGCGCCGGCGGCGGAAGGGGCGCGAGCTACGCCAGCCGCGGCGCCGGTGCCCGCGCCAGCTCCGCAGCCTGCAGCGCCCGCGCCGGCGGCCACGCAACCGGCGGCTGCGCCGACCGGCATAGGCGGCGTGGCCGGGGCCGCCGGGGAGCGCCTGCCGCTCACGCCGATGCGCCGCATGATCGCCGAGCACCTGACGCGCACGCACCAGACGGTGCCGACCGCCTGGACGATGGTCGAGGTGGACGTAACCGGGCTGGTGCGGTGGCGCGAGCGCGTGCGGGACGAGTTCCAGCGCCGTGAAGGCGTCGCACTGAGCTACCTCGCGCCGTTTATCCAGGCGGCAGTCGAGGCGCTGAAGCAACAGCCGCTACTCAACGCGCTGTGGGCCGACGATCACATACAGCTACGACGACGCATCCACGTGGGCGTCGCGGTGGCGCTGGACGACGGCTTAATCGTGCCCGTGCTCCACGACGCGGACGAGCGCAACCTGGTGGGCATCGCCCGCGGCCTCGCCGACCTGATCGCTCGCGCGCGCGCCGGCACACTGGCCCCCAGCGACGTGCAAGGTGCGACCTTCACCGTCAACAACACAGGCGCTTTCGGCTCAGTGGTTTCGGTGCCGATCGTGCCACACGGGCAGTCGGCCATCTTGACGATGGAGGCGATCGTGAAGCGGGCCGTGGTCGTAGACGACGCGATTGCCATTCGCTCGATGATGAACGTCTGCCTCACGTTCGACCACCGGGTGCTGGACGGCGCGGCGGCGGGGCACTTCTTGCAGGGCGTGAAGCAGCGGCTGGAGAGCTACCCGCCGTCCGCTTACGGCGGTTGGCAGCCCAGCTGAGGGGCGGCCGACAGCGGGGCTGCGGCCTGCCGGGGCCGCAGGCGGCCAGGAAAGGCGCCCCGACAAGACCGCCGGAAGTTGCAGGCGAACACGAGCGCCGCCGCCGGGCGCTTGGCATAGTATCCGTAGCTGTTGAACGCCCGGCCAGCGGGCGGCAGAGGGCGAGCCCCTGCCCTACGACGCGAGGACGGCGATTAAGGGCAGTTGCCCTACGAGGTGGCCGCTGTACAGCGGCGCCACGAGCGCGAAACCGCGAAAGGGCAACCGGAGAGGCGCCACGTCAGAGTGGCTGCCGGGTCAGGGGGCTACTCGCTGGGGATGCTGTTGCGGCTGCCAGCCGCGCCGGGGAGCCGCCGCCCGGTTGGGCTGGCGGGCGTCTCTCGCTCGGCGGCGCTGCCGTCCTCTGGCTCGCCGCGGTTCTTCATCTTCATCTGCCCGTCGAAGTAGGCGCCCTCTTGCATGATCAGGGAGGCCGCGTTGATCTCGCCGGTGACATGGCCGGTTGGCTTGATCTCCACGCGGCCCTTGGAGAAGATCTGGCCGTCGACGGCGCCGGAGATGGTGATCTCCGCCGCCGTGACCTTAGCGTTGACGCTCGCGCCCTCTTCAACGTAGACGGCGTGCTTGGACTCGATCTCGCCCTGCGCGGTCCCCTGGATGCGGATGCTGTGCTCGGAGCGGATCGTCCCCTGGATGGAGGACTCTCGCCCGACCACGGTCTCCACTGGCTCGCGCGCGCCTGCCGGCGTCGGCATCGGCGGCGGCGCTGCCGGAGCGGGCGCGGGCCGACTCGTCAGCGTGACGTTCGCCTCCGGCATCTGCGCACGGGGCCCGGTCGGCGCCGCGCCCGGCGCGGGCGGCAGATCGGCCGCGTCGGCAGGCGGGACCGCCTCGGGCTCGTCCTCGTTCCCGCGATTGCCGCCCTTGGAAAAACGCGACCAGTCGTACATGGCCAACCCTCCCGCAGACCCGCCGCGCTCTCAACGCACGGCTTGCGGCCAGTATAGCAGAACTGACGGGGCGAGGGCAGCCGTATACTGAAATGCAGCCCTGTCGCGGTGCAAAACGCGCGGAGTCGCGGCACCGGAAGTGGCTGACACGTCCGATAAGTGAGCTTCATGGAGCGGTTTACCGACCAATCACTGCGGCCGGCGCCACACCTCGCGGTGCTGTTCTACGACTCCATCGGCGACTTCGTGGTGGCCACGCCGCTGTTGCGCGGCCTGCGCGAGAAGTACCCTGGCTGCACGGTGGACTATTTCGGCGGCGAGCGGACACGGGAGCTGGAGGAGGCGTCGTCACTGCTGGACAGCCGCTATTCGCTGTTCGGCGCACCGGGGAGCCTGCCCGGCCTGCCCGCCTACGTAGCCGAGCGCGTGGCCGTGGCGGGTCCCTACGATCTCGCGGTGAACTGCGAGTCACATCCGGCGGCGCGGCTGGCGCTGGCGTTTCTCGCCCCGCGGTACGCCGTCGGCCCAGCTTACGGCCCCGACCTGCGGGCGGACTTGCCCTACGGGACGGGACGCGTCGACGCGCTGTGGGAGGAAGGCTGGAATGCGGCGGACCTGCTCGACCGGTATGGGGACGTGCTCGACACGCAGTACATTGGCGAGATACTGTGCCGGCTGGCGCGGGTAGAGACCGACTTTTACCGAACCGAGGCGCCGATCGCGCCGCCTGGCCCCGGGGTGCCGGACGTGCTGATCGCGACGGGCGCGAACCGCGGCGCGAAGCTCTGGCCGGGCGACTACTGGCGCGCGGTAATGGACTGGTGCGCGGGGCAAGGGCTGACCGTGGGACTGCTGGGCAGCGCGCCGGCGCAGCAGGCGCAGTATTACCACTCGGTCGACACGGAGAGCTGGCTGCTGGCGCAGACGGCGCTAGAGGACCTACGGGGCCGCTACACGCTGCCGGCGGTGGCGGGCGCGCTGCAGCAGGCGCGGGCGTGCGTGACGATCGACAATGGAATCATGCACCTGGCCGCCGCCGTCGGTACGCCGACCGTGGCGATCTTCGGCGGCAGTCCGTGGCGCGTGTGGAGGCCGCGGGCGCCGAACGTGCAGACGCTGCTGCCGGCCGAGCCGTGCTTGCGCTGTGAGGAGAACCGCTTCCGCAACGACGGCTGCTTGCTGCCCGAGCACGTTTGCATGCTGAGCGTTGCGCCCGAGCGGGTGGTCGCGGCGCTGAAGACCGCGCTCGGCACGGCGCGAAGCTAGCGAGCCGGCCCCGCGGAACGGTACAATTCCCAAGCGACCGACGGGGTGTAGCGCAGTTGGCAGCGCGCATGGTTTGGGACCATGAGGTCGGCGGTTCAAGTCCGCCCACCCCGACCACTACACCTTCCCCGATCGAGCAGGCCCCAGGGCGCTCGGTGCTGCCGCGTCTTCCCCGCGAGGCCAGATAGGCGCGGTGACCCGACCGCCGCGGCGTGGGTCGGCGCCGACACCCGGGCCTGGGCCGGGCAGCAGTTTGCACCCAGACAGAGGCGGCGGACGATGCCGGAGGGGCCGTGGCCATTGGGCCGCGGGCGTGCATAAACCCAGCCCCTGTGACCTGCTGGTTGACCGCCTAGCCTGCGTGCTGCACTAGCGCCAGCTCGGGGCCCGCGCCGGAATCCCCTTGCGACAATCCGGCGCCTCTTGTACAATGGACTAGAACAAACGTTCTGGTGGCGCGCGCGGCCACCGGGCGGCGTTCGGGCTCCTGGTGCAAGACAGCGGAGATTGTGAGGAACAGAGATGGTGGAGAAGGTGCAGGAGCTAGGCAAGGGCAGCGGGCGAGGACTGAAGGACGAGGCGAGCAGCGGGGTGCCCGCCGCTGGCACGGTAGTGGAGGTGTACCAGCGGCTCGCGGCGCCGTTCGAGACGACGTTCCGCGACAACCGCGGCGGCGTCGAGCTGGAGTACATCACCGGCGAGCAGTGCGTCAGCCGGCTGAATCAGGTGCTTGGCCCGGCGGCCTGGTCGTTCGTCGTGCGGGAGCACGGGCTGAACGCCGAAGCGGACGAGATCTGGGTGCTGGGCGAGCTATCGGTCACGATTGACGGCGTCACGGCCACGCGGCAGCAGTTCGGGTCGCAGAAGATCAAGCGCGCGCGCCAGACGGGCAATCCGCTGGACATCGGCTTCGACCTGAAGGGGGCGACGACCGACGCGCTGAAGAAGTGTGCCAGCCTGATCGGTGTGGGGCTCTACCTGTCGCGCAAGGAGGCGCCCGCCGCGGCGGACGCGGTGGCGGCAGGCGACACCGGCGAGCGCCTGACGTGTGAGAAGTGTGGGCAGGAGCTGGCCGAGATTCGCTTCCGGGATGGGACCGCCTGGCTGCCGGTGCAGCTGGCGAGCCTCGGCCGCCGCAAGCACGGACAGGTGTTGTGCATGGACCACTACCGGCAGGCGAACGAGGCGCGCCGTCGCGCCGAGCAGGCGAACGAACAGGTTGCGTTCTAAGCACTCGGCCAGGGCGGTGTGTAGGTTTGGCGAAGCCAAACCTACACACCGCCCTGGGCCGGCAGCTTAGCTCCCGGCGTCGCTTCCCTCAGACGCGCAGGCGGTCACGGACGCTGGCGAGGTCGGCGGCGACTTCCGCCTCGGCGCGCTGGCGGGCGTCACCCTCGAGGCGCAGGACGTAGGCCGGATTGTAGGTCGCCAGGGTCGGCGTGCCGTTCGCCGCACACCGCCACTGGCCGCGGTCGCGCGTCATCTTGAAGTCCCGGCCGATCAGCGCCCGGCCCGCGGTAGCGCCGACGCAGAGGACCGCTTCGGGCCGCAGCAGCGCCAGCTCGGCATCCAGCCACGGGCGACAAGCGGTCAACTCGTTCGCCTGCGGCGGCCGATTGCGGAGGCGGCCGCCCGCGGCGGCCGTGGGCCGGCAGCGCACGACGTTGGTGAGCCAGACCTCCTTGCGGCTCAGGCCCAGTTCCTGAAGCCAGCGCCCCAGTAGTTGGCCCGATGGTCCGCTGAAGGGTCGACCGCTCGCGTCGTCGGCTTCGGAGGGGCCCTCGCCGACGATCACTAGCCGCGCGGTCGCCGCCCCCTCGCCGAAGACTACCTGCTGGCGCGTCGTCGCTAGATTGCAACGAACACAGGCGCGGGCGGCCGTGCGCGCCTCGTCAAGGTTGCCAAATGTCGTGGTCGGGGCTACGTCCGCGAAGAGATCGAGCTGTCGGTCCATACCGACAGTATAGGTCCGCGGCGCGCGGCTGACGGTCCGCGGGTCACTCGGACATCGCCTACAATACCGACAGCACGGCGGGTAAGGGCCGGCGCCCGCGCGGCCCCCGCGGTAGTTCGCAGCGTGGAGACGAGCATGGAGCAGGAAGCGTCGGCGCCCCAGGCAGTTGAGCAGGCGCTGCGGTCGGCGACCGGGCGGCCCCCGGCTGATGCTGCCGTCGCGCTGGCGGAGCTGGTCAACCGCAGTGCCGTCGAGCTGCACAAGCTGGCGCGGGCGCAAGCGCAGGCGCGGCGGGGGGAGGCGGACTGGGGCGACTGGGCGAAGCTCGCGAACGCCGCGCGCACGGCAGTGCTGCAAGCAGCGAGCTGCCGCGACGCGGCGCGCGGGCTCAGCGAAAGTGCCTAGCGCGACGAGCTGGCGCGCTTAGGAGGCGGGGTCGCCGGCGCGCAGGCCGACAGGTACCTCGCGCTCCTTTGTGGTCAGCGGGGCCCGGCCCGAATAGACGGGCATACACCACTCGGCGTACTTCGGGTTGCGGCCGGTGATGGCGTCGAAGTAGAGGTCCTTGAGCTGCTGGGTGATCGGCCCCACGTCGCCATCGGCGATCGGACGGCGGTCGATCTCGAGCACCGGCGTCACGTGGGCGGCGGTGCCGGTCATGAACACCTCGTCGGCGAGGTACAGCTCGTTGCGGGCGATGGAGCGCTGCACGGTGGGGAGGCCCAGCTCCTCCCGCGCGAGACGGATGACCGAGTCGCGCGTGATGCCGACCAGGATGTCCTGCGAGGGGTCGGGCGTCACCAGCTCGCCGCGGATCACGGCAAAGATGTTCTCCCCCGAGCCCTCGCAGACCATGTCGTCCACGGTCAGCATGATCGCCTCGTCGCAGCCCTGCTCGTGGGCCTCGGTCCGTGCCAGCGCGCTGTTGACGTAAATCCCGGTGACTTTGCAGCGCGTGGGGATGGACAGGTCGGGGACGCGACGCCACGACACCGTGCAGCAGCGCACGCCCTTGTCCACTTCGTGGTAGGCGCCGAACGGCACGCTGAAGAGCGCGAAGTCGTCGCGCAGATCGTGCAGGCGCACGCCGATGACCTCGGACCCCTTGTAGACGATCGGGCGGATGTACACGTCCTCGCGGTAGCCGTTGCGGGCCACCAGCTCGCAGGTGAGCTTGCACAGCTCCTCGGGCGAGTAGGGGAGGGACATCTTCATCACGCCGCAGCTTCGGGTGAGGCGCTCGAAGTGCTCCCGTGGGCGGAACAGGTAGAGCTGGTCCTGCTCGGCGTTCCAGTTGCCGCGGATGCCCTCGAAGACGCCGGTCCCGTAGTTGAGGGCGTGGGTTACGATGCTTACCTTCGCCTCCGCAAGCGGCACGAACTCGTTGCGGAAGAAGGCGTAGGCTTCCATCGTCTCGTAACCTCCGCGGTGTCGCCGCCGGGTGGTCGCTTGGGCGCCCCTGGCGGTCGCGCCGGATTATACTGGCCGCTGCCGGCGGGCGGCAAAACGGGGCACTCCTTCGGGTTGCCGGCGGGGCCGCCGCGGCTGGTGGTACGGGATGTGCCTGATATACTGGTAGGTGACGGCTAGTGCCGTCGCCCGCGCGCGGCTTAGGGGCGATGCAAGGCGCCATCGAGCACCCCGGCCGGCGGCCCCAGACGACGACCAATGGAGGACTCCTCAGCATTGGCCGAAGCACCGCAGCGCTACGTCATCATCGGGAACGGCATTGCCGGCACCACGGCGGCCGACACCCTACGCAAGGGCGACGCGAATTGCAGCATCGTCCTGATCTCGGACGAACCCTACACGCTGTACAACCGGGTGGCGCTGCCGCCGTTCTTGAAGCTCCAGGTGCCCGAGGCCAAGGTCTTCCTGCGGAACCGGGAGTGGCACACCAAGAACAACATCCAGCTGCACCTGGAGACGCGCGTCGAGCGCGTCGACAGCACCGAGCGCGTCGTGTACACGAACACTGGCAAGACGTTCCCATACGACCGGCTGCTCGTGGCCACGGGCGGCCGGCCGAACCACCTGAAAGTCCCGGGCGCGGAGGACACGCCGTTCCTGTACAACTTCCAGTACCTCGACGACGCGAAGCACATCTCGGATCGGATTGCTGACTCGAAGGTCGGCGTGGTGACCGGCGGCAGCTACATCGCGTACGAGCTGGCCGAGGCCTTCCGGGCGCGCGGGCTGGACACGTACTGGCTGATTCGCGGGCCGCGGTTCCTGCGCTACATCCTGGAGGAGGAGGGCGGGGAGCTGGTCGACCGCATCGCCAAAGAGCACGGCGTCCACATGATGTATGGCGAGGTGATCAGCGGTCTGGAGCAGACGAACGGTCATACGACGGTGATCACCGGCAAGGGCGAGCGGCTGGCCACCGATCTGGTCGGCGCGGGCCTCGGCCTGACCATGAACACGGAGTTTCTCGCGGGCACCCCGGTGAAGACGAACAAGGGGGTGCTGACCGACGAGTACTTGCAGACGAATGTGCCGGAGATCTTCTCGGCCGGCGACTGCGCCGAGTTCTACGATCCGTTCACGAACACGAGCTATATGATGGGTACCTGGGCGAGCGCGACGCACCACGGCCGCCTGGCGGCGCAGAACATGCAGGGCGCGCATCAGCCGTACCGCGACGTGCCGTACTACACGAGCGGCCTGTTCGACTCGCGGCTGAGCGCCGTCGGGCTGACGCCGGACATCTTCCCCGAGATGGAGGCGATCCACCGCGTGGACTGGGAGAAGCGCACGTACCGGCGCCTCTTCTTCCGCGAGGACAAGCTGGTGGGCGCGATGCTGATTGGCGACCTGAAGCCGAAGGCGCCGTATACGAACATCATCCGCGAGGGCAAGTCGTACCCGGCGTCCGAGCGGGCAGCGCTGCTGGACGTCTAGCCGGGCGGTCGGCGGCGCACGTGAGGCCGGTAGGCACGGAGGGTCGGCCCTCCCCGGCCGCAATCGTTAGTGGCCGATCTTAGGAGTGCGCCATGCAGCGTCTGGGCGTGGTCGGCGCGGGCACGATGGGGATCGGCATCGTGCAGGTGGCCGCGCAGCAGGGGCTGGACGTGGTGGCCTGCGAGGTGGACGAGAGCCGCATGCAGGCCGCGATGGACGGCTTGCGCGGCACGCTGGCGCGGTTGGTAGACCGCGGCCGGCTCGCGCAAGCCGACGTCGACGCGGCGCTGAGCCGAATCCAGCCAACGACGCAGTTCGCCGACCTGGCGGACGTGGACTGTGCTATCGAGGTCGTGCCCGAGGTCCTCGACCTCAAGCGGCAGGTGTTCGAGCGGCTCGACCAGGTCTGTCGCCCCGAGGCGGTTCTCGCCACTAATACGTCCTCGCTCAGCGTGACCGAGCTGGCGGCCGCGACACGGCGGCCGGAGCGGTTGGTCGGCCTGCACTTCTTCAACCCGGTGCCCCTGATGGGCCTCGTAGAGATCGTGCGGGGCCTGCGGACCGACGCGGCGACGCTGGAGGCGGCGCGCGGGCTCGTGCGGCAGCTGGGCAAGACGGCCGTAGAAGTGAAGGACACGCCGGGCTTCATCGTGAATCGCGTGGCACGGCCGTTCTACAACGAGGCGCTGCGCCTGTTGAACGACGGGGTCGCTGACGTGGCGACGATCGACCGGATCATGAAGCTGGGCGGCGGCTTCCGCATGGGGCCGTTCGAGTTGATGGACCTCATCGGGAACGACGTGAACTTCGCGGTCACGAGTCAGGTGTTCGCCGGCTACTTCGACGATCCGAAGTACCGGCCGTCGTACTTGCAGCAGCGTGTGGTGCAGGCCGGCACCCTGGGCCGCAAGACCAAGCGGGGCTGGTACGACTATGAGTGAGCGCGCTGCGATGCGGACGGCGCGCGGCCCGGTCCGGTCGGGGGAGGCGCCTGGCGGCAAGGTGCTGGTGGCAGGCGACGCCTCGCTCGCGGAGCCGCTGGCCGCGCTGCTGGCCGAGTCCGGCTGTTCGGTGAGCCTGTACGTCGTCGAGGGGGGCGGCGTGGGGCCGGCCGGTGTCGACCGCGCCACGGACCTGGCGGCCGCGGCGAAGGATGCGACGATTGCCTTCGAGACCGCGGTGTGGCCGCCCGAACGCAAGCGGGCGCTCATCGAAACGCTCGACCGTGCGCTGCCGGCTGAGGCGGTGCTGGCGACGCTCGCCACGGCCCAGGTGACAACGGAGCTTGCCGCGTGGACGACGCGGCCCGAGCAGGTGGTGGGGTTTGGCATGCTGCCGGGCGCTGCGGCCCCTGGCCTGATCGAAATCGCCCCCGGCCTGGCGACAGACGAGGCGGCGACCGCGACAATCGAGCAACTGCTCGTGGCGGCCGGCCGGGAGGTCGCGCGGGTGCGGGACGACGCGGGGCTCGTGCTGGCGCGCATCCTGTGCCTGATCGTGAACGAGGCGGCCGCGATGCTCATGGAAGGCGCCGCGACGGCGCGCGACATCGACACGGCCATGAAGCTGGGCACCAACTACCCGCACGGCCCCCTGGAGTGGGCCGACCTGCTGGGCGTGGACTTCGTATACGCGACGCTGGCGGGGCTGCGGGCGGAACAGGACGAGGACCGCTACCGGCCCTGCCCGCTGCTCCGCAAAATGGTGCTGGCCGGGCGGCTGGGCCGCAAGACTGGCCGAGGCTTCTTCGAGTACGCCGAGCGGACGTAGGCTCGCGCTCGCGGCGACGCCGCCCGAGTGGCTCCCCGTGACCCGGTAGCGGCGCCAGCCGTGGTCGGCCGCGCCCGGTGGCAACCCTGGCCTGGCGGTTGCCGCTGGCGGGCGTGCCCGGGCGCGGTATAATCTCTCCTAATGAAGTAATGCCGCAGGGCGGGCCGAACTGAGGTGCGCCGCGCGATAGGGACCTGGGCCGGGAGGCAGCATGGGCGAGCGAGAGGCAGTCATTGTCGAGGCGGTGCGCACGCCGATCGGACGCTACGCGGGCGCGCTGAAGGGCGTGCGACCGGACGACCTGGCGGCGCTGGCAGTCGGCGAGGTCGTGCGGCGCAGCGGGATCGACCCGGCCGTGATCGAGGACGTCGTGCTGGGCTGCACGAACCAGGCCGGCGAAGATAACCGCGACGTGGCGCGGATGGCGGTGCTGCTCGCCGGGCTGCCGCAGTCGGTCGCGGGCCAGACAATCAATCGCCTCTGCGGCTCGGGGCTCCAGGCGGTGAACGCGGCCGCCCAGGCGATCCTGACGGGAGCGGGCGACGTCTTCGTGGCGGGGGGCGTGGAGAGCATGAGCCGCGCGCCCTACGTCATGCTCAAGCCCGACGAGGCGTTCCCGCGCGGCAACATGCAGCTTGAGGGCACCACGCTGGGCTGGCGGCTGACGAACCCCAAGCTGAAGGAGTACGCGATCAGTCTGGGCGAGACGGCCGAACGCGTGGCCGAGCGCTACGGCGTGCCGCGGGAGGACCAGGACCGATTCGCGCTGAGCAGCCAACAAAAGGCGGCGGCGGCGATCCGTGAGGGGCGGTTCCGGGACGAGATCGTGCCGGTCGAGCTGCCGCAGCGACGAGGCGAGCCGGTCGTCTTCGACACGGATGAGCATCCGCGGCCCGACACGACCCTGGAGCAGCTTGCGAAGCTGGCGCCGGCGTTCCGCAAAGAGGGGACGGTCACGGCCGGCAACTCATCGGGACTCAACGACGGTGCCGCGGCGCTGCTCGTCACCTCGCGCGAGCGCGCGGCTGCCCTCGGCCTGAGGCCGATGGCTCGCTACGTCCAATCGGCGGTCGTCGGCGTCGAGCCGAACTACATGGGGATCGGCCCGATTCCGGCCACGCGCCGCCTGCTGGACCGAACGGGGCTAACCGCGGACGATCTTGACCTGGTGGAGCTAAACGAGGCGTTCGCGGCGCAGGCGTTGCCGTGCATGCAGGAGCTGGGCTTCGATCCCGCGAAGGTGAACGTCAACGGGGGGGCGATCGCCCTGGGTCACCCGCTGGGATGCACCGGCGCGCGGCTGGCGACGACCTTGCTGCACGAGATGCGGCGGAGGGGTGCGCGCTACGGCCTGGTGACGATGTGCATCGGCGTGGGGCAAGGCATCGCCACGCTGTTCGAGCGCGTCGATTAGCAGCCCGGCGCGCCTCGGACGCGAGGGATCGACTGTGGCCGCCGCGATGCGCCTGGCTGCGGGTGGCATATCGGACAGCGATTGAGACAGTTTTGTAACGTCGTAGGCCAGCGCTCGCGAGCACTGGCACGGTAGCCTGTAGGAGTGGGCGGCGCCATCGGGCCAAGCCGCGATGGTGGAGGCGCCGTCGACGGAACCTAGGCAGAACCGCCCCGGCGCGCGATAACACAGCAGCGCGCCTCTCGGGGGCCACGCGGCGGAGCCATCCGCCAATGGAACGTTGCCGCGCTCCCGCGGCGCTGTCGTGGCTCCCCGCCGAAAGGGGACCCCCTTGCAGCAACCGACTCTTCCCGGACGACGCTGGCCGTGGATCCGTCTGTTCGGTCGGAATCAGGCGGAGGGGGACGCGCCCGACGACGCGCAGCGCGGGTACGTGGAGGCGGCGCTGGTGTTGCTGGCGCGTTGCGAAGCGCTGCACCGGGACTGGCTGGAGCAGGTGGACGAGCAGCGGCGCAACGAGCGCCTGGCGAACGCGGCGGCCGTGTACCACTGGCACTTGCGGGGCCTGCTCGACCGGCTGGCCGCGGTGGAGGTGCCGCGCGCGTTAGACGCCTGGCACGAGGCGTTAACCGGATCGCTCGAGAGCGCAGCGAGCGCCACCCGTCTCATGAGCCACGGCTATCGCTTCAACAACGTGCGCCGCATCTGCGACGGGGGCGCTCGCCTGGAGGACGCGCTGGGCCAGGCGGTCGCCGTGCGCGACGCGCTGGTGCGGGTATACGACCTCAGCCCGGTCGGAGCGCACCAGCCTGCCGAGCGGGCCACCGGCGCCTGAGGCACACGGCCAAGCTCCACCACACGAGCAGCGCCGCGGCCCCGACCGCCGCGAGAAGCGTGATCAGCGCGCCGAGCCGCAGGCTGCCTGGCTCGTAGCTCAGGCGGACGATGTGATCGCCCGCGTGGAGGGGGACCGCGCGGAGCGCGTAGTCGGCGCGCAAGACGGGGCGCTCCGCGCCGTCCACCTCGGCGCGCCAGCCCGGGAAGTCCACCTCGCTGAGTAGCAAGTAGCTGCCCTCCGCCTGGCCGCTGACCTCGAATTCCAGGTGGTTCGCGTCGCTCTGCCGCATGACCGCCTGGCCGACCGGAGCACCTGGGCTAGCCGGCGGGCCGGCGGATTCGGTTGGCGGCGGCGCGGCCAGCAAGACCTCGCGACGCGGATCGAAGTCCGCCGCGGCGAGAATGGCTAGCTGCTCGGCGTCGTCCGGCACGACGCGGGCGCCAGGGACCACCGTCGCCCGCTCGAGCGCGCCCGGCACGCGGACGACGCGGTTCATGTGGTCCTGAAATGGCTCTTCCAGGGCGACCAGAGACCGCTCGGCCGGCTCGTCGCGCGCTATTTCGTAGCGGACGTTCAGGAGCTGGTTGAACCGCTCGCGCGGCAGCGCCTTCCGCAGGGTCATGTAGCGCTCGACGAACATGCCATAGGTGCCGTCTACCGTCGGGATCAGGTAGACCAGGCCGTGGTTGCCGTTGAGCACCGTATAGTCCGCTACGCGGAAGGTGCCGGGTTCGTGCCCGATGAAGTCGACGATCTGCGACGGCACGAAGATCTGGTCGGGCGCTCGGGGCGCGAGGTCGTAGCTCCAGCTTACAGTGAATACATCGAGCAGGATCGCCGCGGGGAGCGCGGCGAGGAGGACCGCGCGCCCGCGGCGCCAGAGCCGGCGCAGCGCAAGCAGCGCGAGCGCGAGGAGAAGCATAAACACAAACCAGTTGTACCAGCCGATCACGTCGGCCCAGCGGTATGCGCGCGGCGTGGGCTCGGCGTACAGGTTGCCGACATAGAGCACCCCGGCCACGACGAGCGCCGCCAGGACGCCGGCGAAGGCGGCGCCGCCGAGCCGTCCGAGGGCGCGCCGGTCGGCCGGCCGGAGCGGCCGGGCTAGCCAGGCCGCGCCATAGCCTGCGAGCAGCGCCATCGCCAACGTGTACAAATAGATGGCGCGCTCCTGGTGCTGGAACAGCGCGTAGCCTGGGCCAAGCAGGTACAACACGCTGTGGAAGAAGGTGTTGCCGGCCAGCGACACGACCAGTCCCAGCGTGGCGAGCAAGACCCAGTACGGCAGCAGCGGGCGGCGGACGAACCGCACCGCCAGGAACGCGAGCAGGAGCGGCAGGATGCCGATATACGGAGGCACCCCGCCAATGATGCGCGGCGCCACCACGTCCATCAGCAGCTCGAACGGCGTGAAGCCGACGGCCGTAAAGGCGTAGTCGCCGCTGGCGCGGTCGGACAGCCGCATGAACTCGTAGCTGGGGAGCACCTGCACGGCGGCCAAGGCAAACCCCAGCACGCCGAAGAGGGCGTAGAGGCCGATCGTTCGTGCGGCGGCTCGCCGGTTCGGCCAGACTTGCCACAGCCGGAAGGCCACGTAGAGGGTCAGGCCGTAGAGCTGGAACAGCAGCAGCTGTGGGTGGCCAGCGAAGACGTCGACGGCGAGCAGGCCGGCGCCGAGGACTGCCCAGCCGACGCTGGCCCCCTCGAAGGCGCGGATCAGGCAGAGCAGCAACAGCGGCATCCAGACGGCGGTGCGAACGATCGGCACCTGCTGGATCGGGTACGCGGTCATTAGACCCGAGTAGGCGAAGACTAGCGCGGCCACCAGCGCGCCAAAGCGGGAGCCGATGACCCGGCGGGCGAGCAGGTACATGAAGGTCGCTGCCAGGAACAGATGGAAGACGGTGAAGGCCTCGAAGCGGACGAGCGATGCTCCGTCGTGCCCGGTCACGAGCCACGGCAACACCCAGTTGAGGGGATACCAAATGGCGGACTGCGGGTCCGCGAGAAGTGGCTGTCCCGCGTCGGACCAGGGGTTCCAGAGCGGCAGCTGGCCGCCGTGGACGATGGCGGTAATGGCTCGCGTCAGCGGGAAGAACTCGACGTTGAAGTCGCCCTCGGCGAGCGTCATCTGGTCCGGCGGGTAGGGAGTGAAGAGCCGCCAGAAGCGTAGCCAGGGGAGTACGAGGAACAGCGCGAGAGCGGCGAGATCGGGCGCCAGGACGCGCCAACGCCGCAGGCGGGACGCCGGCTGCGCCGGCCGGAGCGCGCCCTTCCCCTGGCCGTTAGCTTTGACTTCGCGGCCCGGACCGGCGCGGCCGTCGGCTGCCGTGGCTTCCGCGCGGGGAGTGGTCGCCGACACTCGCGCGCTAGACCTTGAACTCTTCGAGCGTCGACGCGGCAAACAGCGACTCGAGCGGGAGCTGCTCGGTCGTCAGGCCCTGCTCGACGGCGTACTGGCCGAAGGCGGTGAGCGGCACGCGGTTGGCCTCCAGTCCGTAGGGCCAGTAATCGCGGCCCATGATCCGGCGCGTCTGCTCCAGCTCGTCCATCATCCACGGCAGCATGTAAGGCAGGGCGGCGGTGTTCAGGGTCATGGCGGTCGCGCAGGCCTCCTTCGCGCGCACGAACGCCTTGAACAGGCTCTCTGCCAACCAGCGGTTCGCCTCGTAGACCTCCGTGCGGAGCACGATCGTGTGCATGATGGGAAACAGGCCCGTGCGGCGGAAGTAGTCCTGCTCGACGGACCGGTAGTCAGGGAAGAGGCGCCGCACGTTCGGTGAGCCTTCGACGAACGCGCGCGGCATGCGAGGCACGGTGAGGGCGTCCAATTCTCCACTGACGAGCATGTCGTTGAGCGACCGCCCTTCCGGGAGCGGCTCCAACGAGACGCCCTCGGGCAGCTTGCCCATCACCTTCTCGCGGCGCCCGGGATCGTGCAGGCCGCCCTGGAACCAGCGGACGTCGCTCGGCCGCACCCCGTATTCATGCTGGAGCATGCCGCGAATCCAGACGGCGGCCGTGACGTTGTACTCCGGCACGCCGACACGGCGTCCCTTCAGGTCCTCGGGGCGTTCGATCCCCGAGGCGGTGTTGACGTAGATCGCGTTGTGGCGAAAGGCCCGCGAGGGAAATACCGGAATGGCGATGAAGCGGTTCTCGCCGTGGCCGCGGTGGACCGTGTAAGCGCCGAAGGACATCTCGGAAGCGTCGAACTCCTCGAAGTGCTCCATGCGCCAGAACGTCTCTTCGGGGCCTAGCGGGATGTAGTTCAGCTCGACACCCTCGACCTGCACCGTGCCGTCCGCGAGCGCGCGGGTCCGGTCGTAGTCGCCGCAGGCGAGCGTGACTCGTAACTTGGCCATCAGGCTCTCGCTCCTCGTCCAGCGTCGCGCTCGTGCCATTGTAGCAGTCGGCGGCCGCGGTCCGTCAGGGGCCGGCGCCCCGCCCAACCGGGCGGCCATATGGTTGCTCGTGGCTGCTTTTTTTTGGTAACTTGGCCTAGTGAAGTCACGGCGCGCCCGGAGGACCGTCGCGACCGTCCGGCGAGCACCCCTGGATATTGGCGTGGGAGGCGGCGTCGGCGTGGGGATGCGGAAGACCGAGTACATCGTCCGGGCGAACACTGCGCCCGCGGCCCTTGATTCCCTGCGCACACGGTTCGAACGGCGGCGCCGACGCCAGGCGGTCAGCCGCTCGTGGTCGACCCGCGCGACAGCCGTGATGGCTCGCCTCGAGGCGCTCTGCGAGTATCTCGCGGCGCTGCCATGGCACGAGCTCCGCGTCCTGCCCTGGCGCGCGGTGGGAGCCGGCGTCGGCGGCGGCATCCTCCTACTGCTCCTCGTAAGCACGTTGGCGCTTCAAGTCGCGTACGGCGAGCGCGTGCTGCCGGGCGTCCATGCGCTCGGTCTAGACCTGAGCGGCAAGACCGAGCGCGAGGCTCAGGACCTGGTCGCGGCCCGGCTCGCGGCGTTTGGCCGGGAGCCGCTGGTCGTGACTTTCGACAACCGCGAATGGACCACGACTCCCGCCGACTTGGGGGCGAGCCTCGATCGGGATGCGGTAGTGGCGGCTGCCTATGCGGTCGGTCGGGCGGGCAACCCGCTCGACCGGTTGACACGCCCGATGCGGGGCCTGTTCGGCGCTCGCGAGGTGCCGCAGCCGCGAGTCACCCTCGACGAAGCCCGGGTCGATGCCTACCTCGGCGGTATCGCAAGCGCCGTCGATCGCCCGATGGCGAACGCCCGACTGGCCATCGACCCGGCGGGGCGCGTCGACTATGCACCGGCCGAGACCGAACGGCGGACGGACATCGCCGCGAGCCGAGAGCGTTTGCGCGAGGCGCTTACCGTGGGCGAAGACCTGCGCGTGCCCCTCGCGGTGGCCGAGCGGAATCCGCCCATCACGGACGCGGACCTGGCCCCCGCACGCGAGCAGGCGGAACGCTACCTCGCCGGGTCCGTCGTACTAGAGCTGGGCGGCGATAGCTGGCGGCTGGAGACGCAGGACATCGCGGCGGCGTTGGAAATCGTGGGGCCGGCCGACCGCCCGACCGGCGTGCAGCTGAAGGACGCTGTCATCGAGCAGGCCACGCGGCGCCTCGTGGCTGGTATCAACCAGCCGGCCTCGAATGCGCGCTTCGAGTTTGTTGGCGGGGAGTTACGGCCGCTGCGGGAAAGCCGCGAGGGCCGGGAAGTGGACTTCGCGGCGACGCTCGCGGCGATCCGGCAGGCGGTCGCGTCGGACGACCGCACGGTACAGGTGCCGGCCAAGATCACCCAGCCTGCCGTCACGACCGCGCAGCGGGAGCAGCTCGGCATCCACGAGCTGATCGAGCGCGGCGAGACACGCTTCGCGGGATCCTCGCCGCCGAAGATTCACAACATCAAGCTGGCGGCGTCGCGGCTGCATGGGGTGGTGGTCCCGCCGGGAGCGATGTTCTCGTTCAACCAGGAGCTTGGCCCGACGACGCTCGACTCGGGTTACGAGGTGGGGTGGGGCATCGCGGCGAGCGGCGACGGCGGCCACGCCACCGTGCCGAGCGTTGCGGGCGGCATCTGCCAGGTGGCGACAACGCTGTTTCAGCCGGTGTTCTGGGGCGGCTATCAGATCGAGGAGCGGCACAACCACCTCTACTGGATCTATGCCTATGGGCAGCCGCCGCTCGGCCGCACTGGGCTCGACGCTACGGTGGACGACGATTCGGGGCTAGATTTCCGGTTCATCAACTCGAGCGCCGACTACTTGCTGATCCAGACGGCAACTGACGACACGAGCCTGACGATCAGCCTCTACGGGACGAAGCCCACGTGGTCGGTGAAGGTCGACGGCCCGACCATTACCAATCGGAAGCCGGCGAGCCAGGAGGTCGTGCAGTCGCCCGAGCCGTCGCTGCCGTGGGGCCAGCGCCTGCAAGTGGAGAGCGCTGGCGACGGGTTCGACGTGGCCATCGTCCGGTCGGTCAACGATAGTGGGACGGTGCGCACGCTGAACCTGCGCACCCACTACGAGCCTTCGCAGAACATGGTGGTCGTTGGCGTCAAGGGGGCGCCCGCCGGCGCGGCCGCGGAGATTCGTGCCTCGAACCGGCAGCGGCCGAACACGGCCGTGGGCAGCGCGCCGGCCGCGACGGCGTCCAGCGTTCAGGCCGCGCCAGCGTCTAGCGTCCAGGCGGCGCCGCAACCCACGCCGGCGCCCACGCTAGTGCCGGCGGTGCCAAGCGGCACGCAGGCCGGCAACAGCACCGCGATCCAGCCACCCAGCGTTGCGCCTGCGGCGCCTGCCGCCGCGCCGGCTTCGTCTGGTGCGGCGAGCGGCACGGCGGCGAGCCCGCAAGCCCATCCGGCGGGTGTCCCCGCGACATCTGGCTCGTCCAGCAGCAGCGCGGCGCCCGCCGCGCAGGCCCCGGCGCCGGCAGCTGCTCCAGCGGCGCCCGCGGCCCAGCCGGCAGCGCCGGTGGCGCCGCCGGCGACCGCGCCGAACGTGCCGCGCTTTGGGAACTCCTCCGGTCGGTAGTGCTCCCGCGGCCGGTCGCTGGAGTTGACTTAATGCGCCGACGACGCGCTGCTGCTGATGGTCCCCCGGGAGGATGGAGCTGGGAGCCCGCCGCTCCGCGGCTGAGCCATAGCTGCGGATGAGCGCGGGGATGGTACCGGGCCGGAGCGACCGGCTAGGTCCCTGCGTGCTCGCAGGCCGGTCTGGCCCGCCTCAGCTCGACGCCTGCCCGGTGGAGCACCGCGCGGGTCACGCAGAGGGGCAGGCCCACGACGTTGGTATAGCATCCCTCGATTCGGGCCACGGGCCGGAACGGCGCGTCCTGGATGCCGTAGCCGCCCGCCTTGTCGAAGGGCGCTCCGGTGGCCACGTAGGCTCGCAGCTCCTCCTCGGAGTACGGCCGCATCCAGACGAACGTACGCGCGGCCGCCAGCAGCGGCGGCCCGCCCACCGGCCGTGCGCAGACGCCGGTAATGACCTCGTGTCGCGTGCCGCGCAACCGGGTAAGCATTTGAACCGCCTCAGCGGCGTCGCGCGGCTTGCCGAATATGTGGCCGCGCTGTGTGACGACGGTGTCTGCGGCTAGCACCACCGCGTCGGCTCGGCGGATGGCGGCCGCTTTCGCCAGGGCCAGCCGCGTCGCCAGGGCCTCCGCGGATTCGCCGTCGCGAGGGGATTCGTCCACGTCCGGGGCGACGACCGCGAACGTGAGCCCGAGCGTCGCCAGCAGCGCGCGGCGGCGTGGGGAGGCGGAGGCCAGCACTAATGCCGGCCTGCGGCTGTGGGTCGGCTTTGCTTTGGGCACGAACGGTGTCGCTTCGGGGGCGCGCATGGCAACCGGCTCTCGACTTGTGTAACCTTGTGGTGTACAAATCGTTCTTGTTAGGCTAGCAACATTGTACCTGGCACGCGTGACAGTGAGTGCCGCGGCCGCCGAGCGGGGCGCGGCGATCCGCGTACCTTTGCGCATGCGCCGGCACGCGGATTGCTGATCGCTATAATTCCCGATAACGGCAACGGCCCGCCGAGCGGGACCGGCGGCGGCGTGCAGGCAGATGCGGCGGTCCGGAGCCGACATCGATCCGCGACCTGGCAGCCCTGGCTGGCGAGCGTTCATCCGGGATGAATGGCTCGGCGGGTGCCCCGAGACGTACAGAACGCGAGCGCGCGTGCCCCTGCCATCTTGGGGGGAGCGGAGGATCTGCGAGATGCCCGACGTGATCGGCAAGCGCTTCATCGAGTCCGCGATCAAGCGCATCCTCTTCGTCGAGCCGCAAAGCGGCTACTCGACCGGCTTCAACGACACCGTCCGGGTGGAGACGCTTGGCCCCGAGTACCTGGCGGGCTCAGTGCAGGACGTGGCCGAGTGCCGCCTGGTGGACCTGCGGACCTCGCGCGGCGATCTGCTGGCGGCGATGGAGGAGTTTCAGCCCCAGCTCATTGCCCTGAAGTGCGGCTACACGACCGACGTACCCGTCGTCGCGGACCTGGCTCGCCAGATCAAACAGCTCGACGCGAGCCTGCCGATCGTGGTCGGCGGCCACCACATCTCACTCAGCCCCCAGGACCTGTTTATCCCCGAGGTCGACGCGATCGCCTACGGCGAGGCCGAGGACGTGTTCCCGCTGATCGTGAACGAGCTGGGGACCGGGCGCGATCTGTCGCGCGTGCCCTACGTGTACTACCGTGACGCGGAGGGCGCCTTCCAGACGACCGTCGTGCCGCGCATGATCGTGAACGAGGTGCTGCACGACTCTCACGAGATGAACCGGCGACCGATGCCGCTGCGTGAGCTGTGCGACCCATACCGCGACGAGTACTATTTCCTGTACTATCCACGCCCGTACTCGGTGGAGACGGCTCGCGGCTGCCGCTACCGCTGCAGCTTCTGTTCGGTATGGCAGTTCCACCACGGTGTGTACAAGGTGGAGGGCTGGCAGCGGACGTTCGAGGAGCTGCAGCGTATCCCGGATGGCTCGTACGTCAACATCGTCGACGACCTGGCCATCCAAGTAATGCCGCACGAGGACTACCGCCAGTCCGACGCCTGGAAACTGGCCCAGGAGCTGATCAAGACCGGCAACAAGCGGCGCTTCTGGATGCAGTGCCGCGCCGACAACATCGTGCGTAACAAGGAGCTGTACACAGCCTGGGCGGAGGCGGGCCTCGACATGGTGCTCATCGGCCTGGAGTCGGACGACCCGGCCGAGCTGAAGCGCGTGAACAAGGGCTCCCGCGTGAACGTCAACGACGAGTCGATCGACTTCCTGCACTCGCTGAAGGTCAAAGTGTGGGGGGCACAGATCGTCTTCGCCGACTGGGTGGCCGAGCGGTTCGAGCACCTGATGGAGTACAACAAGCGGCTGGGGATCGAATGTCCTCAGTTCACGATCCACACGCCGCTACCGGGGACCGTGGACTGGCAGAAATACAAGGAGGAGCTGATCACCCAGGACCGCCGGTATTTCGACTTCCTGCACCCCGTGCTGCCCACGGCGCTGCCGATCCGCGAGTTCATCGAGAACTACGTGAAGCTGTATCGCGAGTGTCACATGAGCCGGCACGAGCTGATGGACATGGTGCGGCAGGGGCGGGTACCGCTGAACGGCGTGATCGAGTTTGCCAAGAAGTTCCGTAACCTAACGGACCCCGAGACGTACCGCAGCGCGATCGACTTGCACGAGCGCGTCGCGGCCGGACAGCCAGCCTAAGCACTCGCCGGGGATGGTGGGTCTGGTTGGCATCGCCAAGCGTACCCGCCAACCTGGGCCGGCAGGTTAGCCGACTTGCCGCGACGCCGAGGCGCCCGCCTCGCTTGCGGCGCCGAGGACCGCAGGGTGCGACAGCCTGGTCCTCTGCCGCTGCAGTCGAAAGTAGAGTCGGCCGAGCCGGCGCTCTAGCTCCTGGCGCTGCTGCTGGGGAACCGGCCACGGCGCTACCGCGAGCGCGGCGAGGGCGGCCTCCGTAGCACGACTGGCCGCCAGGTAGTCGCGGCGCTGGTGCTCATAGTGCTTCGCCAGCTCCACCTGCGCCGCCAGCGCCCACGGCCCGCTCTCGCCGGCCAGGTGCTGCCACAGGGCGACCGCCCCGTCGCGGTCGCCGGCCCGGCGCAGCAGCAGCGCCATCTCCCACTGGAGCCCGCGGCGCTCCGTGGGCGGCACGCGCTCCAGCGACGCGCTGCACCAGCCGGCTGCCTCCGCCGTCAGGCCGGCCCGCGTGAACAGGCGCAGCAGCGCGATGCTATCGACGCGGTGGGCGTGCTCTGCCGGGGCGTCGAAGATCTGGCCGAACAGGCCGAGCAGCGCCACCAGGCTCAGTAGATCGTCGGCGTTGTGGGCGAAGACGCCGCCCAGTGGCTCGCAGCGTCCGCGCCGGACGTAGTCGAAGTAAATGCCGGGGATCAGCCAGGCTGGCACGTCCTCGGTCCGCTGGACGCCGAGGAGCGCGCGCTCCAGGCTGCCGAGCGCGCAGCTGGGCAGGCGGGTGCGCCACAGCCGCCGCGCGGGGTGCAAGAGGTCCAGGTGATGGCCCGGGGGCGCGAGCCGCTGGCGCCGCGTGACCAGGAAGCGCGTTTCCAGCAGCGGCACGTCGAACGTCTTGCCGTTGAACGTGACCCAGAGCGGGAAGCCGTTGAGCAGGTCGGCAAGCGCCGCGAGCAGCGCGGCCTCCTCGCCGGGGTGGCGCATGAAATACTGCCGTAGACAGAAGTCGCCGCCGTCAAAGTACCCCGCGCCGACCAGGAAGGCGTAGGTGCCCGTGCCGCCCGCTAGCCCGGTGGTCTCGGTGTCCAGGAACAAGGCGCGGCTCGGGTCGAGCGCCTCGGGCGGGTGGCCGCGAGCGAGGAGCTGACGCGCTCGCGGCGAGAGCTGGAGGGCGCTCGCCAGGGCGATCGTGCCCTGGCTCGAAGCCAGGGGGTAGCGGCGCTCTATCACGAAGCAGTCGCCGTGCGGCGTGCGCTCGAAGCGGCCGGGCAGCATCCGCTCGATGCCGGGGCGAGGCGCGCGCGCTGCCGGCCCGGGGCGTCCGGCAGCGTTCCACTGGCGCAGCTTGCTCGCGAGGTCACCCGGCATCGACCGCCTCGCGGCCCAACAGCCGCAGCAACCGCAGTGTGGCCTGCTTCTTGTCGAGATGGCGACCTGGCACGACGGCGGGCGCGCCGGGGTGGCCGCCCGAGGGGCCGACGCACGACGGGCAGCCGGCGGCGCAGGGGCAGGCGGCCACGTGGGCGAGGGCGGCGGCGTGCAGGTCGGCGTGGACGGCGTAGAGCTTCTCGGCCAGGCCCACGCCGCCCGCCAGCCGCTCGTAGACCCAGACCGTGGGCGCGCGCGTAAACGGCGACCGGGCCTCCGCGCGAGCGCCCAGGTCGCGGGGGTCGCACATCAGGTAGAGCGGCGCGAGTTGGCCGATCACGTGGGCCATCCCGACCAGGCCCGCCTCCAGGTCCTCTTTGGACAGGATCGGCAGGGCCGGCTCCGCGAGGGTGAACCAGTAGGCCGTGGTATGGTGCGTCTCCTCGGGGAGCTGGATCTTACCCCAGCCGACGTTCTCGTGCGTGTGCAGCTTGATCTTCTTGAAGATGGTGGCGCGAAACGTCAGAGCGACCTCGCCCCAGGCCCGCGTGCCGCACGGGCGGGCGTCCTCGTCGATCACCTCGAGCGGCTGCAAGTGGTCCACCAACTCGGCGTCCGTGTAATAGTCCACGTCCACCGACCGCACGAAGGCCTTTTTCTCGGCCCAATCCAGGCGCTCGACCTGGTACTGGCGACCCTCGTGGAGGTAGATCGCCTCCTCGTGCAGCAGGGTGGGCACCGACATGCGGTCCATCTCGCCGATGACGCGCGGCTTGGCGGCCTCGGACAGGTCGACAATCACGAAGTTGTCGATGGCGGCACTGCGAAGGCTGACCTGCTCCGCTGGGAACGCCTCGGCCATCCAGTACCAGCGGCCGTCCTGGTGGTGGAGCACGCGCTCCTCCTCCAGGTAGGCGAGGAGCTGCTCCGTGGCGTCGCCGCCGAAGCGCTCGCCGTCGTCGAACGGCTGCTCGAAGGCGGCGCACTTCAGGTGGCTCGTGCGGATGTACAGGTTGTTCGGGTTGACCAGGCCCGCCTCGACGGGGCGGTCGAAGAGGTATTCGGGGTGGGTCACCATAAACTGATCGAGGGGGCTGCTGGTGGCCACCAGCACGGTCAGCGTCAGGTCGTTGCGCCGCCCGGCGCGGCCGGCCTGCTGCCAGGTGCTCGCGATCGTGCCCGGGTAGCCGACGAGCACGCAGGCGTCGAGCCCGCCGACGTCGATGCCCAGCTCCAGCGCGTTCGTGGCGACCACGCCCCGCACCGCGCCCTCGCGCAGCCCCTGTTCGATGGCCCGGCGTTTCAGCGGCAGGTAGCCGCCGCGGTAGCCGCGCACCGCGTCCGCCGCGGGGCCACGCAGGGCGCGCTTCAGGTACGTGACCAGCAGCTCGACGGTGAGACGGCTGCGCGCGAACAGGATCGTCTGCACTTGGTTTTGCAGCAGGTCGGTGGCGAGGTCGCGGGCCGCGAGCACCGCGCTGCGGCGCACGCCGAGGCTCGGGTCGAGGGCGGGTGGGTTGTAGAAGAGGAAGTGGCGCGGGCCCTGCGGCGCCCCGTTGTCGTCCACCAGCTCCACCTCCTCCTCGACGAGCTGCTCGGCCAGCTCGCGCGGGTTGGCGATGGTGGCGGAGGCCAGCAGGAACTGGGGACGGGCACCATAGAAGGCGGCAGTGCGCTTGAGGCGCCGTAGCACGTTGGCCAGGTGGGAGCCGAACACGCCGCGATACGAGTGCAGCTCGTCCACGACGACGTAGCGAAGTTGGCTGAAGAGGTGCGTCCAGCGGGTATGGTGCGGCAGCATGGCGGTGTGTAGCATGTCGGGGTTCGTGACGACGAGGCTGCCCGCGGCACGCACGGCCTGGCGCGCGGTGGCAGGGGTATCGCCGTCGTAGGTATAGGCGCGGAGCGCGATGGGCAGCTCGCTGGCCCACGCGTGCAGCTCGGCCAGCTGGTCCTGGGCGAGCGCCTTGGTTGGGAAGAGGTACAGCGCGCGCGCGGCCGGCTCGTGAAGCAGGCGGTCGAGCACCGGCAGGTTGTAGCAAAGCGTCTTGCCCGAGGCGGTCGGCGTGACGACCACGACGTTGCGTCCGGCCAGCGCGGCCGCCACGGCCTGCGCCTGGTGGGTGTACAGCGCCGCGATGCCGCGGCGCTGCAAGGCCGCCACCAGCCGCGGGTCCAGGCTGGCAGGCCAGGGCGCGTGGCGGGCGGGCCGCGGCGGCAGGCGGCGCGAGGCGGTCAAACACGGGGCGATGGCCGGCGCCCGCTCCCACTGCGCGATGAGCTGCGCGAGGTTCACGGGCGCCTGCCGGACGGGACGGGCCGGCAGAACGGCCGGTGGGCACGTCGCGCGCGCCGGGTCACCGCGGTCGCGCCTCGATAGTGCGGGCGGCGCGCTCGCTGGCCTCGTTGATGTCGTGCTGGAGGCGGCGGATCTCGTCGTCGAGGGCCGATTCGGTCTCCTGCAGCTTGGCGGCCGAGGCGAGATCGACCTGGGGCGCGCCCGGGGCGGCCACCACGCGCAGCGCCTCCTCGACCTGCGCCTTCTGCTCGTGCAGCGCGGCCAGCCGCGCCTTCGCCTCCTCCACGCCCTTGGTCAGCAGCAGCGACTCTAGCTCGCGCTCCGCGCGCTCGCGAATGCGCTGGAGATGCCGCGCGTTCAGGTCCGCTTGCGCCAGCCGCTGCTCGACGTCGGCCATCAGGGCGAGGCTGCGATCCACCTCGGCGTCGCCGTAGACGCTGTAGGTGACCAGCCGTTCGAGCTGCTCGCGGAGTTGCCGCCGGAGAGTGTTGAGCTGCTGCTCCTTGGCTGCTATGTCGGCGAGCAGCAGCCGCAGCCGAGCGATCATCACGTCGAGCTTCTGCATGGCGCAGGCTCCTGGGCGATGTGCTCCGGGCGGGGCCGGGACCCCGGACCGCCGGCAGTATAGCAAGCCGTTGGCCCCGGGGACTACGCGCGCCGAGGTATATTGGGCGCAGGATGGTCGAGCGTGTCTCAGTCGGGCGTGAGCCCCAGACGCCTGCACTCGTCCCACGCGGCGTCGTCCAGCAGATCGGGGCGCCAAGCGAGCGTCCGCTCCAGGGCTGCCCGGCGGCGCCAGGCGGCCACCTCGGCGTGTGCGCCGCGCAGCAGCACCGCCGGGACCTCACGGCCGTGAAATTGGGGCGGCCGCGTGTACTGGGGGTACTCCAGGACGCCGGCGGCATAGGACTCGTCGGCGCTCGACGTCTCGTCGCCCAGCACGCCGGGGATCAGGCGCGCCACCGCGTCGACGATCACCATTGCGGCGATCTCGCCGCCGGTGAGCACATAGTCGCCAATCGAGACGCGGTGCGCGCCCACTTCGTCGAGCGCGCGCTCGTCGACGCCCTCGTAGTGGCCGCAAACGAGGACGAGCTGCGGCGCGGCGGCCCACGCGGCCGCGAGCGCTTGGCGAAAGGGCGGCGCGCTGGCTGCCAGGGCGGCCACCTGGGCGCCGGGCTGACGCACGGACGCGACGGCGCGATAGATCGGCTCGGGCTTTAGCAGCATCCCTGGCCCGCCGCCGTAAGGGTAGTCGTCGACGACGGCGTGGCGGCCAGTGGCGAAGTCGCGGAGCTGATGGAGCCGGAGATCGACGAGGCCGGCGTCGCGCGCGCGACGCAGGATGCTCGCGTCGAACGGGCCGACGAACATTTCGGGGAACAGGGTGATGACGTCGATGCGCAGAGCCATGCGCTGCTAGCCGAGCAGGCGCTCGAGCTTGTCGCGCTGACGGTCGCCCTGCTTGCGCAGGCTCTCCGCCTCGGCCAGGATGCGCGTCGCGTCCTGCAGCGCGCTCTGTGGCGGCCGGACGTCGGCGACCTGGAGCGCGTCGTAGATAGTCTTGGCCGCGTTGTGGCGGGCCTCGACGCAATCGACGTAGCTGTTGTGCATCCCCGAGGCGCGGCGGGGCGGCTCGAGCTGGGCGAACGTGCGCTCGGTTTCGATCGTGCGCCAGACGAAGACGCCCGAATGCTCGCCCTGGGGATCGTTGATGCCGCCGACGTCCGTCCCGCGCGTGACGCCGACGCGCTCCAGCCACTGGCGGTACTCAGATTCGAGCTGCCGCAGGAGCGGGTCGGCGGCGGCCAAGTACTGCTCGATCGCCGCGCGCTCCTCGGGGGGGAGCCCCTTGCTGCCAAACAGCCCCTTGAGAAACGCCATCGGTCGCTGTCTCCTTCCCGTCGACGTCAGCCGCCGCGGCTGCCTGCCGCGTTCGTTGGGCTGCAGGCATGGGTTACGGCAGGTCGGCGTCGCCCAGGCCGAAGTGATGGCCAAGCTCGTGGATCACCGTCAGCCGAATCTCGTCCTTCATCTCCTCGATGCTGGCGCAGGCCTCCAGGATCGGCTCGCGGAAGATCGTCACCCGGTCGGGCAGCGCGAGATGGTAGCCGGTGCCGCGCTCGCCCAACGGCGTCCCTTCATACAGGCCGAACAGCGTCTCGTCCGGGCGGAGGCCCACCGAGCGCCGCTGGGCGGGACTGGGCCGGTCGGCGATCAGCACGGCCACGTTGTCGAGCCGCCGCCCGAAGGCGGGGGGAAGCTCGGCCAGCGCCTCGCGCACGATGCGGGCGAAGCGGCCGGGCGGCAGGCGGCGCCGGTGCGCGCGCGGGGGCCGGCGCGGCCTCATGCGCGGAGGATGCTGAGCACCATTGACAGCACGACGATCACGCCGATTATCGTGAACACCCACTGCGTCCGACTCACCCGACCGCCTCCCCGGGGAACACCTGCTGGCGGCCCAATTGTAGCACGCGCGCGCCGGCCCTCGCGGCCCGGCGGACCTGGCGGTGAGCTATAATGCAGGCGGAGTCCCCCACCTGGAGGCCGCCGTGCTGCGCGGTACGAAGTCGTTGCTCCGCCCCATCGACGAGACCGATCTCGACCTCCTGTGGAAGTGGGAGAACGATTCGGAGCTGACCTATTACCTTAACGCGGACCGCCACCGGACGATGTCGATGGACGAGGTCAACCGCCGCTATCGGCAGATTCGCGCCGATCCGACGATGGAGCTGTTTATCATCGAGACGTTCGACGGCGAGCGCATCGGGATGGTCGGCTACGACACGCTGTCCTTGGAGCGGCGGTCGTGCCGCGTCTACATTGGGATCGGCGAGAAGCAGTACTGGAGCAAGGGCTACGGCACCGACGCAATGCGCGCGCTGCTAGACCACCACTTTACGGAGTTGCAGCTGGAACGCGTGTATCTCAGCGTCTACGACTTCAACGACCGCGCCATGGCCTCGTACCGCAAGTGCGGCTACCGAGTCGACGGCGTGCGGCGCAACGTGGCGCTGGTCGACGGGCAGTGGTGCGACAGCATCGAGATGAGCGTCACCGCCACGGACTTTGAACGAACGAACCGGCGCTTGTCGTCCGCGACCCGGGATGGGCGCGAGAGCTAGGACGAGCCGCCCGCGAGGCGCAAACTGATGACCCAGGAAACCCCGGCCCCGACCTGGAGCACCGATCGGCTCCGGGCCCTCTTCCTCGAGTACTTCAAGGAGAAGGGCAGCCTGGAGCTGCCCAGCTCCAGCCTGGTCCCCCAGGACGACCCGACCGTGCTGCTCACGACCGCCGGCATGCAGCAGATGATTCCGTACCTGCTCGGTCGGCGCGAGCCGCCGTCGCGGCGCCTCTGCTCGGTCCAGAAGTGCTTTCGGACGACCGACATCGACCAGGTCGGCAACCCGCGCACGCTCACGTTCTTCGAGATGCTGGGCAACTTCTCGATCGGCGATTACTTCAAGGCCGAGGCGATCCCGTGGGCCTGGGAGTTTCTGACGCGGCGGCTGGGGCTGCCGCGCGAGCGGCTATGGGCGACCACCCACCCCACGGACGAGGAGGCGCGCGCCATCTGGCGGCAGACCGATCTGCTGCCGGAGCACCTGCGCGAGCTGGACGACAACTGGTGGGGGCCGCCGGGCGCGTCAGGCCCCTGCGGCCCAGACTCGGAGATCTACCTCGACCGCGGCGAGGCACTTGGCTGCGGCCGGCCGGACTGCGCGCCGGGCTGCGACTGCGACCGCTACCTGGAGATCTGGAACCTGGTGTTCATGCAGTTCTTCCAGGACGAGACGGGGGCGCGGTCGCCGCTCCCGCAGCGCAACATCGACACGGGGATGGGCCTGGAGCGGCTGGCTGCCGTGATGCAGGACGTGCCGTCCGTCTACGAGACGGATGGGTTTCGCCGCATACTCACCCGCATCGAGCAATTGACCGGCCTGCCGTACGCCGCCGATGCCGAGCGCGACTACGGCATGCGCGTGCTCGCGGACCACAGCCGCGCGATGACGTTCCTGGTGGCCGACGGCGTGTTCCCGGGCAACGAGGGCCGCGGCTACGTGCTGCGCCGCATCATCCGCCGCGCGGTGCGCTATGGCCGGCGGCTGGGTCTCAGCGGACCGTTCTTGGGCCGCCTCGTGGACGTGGTCGCCGAGATCATGGGGGGGCGCTACCCGATCCTGATCTCGAACCGCGACACCATCCAGCGCGTCATCGCGCAGGAGGAGGAGCGCTTCTCGGCCACGCTGCAGAGCGGGCTGGCGCTGCTGGAGCGCTGGATCGCGGAGGCGCGGGCGCGCGGCGAGCAGACGCTGTCGGGCGCGCTGCTCTTCCGGCTCTACGACACGCACGGCTTCCCGTATGAGCTGAGCGCGGAGATTCTCGCGGAGGCCGGACTGACGGCCGATGAGGCGGAGTACCGTCGGGCGCTGGAGGAGCAGCGAGCGCGCAGCCGGGCGGCGGCGGCGTTCTCGCACGCGGCCGGGGCGGGGCTGGGCGCGTCGGTGGAGGACGCCCCGCCGACCGTGTTCCTCGGCTACCAGACGCTCACGGCGCCGGGGCGGGTGCTGGCGCTGCTCGACGCAGCCGGCCGGCCGTCCGGCCGGCTGCGGGCGGGCGAGGCGGGCACGGTGGTGCTGGACGAGACGCCGTTCTACGCCGAGGGCGGCGGCCAGGTGGGCGACCAGGGTGAGCTGCGGGGGAACGGCGTGTGCTTCGTGGTCGAGGACACGCAGTCCGACGCCGGCGGGCACCACCTGCACCGGGGGCGTGTGACCGAGGGCGAGCTAGCAGTCGGCAGCGCGCTCGAGGCGCGGGTGGACGCCGAGCGGCGCGCGCGCACGGCCAAGCACCACACGGTAACGCACCTGCTGCACAAGGCACTGCGCGACGTGCTCGGGCCGCACGCGACCCAGGCGGGGTCGCTGGTGACGCCGAACGTGGCGCGGTTCGACTTCGCCAACCCCGGCCCGCTCACGGCGGAGCAGCGCCGCGCGGTGAGCGAGGCGATCAACACGCAGATCCTGCGCGACCTGCCAGTAGAAACCACCGTCTCGCCATACAGCGAGGCGGTGGAAGGCGGGGTATGGGCGCTGTTCGGCGAGAAGTACGGCGACGAGGTGCGCGTCGTGCGGGTCGGCGACTACAGCCAGGAGCTGTGCGGCGGCACGCACGTGGCTCGCAGCGGCGAGATCGGCTCGGCGTACATTGCCAGCGAGAGCGGCATCGGGAGCGGTATGCGGCGCGTCGAGGTGGTCGCGGGCCCGGCCGCGCTCGAATGGGTGCAGGGGCGGCTGGCCCAGCTCGAACGGGTGGCCAGCGCCGTGAACGCCCCGCCGGATGCCGCGGCCGACCGCGTGGCGGCCCTTACCGCAGAGCTGCAAGCAGCGCGGCGCGAACTGAGCCGGCTGCAAGCGAGCGCCGCGAAGGGGCGGGCGGAAGAGCTAGCGGAGGCGGCGGAGAGCGTCGACGGGCTGCGCGTGCTCGCCGCGCGGGTGGACGCGCCCACCCCGGACGCGCTCGGCGAGACGGCTGACCAGGTGCGCAAGCGGCTCGGCCGCGGCGTCGTCGTCCTGGGCGCCGTGATCAACGATCGCCCGCAGTTTGTGGCGGCACTCACGCCGGAGGCGGTCCAGGCCGGGCTGAGCGCGGGCAAGCTGGTCGGCGCGATCGCCAAAGTTGCGGGCGGGGGCGGGGGCGGCAAGCCGGACTTCGCGCGCGCCGGCGGGAAGGACGCGGCGCAGCTCGACGCGGCGCTGGCACTGGTGCCGCAGCTCGTCCGCGAGGCGCATACCTAAGCGCCCGGGCCAGGTCGGCAAGGACGCGGGACGGAGCCGTGCGTGTCTGCCCACCCGGTGAGGGCACTGGGAGCGACCGAGCGCGTGGGCGGGGCGCTGCCACCACGGTAGGGACCTCAGGACGACGAGGAGCGCATGCCTGCTACGCGCGCGGACTCACAGGACGTAATCGTAGCCGACCGCGACGACGATCTAGGCAGCCTTCGGTCGAAGATCGAGAGCACCGCCGCCGACGAGATCTTCTTGGTACTGCCGCGGGAGGCGGTGGTGCTCCGCTCGGCCCTAGAGTTCCGGGTCTTCGCCCGCATGCTCCAGTCGCTGGCTTCCGACGTCGTGGTGGTCTCGGGCGATGGCGACCGGCGGCGGCTCGCGCGGATGGCGGGGTTCCGGGCGCGGCGGGGGCTGCGCGGCTTGCTGCACTTGATGGCGCCGGAGCAGGCGGAGCGTTTCCGCTTCCGCTGGTATCGCTTCTGGCGCTGGTTTCCCGTCGTCCCCTTCCTGACGCTGATCAGCCCGGCGCTGGCGGTCCTCGGCCTGACCGCGATCGTGCTGGTGGCGCTGCCCGAGCTGCGCGTGACGGCGGCGCCGGCGACCGACGTGGACTCGGCGCTGCTGGAGCTGCGGGTGGACCCTGGCGTGCGGCAGCCTGATCCAGAGGGCCGGCGCCTGCCCGGTACGACGCTGAGCCAGCGATTCGACGTCGAGGCGAGCGTGCCGGCCACGGGGCTGGGCCATCGCCCGACCGGGGTGGCGCAGGGCGTCGTCACGTTCGTGAACAGCCGCGAGAACCTGCTGGTGGTGCCGGAAGGGCTGGTGCTCGTCGCCACCAATGGCACGCGCTTCACGACCGACGGGGAAGTGCGGCTGCCGCCGAACACGCTGGTGGGCATAAGGGTGGGGGTCCATGCGCAGGAGCCGGGGCCGGCGGGCAACGTGCCGGCCATGGCGATCACGCGGCTGGTGGACACTCAGCCGCCGGGGCTGGGGGTGTTCAACGAGCGTCCTACGGAGGGCGGGACGGAGGAGGAGTTTCCGGAGGCCGCGGAGCGCGACTTCATCGCGGCGCGGGGGGAGCTGCAGCAGCAGGTGCAGCAGGCGGCCGTCGAACACCTGACGGCCGCCGCGGGCGACGACTTCACGATCGTGCCCGACACCCTGCGCGTGGAAACGACGGACGAAACCTTCTCGCCCGGGCTGCGCGTCGCGACGAGCGACGTGACCGGCCACGTCACGGTGCAGGCATCCGCGCTCGCCTTTGCCAACGCGGAGTTCAATCGGCTGGCCCAAGCCGCCTGGGCGGCGAGCCTGCCAGCCGGCTTCCGGCCGCTCGGCGAGCCGGTACAGCTTACCGTGCCCGAGTACTTGGGGCTCGACTCGGGAGTGGCGCTCTTCCGAGTTGGGGTGCAGGGACAGATCGCGCGCGTGATGGACGCGGGGGTGCTCGCCGCGCGCCTGCGGGGCGCCACGCTGGACGAGGCGCGGCGAGCGCTTGCCGCGCGGGGCGGCGCGGACGCGCCGGTCGCGGTGGAGATGTGGCCGAGCTGGGCCCCGCGGGCCTTCCGCTTGCGGCTACTGCCGAGCGGCGGGGAGTGAGCGCGTGCCCCGCGGCCGATCGCTCTGTTTGGACGCCGGAGAGCGGCGGATCGGCGTGGCCCTAAGCGACGCCAAGGGCTGGCTGGCATCGCCCCTGGTGGTACTGGAGCGACGCGCGGCCGAGCGGGACTTCGCCCGCATCGCGGCGCTGGTGCGCGAGCACGGAGCGGAGCGCGTGGTGGTAGGATTGCCGCGGTCGCTTGACGGCAGGCTCGGTCCGCAGGCCCGCCGGGTCCGGCGCTGGGCGACGCGCTTGCAGTCACACCTGCCAGTGCCTATCGTGTACTGGGACGAACGTTACTCGACGGCCGAGGCGGAGCGGCGGCTCGCGGCCGTCCCGGCGCGTCGCCGGCCGGGCATTGACGCGGCGGCAGCAGCGGTGATCTTGCAGGACTACCTAGACTCGGACCGATGAAGCGGCTCCCGGCAATCCTGGTGGCGCTGGCGCTCTGCGGCTGTGTGGCCGTGGGCGCCTACTGGGTCGTGGGGCACGCGCTGGAGCTGGCGCACGGCACGCTGACGGGACTTGACGGTCCGGTCAGCGACGACTCCACGCCGGTAACGTTCACGGTGGAGCCCGGGCAGAGCGCTGCCCGGATCGGCGAAGCGCTGCAGGCGCAAGGCCTGGTCCGGTCCGCCCAGGTGTTCCGCCTGCTGGTTGAGCAGGAGGGGGTTGGCAACCGGCTGGCCGCCGGCGAGTATGAGCTAAGCCCATCCATGTCCACGCGCGAGGTGGTCGCGGCGCTGGCGGGCGGGCGAGTGCGGCGGGGCCTAAGCGTTACCGTGCCGGAGGGCTGGCGTGCGGAGGAGATTGCCTGGAAGCTGAACGCGATCGCGCCGGGCAGCGGCGACGACTTTCTCGGCGCGGTCTACGATCCCGCGGGCTACGCGGCGGACCTCGACCTGCCGGCGGGCGCTAGCCTGGAAGGGTTTCTCTTCCCGGACACGTACGAGTGGCGCCCGCAAGACGGCGGCAAGGCGCTGGTGGGCCGGATGGTCAACGAGTTTCTGCGGAAATTCGACGCCCGGCGCCGGGACAAGGCGAGCGCTCACGGGCTATCGCTGCGCGACGCGGTAACGCTGGCGTCGATCGTGGAGCGCGAGGCGGTCCTGCCGGAGGAGCGGCCGCTGATCGCCGCAGTGTACTACAACCGGCTGGCGCTCGACATGCCGCTGCAGGCGGACCCGACCGTGCAGTACGCCCTGGCGGAGCCAGAGGTACCCGCGCCGGGCGAGGCACTGTGGAAGCGCGATCTGAGCCTGGACGACCTCGACGTCGCCTCGTCGTACAACACCTACCGCCACAAAGGGCTTCCCGCCGGCCCGATCTGCAGCCCTGGCTTGGCGTCGCTCGACGCGGTCGCCGAGCCGGCCTCCACCGACGCACTGTACTTCGTGGCGCGCGCCGACGGCAGTCACGTGTTCGCGCGCACGCTCGACGAGCACCTCGCGAACGTCCGGCGCGAGCAGGCCAGCAATCCGTAGCTCGCACGGCGACCTGCTATAATTCGACGCTGGCATCCGCTCCACTACACACGTGGCTGGACTACGCGGGCGTGCCCTGTCCCGGGCTCCCGCGTGGGGCGAAGGCTGCGGACGACCAAAACGAAGGAGGCGTTCCCCGATGGCTGCACCCGTTTCTATGAAGCTGCTACTTGAGGCAGGGGTTCACTTCGGCCACCAGACCCGGCGCTGGGACCCCCGCATGCGCACGTTCATCTTCACCGAGCGCAACGGCATCCACATTATCGACCTCCAACAGACCGTGCGGAAGCTCGAAGAGGCGATGAACTTCGTGCGCGAAGTGGCCGCGGACGGGGGCACCGTGCTCTTCGTCGGCACGAAGAAGCAGGCCCAGGAGACCATCCAGGAAGAGGCGACCCGCGCGAACATGCCGTACGTGAACCAGCGCTGGCTGGGCGGCACGCTGACCAACTTCCAGACCATCCAACAGCGCATCCGGCGCCTGGAAGACCTGGAGGGCCGCAAGGAGCGCGGCGAGTTCGACGTGCTGCCGAAGAAAGAGGCCACGCGGCTCAACGACGAGCTGGCGCGGCTGAACCGCCTGCTCGGCGGCATGCGGTCACAGCGCCGCCTGCCGAGCGCGGTGTTCATCGTCGACCCGCACCGGGAGAACATCGCGGTGGCGGAGTGCCGCCGGCTGGAGATCCCGATCGTGGCGATGGTCGACACGAATTGCAATCCGGAGCTGATCGACTATCCTATCCCCGCGAACGACGACGCCATCCGGGCGATCCGGCTGATCGCGGGCAAGCTGGCCGACGCGATCATCGAGGGGCGGCAGCAGCGCGAGGCGGCGATGGCCGAGGAGACCGAGGAGGCCGAGGAGCCTGAGGTCGTCGGCACCGATGAGGAGCTGGCCGACATCGCGATGGGCGGCATCTTCGAGCCGGACACGGAAGAGGCCACCGCCGTCTAGAATTGTTGATTGTTCGGTGGCGCGCCCTGGCGCGCCGCCTGCCAGCGAGGAGGAATCCTTGGAAGTCACTGCCCAGCAAGTCAAGGAGCTTCGCGAGCGCACGGGCGCCGGCATCATGGACTGCCGCCGCGCGCTCCAGGAGACCGAGGGGAACATGGACCGCGCGGCGGATGTGTTGCGTGAGCAGGGCATCGCCCGCGCGGAGAAGAAGATGGGCCGCGAGGCCCGCCAGGGGCTGATCGAGGCGTATATCCACGCGGGCGGGCGCGTCGGCGCGATGGTCGAGCTGAACTGCGAGACCGACTTCGTGGCGCGCAACCCGCAGTTCAAGGAGCTGGCGCACGAGATCGCCATGCAGATCGCGGCGATGAACCCCAGCCACGTGGGTGACGAGCCGGCAGGCGACGGGGCGGCGCCGGCGGGCGACAACCCTTTGCTCGATCAGGCATATATCCGCGACAACAGCAAGACCATCCGCGATCTGGTCAAGCAGGGCATGGCGGGGTTCGGCGAGAACATCGTGGTGCGCCGCTTCGTGCGGTTCGAGCTTGGCGCTGAATAGGGAGGTAGGGGCTAGGAGATCGGCGTGGGCGAGTGCCGCTACCGCCGCGTGATGCTCAAGCTCAGCGGCGAGGCGATGCAGGGCGAGGGGGCGTACGGGATCGACGCGCCCACCGTTAGCTACGTCGCCGACCAGATCGCGGGCCTGGTGCGCCTGGACGTCGAGGTGGGCGTCGTCATCGGCGGCGGCAACATCTGGCGCGGCGAGCAGGCCAGCCGCAGCGGCATGGACCGCGCCACCGCGGACTACATGGGCATGCTGGCCACCGTGCTGAACGGGCTGGCGCTCCAGGCCGCGCTGGAGCGCGGCGACGTGCAGACGCGGGTCCAGACGGCGATCAACATGGCCGAGGTCGCGGAGCCCTACATCCGCCGTCGCGCCATCCGCCATCTGGAGAAAGGCCGGGTGGTGATCTTCGCGGCGGGCACGGGCAACCCGTTCTTCACGACGGACACGGCCGCGTCGCTCCGCTCCCTGGAGATCTGCGCCGAAGTGCTGCTGATGGCGAAGAACCGGGTGGACGGGGTCTACGACCGCGATCCGCGCCGGTTCCCCGAGGCGCGTCGGTTCGAGCGCCTCGACTATCGCGAGGCGCTCCAGCGCGAGCTGCAGATCATGGACAGCACGGCGCTGGCCCTGTGCATGGACAATGGCTTGCCGATCATCGTGTTCGACCTACTGAACCCGACCAACCTGACGCGCATCGTCTGTGGCGAGCAGGTAGGTACCCTGATCGCTCCGAGCGGAGGCGAGAGATGATCGACGAGGTCTTTGCGAATACCGAGCGGAAGATGAAGCGGGCCGTGGAGGCCCTGCAGCACGACCTCGGCTCGGTCCGCACCGGGCGGGCGTCGCCGGCGCTCCTCGAGCGCGTCCAGGTCGAGTACTACGGCGCACCCACGCCGCTGAACGGCGTGGCGACGATTACGATCCCCGAGCCGCGGCTCATCATGATCCAGCCGTGGGACAAGAAGATGCTGCCGCTCATCGAGAAGGCGATCCAGAAGTCCGACCTGGGGCTGACGCCGAGCAGTGACGGCAACGTCGTGCGGCTGCCGATCCCGGCGCTCAACGAGGAGCGGCGCCGCGACCTCGTGAAGCAAGTCCACAAGCGGGTGGAGGAGGCGCGCGTTGCGGTACGTAACTGCCGCCGCGACGCGATCGACGAGCTACGCAAGGGCGAGCGAGACAAGCAGGTGTCCGAGGACGAGGTCAAGCGCGCCCAGGATCGTCTCCAGAAGCTGACTGACGGCTTCATCGCGCAAGTCGACGACATCGGCAAGCGCAAGGAGAGCGAGGTCATGGAGATCTGATGCTGGTAGAGTCGGACCGAACGAGCGATCGCCCCGCGCTGACCGTCGTGCCCCGGCACGTGGCCATCATCATGGACGGCAACGGCCGTTGGGCGCGCGACCGTGGATTGCCCCGCCTGGCAGGGCACCGCGCGGGCACCGAGAATACGCGGCGCATTATCGAGGCCTGCGTAGAGTTCGGGGTGAGCATACTTACGCTCTACGCGTTCTCCACCGAGAACTGGCAGCGGCCCCGCGACGAGGTGGATGGCCTGTTTCACATCCTCGGCCAGGTCATCGACCGCGAGGTCCCGAACCTGCACAAGAACGGCGTGCAACTGCGCCACATTGGCAGCCCGGAAGGGTTGCCGCGGCACCTGCGGGAGCGGGTCGAGCGCGCGGTCGCGCTGACGCGCAATAACCAGCGGCTTCTGCTGAACGTAGCATTCAACTACGGCGGACGCGCCGAGATCATTCGCGCGGTGCGTCGGATGCTGACCGACGGGGTGCACCCCGAAGCCGTGACCGAGGAGCTGTTGAGCTCCTATCTCTATACCGCGGGCGTGGCCGATCCCGATCTGATTATCCGTACGGCCGGCGAGATGCGGCTGAGCAACTTCTTGCTCTGGCAGGCGGCCTACGCCGAATACTGGGCGACGCCCACCCGCTGGCCGGACTTCGGCAAGGACGAGTTCTACCGCGCGCTCTGCGCGTACGGCCAGCGCCAGCGCCGCTTTGGCGGCGTGCCCGACGCGCCGGCGCCGATTGCCGACTAGGCGCTCGCGCTGCCGACGGCGTCAGGCGTCGGCGGAGGCCGCGAGCCGGGGGCGACTTGCAATGAGGGGAGCACGTCCTCCAGGCCAGTCGTGCGGCTACCGGGCTTTCCGCTGCCGCCGCTAGGCGCGGCCTTCACGCCCGGCAGCCCGCTGTGGCGCCGCGGGCTGCCCGCCGTCATCCTGGCGCCGCTCGTGCTCTGGGTAGCAGCGCGCGACGTCGTGCCGGCCTATCTGATTGTCGTCGGCCTGCTCGCGGCGGTGGCCAGCGGCGAGCTGTATCGTCTGCTGATCCGGGCGGGTTACCAGCCGTTCTGGCTGCTTGGGCTGCTCCTCAGCGTGGGGCTGGCCATCCTGCCGGCGACGGCTCCCACTCTCGCCGCGCACGTGCAGGCTGCCGCGGTGTTCGGCGCCCTCGCCTGGGCCGCGTTCTGGCACCGGCGCGGCCGGGGGCTGCTCGACTGGGCGCTGACGCTGGCGCCCGCCCTGTACGTGGGGGGCCTGCTCGGCTATTTTCCGCTGTTGCGGCTGCGGCCCGACGGCGGCTTCTGGGTGCAGGCCGTGCTTGGCTCCACCTGGGCGGCCGATATCGCGGCGTATGGAGTGGGGCGGCGCTGGGGCCGCACCAAGCTCGCGCCGTCGCTCAGCCCCGGCAAGTCGGTGGAAGGGGCGCTGGCCGGCGCGGGCGCCGCGGTGCTACTGGCCGCCCTGCTGGCACTCGTCTTTCCCGCTGGCGGCCGCTCTCTGCCGGTGCTGCTGGGGCTGGGCCTCTTGGTCGCCGGGGCGGGCCTGGTGGGCGACCTGGTCGAAAGCTTCGTGAAGCGGCAGCTGGGCGCGAAAGACTCGAGCGGGCTGCTGCTGGGCCATGGCGGGCTGCTGGACCGGTTAGATAGTCTTTTGGGGGCCGGGGTGGTAGCATACTTTTATCTTGTCGCCGTTGGCGGGTGACCGGGTGAGGAAGCGCATCGCCATCCTCGGCAGCACGGGCTCGGTCGGGCGGCAAGCCCTCGACGTGGCCGCCGCACACCCCGAGCGCTTTGCGGTAGTCGCGCTAGCCGCGAGCCAGCTCTCCGCCGCGTTCCAGCGCCAACTCGACACCTGGCAGCCACCGCTTGCCGCGGTGAGTGCCCCGTCCGCGGCGGGTGACGTGAGGGCGGGACTGCTGGCAGGTGAGGACGCGCTCGCCCGGCTCGCCGCCGAGTGCGACGCCGACCTCGTCGTCGTCGGAGTGCCCGGGCGGGTGGGCCTGCTGCCAACGCTCGCCGCGCTGGAGAGCGGGAAGTCCGTCGCGCTGGCTAACAAGGAATCGCTGGTGATGGCCGGCCACCTGGTGATGGCGGCCGCCGAGGCGCACGGCGCGGCGGTCCTGCCGGTCGATAGCGAGCACAATGCGATCTGGCAGTGCCTGCGCGGCGAAGGGGGCGCGGAGGGACCGACGACGGAGGTCGCGTCGCTCATCCTGACGGCCTCGGGGGGGGCCTTCCGCGACCTGCCGGTGGCCGCGCTGGGTAGCGTGACGCCCGCGGAGGCCCTGCGCCATCCGACCTGGTCGATGGGACCGAAAATCACGGTTGACTCGGCCACGCTCATGAACAAGGGCCTGGAGATCATCGAGGCCTCGTGGCTCTTCGGCGTGCCGCTGGAGCGCGTGCGCGTCGTGATGCACCGCGAGAGCATCGTCCACTCGCTCGTGGAGTTCGTCGACGGGTCGCTGAAAGCCCTACTGGCAGTGCCTGACATGCGGCTGCCGATTCAGTACGCCCTGAGCTATCCGGAGCGATGGCCGTGCCCGGTGCCGCGTCTGGACCTTGCCCAGCTGGGCACGCTCAGCTTTGGCGAGGTTGACCGCGAGCGCTTCCGTTGCATGTACGTGGCGCTGGAGGCCGCGCGGGCTGGAGGCACGTATCCGGCCGCGCTGAGCGGCGCGGACGACGAGGCCGTGCGCCTGTTCCTGGCGGGTGCGCTGCAGTTCGATCGCATCGCGGACGTGGTCGAGGCCGTTCTCGCGCGCCACCGCTCCACGGTGGCCGCCTCGCTCGAAGGCGTGCTCGAGGCGGATGCGTGGGCGCGGGAAGTCTGTCGCGAGCTGGTTTGCACCGGCGCGGCATCGGAGGTAGCATGACCCGACATCGACGGGGCGGCGGCGCTGCCGCCGCTGTTCGCCGCGGAACCCGGTGACAAGAAGGAACGCTAGATGGACCCATTCAGCTTTCTGTGGGACAACCGCAACTACCTAATCATTATCCCCGTGCTGAGCCTCCTGATGCTCGTCCACGAGCTTGGCCACTTCATCACGGCGCGGCTGTCGGGCATGAAGGTCGAGGAGTTTGGCTTCGGCTTTCCACCGCGTCTCATTGGCAAGGAAGTGGGCGGCGTAATCTACTCGCTGAATTGGATCCCGCTCGGCGCGTTTGTGCGCATCCTGGGCGAGGACGACCCGAAGGAGCCTGGCAGCTTCGCCAGCAAACCGCTCTTGCCGCGGTTCATCGTGCTCGCCGCGGGCTCGGCGATGAACTTCCTGCTCGCGGTGCTGATGTTCGCCATCGCCTTCGCGACGGGCTGGCCGACGCCTTCATCCGTCCAGGTGGCGATCAGCGCCGTGCAGGACGGCGCCCCCGCCCAGGTGGCCGGGCTGCAGGCCGGCGACGTAATCCTGGCTGTCGCCGGGCAGCCCGCGGACTCGCTAGAGACGGTCCAGCAAGTGACGCGCGCTAACGCGGGCAACAGCGTACCGTTCTTGATCGACCGCCAGGGCGAGCAGCTGACGATCCCGGTCGCGCTGCGAGCCACCTGGCCGAACGGCGCTGGGCCGCTGGGCGTGCAGCTGCGCGGGCGGCCGGTGGACGTCCACCCGGTGGCCTACGCGCTGCCGCAAGCTCTCGCGCGGGGCTGGGAGCGGGCGGCCCAGCTGGTGGGGCTCACGCTGTCGATTCCGGTGCTCCTGGTGCAGGGGGCGGTTTCGCCGGAGCTGGTGCGTCCGATAGGGATCGTCGGCATGACCCAGCTGGCGGGGCAGGCGGCGACCGAGGTCGCGGAGACGGGCTGGGTGTTCCCGATCCTTACGCTGACCGCTGCGTTTAGCGCGGGGTTGGCGGTGGCCAACCTGCTGCCGCTACCGGGGCTCGACGGCGGCCGACTGCTCTTCCTCATCATCGAGGCGGTGCGCGGGCGGCGGATCGCGCCCGAGCGCGCCGAGCTGGTCCACGCCATCGGCATCGCGATCCTGCTGGCGCTGATGGGAGTGCTGATTGTGTCGGACATCGTGTCGCCGGCGCCGCCGGTCGACTGGGGCGTCCGTCGCTGAGGCGGCGGGGTAACTCGCGGCACCCGCGCTGCACCCCCGCAGACGGCATCCGTGGGGGTGCAGCGTTTGTCTGTCCCCCCGCCGGATGGTATAATTTCGGCAGTTGAGGATACCGTGCGAGAAGTGGGTAACCCCCACTTTTTTGTTGCAGGCAGACTGGCGGATAGGGCGCTGGCTCGGCGCGTCAGCGGCCTGGACGGCCAGGGAGGCGGACCGTTGAAGAGCGAATTCATGACAGCAATCAGCATGCTCAGCAGCGAAAAGAACATGCCGAAAGAGGTCGTGATTGAAGCCATCGAGGCGGCGCTCGTGTCGGCCTACCGCCGTAATTTCCCGACCGCGCCGCAGAGCGTGGACGCCGTCATCGACCCGGAGACGGGGGCACCGCAGGTATTCCTGGTGCGCAAGGTCGTCGCGGAGCTGGGCGAGGACCCGGACGAGATCACGCTGGACGACGCGCGCGCGATCGACCCCAGCGCTCAGGTCGGCGGGGTGCTGCGCACCGACGTGACGCCGCCGCAGTTCGGGCGGATCGCCGCCCAAACGGCGAAGCAGGTGGTGCTGCAGAAGCTGCGCGAGGCGGAGCGGCGGCGGGTGTTCGACCAGTTTACCGAGCGGCAGGGCGAGATCGTCCACGGGCTAGTGCAGCGCATCGAGCAGGGGACGGCGATCATCGAGCTGGACAAGACCGAGGCGATCATGCCGCGCACCGAGCAGATCCCCACCGAGCGGTACTACCCTGGGCAGCGGCTGCGGGTCGTGATCGTCGACGTACGCGACAGCCACAAGGGGCCGCAAGTGCTGGTGTCGCGCGCCCACCGGCTGATGCTGCGACGGTTGTTCGAGCAGGAAGTGCCGGAGATCTTCAGCGGTACGGTGGAGATCAAGGCGATTGCCCGCGAGGCGGGCGCCCGGGCCAAGGTCGCCGTAGCGGCTCGCCAGGAGGGCATTGATCCCGTCGGCTCGTGTGTCGGCATGCGGGGCGTGCGCATCCAGAACGTGGTCAACGAGTTGAGCGGCGAGAAAATCGACGTGGTGCAGTGGGACCCTGACCCGGCGGTATTCGTGGCCAACGCACTCAGCCCGGCGCAAGTTGTCAGCGTGACGATCAACGAGGACGAGAACACGGCGCGCGTGATCGTGCCCGAGCGACAGCTCTCGCTCGCAATCGGCAAGGAGGGCCAGAACGCCCGGCTGGCCGCGAAGCTGACCGGCTGGCGCATCGACATCCGTAGTGATGCCGCCAGCGTCGTTCCTGCAGCGGCTGACGGCGCGGAGCCGGCCCAGCAGGCCGCGCCGCCCGCGTCGGTCGCCGCGCAGCACGGGGGCACGACGGCCTCTGCTACTACGGGCGAGGCGCCTGCCGCTGGTGGGGACGAGGTGCGAGTCGGAGCCGGCGCGCCAGGGGCGAGTGGGGACAGCGCGGGGGCGACGGGATGACGGCACGCCCTCGCCACGTGCCGATGCGTACGTGCGTGGGCTGTCGGCAGGAGCAGCCGAAGCGCGAGCTGGTTCGCGTCGTGCGGACGCCCGAGGGGGCCGTCGTGGTGGACACGACGGGCAAGGCGAACGGCCGCGGCGCGTATTTGTGCCGACGGCCGGAGTGCTGGACGGCCGCGCTGCGGCGTAACCTCCTCGCGGGCGCGCTGCGCGGCCCGCTCACGGCGGACGATCTGGCAGCTCTGCGCGAATACGGTGCGGCGCTCAGCCCCTCCGCGGCGCCGCACGGACCGCGGTCCTAGGCGGGCGCCGCCGCGCACGCCGGCTCCGTCGAGGCTGGTGTCGCGTGCCCCGGGCTGGCGGCTGCACCGCCCTCCGCGTGGGGGCACGGCTCGCCGCGTCGTAGAATGCTACGTATCGTTAGTCACACTTAGAGAGCTGCCACGGCCGCCGGCCGACGAACCGACACCAGCGGCAGCCCAACATAGGGGGTGCCAGATGGCGCGACCATTCAATCGTGGACCACAACGCCGGCCCGGCGGCCGCCCCGGCGCCGCGCGGCGGGGCGGGAACCGCCGCGCGCCCATGCGCGGCGGCTTTGGCGGCGCACCTAGCGCCGTTCTGGAACGGGCGCCGGTCGAGCTGCCGGCGCGGATGACGGTCCAGGAGCTGTCCGACCGTCTGAACGTCAGTCCGACGCAAGTGATCAGCGCGCTGGTAGCGCAGAACATCCTTTTGACCGTCAATCAGAGCGTGGACTATGAGACCGCCGCCAAGGTGGCGAGCGAGCTGGGCTTCGAGGTGTTCGAGGCGGCCCCGGAAGCGCGCGAGAAAGCCGCGACCGCGGGGGCACCGGAGGAGGATACGGGCCTGCTCGTGCCGCGGCCGCCGGTGGTGACGGTCATGGGCCACGTCGACCATGGCAAGACCAGCCTTCTCGACGCGATCCGGAACACGAACGTGACCAGCGGCGAGGCGGGCGGCATAACGCAGCACATCGGCGCGTATCAGGTCGAGATCCACGACAAGCGCATCACGTTTCTGGATACCCCGGGCCACGAGGCGTTCACGGCGATGCGGGCACGTGGCGCCGAGGCGACCGACATCGTCATCCTGGTCGTGGCCGCCGACGATGGGGTGATGCCCCAGACACGCGAGGCCATCGCTCACTGCCAGGCGGCGAAAGTGCCGGTGGTGGTGGCAATCAACAAGATCGACCGCCCGAACGCCCAGCCGGACCGCGTGATCCAGCAGCTGGCTGAAGCCGGGCTGGTGGTCGAGAGCTACGGCGGCGACGTGCCGTCGGTCCCCGTGTCGGCGCGCACGCGCGAGGGCATCGAGGACCTGCTGGACGTGGTGCTGCTCGTGGCCGACATCCAGGAGCTGAAGGCGAACCCCGATCGGCCGGCGGCCGGCGTGGTGATCGAGGCCAAGCTCGACCGGGCGCGGGGCGCGGTAGCCACCGTGCTGGTCCAGAACGGCACGCTGGCGGTGGGCGACACGGTAGTCGCGGGCGGCGCCTGGGGTAAAGTCAAGGCGCTCTTCAACGACCGCGGCAAGCGCATTCGCAAGGCCGGCCCCTCCGTTCCCGCCGAGATCCTGGGGCTGAACGGCGTGGCGGAGGCGGGCGACCGGATGATAGCCGTCGCGGACGAGAAGACGGCACGCCAACTGGCGGACGCCGCGAAGGCGGGCGAGCGCGAGGCGAGCGAGGGGCGACGCGAGCTGTCGCTGCTGGCGCTGTCCAGTCAGGTGCAGGCGGGCGAGGTCAAAGAGGTTACGCTGGTCGTCAAGACCGACGTGCAAGGCTCGCTGGAGCCGATCCTGAACTCGCTCGCGCGGCTGGAGGACGAGACAGGTATCCGGGTGAAGGTGCTGCAGTCGGGAACTGGCAACATCACCGACTCGGACGTCATGCTGGCCGCCGCATCCAAGGGAATCGTCATCGGCTTCAACGTGCGCGCGGAGCCGACGACCGTGCGCACCGCCGAGTCGCTTGGCGTTGACGTGCGCCTCTACACCGTGATCTATCACCTTGTTGACGACATACGTCGCGCACTGACCGGCATGCTCGAGCCGGAGTATCGGGAAACGGTGCGAGGCATGGCCGAGATCCGCATGGCCTTCAAGGCGGGCAAGACCGGCCAGGCGGCCGGCTGCCTGGTCACGGAGGGCACAATCACTCGCGGCGGCCTGGTCCGTATCCTGCGTGGACGCGAGGTCATCTTCGACGGCCGGCTCGCATCGCTGCGCCGGGTGAAGGACGACGTGCGCGAGGTGACCGCGGGGCAGGAGTGCGGCATGACGTTCGACGGGTTTAATGACTTCCAGCCGGGCGACGTCGTCGAGAGCTACGAGCGCGAATTGGTGAGCTAGGCCGCGCGGCGCCAGCCCGGGAGGCCGGTGTGACAAGTCGCCGCATTCTGCGTCTGAACGAGGCGATCCGCGAGGAGCTAGCAGAGCTGCTGCGCCGCGAGATGCGCGATCCGCGGCTCGGCGGCATCATCAGCATTACCGAGGTCGATACCTCGCCGGACCTGGCGTTGGCGCACGTTTACGTGAGCGTGCTGGGCTCGGACGAGGAGACCTCGGATGCGCTGCGGGCGCTGCGCCGCGCCGCCGGCTACCTGAAGCGCGAGCTGGGCGATCGACTCCGCTTGCGCCGCGTGCCCAACCTCGACTTTCGGCTCGATCCCTCGTTGGCGCGCGGCGCCCGCGTCATGGAGCTGCTGCGCGAGATCGAGCAGGGTTAGCGGCGGGGCGGCCCGCGGCGGGGGCGGGGTCAGAGGGCGGTCTGATGCCGCAGGTGGACGGCTTCCTCAACGTCTGCAAGCCGCTCGGCTGGACGAGTCACGACGTGGTCGGCTTCGTCCGCCGTCGCGTCGGGCAGCAGCGAGTGGGTCACGCGGGCACGCTGGACCCCGCCGCGACTGGTGTCTTGCCGCTGTGTTTAGGCCGCGCCACCCGCCTGGCCGATCGCGTGGCCGCGGGCGCCAAACTCTATGCGGCGGACGTGGTGCTCGGTTTCGAGACGGACAGCTGCGACGCCGAGGGCCGCGCGCTCCTGACCGGCGGCCCCCCCGCGTCAGCCGTCGGCGCTCCATCGCTCGACATGATCCTACAAGCCCTGGCCGAGCTGCAGGGCGAGATCCAGCAAGTGCCGCCGCACTACTCGGCGGTGAAGGTAGGGGGCGAAGCGGCGTACGCGCGGGCGCGGCGTGGCGAGGCCGTCGCTCTCGCGCCGCGCCCGGTGACTGTTCACGGCACGTGCGTGCTAGCGTGGGAGCCGCCGCGGCTGTCGTTGCTCGTGCGCTGTTCGAGGGGTACCTACGTGCGGGCCCTGGCGCGGGACGTGGGCGCCAGAGTTGGGTGCGGGGCGTATCTCGACGCGCTGGTACGGCTAGCGGTTGGCGGGTTTACGCTTGCTGGGGCGATTGCGCTGGAAGAGCTGGAGGAGCAGGCGGCCGCCGGTCGCTGGGAGGTGCTGGTCGACCCGCCCGACCGGGCGGCCGTCGACCTGCCCGCGGCTATTCTCGGGGCGGTAGCCGCGGCCCACTTCGCCCACGGGCGCGCGTGGGATGCGGCGAACCCCGGGGTGCCGCGCGACGCGCGCGCCTACGGCACGGACGGCCGCTTCCTCGGACTGCTGCGAGCGGGAGTGCCGCCGGCGCGCTGGCAACCCGCGCTGTCCTTTGTATATGATGCGGGCGCCGCGGTTGGTTAGCGAGTACCGAATCCTGCGTGGTATCCTCCTCAATCTCGTGACATAAGCCATGATCTGGCGCGGTGAGCACGACATGACGCGAGAGGCTGCCTCTACCCCGTTGCCGACTGGAGGCCTTGCCAGCGGCGTTCGCACTCAGGGCTCCGGCCTTGGCACTCCGCGTAGGGGGGTAGTGGCGGCGATAGGGGCCTTCGACGGCGTCCACCGCGGGCATCAGGTGCTGCTCGGCGACATGGTGGCCCGCGCGGCCGAGCTGGGGGCGCGCGCCGTGTGCGTGACGTTCGACCCTGACCCGGCACAGGTGCTTCACCCCGATGTGCATCCTCGTGCGCTGTGTTCGACGGCGGAGCGCGAGCGCCTCATTCGCGCCGTGGGCGTGGACGAGGTGTACGTTTGGCCGTTCACGCCGGCGGTGGCCCAGATGTCGCCCGAGGCCTTCATGGCCGATCTGTGCGCGCGCTACCCGCTTATCGAAGTGTGGGTTGGCGTCGACTTCGGCTTTGGGCGGGACCGGGCGGGCAACGTGCAGACGCTGGTGGAGCTCGGCCAACGTTACGGCTTCGGCGTACACGCGCGAGCGCCCGTCTACGACGGCGACCGCCCGATTAGCAGCACGCGGATCCGGGACCTGCTAGAGGCCGGCGAGGTAGCCGAGGCGGCGCGCTTGTTGGGGCGACCGTACCGGCTGGCGGGCGAGGTGCTCGGCGGCGCACAGCGGGGGCGCCAGCTTGGCTTCCCGACGGCCAATCTCGTCCCACCGGCCGAGCAGGTGCTGCCGGCGCACGGCGTGTATGCAGGCCGGGCCACGGTCGAGGGCACGACGTACGCGAGCGTGGCGAACGTCGGGACGCGGCCCACGTTTGGCGAGGACCGGCCGTTAATCGAGGTCCACCTGCTCGACTACGCGGGCGACCTCTACGGACGGCACCTGGCCTTCGACTTCGTGGAGCGCGTCCGCACCATCCGGCGCTTCGAGTCGATCGAGGCGCTCCGCGCGCAGATCACCGCGGACATCGCCAGTGCGCGGGTTTGCCTCTCCTCCGCCGACCTGGGGCCCGGCGCATAGGACGACCTCGAAGACGCGTTGCCTGCTCCGCTCGCGCGCAAGCGGCTCTAGTGGTCTGTCAACGGTGAATTGCTATGTGTTGGCAGTTGCCGACACATAGCAATTCACCCGTGACGAGGGACTAGTGGCCGCTGTGCTCCTCGCGTTCCTTCTGCGCTTTCTGCACGATCTGCTGGGCGATGTGCGGCGGCACCTCGTCATAGTGGTCGAGGCGCTGGACGTAGTAGCCGCGGCCCTGCGTGATCGATCGGAGGTCGGTAGCGTAGTGCAGCATCTCGGCCTGCGGCACTAGCGCGGAGATCGTGGTCCGACCGTTTTCCGGGTTCATGCCCAGGACACGGGCACGCTTGCCGTTCAAGTCGCTCATCACGTCGCCGGTGAACTCGTCGGGCACGGTGATGTCCACGGCCATGACCGGCTCCAACAGAGCGGGACGCGCCTCGTGCGCGGCCTTCTTGAAGCCCAGCGAGGCGGCGATCTTGAAGGCCATTTCCGACGAGTCGACCGGGTGGGACGAGCCGTCATACAGGGTGACTCGCACGTCCTCGACCGGATAGCCCGCCAGGAAGCCCTCGTTCAGCGCCTCCCGCACGCCCTTCTCGACCGCGGGAATGAAGTTCTTGGGCACCGCGCCCCCGACGACGCGATCGACGAACTCGAAGCCGGAGCCCCGCGGTAGCGGCTCGACCTCCAGCCAAACGTCGCCGAACTGGCCGTGGCCGCCGGTCTGCTTCTTGTGCCGCCCCTGCGCCTTCGCCGAGGTCGTCACCGTCTCGCGGTAGGCCACGCGCGGCTCGCCGATCGTAACGCTCGCGCCGAACTTGCGCTCCATCCGCTCGGCGGCGATGCCGATGTGCGCCTCGCCGAGGCCTGCGATGATCTGCTCGTGCGTGCTCTCGTCGCGGTAAACGCGCAGGCTCGGGTCCTCGTCCTGAATTCGCTGGAGCGCAGCGCTGAGCTTGTCCGTGTCAGCCTTCGTCTTGGGCTGCACGGCGGCGGCGTAGGCCGGCGCGGGAAAGTCGATGCCGCGCAAGCGGATCCCCGAGTCCTTCGTCGTCAGCGTGTCGCCGGTGGCGGTTTCCTGCAACTTGGCGATAGCGCCGATATCACCGTGCGGAATCTCATGCGCCGGCTCCTGCTGCTTGCCGCGCATGGTCATCACCTGGCCAATCCGCTCGTCGCGCGCGTGCTGGGCGTTCCAGACGTGCGAGTCAGAGGCGAGGCTGCCCTGGTAGACGCGGAAGAAGTTGAGGCGGCCGAGATAGGGGTCGGAGATCGTCTTGAACACGAGCGCGGCCAGCGGCCCGTTGGGCGTGGTTGGCCGGACCTCGCCGTCCTCCAGAACCATAGCCGTTGAGTCGGCGGACGGCAGGTAGCGTACCAGCGCGTCCGCGACCGCCGCGATGCCGTAGAGGTGCGTGGCCGAGCCACAGAGGACGGGCACGACCTTGCCGCTCGCCACACCCTGACGGAGCGCCCTGCGGATCTCGTCCTCGCTGAGGGCTTCACCCTCGAGATACTTCGTGATCAGGTCGTCGTCCACTTCGGCCACGGCCTCGATCAGCATCTCGCGGTACTTCTCGGCTTCGGCGCGGGCGGCGTCGTCCACCGAGACTGGCTCCTTGGCCTCGCCGTAGGCCTGCATGGTGATCAGGTCGATAGCGCCGCGGAAGCCGAGCTCGTGCCCGAGCGGGGCCGTGAGCGGCACTACCTTGTTGCCGAACACGCGACGGCAGTCTTGGAGCGCCCGCTCGAAGTCGGCGTTCTCCCGCTCCATCTTGTTGAAGTAAATCGCGCGCGGGAGGCTCTGCTCGTCCGCGCGCCGCCAGGCGAGCTCCGTGCCGACCTGGACGCCGGACGCCGTATCGATCACCACCAGCGCCGCGTCCGCGACGCGCAAGGCGCTAACAACCTCGCCGAAGAAGTCGGCGTACCCGGGCGTGTCGAGCAGGTTGACCTTGTCGTCGTCCCACTCGACCGGGATGATGGCCGTCGACACCGACATGTGCCGCTTGATCTCGTCGGGGTCGTAGTCGGACGTGGTCGTGCCCTCTTCCACGCGGCCCAGACGGGTGATCGCGCCGGACAAAAACAACAGCGCCTCGGCGAGCGACGTCTTCCCGGCTCCACCGTGAGAGATCAGCGCGACGTTGTGAATGTGCTCGGCCGAGTAGCTCTTCATCCTACCGTCCTCCGGAGATGGGAGTCGCGGGGGCTTGCCAAGGGCTGATAAGGCGGATTATAGCAGAGGGGGAAACGGCGCTCCGTGGGCTCATTCGCGCGGCGACGCGGGGGGCGGCGGAGCCGAGGAGGCGGCGGTGATCCCACTCAGCGACGACCCGAAGCGGCGCTCGTTTCCGCTCGTCACGATCGCCTTGATCGTCGTCAACGTGCTCGTCTTTCTGTACGAACTCAGCCTGGGCAATCAGAGCGACGCATTCCTCCAGGCGTTCGGCGCAGTGCCTGCCGAGATCGTCTCGGGCCGGGACATCCCGCCGACCGCGCCGCTGGGCAACGTCTACCTGACGCTGATCACGTCGATGTTTCTGCACGGCGGCGTCCTCCACATCGCCTCTAATATGATCTATCTGTGGGTGTTCGGCGACAACGTGGAGGACGCGTTCGGCCACCTGGGCTACCTGCTGTTCTACTTCGTGTGCGGGATCATCGCCGGCCTGGCGCAGATCGCCATCGATCCCACCTCGACCGTTCCGAGTGTCGGGGCCAGCGGCGCGATCGCCGGGGTGCTCGGCGCCTACATCGTCATGTACGGCGGCGCGCGCGTACGGACGCTCGTCTTTCTCGGTCCGATCATTCTCCTGCCGCGGATTCCGGCGCTGCTGCTGATCGGGTTCTGGTTCCTGACGCAACTCGTGTCCGGCATCGGCGCGCTCACGAGTCGGACGCAGCAGACGGGCGGCGTGGCGTTCTGGGCGCACATCGGCGGGTTCGTCGCGGGGCTCCTGCTGGCGCTGCTGTTTCGGCCGCGCGTGATGCCCCCGATGGCCGACCTGGGACGCTATTGACAGCGCGCTCCCGGTCGCCGCGCGGGACGGGCGCCCGCCCTCGCCTGGTTGCTGGGCGCCGCGGGCGCCGTGATAGAATGACGACAGACTTGTTGCCAGCCGTGAGGTCGAGCAGTGTCCGGACATTCGAAATGGTCCCAGATCAAGCGCCAGAAGGGCGCCGCCGACGTCAAGCGGGGCCAGGTCTTCACCAAACTGGGGCGTGAGATCGCCATCGCCGTACGGGAGGGCGGCCCCGACCCCGATGGCAACCCGCGCCTGCGGCAGGTGATCCAGCGCGCGCGCGAAGCCAGCATGCCGACGGATACGATCGACCGGGCCATCAAGCGCGCGACCGGTGGGGGCGAGGGGGCCGCGCTTGAAGAGATCACCTACGAGGGGTACGGCCCGGGCGGTGCAGCGGTCCTGGTGGAGGCGCTGACCGACAACCGGAATCGCGCCGTGGCCGAGATCCGCAGCGCGTTCACGCGCGCCGGCGGCAGCCTCGGCGAGAGCGGCTGCGTGGCCTGGTTGTTCGAGCCGCGCGGGGTCATCGCGGTAGCGAACGGCGACCGGGATCCGGACGAGCTAGGGCTGGTGGCCATCGACGCGGGGGCGGAGGACGTACGGGTCGAGGACGGCGTGGTCGAGGTGCTGACGCAGCCTGGCGACCTCGACGCGGTGCGCGCCGCGCTCGAGGCCAACGGCGTGCGGGTGGCCTCGGCGGAGGCGGCGCTGGTCCCCAAGACGACGGTGCCCTTGGACGAGAAGAATGCCGCCGCGACGCTGCGACTCATGGAAAAACTGGAAGACCTGGACGACGTGCAGCGGGTCTACACGAACCTGGAGCTGTCCGAGGCGGTCCTGCAGGCGTACCAGGCCGGCTGAGTGGCGCCCGGGCCTTCTCAAGGGCGGGCAGCGCGCGCGACGGGCTAGAGTAGGGAAAGCAAGATGGTCCTCGACGAGCATACGGAGCTGGAGCTAGAGCCGGAAGAGAAGCGTCCTTCCGCTCCGTTCTTCATCGATGAGAAGTGGTATGACGAGCACGGGCTGTCCTTCCACGACGTCGTGCAGGCGCGGATGTGCGAGGCCTGCCAGGCCCGCGCGGCCTCCGGTGAGGTAGCCGAGGAGCAGTACACCGACTACGACCCGAAGACCGGTCGTGCCTTCGTGCGCAAGCGCTCGGTGCCCTTCGCCAGCAATCCGGTGCGGCGCATCCACGATGACTGTTCGAAGAAGAAGGGCTTCATCACGCCCGACATGCCGACGCTGGAGGCGGTGTTCCGCATCTACTTGGCGAACGGCAACCAGCCCATGCCGCTCACGCACGTGCGGGAGCAACTGGTCGACTGGTGCCCCGACGGGCAGTGCCGTTGGCTGCTACTCTCGGACGCGCAGCTCGAGCAGATGGTGGCCAACGACCAGTTCTACGGCTTCAAGCAGTTTGCGCGGCCAGGCGAAGGCTAGGGGGCGCTCGCCGATCGGCTAGCCCGTCTGCGTTCGCAGAAATTCCCGCAGGCCCGGCCCCACGTCGGGCCGCTTGAGCGCAAACGCGACATTCGCTTCCAGCCACTGGAGCTTGTCGCCCACGTCGTAGCGCCGGCCCTCGAACTCGTAGGCGCAGAGGCCCCCACGCGCGGCAATGCGGTTGAGCGCGTCGGTGAGCCAGATCTCTCCGCCCTTCCCGACGGGCGTTCGCTCCAGCTCCTCGAAGACGTCGGGGGTCAGCACGTACTCCTTGACGAGCGCCAGGTCGGAGGGCGCGGTCTCGGCCGGCGGTTTCTCCACCAGCTCGTCCACAGCGTAGGTGCGCGGGCCCACCGGGCGCGCGCGCGCCACGCCGTACTTCGGAATCTCCGCCTGGGGCACGCGCATGACTGCCGCCACCGACTGGCCGCGCTGCTCGAACACCGTCGCGAGCTGCTTCAGCACGGGGACCTCCGCGTCCACGAGGTCGTCACCCCACAGCATCGCGAACGGCTCATCGCCGATGGCGGGCCGCGCACAGAGCACGGCATGGCCATTGCCGAGCGGCGCCGGCTGCCGCACAAAAATGAACTCTGCCAGGCCCTGGAGCCGCCGCAGCTCCGCTAGCTCCTGCTCCTTGCCCGCAGCTGCCAGCCGCGCCTCAAGCTCGTAGTGGGTATCGAAGTGGTCTTCGAGCGCGCGCTTGCTCTGCGCGGAGACGATGACGATCTGTTCGATGCCGGCGGCCACGGCCTCTTCGACCACGTACTGGATGACCGGGCGGTCGACGACCGGCAGCATCTCTTTCGGCACGACCTTGGATGCGGGCAGGAAACGGGTGCCCAACCCCGCGGCGGGGATCACAGCTTTTCGCAATCGCACGATGTCCTCCAGGTATTACCCACGGCAGGTGCGCTTGACAGGTACGCGCAAAGGACGGCGCGGGCATCGGCCGCGGCGGCCTACGGGTCGCAACTCGCGTGCCGCTAGCCGGGCGCACGCAGGATTGGCTCCTCGAACGGCAGGCTGTCCTCGGGCACCGCCGCCTGGCTCTGGACGACGGCCGCGGCGCGTAGGCGGCGCTCCTCGAGCGTCAGGCGGTAGAACGCTACCATGGCGACGACCACCCCGGCGATGGGTACGCCGAACAGCGCGCCCCAGAGGCCGGCCACTTTGGCGCCCACCAGCACGGCGACGAAGACGAGCAGGGGATGCATGCCGACAGTCTGGCTCATGACGCGCGGGCTGACCACGTTGAGCACCGCGAACTGAGCGGCGACCAGCACGACGACGATCCACCAGACGCGGTCAGGATGGAGCAGCAGCGCGATGATCGCGGGCGGCAACACGGCCAGGACCGGGCCCAGGAAGGGGATCAGCATCACCAGGGCGGCGAAGACGCTGGCGACCAGGGTGAAGTCCAGGCCGGCCAGGGACATCACCACGGCGGTCAACAGCCCGTACAAGCCGCCGAGGATGAGCTGTCCCCGCAGAAAGCCGCCGAACGCGCGCCTGACGCTCTCCATGAAGTAGATTAGGTCGTCACGCTGGTTTGGCGGCACCGCCTGGACAGCCGCGTGGCTGATGCGGCGTGTGTCCAGCATAAGGTAGACCGACAGGATGAGGACGATGACCACGTCCATGGCGGTGGCCGCGGCGCCCCGCGCGAACGCGACCACATTCGCGAGCAGTGGCGGGCCCAAGCCCTCCAGCCGGCGCAGCAGCTCCTGGTAGTTGCCCCAGACCTCTGGGTAGGGGTCGAAGCCCCGACTCGCAAGGTCCTGGTGCAGCAGCAGCGCGTAGGCCGTGGCGTTATCGACGTAAAGCGGCCACTGTTGCCCAATGGCGATGAGCTGGGCGACGAGGGCGGGAACCAGCCAAAAGGCGACGCCGACGAGCGCAGCCAGCAGGCCGAGGTAGACGACGGCGACGGCCGCGGGACGCGGCAGGCCCCGCCGCTCCTGCGCGAAAGCGACGGCCGGGTCGAGCATAAACGCGACCAGCCAGCCGAAAAAGAAGAGGATCAGGATGTCGGCGAACTGGACGATTAGCGACCATACCATGCCCGCCAAATAGAGGCTGGCAATCAGGACGAGGAGTATGGAGAGGGCGCGGAGCCAGGGATCGCGAATGCGGTCCAACGACAGCTACCCCGGCACTGAGGCTCTCCGCCGGCAAGGGCGGGCTGCCAGCGGCCGGGCGCGGCGGGGGCGGCACGCCGCGGTCGCCGGGTTCGAATGTCCAAGCGTGGCGACGGTATTGTACGGGGCCTGCCTGGCGCCGGCAAGCGAGCGTCGCCTGGTCGGAACGGGGTGGACGTGATGAGCGAGGCACGAGCCCGTCGATTGACCATCCTGCGGGCGGCCGGCCTGTACCTGGTGACGGACGACCGCCAAACGCCCGAGGCCCGGCGGCGAGTCGTCGCCGAGGCGCTGGCAGCCGGGGTACGAGTGGTGCAGCTGCGCGACAAGACGGCGATGGGGGGCGCGCTGCTGGCCGAAGCGGAAGACTTGGCCGCGCTCTGTCACGCGCATGGGGCTGTGCTGATCGTCAACGACCGGGCGGACGTGGCGGTGGCGGCCGGCGCTGACGGCGTCCACGTCGGCCAGGGGGACCTGCCGCTGGCCGCCGCGCGCCGCGTGGTGGGTGACGACCTGCTCGTCGGGGTGTCGGCGTCCTTCGTGGAGGAGGCAGTGGCCGCCGAGCGGGACGGCGCCGACTACGTGGGCTTCGGCGCGATGTTCGCGACGCCGACGAAGGAGGATGCGGAGTACGCGGGGCCGGCGCTGCTGGCCGAGGCGCGGGAGCGCACGCGGCTGCCCCTGGTGGCGATTGGCGGCATCACGGCCGAGAACGCGCCCGCGGTACTGGCAGCGCGACCGGACCTGCTGGCGGTCGTGAGCGCGGTATCCGGCGCGTCGGAGCCTGGAGCGGCCGCCCGCGAGCTACTGGCGCTGATCCGCGCGGCGCAGGTTTGACCGCGGGCGGGGGGTTTGATAGACTTGTACCGGCTGGCGGGCGGCGATGCCCGCCGCCTGGCGCTTCACTGAGGTCCCACCTCGACCCGTCCCCGACGCGATATCCCCGGGGGCGTGCTGACGACAGATTGGACGGTCCTCTTCGCTGGCTCACCGGTGTACCGCGATGGCGTGGTGCGATGGCGTGGTGCGGGCCGCCGCGTGTGGTGGCACGGATCGTGTACACCGGCCCGGGATGTGCAGCGAGCGGCATAAGAATGCGGGACGCCCGGGGTGGCGCTAGCGGTGGGTCGAGGGTGTCCGCACGGGGCATTCCCTCCCGGACGGTGGCGCAACGGGCCGTGGTCGTCGGCAGATACGGCTTGTGGAAGCGAACGGTGGGCGTTGCGTGCGGCGCGGTGCGCGATGGGGCGTAGGGAGGAGGTCGTGTAATGGAGCCGATGATAATTGTCTGGGTGGCCGGGCTAATCGCCGTCGCCTTTGCAGCGTTCTTAGCGCGTGACGTGCTCAGCCGCGACCAGGGAACGCCCGGCATGCAGGAGGTGGCGGGCGCGATCTTCGAGGGCGCGATGGCGTTCCTCAACCGGCAGTACCGCACGATCTGGATGATCGCGATCGTGGCGGCCATACTGATCGGCATCGTTTTGTACGCCCTAGAGCCGGATCGCGCTCTGGCGTTCGATCTCGGCTGGCGCACCGCCGTCTCCTTCCTCGTCGGGGCGGCCTGCTCGTCGCTGGCCGGCTTCATCGGCATGTACATCGCCGTGAAGTCGAACTTGCGGACGGCATCGGCGGCGCAGCGGAGCCTGCAGGAGGCCATTACGGTGGCCCTGCGCGGCGGCGCGGTGTCGGGCTTCCTTGTCGTCGCGCTCAGCCTGCTTGGCGTGGCGATCATCTACTACGCCTTCGGCGGCGCCACAGAACCCGATCGGGCGCCGTTCCTGATCGTCGGGTTCGGATTCGGCGCCAGCTTCGTGGCGCTGTTCGCCCAGCTGGGCGGCGGCATCTACACCAAAGCCGCCGACGTGGGCGCTGACCTGGTCGGCAAGGTCGAGGCCGGTATCCCCGAGGACGACCCGCGCAACGCGGCCGTCGTGGCGGACCTTGTGGGCGACAACGTCGGGGACTGCGCGGGCCGTGGCGCGGACCTGTTCGAATCGACCGCCGCCGAGAACATCGGCGCCATGATCCTGGGGGTGGCCGTCTACACGGCGCTGCCGCCGACCACACCGCATCGCGAGTACTGGATCCTCTTCCCGCTGGTCGTGCGCGCGTTCGGCCTGCTCGCGTCGCTGGTCGGCGTCCTGCTGGCGCGCGGCGGGGAGCACGAGGACCCGATGCGGGCACTGGACCGTGGCTACTGGGTGGCCGCCGGCCTGTCGGCAGTCGCCATGGTGTTCGTGGCGAACTGGATGCTGGGCGACCTGCACTTCGCCTGGGCCGGGCTCGTGGGCATCCTGACGAGCATCGCATTCGTGTACATCACGCAGTACTACACGGCCGGCTCCTGGCGACCCGTGAAGGAGATCGCGGCTGCCTCGAAGACCGGTCATGCGACAAACATCATCGCGGGGGTGGCGGTGGGCTTCGAGACGACCGCGCTGACGGCGATCGTCATCTCCATCGCGCTCGGGGTGGCCTACTGGCTAGGGACCCAAAGCACCGTGCTGCCGCCGGCTCTGGACGTTCACAAGGGCATCTATGGCACGGCCATCGCGACGATGGGCATGCTGATGACGGCGGCGTACATCCTGGCGATGGACACCTTCGGCCCGATCACGGACAACGCGGGCGGTATCACCGAGATGTCGCACGCGCCTGAGGGGGCGCGGCGCATCACCGACGCGCTGGACGCGGTGGGCAATACGACCAAGGCGCTCACCAAGGGGTACGCGGTGGCCTCGGCGGCACTGGCCGCGTTCCTGCTGTTCAGCGCTTACCTCGATCGGCTGCGCGAGCTACGCGGGCTGCCGGCGACGGCGGCGATCCCGATCGACCTGTCGCGGGTGGACGTGTTCATCGGAGCGTTCCTGGGCGCGATGCTGATCTTCCTGTTCAGCTCGCTCACTATCCGCGCGGTCGGCCGTGCGGCGGGCGACATCATCGAAGAGGTGCGGCGCCAGTTCAAGACCAACCCGCTCCTTCTCCAGGGCAAGGCGCGCCCCGACTATGGCCGCTGCGTGGACATTACGACGAAGGCCGCGCTTCGCGAGATGGTCGCCCCTGGGCTCCTGGCCATCCTGGCGCCGATTGCGGTTGGGCTGGTGCTGAAGGCGGAGGCCGAGGCGGGGCTGCTGATGGTCGGCACGATGAGCGGCATCCTGGTCGCCACCGTGCTGAACAACAGCGGCGGCTCGTGGGACAACGCGAAGAAGTTCATCGAAGCGGGCAACCTGAAGGACGATGCCGGGAACGTGATTGGCAAGGGGAGCTTTGCTCACCAGGCCGCGGTGACTGGCGACACGGTCGGCGACCCCTTCAAGGACACGGCCGGCCCGTCCCTGCACGTGCTCATCAAGCTACTCAGCACGATCACCCTGGTCATGGCGCCGCTGTTCCTGACGCGCTAACGGCTGCTATAATTGCCGCTTGGACTGGCGGCAACTGAGACGAAAGTGAACGCCGCCCGGCAGCCTGGCGCTGCGCGCCACGCCGCCGGGCGGCGTCGAGGATCGAGGATCCAATGCTGGACCTAGCAACGCTGGTACAGGGCCGATTGCCGGACACATACCCGACCGTCGAGATTGGCGATACCGTGCGCGTACACGTACGGGTGGTGGAAGCCGGGCGCGAGCGCACCCAGGTGTTTGAGGGTGTGGTAATCGCCGAGCACAATCCCAAGCGGGTTGACGGTACGTTCACGGTGCGCCGCGTGACGCACGGCATCGGCGTCGAGCGCACCTTCCCGTTCGCCTCGCCCCGCGTCGACAAGGTCGAGGTGGTGCGCCACGGCCAAGTCCGCCGGGCGAAGCTCTACTACCTGCGGAAGCTGTCGGGCAAGGCCGCGCGGCTGCGGGAGCGGCGCGAGGGCGCGTCCGGCGGTCGCCGGCCGGGGAGCAAGCGCGCGGGGGCGTAATGGCGGCCCCAGCTGCGCCGCGCCCCGCTGCTCATGCGGCCGTGGATCGCCGCGCATACCCCTCGCTTGAGTACGAGACGTGGCTTTGGGCGCGGGGGTACGCGCGCGTGGCGGGTATCGACGAGGCGGGCCGCGGAGCGCTCGCCGGTCCGCTCGTCGCCGCCGCTGTAATTCTGCCGCCCGAGCCCGCCTGCGCGACCGCGCTGGCCGGGGTGCGGGACTCCAAGCTGCTGACACCGCGGCAGCGCGCGGCGCTGAACGCGCGCGTGCAGGAGCTTGCGCTGGCCGTTGGCATCGCTATCGTTCCGGCCAGCTTGGTGGACGGCGCTGGGCTGTCGGCGGCGGGTCAGTTGGCCTTCCGCCGTGCTGTCGAGGCGCTGGCGCACCCGGCGGAATTCCTCTTGCTGGACGCCTTCCGTCTGAACGAGGCGCCCGCGCCGCAGCTGGCCTTGATCCATGGCGACGCCCGCTGCCTCTCGATCGCGGCCGCCTCGGTCGTCGCCAAGGTCGCGCGGGACGCGCTCATGGACGAGCTGGACGCGGCGTTTCCCGAATATGCCTTCCACCGTCACAAGGGCTATGCCACGGCGGTGCACCAGGTCGCGCTCGAGAGCCACGGGCCGTGCGCGCAGCACCGCCGCTCCTACGCACCGGTGAGGGCTCGGTGCGGCCGCTGACCGGCGACGCCCGGACCGTAGGGGCGGCCGGCGAGGCGCTCGCCGCTGGCTGGCTCGAGCGCGCCGGCCTGCGGATCGTTGCCCGCAACTACCGCTGCCCGCGGGGCGAGGTGGACCTGATCGCGGACGACCGCGGCGAGATCGTGTTTGTCGAGGTGCGCACGCGGCGCGCGGGCGCCCTGGTCGGGCCCGAGGAATCGGTCACTCGCCGCAAGCAGCAGCGCCTGCTCCGCGCCGCCGAGCACTACTTGCAGGCGACAGCCGCGGCGGAGCGTCCCTGGCGTGTCGACCTGGTGGCCATCGAGGTCGGGCCGGGCGGGCGGGTCGCGCGCGTCGAGCACTTGCGGAGCGTGACCGAATGGGATTGAGGCCGCGGGAGGGCTGGGCGGCGCTGCTGCTGGTAGCCGCGTTTCTAACGAGCGGGTTCGGCCCGCCGCAGTTCATGCCCAGCGATGGCGGGCAGCTCGGGCTGCGACCGGCCGAGGTGCGCGCCCTGGAGGCGTACAAGAGCCCCATCGTGACGGCGCGGGCGGCTGCGATCCTTGACGCCGAGAGTGGGGCGCTGCTGTACGGCAAGCACGCCGAGGAGCACATCCAGCCGGCGAGCCTTACGAAGATGCTGACCGCGCTGGTGGCAATCGAGCACGGCCAGCTGGATCAGCGGATCACCGCCACCGAGCACGTGCGGGTCGAGCCGGTGGTGATCGGGGTGGACCCGGGCGAGTCGCTCTCGCTCCAGGACCTGCTCTACGGGCTACTCGTCTGGTCTGGCAACGACGCGGCCGTCGACATCGCGGAGGGGCTTGCCGGCACGATGCCGCAGTTCGCGGACTGGATGAACGCGAAGGCGGCCACGCTGGGGCTCCGCAATAGCCACTTCATCACGCCACACGGCCTCGACGTGCCGGGCCACTACTCGAGCGCCGAGGACCTGGCGCGGCTGCTGGCGGCCGTGATGCGCCAGCCGGTCCTCGCCCGCATCGTCGGCACCCGCGAGTACACGATCCCTGGGCCGCCGCTATACAAGTTCCACAACAGCAATCCGCTACTGGGCGCCTACGACGGCGTGGATGGCGGCAAGACCGGGCTCACCGACGGCTGTGGTCGCTGCCTCGCCGTCACGGCCGTCCGCGGGGGACACCGCGTGGTAGTCGTGGTCTTGGACAGTCAGAACATTGCTAGTGATGCCCGGGTGCTCCTGGACTTCGCGTTCAGCAACTACAGCTGGGTGCCGGCGCCGGACGGGATGCTTCCCACGATACGAAGCGGCGATAAGCGAGTGACGCCGCGGCTCGATACGGTTGCGGCGGTAGCGGTACTGCGCTGGGAGGCGCCCGAGATGCGGACGCGGGTGGTGACAGCCGCGGACGGGCAAGGGGGCCAGCCAGGACTCCGTCTCGTCGTGGAGTCGGGCCTGCGCCGGCTGGGAGCGTTCGCGCTGGCCGCCCGGGAGGCTGTCCCCTGAGGCTCCAAGATGGAAGAGCGGCTCCAGAAGGTCCTCGCGCATGCCGGGGTGGCCTCCCGACGTGCCGCGGAACGGCTCGTCCAGGAGGGCCGGGTTGCGGTGAACGGACAGGTGGTCCGCGTCCTGGGCGCACGTGTCGATCCAGCGCACGACACCGTGTCGGTCGACGGGCAGCCGGTGCGGGCCGTGCCAGACCACGTCTATTTGGCCGTTCACAAGCCGCGTGGCTACGTTAGCACCGCACGGGACGAGCGCGGGCGGCGCACGGTCCTCGACTTAGTGTCGGGGAGCCGGCGCGTCTATCCCGTCGGGCGGCTGGATGCCGACAGCGAGGGGCTGCTGCTGCTCACGGACGACGGCGAGCTAGCGTTACACTTGACCCATCCCCGCTACGGAGTACCAAAGGAATACCATGCACTTGTGGGCGGCGTACCCGACGACGCCGTCCTGGCGCACTTGCGGGGCGGCATCGATCTTGAGGAAGGGCGGACGGCTCCCGCTGTGGTAGAGCGCCTTTCGGATGATGGCCAGCGTGCCTGGTTGCGCCTCGTGTTGAAGCAAGGGTGGAAGCGCCAGGTGCGCCGTATGCTGGCGGCGGTGGGGTGCAGCGTGGAGCGGCTGGTGCGGGTGCGTGTGGGTAGTCTGGCGCTCGGCGAATGGCCCGCCGGGGCCGTGCGCGAGCTTACGCCGGCCGAAGTGCAGCGCTTGCGCCGCGAGAGCGGGCTGGCGGCGCGGGCGAGCGCCGCGGCGGTGCGGCATGGACCATCCCGTAATCGCCATTGACGGCCCAGCGGCGGTGGGCAAGAGCACGGTGGGCCGGCGGCTAGCCGAGCGCCTGGGCTGGACCTTCTTCGATACCGGCGTGCTATACCGAGCGTTGGCTTGGCTAGCTAACGACCGGGGCCTCTCCGCTCAGGATGAAGCCGGCCTCGCCGCCCTAGCGCGCGAGCTGGATGTTCGAGTAAGCCGCCCGTCGGTTGCCGACGGGCGTGATGCTGACATCGTTCTCGGGGACCGTGACATAACTTGGGAGATCCGCAAGCCTGGGGTCGACGCTTCGGTGTCGATTGTCGCGGCCCTACCCGCTGTGCGGGTCGCGCTGGTGCCCGCGCAGCGGCGAGCCGCGGCCGAGGGACCGGCAGTCGTCGTCGGGCGGGATATCGGCACCGTGATCTTTCCTGAAGCCCCGCTGAAGGTCTATCTTGACGCCACCCCGGAGGAGCGCGCGCGACGCCGGGCGGCAGAGCTGGCCGCCCGCGGCTCAAGAGAGCGGCACGAAGATGTCCTCGCGCGGCTCCGGCGGCGCGACAGCCTGGATAGTGGACGGTTGCACGCGCCGCTGAGCGTTGCGCGCGATGCTTGGCGGATCGTGACGGACCAACGCACCGTGGACGAGGTGGTGGAGGAAGTGCTGAGACTCTGGCAGGCGCGCGCCGCGGAGCCGCGATAGATGCCGGCGGGGCCTCGCGCGGGGGACGTGCGGGCGGGCGGCGCGACCTGGATCGGCCAGATCTTGTACCGAGTCGGGCGGGCCCTCGTGGCGCTGCTGCTGACCGTGGTGACTGGGACGCGCATCGAGGGGGCGGCGAGGGTGCCGCGTCGCGGACCGCTGCTCGTCGTCGCGAACCACACGAGCAACGTCGATCCCCTATTGCTCGCGCGAGCCATGCCGCGCCCGCTGGCGTTTCTGGCTAAGGAGGAGCTGTTCCATCCTATGCCTTGGGGCTGGGCGCTGCGCGCGGCTGGTATCATTCCAGTGCGCCGCGGCCACGCCGATCGGCAGGCGCTCGACGCGGCGCTTGAGGTGCTCCGAGCGGGCGGCGCGTTGGTGGTTTTCCCGGAGGGGACGCGCAGCGTAGAAGGCGGGCTGCAAGCGGCGCAGCCAGGTGCGGGACTCCTGGCGAGCCGGTCAGGCGCGCTGGTCCTGCCCGTGGCGTTGCTTGGGACCGAGCGCCTGCATTCGCCCCGCGGGTGGCTCGGCCGCCCGCGGTTGCTTGCGCGTTGTGGTACGGCGTGGCTGCCGGCGCGCCCCGAGGGAGGCGGCAGCCGAGCGTACCGCGCGATCGCGGACGAGATGATGCAGCATATCGCCGCGCTGATGCCTGAGGGGCAGCGTGGCCGGTATGGCGCCGGCCGGGTCCCCACGGCCGACCCCGGCGCCGGTCACGTGGGGCTCGGCGCCAGGCACTCGGTGACGGAGGGGGAGACTAATTGGAGATAGCTGCCACTTTGGCCCGCCCACCGGCGCGGGCGCTGGGCCGACGCGGTGGGGTGATCGCGCGGGTGCGGCGCGGCAGCCCCGCAGCTCGCGCGGGCGCTCGCGCCGGCGATGAGCTACTGGCGGTGAACGGGCTGCGGCCCCGCGACTCGATCGATCTGGCAGAGCTTGCAACGGGTACCACCGCGGTGCTGACGCTGCTGCGTGGCGAGCAGGCCCTGACCATCCGGACGACGCGGGCGCCGGGCGAGGATCTGGGGATCGAGCTTGCTGCTCCCACGCTCGACGGCATCCGTCGCTGCGCGAACGCCTGCCCGTTCTGCTTCATCGACGGCCTGCCCACGGGCATGCGCGATACCCTCTATATTCGTGACGACGACTATCGCTATTCGTTTCTCTACGGCAGTTTCGTCACATTGACAAACCTGCGGCCCGACGACGAGGAGCGCATTTGCTTTCAACGGCTGAGCCCGCTGCGCGTCTCGGTACACGCGACTGACCTGACCGTGCGGCGGCGGCTGCTCGCGAATCCCCGGGCGCCCGACATCCTTGAGCAGTTTGATCGCCTCGGCAGGGCCGGAATCGAGTTTCACGCCCAAGTCGTGCTGGTGCCGGGCGAGAACGACGGCGCGGTGCTGACGAAAACGGTCGCGGACCTGGCCGACCGATACCCGACCGTGCGGTCGGTCGCCGTCGTGCCGGTCGGCCTGACGCGGCACTCACACACGGCGGGTCTGCGGACGCTCGACGCGGCCGACGCCGGGCGGGCCCTGGACGAGTGTGAGCGGTGGCAGCGGCGGCTGCGGGCGCGTCTCGGGGTGCGGTTCGTCTATCCGAGCGACGAGCTGTTCCTGCTGGCCGATCGTCGGTTCCCAGCAGCCAGCCACTACGACGATTACCCGCAGCTCCAGAACGGCGTTGGGCTTGTCCCCTTGTTTCTCGGGCAGTGGCGCCGCGCGCGGCGGCGATTGCCGGCGGCGGTTTCGCCGCGCCGCGTCGTCTGGGTGTGCGGGCAGGCGATGGAGCGCGCGCTCGCGCTCGTCGCCGCGGAAATGGCCGCGGTGGATGGGTTGGAGGTTGCGGTGGCGGCCGTGCCGAATGCATTCTTCGGGACCGGCGTCACGGTCTCTGGGCTGCTGACCGCCACGGATGTCGCGCGGGCGCTCGCCGATTGCGCGGCGGACCGGATTGTCCTGCCGCGCGCGATGTTCGACGCGGCAGGCGAGCGCACCCTGGATGACTGGACCCTGGCCGACCTGGCGGCCCGGCTCCCGGGCACGCTGCTCGTGGCGCGGACGGCCGGGGAGCTGCTGGAGGCGACATGTGCGGCATAGTGGGCTATACGGGGCGCGGCGCGGCTGCGCCTTTTTTACTTGAGGGCCTGCATCGACTGGAATACCGCGGGTACGACTCGGCGGGAATCGCGGTCATCACGCCCGAGAAGGAGCTTGCTATTCACCGAGCGGCCGGCAAGCTTCAGAATCTGGTGACGCTGCTGGATGGGCGGGCGCCCGCCGGACAGGTGGGGATTGGTCATACGCGTTGGGCGACGCATGGGCGGCCGTCCGATGAGAACGCTCACCCGCACACCGATTGTGCCGCGCGCATCTGTGTGGTCCACAACGGCATCATTGAGAATTTCGGGGTGCTGCGCGCGCAGCTTACCGACCAGGGGCACCAGTTCCGCTCCCAGACGGACACGGAGGTGCTGGCACACCTGATCGAGGAAGAGCTGCGGTGTCTGGATCGGACGGGGGACAGCGCGTTCTCGTCGCGCCTACGGCTTGCCGTCGGCCAGGCGCTTGAGCGGGTCCAGGGTGCGTATGCCATCGCGGTCTTGAGCCTCGACGAGCCGTCGGTACTCGTCGGCGCCTGCCGTCACGCGCCCCTCGTCGTCGGTCTGGGCGAGCGCGGCAACTACCTCGCGTCAGATGTCCCGGCGCTGCTACAGGAGACGCGAGACGTCATCCGGTTGCGTGAAGGCGAGCTGGTGGTGCTCGACGGGGAGCGGGTGGCGCTGTACGACGAGCGCGGGCGTTTGGTGGCGCGCGAACCGATGCGCATCGGCTGGGATCAGACGGCTGCGGAGAAAGCGGGCTATCCTCACTTTGTCCTGAAGGAGATCCACGAGCAGCCGGCTTCCGTGCGGGCGGCTTTGGCCGGGCGTCTCCGAGGCTGGGAGACGCATTTGCCGGAGCTGGACAGTCTATCGCTGGACCAAATTAGCCGCATTTACCTGGTGGCTTGTGGGACGTCCCACTATGCCGGCATGGTCGCGAAGTACGCCTGGGAAGAGTGGCTCGGCCTTCCGGTGGAGACAGTGGTAGCCTCCGAGTTTCGTTACGCGCCGCCGCCGGTGGACGAGCATGTGCTGTTCGTGGCGGTGAGCCAGTCGGGCGAGACAGCGGATACGCTGGCGGCGGCCGAATGGGCGGCAGAAGCGGGCGCGTATACGGTGGCGGTGACCAACGTGGTGGACAGCGCACTGACCCAGCGCGCGCGGGCGGTAGTATACTTGCAGGTGGGACCGGAGATCGGAGTCGTGGCCACGAAGACGTTCACCGGTCAGCTGGCGGTGCTTTACGCCATCGGGCTCCACCTGGCGGCCCAGCGGCGGCAACTCACGCCGCCAGCCCGCCGCGCGCTACTCGAAGCCCTTAGTTCGCTGCCTACCTCTATCGAGCGGGCGCTCGCGTGTCCGGAGCCGGCCCAGCGCATCGCGGCGGCCTGCGTAAACGTCGACCACCTGTTGTTCATTGGGCGCGGCGTCGGCTATCCGACGGCCCTCGAGGGGGCGCTTAAGCTCAAGGAGATCTCCTACATTCACGCCGAGGGATATCCGGCGGGCGAGCTGAAGCACGGGCCGATCGCGCTCGTTGAGCCAGGCATGCTCATGCTGGCGCTCGCTACGCGGAGCCGCACCTATGACAAAGTCGTGGCGAACGTACAGGAGGTGAAGGCGCGCGAGGCCCGTGTGGTCGCCATCGCGACTGAGGGCGATGAGGAAATTGCGCGGCATGCCGACGAGGTCGTCTATGTGCCCGCCGCCCCGGAGCTGTTGTCGCCGATGGTGAACGTCATCCCCATGCAGCTATTCTCGTACTATGCGGCGGTGGAGAGGGGCTGCGACGTCGACCAGCCCCGGAACCTAGCGAAGTCCGTCACGGTGGAGTAGTGCGCCGGCTGCGAGTCACGTTTGTGGCGCCCTTCGGCTTATGCCGACGGGGGACGACACGAGCCCGCGTCATTCCACTTGCCGAAGCGCTTGCGGCCCGCGGACACGAGGTCCGCGTCGTCGTGCCGGACTGGGACTATTCCCCTGGGGTGCCTCGTCGCTATCGGGTTGGGGCGGCCGGCATATGGCACCTGACTTCTCCCGATGCTCCACGGCAGTTGATCTCGGTGCAGCTACTCCGCGAAGCATACCGCGGCGCGCTGGCCGGCCGGCCCGATGTGATTCACTGCTTTAAGCCCATCGGCTACTCCGGCCTCGTGACACTCCTTCTCGCACGGCTAGGCCGGCGGGCCGGTTGGCGGGGTCTGCTCGCCGTGGACACGGACGACCTGGAAGGGCGGGAAGGGTGGGCCACGCGCAGCGGGCGGCCCGAGTGGCAGGTCCGCTTGCTGGACTGGCAGGAGCGGGCGGTGCTGCGGAGCGCCGACATCGTGACGGCCGCGAGCGCTGATCTGAGCAGGCGGGTGCACGCTCTCCGGCCCTGGGACCGCGCCCCCGCCTATGTACCGAACGGAGTCACGCCCTACGAGCCGCGCGGCGAGCCTAGGGTTGGCCCTGGAGCATCTGGCGCGGCCTCCCTGCTTCTCTACACTCGGTTCAATGAGTTCGCGCCGCGCCGCGGCGCGGCTATCGTAGCGGCAATCCTGAGCCGCGTGCCAAGGACCAGGCTAGTCGTGGTGGGAGACGGGCCGGCGGCGGCCACGGGATCATTTTTCCGGGAGCTTGAGCGGCGCGGCCTTGGGGCGCGGGTAACGCGATGCGGACTGCTAACTGGCGAGGCCCTCGCCCAGATTCTTGAACTCGACAGCGTAGCGCTGTGGCTCTTCGACGACAATGCGATCAATCGAGCGCGCTCGCCGGCCAAACTGCTGGAGCTCCTGGCGCATGGGAGAGCCGTCGTCGCTGAGGGGGTGGGAGAGGTGCCTAGGCTCGCCGGGCGCGCGGCACGAGTCGTGGCGGCCGGCGACGGACCCACGCTGGTCGCTTGTACCGTTGACCTGCTACAGAAGCGCGAGGAGCGGTGTCGGCAGGCAGACCAGGCGAGAGAGGCGGTGGGGCGAGAGGCGGGATGGGCGGACCGTGCGGCCTGCGTCGAGACCGCGTACTTCTACACATAAACAGACAAGTCGCATCTAACATATCTCTGTCTCAATTCCCACCTCAAAAACTGATGCCTCTTTTTTTTGTTTATGTGTATGATGGTGTTGCATCGCGACCGGTGCGGGAGGTGGAAGCATGAATCCGCTGGGGCTTCCGGCAGGAAGGCAGCTGCCGCTGTTCGTCCCGTCAGAAGTGCTACTGCCCGCCTCCACTACCGTCGAACCCACGCCCGCCCGGCGGCTCAGTGAGGCAGTTGAAGCGTACTGCACTTACCTGGTCGCCGCAGGCCGCGCCATGCACACCGTCCGGAGCACTAGGTTGGACCTGCAGGGGTTGCTAGAGCACATCGGGGATGAGAGTCTGCTAGACCTCGCGCCCGCTCAGTTAGCTGAGCACGTGCGCTGGCTGCGCAGCGAGCGGGGTAACAGCTCCTCCTCCTTGCGGCGCAAAATCGCGACACTCAAGACCTTCCTCCGCTACGCCGTGACGGCTGGCTGGATTGCCGAAAGCCCGGCGGAGGGCCTCGTCTACCCGCAGCTAAAACGCGCGCCGGTAATAGTGCTGGACTCGCACGAGGTAGAGGCGGTAGTGGCCGCAGGTAGCGTTGATCCCGCCTGGCACGCGCTAGTCCTGCTTTTCGTCGACGCCGGCTTGAAGCGCGACGAGGCGCTCGCTCTGCAAGCGGAGGACCTCTATTTGGCGCGGGAGCCATCGGATAGCCGGGTGACCATACGGCATAGCGCGCAGGCGAAGCGCGTGCGCCGCCGCTCGGTACCACTGACCGCCCGGGCCCACTTCGCCCTTGCCCGTCTGCTGCGAGCGCCGCTGCCGGGCGGACCCGTGTTTTCCTTTTCAGTACGGGGAGTGAATTTCGTGATCGAAACCGTGGGCCGACGCGCGGAGATTGTGCGGCTGAAGAAGCTGACGCCGGAAATCCTCCGTGACACGTTCGCGGTCCGGATCATGCGCGAGCGGGTCAACAACGAGTCCGAGGCACTGCGGCACGGGAGAAGCGCGCGCGAGTTCGCACGACTCCGTGCCAAGCACGACGTCGAGGTGCTACAGCTGCTCGGGCTGTCGCGGTACTCGGAAATGGCGGCGCGCTATCGATCGGCGGTTGCGGCGATCGAGGCGAGTGCGACCGGCAATACTGACACCGCCACCAGAGGCGGGGCGCTCAAGCACGAGTGATAACAGCACCTCGGCTGCTGGTAGACAGGCCTGCGGAGGAAACGGCTGCAGGCAGCCGAGCAGTCATTCCAACCCCCTCAGGTCCGCGGCCTCGGGAGCTACAGTCGACGCCCGACGGATCTCCAGAGGACTCGCCCAATCGGTCTGACGGACGAGTAGAACGCCGCGCCTCGCTAGCACCAGCACCACTAGAAAGGTTGCCACGGCGCTGGACACGTCGGAGCCCAGCACTTCATGGATTGGCAACCAACGGTTGCCACTGACGGCGGCCAGCACCACGCGGGCGCGCTCCACGAGCGTCGGCCGCGTCGATGTGGTCAGTACACGAGGCGAGTTGTCCGTGGAATGCGGACGCAGCCGGTGCCGGAGAAGCCGAACTAGCGTTGCCGGCTCGAGCGGCGCGAGCGGCATCGAGGCGGCGAGGGCGGGTAGCTCACCGCCACGCGGCCACGAGCGCAAGCCCTCACTCTCCCGCTCCCCCAGCCAACGCGCCGCGGCCTGCAGAACCTGGTACTCGGCTAGCCGGCGGCGAAGCTCCTCGGCCGGGTCGCCTGCGGGGTCATTCGCCGCGACAGGCGGCAGCAGGGCGCGCGACTTGATGAGCATGAGCTGGGAGGCTACCAGAAGAAACTCGGAAAGCGCGTCGAGCTCGCCTTCTAGCGCTAGCACCCGCTCCAGGTACTGGTCCGCTACCGTGGCTAGGCTCAGCTCGGTCACATCTAGCCGGCGCTTTTGGATAAGGTTGAACAGCAAGTCTAGTGGCCCCGTGAACTCCGGCAGATTTACCAATAACGCGCACACGGTCAGGCTCGCTCGCGCGACTCCGCGGCAACCTCACCCCGGCTAACGCCCTTCATCTCCGCGATGTACCGAGCGGCTACGGCAGCGCGCTCGTCTGCGGGCACCCCGCGCAGCAGGTCCACGAGCGCGCTGGCCACAATGGCGCCATCGGCGTACTCCCTCACTGCAGCCACGTGCTCAGGCCGGGCGATGCCGAACCCTACGACGAGCGGCACCGCCGTGTAGCGACGGACCCGACGCAAGAAGGCGGGTAGCTCGTCGGCCAGTGATGTGCGAGCGCCGGTCACGCCGACCACGGACACGCAGTAGATGAATCCTTCCGCCTGGGTGCAGGCCGCAGCCATCCGCCCGTCTGGCGTCGTGGGAGCCAGCATCGTGATCAGCTGCAGGCCGGCGCGGCCGCAGGCCACTCGCAGGGTTTCGGCCTCCTCGACTGGCAGATCAGGCACGATGAGGCCGTCTACGCCGGATCCGGCGGCCTGCGTGCAGAACCCCTCCAGTCCGTAATGCTGGACGGGGTTGTAGTAGCTCATGAAGACCAGCGGTACGTCGGTGGCCGCGCGAATCTCGCGGGCCGTCGCGAACGCGTCGGCCAACCGGAAGCCGGCGTCTAGAGCCTGCTGGTTCACACGCTGCAGCGTGGCGCCGTCGGCCAGCGGATCGGAGAAAGGAATGCCGAGCTCCAGCCCGTCGGCACCCGCTCGCACTAGCTCGAGCGCCAGCGCCGCCGTCTCGCCGCGGGCCGGAAAGCCAACGCTGAGATAGGGCAGCAGGGCCATCTCGCCCCGCGCGCGCAGGGCAGCGAAGGCCGTGTCAATTCGATTCACGCCTCGGCCTCCAACGCAGTGCCGCTCGCCTCGGCGTAGAGCTGTACGTCCTTATCGCCGCGGCCCGACAGATTGACGACGATCAGGCGCTCGGGACGCCAGTCCGCCGCGTGGGTCAGAAGGTACCCAATCGCGTGTGCCGGCTCAAGCGCCGGCAAAATGCCCTCCGCGAGGCAGAGCGTGCGGAAGCCGAGCAGCGCCTCATCGTCGGTAGCGGCCACGTAGCGCGCCCGTCGCTGCGCTTGCAAGTAGGCGTGCTCGGGGCCGACGCCCGGATAATCCAGCCCGGCCGACACGCTATGGGTGGTCCGCACCTGGCCGTCCTCGTCCTGCAGGAGCAGCGTCCGCGCACCGTGTAGCACCCCGAGGCTGCCCGCGCTGAGCGACGCGGCGTGCTCGCCGGACTCCAGGCCGCGGCCGCCCGCCTCCACGCCCAGCAATTCGACTGCCGCGTCGTCCACGAATGGCACGAACATACCGATCGCGTTACTGCCTCCACCCACGCACGCCACCACGCAGTCGGGCAAGCGGCCCGCGGCCGCCAGCACCTGCTCCCGCGTCTCCCGACCGATCACCGCTTGGAAGTCGCGCACGAGCGCGGGATAGGGGTGGGGCCCCACCGCGGAACCGAGCAGGTAGTGTGTCGTGCGCACGTTCGTGACCCAGTCGCGGATCGCCTCGTTGATCGCGTCTTTGAGCGTGCGGCTGCCCTCCCGCACCGGGCGCACCTCGGCGCCTAGGAGCCGCATACGATAGACGTTGGGCGCCTGGCGCCGCACGTCCTCCTCGCCCATGTAGACCACGCACTCTAGCCCCAGCATGGCGCACACCGTCGCCGTCGCCACGCCGTGCTGGCCCGCGCCGGTCTCGGCCACCACGCGCCGCTTGCCCATCCGCTGCACCAGCAATGCTTGGCCCAGCGCGTTGTTGATCTTGTGCGCCCCCGTGTGCGCCAGGTCCTCCCGCTTGAGGTACACGCGGTGGCCTAGCTGCCCGCTCAGCCGCTCGGCCTCGTAGAGAGGCGTCGGGCGCCCCACGAACGTGCGCAGGAGCAGCTCGAAGCGGGCCACGAACGCCGGGTCTGCCATCGCCTCGGCGTGGGCCGTTTCTAGCTCCGCCAGCGCGGGCATGAGCACTTCGGGCACAAACTGGCCGCCGAACTCACCGAAGCGGCCGCGCGGCGTGAGCGTTTCAGTCAACATGGGTGGCTACCTCCCAGCGGCGCGCGTTCTCAAGAAAAGCCCGGATGAGCAATGGATCCTTCACGCCCCCGCGCTCCACACCGCTACTTACATCCAATCCCCAGGGTCGCAACGCGTCTAGCGCCTCACCGACGTTATCAGGAGTCAGCCCGCCCGCGACCAGGGCCTCGCCCGCATAGCGTCGCGCGCCGGCCCAGTCGAACCGCTGCCCCGTCCCGCCCCAGTAGCCGGGCACCTGGGAATCCAGCAGCAGGCGGGTCGCGCCGTAGCGCGCGGCCGTGACCGCCTCGCCGTCGATCTCAGCCAGACGCAGCGCCTTGATGATCGGCTGCGCCATCCGCGCGCAGTAGTCCGCCGACTCGGTGCCGTGAAGCTGTACATAGTCGAGCCCGCAGAGACGGGCCACGTCGTTCACCCACGCGGCCGGCTCGTTCACAAACACGCCCACCGCGGCCCAATCGCCCCGGTCCGTCCTCCGCCGGATCTCGCCCAAGAGCGCGCGCGCCTCCTCAGGAGTCACGTAGCGCGAACTCGGCGGGTAGAAAACGAACCCGAGGAAGTCAGCCCCGTAGGCAAGTGCCGTTTCGGCCTCGCTGAGGCGCCGCACGCCGCAGATCTTTACCTTGACCACGCCGCCACCCCGAGTAGCTCGCCGATGCGGGCGGCGGGGTCGGGGGCCGTGACCAGCGCCTCGCCGACCAGGATCGCGCTCGCCCCAGCCGCTACGACGCGCCGCACGTCGCCCGGCGATGCGATGCCGCTCTCGCTAACAACCGTTACGGTCGCAGGCAGCAGCGGCCGAACCGTCTCCGTCGTCGCCAGATCGACCCGGAACGTGGCCAGGTCGCGGTTGTTGATACCCACCAGCGACGCCCCAGCCCCAAGCGCCGCCGCCACCTCGTCCGGCGCGTGCACCTCCACTAGAGCCGCTAGCCCCAGCTCGGCCGCTAGCGCGTGCAGCTCGGCTAGCCGTGTCGCCTCCAGCAGCGCGGCGATCAGCAGCACGGCATCAGCGCCGAGCGCTCGCGCCTCATAGACCTGATAGGGCGAGATGACGAAGTCCTTACGCAGCACGGCCAGGTCCACCGCGGCGCGCGCCTCGGCCAGGTCCGCGTCGCTGCCGTGGAAAAACGCCTCGTCGGTGAGCACCGATAGGGCGTGCGCGCCCGCAGCCGCGTACCTTCGCGCCAGCGTTGCCGGGCTGAGCGTTGGGTTCAGCGCTCCCTTCGCGGGGGACACGCGCTTGATCTCCGCGACCAGGCGGGGCGCGGGGCCGGCGAGCGCGGTCGCGAAATCGCGCGGCGGCGGCATGGCGGCGGCCGCTGCCCGCACCGCTTCAAGTGGCCGCGCCGCCTCGCGCCGCGCCAGCTCCTCGCGCTTCTGGGCGGCGATGCGCGCCAGGAAGTCGCTCGCCGTGCCACCGCGGGCCGCGCTGTCGGCGGCGGTCACGCCGGCACCCCCTCAGCGCGGGCCTTCAACTCCTGGGTTAGCGCCCGGAGCGCGTCTAGTCGACTGGCCGCGGCGCCACTGTCGATGCTCTCCGCGGCGACGCCGATCCCCTCCCGTAGATCCGCCACCAGGTCGGCCGCCAGCAACGTGCCGGCGGCGTTGAGCAGCACCACGTCGCGCGCTGGGCCATGCTCGCCCCCCAGGACAGCCTGGGCGCGCGCCGCGCTCGCGGCGACGCTATCCGTCATCAGCACCTCGCGGGGAGCGCGGCCGAGTCCGACGTCTTCAGGGCTCACCGTGTACCGTCGCACCGTCCCATCCACCACCTCGTGCACCACGCTGGGCGCCGAGAGCGACAACTCGTCCACGCCGTCCTCGCCGTAGACCACGAGCGCGTGGCGCGAGCCGGTCCGGCGCAGCACCTCCGCCATCGTGCCTGCCATCTCTGGCACGGATACCCCAAGAATCTGCGCCTGGGCGCGCGCAGGGTTCAGCAGCGGGCCGAGCAGATTGAACACTGTCCGGATGCCAAGCTCGCGGCGCGGGCCGACTGCGTGCCGCAGTGCGGGATGGAACAGCGGGGCGTACATAAAGCCAATCCCAATGGTCGCCACGCACTCGGCCACGCCCGCCGGCGGCAGGTCGATGACGACGCCCATACCCTCGAGCAGGTCGGCGCTGCCGCAGGCGCTGGACGCAGCGCGGTTGCCGTGCTTGGCCACACGCGCCCCGGCGCCGGCCGCCACGATCGCGGCTACGGTTGAGATATTGAACGTGCAGGCACCGTCGCCCCCCGTGCCAGCGGTGTCCACCACGGATCCATCCACCTCGACGGGAATCAGCGCGCCGCGCATCACGCGCACGAGGCCCGCCAACTCCTCCGCCGTCTCGCCCTTCATGCGAAGCGCTGTCGCGAACGCGCCAATCTGCGCGGGCGTCGCCGTCCCGTCGACTAGCTCCTGCATCGCCGCTGCGGCCTGCTCCTCGGTCAGCGCCTGCCCCTCGACGAGCAGCGCAATCGCCTGTCTGATACTCACCTCAGCCCCCTCCTGCCCAGCTATACAGTCACGCCCGCTGGAGCGGCCGCTGCTGAGCTGCCGTTCCGCTCAATCCCTGCTCGGGCCGTGGCCGGCAACTCATCGAGCGCGATACCGAGGAAATTCGCCAAGAGCCGATACCCCCCCTCGGTCAACACCGACTCGGGATGAAATTGCACCCCTTCAACCGCGTGCTCGCGGTGGCGCAAGCCCATGATCAGCCCGTCGTCGGTCCAGGCGCTCACCTCGAGGCAATCCGGTAGCCCCTCGCGCGCCACGACGAGCGAGTGATAGCGAATCGCCTGGAACGGGTCCGGTAGCCCGGCCAACACGCCTCGGCCATCGTGATGCACTGCGGACGCCTTGCCGTGCCGCAGCTCTGGCGCGCGCACGATCCGTCCGCCATACGCCTCGCCAATGCACTGATGCCCCAGGCACACACCCAGAATCGGCACCCGGCCGCCTAGCTCGCGGATGATGGCCAGCGACTCGCCGGCCCCCGCCGGTGCGCCAGGCCCCGGCGAGATCACAATTCGCTCGGGCGCGAGGCGCGCGACCTCGGCTACCGTTACCGCGTCGTTGCGGCGCACCAGTACGTTGGCGCCGAGGTCCGCTAGATACTGGTACAGGTTGTACGTGAACGAGTCGTAGTTGTCGACTAGTAGTAGCACCAGCCTACTCCCCGTTGCCGCTGACGGCGGCCGCGTCAACCGACGTGGCCGCCCCGAGCCGCTCGGCCAGCTCCAGCGCGCGCTCGGCCGCGCGCGCCTTGTTCAGCGTCTCCTCGTACTCGGCGGACGGCACCGAGTCGGCCACAATACCGGCGCCCGCGGTCACATGGGCCACCCCGTCCTTGAGTACGGCCGTGCGGATCGTGATGGCCGTCTCCAGGCTGCCGTCGTAGCCGAAGAAGCCAACAGCGCCCGCGTAGGGCCCCCGCTGCTCGGGCTCCAGATCGGCGATGATCTCCATCGCGCGAATCTTCGGCGCCCCCGACACCGTGCCCGCCGGGAAGCAAGCACGCAGCGCGTCCACGGGCCGCAGGCCCGGCGCCAGTCGGCCTGTCACCTGAGAGACAAGATGCATAACGTGCGAGTAACGCTCGATCTCCATGAACTGCGGGACGCTCACGCTGCCCGGTGCGCTGACGCGGCCGATATCATTGCGGCCCAAGTCCACCAACATCAGGTGCTCAGCCCGCTCCTTCTCGTCGGCACGCAGTTCGGCCGCCAGCGCCGCGTCGCGCTCGTCCGTTGCGCCGCGCGGCCGGGTACCGGCGATCGGGTGCGTGACCACCTGGCCGTTCTCGACCAGCACCAGCAGCTCCGGCGACGCCCCGACGAGCTGGAAGTCGCCCCAGTCCAGAAAGTACATATAGGGCGACGGGTTCACGGCGCGCAGCGCGCGGTAGACCGCGAACGGGGGGGCAGCAACCGGGCGCGAAAAGCGTTGCGCCAGCACCACCTGGATGACGTCGCCTGCCGCGATGTGCTCCTGGCCCCGCTGGACCGCAGTCTCGTAGGCAGCGCGGGTCATGTTGGATTCGAGTCCCACACGCCGGGACGGTGGCTCGCCGACGGCGAGGGAGCCCACCGTCAGCGGGGCGGCGAGACGCTGGACAAGAGCGTCGATGCGCACGAGCCCCGCGTCGTAGGCCGCGTCCACGTCGCCGTCGAGGGGCACGTGGGTGACAACCTTGATGGTGCGCTGCAAGTGGTCAAACACCAGCAGGCTGTCGTACAGCGCCAGGCGCGCGAGCGGCAGGCCCAGCGGGTCCGCTCTCGGGGCGGGCAGCCGCTCGTAGCAGCGGGCTAGCTCGTAGGCCAGGTAGCCGACGGCGCCGCCGTGGAACCGCGGCAGGCCGGAGACGGCTACCGGCTCATAGCGGCCGACCCACTCGTCCACGAGCGCCAGCGGGTCGTCGCAGGGCCGCTCAACGACGCCGTCGCGCCCCGTGAGCCGCGCCAGGCCATCACGCACCTCGAGGTGCTGGCACGGCTCCGTGCCGACGACCGAGTAGCGTGCGAGCCGCTCGCCGCCCTCGACACTCTCCAGCAGAAACGACGGCGCCCCGCGGGCCACCTTCAGGTACGCCGAAACGGGCGTCTCCACATCGGCTAGCACCTCGCGGTACAGCGGCAGGAGCCGCGCCTGTCCCGCCAGCCGCCGCGCCTCGGCGCGCGAGGGCGTCACCTCCAGCCACTGCCCTTGCGCCACACGCGGCGCCGGGTCGATCCGCCGCTGCATCGTCTCCATCTCTCACCGCCCCGCGGTCGCCGGTGTGCGGAAGTAGTTCAGCCCCATCGCCTCGCGTGCCAGCCGCAGCGTCTCCGCGGCCTCTCGGCGCGCGCGGTCGCTCCCCGCGTGCAGGATCTCGTCGACCAGGCCCGGGCGGCTCGCGTACTCGGCGCGGCGCTCCCGGAACGGCTCCAGAAAGGTATTGAGCGCGGCCGCCAGCTTGCGCTTCACCTCCACGTCGCCAACGCGGCCCGCCCGGTAGCGCTTCTTGAGATCCGCGACCTCCTCGCGGTCGGGATTGAAGGCGTCGTGGTAAGCGAAGACGGGATTGCCGCGCACGTGGCCAGGGTCTGTGGCATGGATGCGCGTGGGGTCCGTGTACATACTCATCACCCGGCGCTCGACGGTCTTGGCGTCGTCCGAGAGGAAGATGGCGTTGTTCAGGCTCTTGCTCATCTTGACCTGGCCATCGGTGCCGACGAGGGTCGGCACGTCGCCGATCAACGTCTCCGGCAGCGGCAGCACCTCGCCGTAGAGGTCGTTGAAGCGTCGGGCGATCTCGCGGGTCAGCTCCAAGTGCGACGCCTGGTCCTTGCCGACCGGCACGAGGTTCGCGCGGACCATCAGGATATCCGCTGCCTGCAAGACCGGGTAACCCAGAAGCCCGTACGAGGCGGTCTCGATGTGCAGGCTCCGCATGACCTCCTTCAGGCTGGGCACGCGCTGAAGGCGGGGCACCGTTGTGAGCATCGAGAAGAGCAAGTGAAGCTCGCATACCTGTGGGACGAGCGATTGGAGATAGATCGTGCTCTGCTCGGGATCGATACCAGCGGCGAGGTAGTCGAGGACCATGTCGCGGATATTTCCCTCGATCTCCCCGAGATTGTCCAGCCGGGTCGTGAGGATGTGGTAGTCCGCGACGATGAAGAAGCACTCGTACTCGCGTTGCAGCCGCACCCGGTTCTGCAGTGTGCCTACCCAATGGCCCAGATGCAGCTTACCGGTGGGGCGATCGCCCGTAAGAATCCGTCCCCGCATTCCTCGACCTCCGCGTGTTGCGAACAATAAAGAACCTCGTCCCACAGGGACGAGGTTCTCTCGTGGTGCCACCCTAGTTCAGCGCCAGCGCCCGCCGACCCGGGAAAGGCGGGGGGGGGCGTGGTGCCCTTAGCCCAGCGCGCCGATCGACTCGCGGTCGCATCGTGACGCTGGCGCCCGGCTAACGGGGGCGATTCCGGCTGAGCCTACTGGGCGAGGGCCGTTCGGTCAGCAGCTCCCAGGTCCATTCGGTAGCGCTTCCAGCATCGGCTCCCACCGTACCCGACTCGCTGGGCCGAACACGCTACGTACTAGTCCTGCTCGCGGCCATTGGCATCTTCACTTGTGGTGTCAGTATAGCGGCCCGCGCCGCCGCCGTCAAACGTTAACTCGGGCCAGGGCCGCGCGCGGACCGCGCCGCACCGGAGCGTCGCGTCCTAGACCCGCGCCAGCATGCCGTACATGCGGAGGCAGTTGTCGCGCAGTAGCGCGCGCTTCTCCTCGAGCGTCAGGCTGTCCATCTCGAGGAACTCATCGATGTTGTGCGGGTACGAGTGGTCCCAGTGTGGGAAGTCCGAGGCGTAGAACACGCTGCCGCCGCCCAGCCAGCGCATCGCCTCCGGCAGCAGCACCTCGTCGGCCTCGCCATGGAAGTAGATGTTCCCACTGCGGATGTACTCGCTCGGCTTCTTCTTGAGCAGCGGCGCTTCGGGCGCGCGCTTCTCGTACTCCTCGTCCATCCGGTTGAGCCAGTAGGGCACCCACGAGCAGCCGGACTCCATGAAGCCCGTACGCAGGTTCGGGAACTTCTCGGGCACGCCCTCGAACACCCAGCCGGTCATGCTGATCATCTGCGCCAGCGGGTGCGACAGCGTGTGGACCTCGATGAACTTGTCGAAGTGGTCGCCGCCGAAGCTCTGCGGGCCGCGCACCGTGGCGTGGATCCCCACGAAGCAGTCGAGCCGCTCCGCCTCGGCGTAGATCTCGTGGAACTGCGGGTGGCCGAGCGGCAGCCGCAAGCCGTTGGCGGGCAGCATCACGCCGCTGAAGTGCAGCTCGCTAATGGCCCGCCGCAGCTCCTTCACCGCCTCCGCCGGGTCCTGCATGGGGATCAGGCAGACCGCACGCAGGCGGGGGCTGACCTTGAGGAACTCCTCAGACACGAAGTTGTTGTAGGCGCGGCAGAGCGCCGTGGCCCAGTCCGGCTCGCGAATCCAGCCGACGCCCAGGCCCGCCGTCGGGTAGAGGAACGCGTACTCCATACCCCCGCGATCCATGGCGTCGAGCCACTCCTTCGCGGTGCTGGCCCGGTCGCCCAGGGTGTCGGCGAGCGCCCGGTCCCAGTTGTCCACGGGATAGAACGGCCGGTTGATGGACCAGGCGCCGCCCGCGTCCACGTAGCCGTCGAAGTATGGCTTTAGCTGCGCCTGGGTTTCGGTGATGTGGCCGTCCGCGTCGACTGCCGCGATCCGCTCCATGAGTGCTCCTCCTCGAAGCGCTTCGCCTGTCCCCCGGCCCACGGCCGGGCGCCGTCTCCTGGCCCGAGTATAGCCAACAGGTCTGCCCGCGGCCAGCCCGGGGCGTCAGTCGCCGGCGGGCACCCGGGCTGCGGCCGCCTGCCGCGTAAGGGTTACGAAGCTCGCCGGGTTCAGGCTCGCGCCCCCAACCAGGCCGCCGTCGATCTCGGGCGCCGCCATGAAGGCGGGGAAGTTGTCGGGCGTCACGCTGCCGCCGTATAGGATAGGCAGCCCCGCAGCCGCCTCGGCGCCGTAGAGCTCGCCCGCCAGCCGGCGGATGTCGCCGATCACGGCGTTCGCCCCGTCCGGCGTGGCGGCACGCCCTGTGCCGATCGCCCATACCGGCTCGTAGGCGACCACCACCGGCGCGAGATCGGCTACACCCGCCAGACCCAGTCGCAGCTGCCGCCCGACGACCTCCCGCGTCCGGCCGGCCTCGTTCTCGTCCAGCGTCTCGCCGACGCACAGGATCGGCCGCAAGCCAGACGCCAACGCCGCCTGCACCTTGCGGTTGATGAGCGCGTCCGTCTCACCGAAAACATGGCGGCGCTCGGAGTGGCCGAGGATCACGTAATCCACGAGCCCGACGAGCATCGTCGGGCTGATCTCGCCCGTGAAGGCGCCTTTCGGCTCGAAGTACACGTTCTGGGCGCCCAGCCGCACGGGGCTCTCGGCGAGCAAGTCGTGGAGGGGGGCCAGCGAGACGAACGGCGGGCAAAGCACGCGGTCTACCCCGGCAATCGCCTCCAGGTCGGGGCGCATCGCCTCCGCGAGCGCGATCGCCTCGCCCACCGTCGTATTCATCTTCCAGTTGCCGGCCACCATCGGCGTTTTGGGCACCGTGGGCCTCCTTGCAGTGGCGTAGTCGATCAGAGCCAGGACGGCCGATCAGAGAATTACACGATATGACGGCCGGCCCGAGCCCGTCCCCGCTGACCCGACTCGGGGCCAGCGCCCGGGCGCGACTTGTCGCGCCCAACAGACTACTGGTCGCGGTCCTGGAGGGCCGCCACCCCCGGGAGGACGCGGCCCTCCAGTAGCTCCAGGGAGGCGCCGCCGCCCGTGGAGATGTGGGTCATGCGGTCGGCGCAGCCAGCCTGCTCCACGGCCGCCACGGTGTCGCCGCCGCCGATGACCGTCACGGCGTGCGAGCGGCCGACGGTCTCGGCCAGCGCCCGGGTGCCGGCCGCGAACGGCGGCACCTCGAACACGCCCATTGGCCCGTTCCAGAGGATCGTGCGGGCATCGGCCAGCGCTTGTCCGAAGCGCTCAATCGTCGCTGGGCCGATGTCGGCGATCAGCTCGTCGGCCGGCACGGCGTCCACGCTCACGACTCGGCGCGGTGCCTCGGCCTCCAGGCGGTCGGTCACCACGGCGTCCACTGGCAGGAGAAGCTGGACGCCGGCGCCCGCGGCGCGCTTCATGAGGTCGCTCGCCACGTCCACCTTGTCGGCTTCGAGCAGCGAGCGGCCCACGCCATGCCCCTGCGCCTTCAGAAAGGTGTTCGCCATGCCGCCGCCAATGATCAGCCGGTCGACCTTGTCGAGCAAGTGCTCTAGCACGCCGATCTTGCTCGAAACCTTCGCGCCGCCGATGATGGCGACGAACGGCCGCTCCGGATGCTCCAGGATGCGGGCGAACGACTCTAGCTCCTTCTCCATGAGCAGCCCGGCGACCGCTGGGAGGAAGTGGGTCACGCCCTCGGTGGAGGCGTGCGCGCGGTGTGCCGTGCCGAAGGCGTCGTCCACGTACAGATCGCCGAGCGCCGCGAGCTGGCGGCTGAACGCCGGATCGTTGGCCTCCTCCTCCGGGTGGAAGCGCAGGTTCTCCAGCAGCAGCACGCCGCCCGGCGGGAGCGCGGCCACCGCGGCCTCCACCTCCGGCCCGACGGAGTCGCGGACGTGCGTGACCGGCGCGCCGAGCAGCCGCTGAAGCTCGGCGGCGACGGGCGCCAGTCGCAGCGACTCCTTCACCTGGCCGTCGGGTCGCCCCAAGTGCGACATCAGGATGACCTTGGCGCCCCGTGCGCGCAGCTCGTTGATCGTGGGCAGCGCCTCACGGAGGCGCGTGGCGTCGGTCACGTGCCCCTCGCGGTCGAGCGGCACGTTGAAGTCCACGCGGACGAGCACGCGCTTGCCGCCGACGTCGACGTCGCGGATCGTCTTCTTGTTCATGGCGGCCGCGCTTACAGGCGCTCGCCCATGTAGGCGGCGAGATCGGCGACGCGGCACGAGTAGCCCCACTCGTTGTCGTACCAGGAGACCACCTTCGCCATGTTGCCGCCGACGACCATCGTGTCGAGGCCGCTATAGATCGAGGAGTGCGTGTTGCCCTTCAGGTCCATCGAGACCAGCGGCTCCTCGGTGTAGGCCAGGATACCCTTCAGGCTGCCCTCGGCCGCCTCGCGCATGGCAGCGTTGATGGCGTCGGCCGTGACGTCGCCGTTGAGGAGGGCCACGAAGTCGATGACCGACACCGTGGGCGTCGGCACGCGGAAGGCCATGCCGTTGAACTTGCCCTGCAGCTCCGGGATGACCAGGCCAACGGCCCGCGCGGCGCCGGTCGCCGCGGGCACGATGTTCAGCGCCGCCGCGCGCGCGTCGCGCAGGTCGGGCGAGGCGAGGTCGAGCAGCCGCTGCGAGTTGGTATACGAGTGGACCGTAGTGAGCAGGCCCTTCTCGATGCCCCACTTGTCGTTAAGCACCTTGGCCACCGGGGCGAGGCCATTGGTCGTGCAAGAGGCATTGGAGACGACGTTGTGCTCGGCCGAGTTGTAGCGCTCCTGGTTCACGCCCAGGACGATCGTGATGTCCTCGTTGCGGGCCGGGGCGCTGATGATGACCTTCTTCGCGCCGGCGTCCAGGTGGGCGCGCGCCTTGGTGGCGTCGGTAAAGAACCCCGTGGACTCGACCACGAGCTGCACGCCCTCGTCGCGCCAGGGAATCTTGCTGGGGTCGCGCTCGGAGGTCACGCGGATCTCGTGCCCGTCGATCACGAAGGCGTTCTCGTGCGGGACGACGGTGCCGGGGAAGACGCCGTAGTTCGAGTCGTACTTGAAGAGATGCGCGTTGGTCTTCGTGTCGAAAAGGTCGTTGATCGCCACGACGTCCAGGGCCTGCGGGTGCCGCTCGAGGATGGCCTTCAGGACCTGGCGGCCGATGCGACCAAAGCCGTTGATGCCGACGCGGACGGCCATCGTGCTCACTCCTCAGCCTGCGCGGCGCGGCGTCGCGCCCGCGCGTCTCCGCCCGCCGCCGCCGCCAGGCGACCCGGCGCCTGCCGCGGCCGTGCGCTCGGCGGCCGCGTCCGCGGTCGCCATGCTGCCACGTCCACCGACGGCGAGATCATTCGCACTACCAGTGTAACATCGCGGTTGGCACCCAACACGCGCTGGCAAAGCGCGGGGACAGGCCCCGCTGCGTGGCGGCGCAATTTATCCGAGGAACGGTCAAACGATGCTCCTTGACCGGGTGGTTAAGTGCTAGGCCGGGCGCGGGTTGGCGGCTGCTCCTCGGGCGCGGAAGGTCGCATCGTTTGCCCCGTACGATACTCCCCCGGGGCTGCGCCGCGGGCCGGGCCGGCGGGGGGAGGCCCCGGGCCGGGCGCGGGCGACGGGCGCGAGGGGAGGCGTGTACGGCGTAAGATTGCGACCACGTCGCGCCGATGGCGGGCGCTCTCCGGCGCGCCTCGCGGCCTCTCTACTATGAACGCATTGGCGGAGAGCCGTCGTCCGGCGCGGACAGGTGCGAACCTGTTCGGTTCGGCATGGTGGGGATGCCCGCATGGTGGGCCGCGGGCGCCGAGCGGGGCTGCCAGGATGATAGGACCCGGGCGGCGCCGGCCGGGCGGCAGGGGACGAGCCCCCGCCCTACGTCCGCTTCGCCGGAGTAGGGGACAGCAGTAGCGCCGGCCGGGCGGCAGAGGACGAGTCCCGGCCCTACGTCATAGTCGCCGCAATTGGGTAGCAGCCGCACCCGTGACGGGGCGGCAGGGGACGAGCCCCGGCCCTACGTCGCGACTGGCGGGGCTAGAGCGCCTTGCGGGCAAGAGTCAGCGAGGCGCCCGCTCACGCCGACCCTCTCCCAAGGGGGAGAGGGAGGAGGCGAACGCTCGCTCCGGATGCGGTACGGCAGACCGGGCGGGCGGGGCGCCCGCGCCTTCCGCGCCGGTGCTGGGCTGCTGCACTACAGCGGTTTGCAGCGAGACTGAGCGGTCAGCTGACATCGGGGCGGCGGCAGTGGCGCTGGCAGTATGCCGCGCCCCAAGCCCCCGCGGCGCCGGCCCTCCCGGTGGCTCCGGCGCCGGCACGGGGGCAGTGGCGCTCGCAGTATTCCGCGCCACAGGCCGCGGGCGGCCACGAG
>JAJPHF010000201.1 GCA_021325365.1 Pseudomonadota bacterium
CGCTAACACACTCTGCGGATGGACCGGCTCGCCCCACTCCATCGCGCGCCACCTCCCTTCGGTGACGCTTGTTCTACCATCTCACTAGAGCAGTGAAAAGCCCTACCCCTGCGTCGGCCTGATTCAGCGCGTTGCCCCCGCGAGGATGTAAACTCTTTTACAGTGGCAGTTATGGCGCCGGGCCCTCCCGCCCGCTCCGCCGCCCCCGGCGCGGCGCGAGCGCCAGGGCCGCCGCTAGCCCAACGGATTGACAGCAGGGCTTTGCAAAGGGGGCGAGGCCACGAACGCGGTCGCGAAAGGAGGCGGGTATGGTTAAGGAAGCCTCGGTCGAGTGCCCAGCGTACGTCGCGCATCCCGGCCTGCGCAAGTGGGTTCAGGAGATGGTGGACCTGTGCCAGCCAGACGCCATCCACTGGTGCGACGGCTCGCAGGCCGAGTACGATGCGCTCTGCAACCAGATGGTGGACAGCGGCATGCTCATCCGCCTCAACGAGGAGAAGCGCCCGGGTAGCTTCCTCGCCCGCTCGGACCCGAGCGACGTCGCCCGCATGGAAGACCGCACGTTCGTCTGCCCGCGCAATCAGGACGACGCTGGCCCGAACAACAACTGGGTCGATCCCAAGGAGATGCGCGCCACCCTCGTCGGCTTGTTCGAGGGCTGCATGCGCGGCCGCACGATGTACGTCGTGCCCTTCAGCATGGGCCCGCTCGGCTCCCGCATCTCGGCCATCGGCATCGAGCTGACCGACTCGCCCTACGTCGTCGTCAACATGCGCATCATGACCCGCATGGGCCGCGCCGTCTACGACGTGCTCGGCTCCGACGGCGAGTACGTGCCCTGCCTGCACTCCGTCGGCATGCCGCTCGCGCCCGGGCAGAAGGACGTCGTCTGGCCCTGCAACAGCGAGCACAAGTATATCGTCCACTTCCCCGAGGACCGCTCCATCTGGTCCTACGGCAGCGGCTACGGCGGCAACGCGCTGCTGGGCAAGAAGTGCTTCTCGCTCCGCATCGCCTCGATCATGGCGCGCGACGAGGGCTGGCTGGCCGAGCACATGCTGGTGGCGGGGGTGCAGGCCCCCGACGGCGAGACGACTTACATCGGCGCGGCCTTCCCCAGCGCCTGCGGCAAGACCAACCTCGCCATGCTGATCCCGCCGAAGGCGATGGAAGGCTGGAAGGTCACCACCGTCGGCGAGGACATCGCCTGGGTCAAGCCCGGCCCCGACGGCCGGCTCTACGCCATCAACCCGGAGGCTGGCTTCTTCGGCGTCGCCCCCGGCACGTCCTGGGACTCCAACCCCAACGCGATGGCGACGATGCGCGCCAACACGATCTTCACCAACGTGGCGCTCACTCCCGATGGCGACGTGTGGTGGGAGGGCATGACCAAGGAGCCGCCGCCGGAGCTGATCGACTGGCGCGGCGAGCCCTGGACGCCTGACTGCGGTCGCCTGGCCGCGCACCCCAACGCCCGCTTCACCGTGCCAGCCAGCCAGTGCCCGTCGATGGACCCCCGCTGGGAAGACCCGGAGGGCGTGCCGATCGGCGCCTTCATCTTCGGCGGGCGGCGCAGCAACACCATCCCGCTGGTCGCCGAGGCCTTCAACTGGACCTACGGCGTCTACAAAGCCGCGACGATGGGCTCGGAGACCACCGCGGCCGCGACCGGCGCCGTCGGCGTCGTCCGCCGCGATCCGATGGCCATGCTCCCGTTCTGCGGCTACCACATGGGCGACTACTTCCGGCACTGGCTCCAGGTCGGCGGCGAGCTTCCCGACCCGCCGCGCGTCTACGCGGTGAACTGGTTCCGCAAGGACGAGAACGGTCGCTTCATCTGGCCCGGCTTTGGCGAGAACATGCGGGTTCTCAAGTGGATCGTCGAGCGCGTCCACGGACGGGCCGGCGCGGTGGAGAGCCCGATCGGCTGGATGCCGCGCTACCAGGACATCGACTGGCGGGGCCTCGAGAGCTTCACGCCGGAGCAGTGGAAGGCAGTCACCTCCTTCAACCGCGCCGACTGGAAGAAGGAGATCCTCCAGCACGACGAGCTGTTCATCGCCCTCTGGAACCGCCTCCCCAAAGAGCTGCCCCAGGTCCGCGACCTGACGATCTCCGCCATCTGGCGCGCGCCCGAGCACTGGGGCCTGGCGCCCGAGCGCGTCTGACAATTCGTTCGGCGGGTAGCAAAGCAGGAGCGGGGGCCGCGGCCCCCGCTCCTGCCTTGCCTCTGCCCCGTGCGCCACGGCCTACTGGTGGCGGTTCAGCACCGCCACGACCTCGCGCACCGCGTCGGCCGACTTCTTCAGCTCGGCCTGCTCCGCCTCGGTCAGCTGCAACTCGACGATCCCCTCGACGCCGCCCGCGCCCAGCTTCACCGGCACGCCCATGTACAGCCCGCTGATGCCGAACTCGCCCTCCAGGTACGTCGTGCAGGGCAGCACCCGCTTCTGATCGAGCACGATCGCGTCCACCATCTGCGCGATCGCGGCCCCCGGCGCGTACCAGCCCGACATCTTCAGCAGGTTCACCAGCTCGCCGCCACCATCCCGCGTGCGCTGGACGAGCTGCGCGATCCGGTCCTCCGCGACGAGCTGCCGCAGGGGGATCCCGCCCACGGTGGTCGCCGACACGATCGGCACCATCTGGTCGCCGTGGCCGCCCAGCACCATCGCCGAGATGTCCCGGGGCGAGGCGCCCGTCTCCCAGGCGATGAACGTGCGGAAGCGCGCCGTGTCCAGGATGCCGGCCATCCCAACCACCCGCTGCTTCGGGAAGCCCGACGTATCCTTGGCGACGTGACACATCGCGTCCAGCGGGTTCGTCACACAGACGATGATCGCGTTCGGCGACGCCGCCACGGCCTGCTTGGTCACCGAAGCGACGATGCCCTGGTTCGTCGTCACCAGGTCGTCGCGGCTCATCCCCGGCTTGCGGGCAACGCCCGACGTGATGACGATCACGTCCGAGCCGGCCGTCTCGTCGTAGCTGTTGGTGCCAGTGATGCGCGGCTCGTAGCCGAGCACCGGCCCCGCCTCGTTCATGTCCAGCGCTTTGCCCTGGGGCAGCCCCTCGATGATGTCCACCAGCACCACGTCGGCGTAGTCCCGCCGCGCGATCTCCTGCGCCGCCGTCGCCCCCACGTTGCCGGCGCCCACAACCGTAATCTTGCTTCGCACCCCGTACCTCCCGCCACGTTCACGTCTCGTGCTAGTATCGCGCGCCCCCGCCGGAGCGGCAAGCGCCGCCCGCTTGCCACCTCGACTCCCCCGCCACGGCCACAGCGCCGGACCGGGCCTGGCAGGTGCCGGTAGCGAGCGGCGCCGGCCCGCTGCGCTCTATCCTCACCGCAGCGGGTTGATCTCCGCCTGCGCCTCCGCCGCGAACAAGTCCTTCGGGATCATCGCGTGGACCCCTTGGTTCGCGTCCACGACCTGCGTGATGCGGAAGCTCACCGCCACACTCGCGAGCCCGTAGGCGTCGAGCGGCGTCAGCCCCGCGCCGCGGGTCAGGAAATCGGTCGTGTTCCGCAAACAGGTCTTGAACGCCTCGTTCAGGTCCGCGTGAGTCGCCAGCGGGATCCAGTGCGTGGGCGTCTCGGCGAACGGCCAGCGCAGCGGCGTGTTCTTGTGTAGGATCACCTGGATGCGCGCCTCCCGCATCGCCGACTCAATAGCCGTCAGGTTCACCTCGCCGTCGCCCTGCGCCACGTGTGAGTCGCCCGTGAAGATCAGCGCGCCAGGTTTCCAGACTGGCACGAATAGCCGCGTGCCCTCGACTTGCTCGCGTAGGTCGACGTTGCCCGCATACGGCCCCGGGGGCACGGAGCTGACGGGCTCGTCGACCGGCGGTGAGACGCCGAGCGTGCCCTGGAACGGCCCCAGCGGGATGCGAATGTTCGGCCCCCACTGGGTCGTCATCGTGTCCCTATCCACCTCGAAGTAGCGCACCTGCCCATCCGGAAAGTCCTCGGGCAGCGCGCCCGTGTTCAGGTCGGCGGGGTTGTTGAAGTTGAACGCGAAGTCGATGGGGTCGAGCCGCAGGATACGCAGTTCCAGCGCGTCGCCCGGCTCGGCCCCGCGCACTGCCACCGGGCCGATGATCGAGTGCGGGCCGCGCCCGGGATTGTCGCGCCGCAGCTGCGCGATCTCCGCAATCGGCACGCCGGGGCGGACGCGCCCCAGGAAGTGTGTCAGCGTGTTCGGGTAGTGCAGGATGTCGCCCGAGTCGATCGTGACGATGGGCGAGCGCGTGGGATCGAAGCGGCCCAGTTCCACCGTCTCGCCCGGAATCGACTCGATCGTATGGGAACGGCTTTGCGGATCAGGATCGAAGAGCTGCGGCAGCGCGCCACCCGCGACGTACAGCGGCCACGCCCGATGCGCATCGGCGCCGCCCAGCAGCGGCGATGCGACCGTGGTAAACCCGAGGGCACCGCCAAGCTTCAGCACGTCGCGTCGCGTGGCCTTCCGCGCGCTGATGAACCCGTCCAGCCGCTCGCGGTCAAGCGTATCGTCGTGCGTGAGCCGGTCGAGGTCCGCCGCAGCCTCAACCAGGTCGTCGTGTAGGCGCTCCCAGCGCCGCCCTCCGCGCGAACACCCATCCATCGCTGCCCCCTTTCTGCTCCCCGGGCCCCGCACGGCCCGAAACGCCCGTTTGCCCCGGCTTGCTGCACAGCGTACCACGGCGCGCGCCGGACGTGGGCGCGCGCCGTACGCAATCCGCGCCAGCCGATGTTGCGCCGGACTATACTCCTGCGGCTGCTGGGACGGCGCCGCTGGCCCCTTCGCCTGAGCCATCTGGCCCGCAGGAGGTCACGTGACCGCGCTCCCTGGCCCGGGGGGCCCCGCAACACCGCACTCCACGGACGAGCTTGGGCGTGGGCAGAGCGCAGCCGCCCGTCCCCGGGGGCGCCTCCTCGCCCTAGCCTTGGCCCTCCTGGTAATCTACGTGAGCGGCGGCATCTTCGTCGGGCTGCTCGGCCTGACCCGACTGCTGCACGTTGTTGCCGCGACAGTCGCGACCACCGCGCCAGACCCGAGCGCGGAGCGCCCAGCGTCCTTGGGGACGGACCTTCACACCGTCGTCGATAGCTTCCGTCCGCGACCGGCGCCGCCCCGCGCGGCCCCCGCCGCCTGGTTTCTCTACGCGGCGGGCGGCGACCTCTGGGAGACCAACGGCGTCGAGACGTATCAGTTGACCGACGACGGCCAGCTCACCCAACCCGCGCTGGCCGACGACCTGCTCGTCTGGGTAAAGCGCGCCAGGAACGCCTCGGACCTCTGGGCCGCCGGTCCCGCGATGCTGCCCCACCCCCTCACGCACAACGCCGCGGCGATCGTCGCCGCCAACCATTGGGTGGCGCAGCCTACCCTGCTGCCCGATGGGAGCGGGCTCTACATGCTCGCCGACCTGAACAAGGAGGCCGCCGGGGTCGGCGATCTGGCGATCTGGCAGCTCGACCTCCCGGACGGGCACGTCCGCCAGATCACGCATCCCCAGCCGTACACGGGGGGCGATCAGGATATCGCGGTCGATCCCCAGGAGCCAAATACGCTCGTTTTCACCCGCTATCGATACACCGACAGCGGCGATCTCGTCGAGGGCCTGGCCCGGCTCCGCGTCGACGCCCAGCAAGCGGTCCCGCTCACGGCCGCCGAGCATCCCGCCCGCCAGGCGAGCGTCGCCCCAGACGGTGTCACCCTGGCGTTCGTGCAGACCGACGGGCGGGAGGAGAATCTCTACGTCGGCCGAATCGCGACGACGGACGCGCCGCGGCTCACGGACCTGCAGCAGGTGGCCACGGGCACGATCGCGCAGCCGGCCTGGAGCCCGGATGGCACGCAGCTCGCGTACCTCGCGCTGACCGACCGGCGCTTTCAGCTCTGGGTCCGGTCCTTGACGGAGGGCGATGACGGCGCCTTCGTGCTGGGCCCCCCTCGCCAGATCACCCGGGGCGACGGCCTCGATGCGACCGCGCGCCCTGTTTGGATCACCAATAGTGCGGCGGCCGAGGTGCGGCAGTGGTTGCAAGCGGTCCGCTCGTGACCACCCGGACTAGCGGCCGAGACCAGAGGCCTCGCCGGGGCGCAGAAGGCGCGCGATCTCCGGCCGGATCCGGTCCCAGTTGGGGTAGACGACCTGCTGCTGGTGATCCGGCGACCAGCCGAGCGTGGCGTACTGCGGCGCCGCCAGCACCCGCTGCTGGATGTGATCGGGGCCAATCGTCCGTGCCAGGGCGACGAGCTGGGCGATGGCCGGCAGCGAGAGGTCGGTCTTCACCGCGTCGTGCAGCGCCTCGACCAGGGCCGGCAGGCGCGTGGTGACCGCCGGGTCGCGGGCTAGGTCCTTGAGCGCCAGGAGCACCTGCTGCTGGCGGGCCGAGCGCCCGAAGTCCGACTGCAGGTCCCCGTGGCGCGAGCGAACGTATTGGAGCGCCGTCCGACCGTCGAGGTGTTGCGGGCCCGCGGGGATGTACAGACGATGGTAAGCGTAAGGGTCCGGCCCCTCCAGATCGTCGGGATAGGCTTCGTCCAGTACCGGGTGTAGGACCGTCACGTCGACCCCGCCCAGACTGTCGATTACCTGGACCAGGCCGTTGAGCCCCACCCACCCGTAGTAGTCCACGCTGATCCCGAAGAGCTGCTCGACCGTCGCGCGCGCGAGCGCGATCCCCCCAACCTCGTAGGCCACGTCGATTTTCGCGTAGCCGTAACCCCGGATCGGGACCCAGAAGTCCCGCGGGATGGAGACCAGCGCCACGTCGGCAGTCTGCGGGTCCACGCTCACCAGGATCATCGACTGCGTAAGCACCGCGTTCGGCGTGAATTTCAGATCGTCGTCGCTGCCCAGGAGCAGGATGGTGAATCGATGCTGGGGAAGCAGTGGGCCGCTCGCGCTGGGTGGAGGCGGCGGCGTAGGCCAGTTGGTCGCGCCACCGGCCTCGCCGACGTCGCCCGTCGGCGCTTTCGCCCCGTCCTCGGCCACGTCAACGCCCGAGGTGTCGAGCCGCGGTACTTGCTGGCCCGTCATGTGCGTCAGCGCCCCCGGGATGGACAACCACTCCCCAAGCGGGGTGGAGTCGCCTACCGCATGCGCCGCCGGTGCGTGCCCGCGAGCGAACGACGTCAGAGCGCCGGGCGGGCCGTTGGCCGGACGGGCGACCGCCGCGAGTCCCAGCGCGCCGCACATGAAGCCGCCCAGCACGAAGAGCGTGTACAGCAGCGTCACGGTCGGCAGCAGCGCGAGGCGCACCACGCGGCGCGCTGCCCAGGCGGGACTCAAGTGAGACAAAGGGAACTGGTGTACAGAGGACGCGTAATGAGCGGCCTCGTCCACGCCGCCTCCCCAACCCATCCGCCCGGACCCATGTCCCACGGACCGCGCGGCTAAAGCGGTTTTCGTCTGCGTTGAGCCGTGAGGTAGGGCAGGGGACGAGCCCCTGCCGCCCCCCGCCCCTGCCGGGCTCGATCGCCCCGGAAAGCGCTATCGGTGCGAAAACCGGTTAACGCGGGCAATTATACGAGCCCGCCTGCTGCCGGGTAAGGATTGCGTCGGTACGGTCTACTAGGAGATGCGGTGCAGTTCGCGCGCGGCCGCCAGCACCGCGTCGGCGTCCCGCGGCGGCGGCGCGGCGGGCGGCGCCCCGAGCGGATCGCCGATCGGCGCCTGGCCCGCCAGCACCTGACACGTCGCCACCACCGATGCCGCCACCGCGCCGAGATTGTAGCCGCCCTCGAGCAGCGCCACCAGCCGCCCCCCGCATAGCTCGCGCGCCAGCGCGCACAGCCGCTCGACCAGCGCCACGTAGCCATCCACCGTCAGCCGCATGTTCGCTAGCGGGTCGCTGAAATGCGCGTCATAGCCCGCCGACACCAGGATCAGGTCCGGCCGCCAGCGCCGCGCCAGCGGCGCCAGCACCTCGTCGAACGCCCGCCCGTACACCGCGTCCCCGCACCCCGGCGGCAGCGGCAGGTTCACGCTGTAGCCCTTGCCCGCCCCGACGCCTGTCTCGCCCAGCCGCCCCGTCCCCGGATACAGCGGGAACTGGTGCGTTGAGAACAGGATCACGTCGTCGCGCGCGTAGAAGATGTCCTGCGTCCCGTTGCCGTGGTGTACGTCGAAGTCCACGATCAGCACGCGCTCGGCGCCGCCGCGCGCCCGCGCCCACGCGGCCGCCACCGCCACGTTGTTGAACAGGCAGAACCCCATCGCGCGGTCGGGCAGCGCGTGATGCCCCGGCGGGCGCACGAGCGCGAAGGCGTTCGCCTGCCGCCCGCTCAGCACGGCCTCGGCCCCCGCGATCCCCGCCCCCGCGGCCAGCAGCGCCGCCTCGTACGACGCCGCCGCCACGAAGGTGTCGGCGTCGATCCAGCCGCCGCCGTCCGCCGCGATGGCCCGCACGGCCCGGACGTGGGCCGGCGTATGCACCCGCTCCAGGTCTGCCAGCTCCGCGGGCGGCGGCTCGGCCACCGCCACGTCGCTCAGCAGCCCGTACCGCTGCAGCTGCGCCCACGCCGTCTCCAGCCGCGCCGGCGACTCCGGGTGCCCTGCCGCCGCGTGCGCCAGGTACTTCGGCGAATAGTACAGTCCAGTCGTCATTTTGGCCTCCGCCCAGGAGAAACAAAAACGGGGCCCCGCTTGGGGCCCCGTCTCGTCGTCGCGTCGGCTCAGCCGCTCGTGGCTGGTCCGGGGATGAAGCGCGGCTGCGCGGGCGGCGGCGCGGGCGTCGTCGTCGGCGGCGCGGCGGCCGCGCTCGGCGGCGCCGAGGCCGTCGGCTCCTCGGGCGGCAGCCCCAGGAAGATGCGCTCCAGCGTCTCGCCCTCCACCGTCTCGTTCTGGATCAGGTACTCGGCGATCTTGTGAAGCTTCTCCAGGTGCTCCTTCAGGATCGACTCGGCCCGCTGGTAGCCCTGGTCGATGATCCGGCGCACTTCCTCGTCGATCGACTCGGCCACCTTCTCGCTGTAGTTCTTCTGCTCCCCGATCTCGCGGCCCAGGAAGACCATCTCTTCCTTGTGGCCGAGCGCCAGCGGCCCCAGCCGCTCGCTCATGCCGTACTCGCAGACCATCTTGCGCGCCAGGTTCGTCGCTCGCTCGATGTCGTTCTGCGGCCCCGTGCTCATCTCGCCAAAGATCAGCACCTCGGCCACGTGGCCGCCCAGCGCCGCCGCGATCATGTCCTCGAACTGCGACTTCGTCCAGAAGTAGCGGTCCTCCGCGGGCAGGAAGCGCGTGTAGCCGCCCATCATGCCGCGCGCAATGATCGACACCTTGTGGACCGGGTCGTGGTTCTTCAGCATCCGGCCAACGAGCGCGTGCCCGGCCTCGTGGTACGCCGTGATCGCCTTCTCGCGGTCGCTCATGATGCGGCTCTTGCGTTCCGGCCCCGCGATCACCCGGTCGATCGCCTCCTCCAGCTCCGCGAGGCTGATCGCCTTCTTGTTGCGGCGGGCCGCGAGAATCGCCGCCTCGTTGATCAGGTTCGCCAGGTCCGCGCCCGAGAAGCCCGGCGTCTGCTTCGCCAGCACTTCCAGCGCCACGGTCTTCTCCAGCGGCTTGCCGCGGCTGTGGACCTCCAGGATCGACCGGCGCCCGGTGATGTCCGGCCGGTCCAGCACCACCTGGCGGTCGAAGCGGCCCGGCCGCAGCAGCGCGGGATCAAGCACGTCGGGCCGGTTGGTCGCCGCGATCACGATCACGTTCGTGTTCGTGTCGAAGCCGTCCATCTCCACCAGGATCTGGTTCAGCGTCTGCTCGCGCTCGTCGTGGCTGCCGCCCAGGCCGGCGCC
>JAJPHF010000165.1 GCA_021325365.1 Pseudomonadota bacterium
CATCGCAGCACCTCCTCGTGAGGTCCTCGTAGGGTCGTTCGCTGGCTCTACTATGGCGCCGACTGCGTTAGAGGCCCGTCGGCCCGGCATAAAAGCCGCGTTAGAGCTACGCTGGCGTCGGAGATAAACCTGCCTCTGACCCAGGGCCGGCTGGGTCTCGTGGTGTCAAGAAACGGGGGGTTGCCGATTCTACGACTTCTCGGAGCCATCCGTGGCGAGCTCACAGCCCCGGGGCGCCGGCAGCACCGCGGCGAGCCGCCAGTAGGCCCGATTGCAGGCCGCCCGCTGACAGAGCCAGAGCGGATCACGGCGCCGCTCTCTACCGACCAGCTGGGTCAGCTCGGGAGCGATCTCCGTCTCCATCACGGCGGACACGGAGAACGGGCGCTGGGCGCCGAGCCCTCGCGTCGCCTCGCGCCGTCGTTGCAGTACGGTCGCGGCGCAGCGCTCTGAAGCCCGGCTCCGCGCGGAGCATCGCTCGCCAGGTCATCTCCGTGGGCAGCTGCTGGCCGTCTGGCCGCAAAGCGGCCCGTGCCGCGTCAAGCGGGCGCCTCGCGCGAGGACGCAGGGCGCCACGGCGCTCGCGCTCCCGTTTAGCGGGGCCGATGGCGAGGACGTGCCAGTCGTTGACGAGATGGCCGAGTAGCGCCGTCAGCTTCTCGGTCGCGCCCGCAGCGGGAGAGCCACGCCGGCCGAGGGCGCGAAGGCCACGCCGCCGCGCTCTGAGGCGCGCGTTTCGCCCACATGCCCCGTGCGGCCCTGCAAGGCGCTGCAGGGCCGAGGTAGCGGCCATCTAGTGTATTTGGGACGGCCTGAGTGAGTGACAAGAGGCCTGAGAACCACGCCTGGCGCAAGATCCGATTCAGCATATAGATAAGGCGCGGATAAGGCGCGGACACGCGAAGGCCCGGTCATCACGCGATGATGACCGGGCCTCTTCACCGACCGCACCCTGCCTCAGTCTGCCGCCCGCACCGTCAGGTTGCCGTCGAACACAAACTCCACGAGCCCGTTGCTCGTCCGCACCTGGTAAAACGCATGCTCCGGCCCTCTGCCGCTCCCGGCACTGACGATCTCAAAGTCATCGCCCCGCGTCAGCTCACCGACCTTCTTAGTGTTCACATCCGGCTGCTCGGACACGTCGGCCCGCTAGGAGGCCGTGACTGTTCCCCCCGCCTGGGGAAACACACCCGTGAAGGTTCCGCTGCAGCGCAGCTCGGGGGTGCCCTGGCTCACCGTGAAGGGGCACGGGACGGTGACCGAGCCCGCCGGGAGGCTGGCGGCATTGGTCACCGGGATCGTCAGGGTCACCTGAGTGAGCCCCGCGGGCAGATTCGAGAACACCCCCGTCACCTGGAAGCCCGTGGCGCTCGGGGTGAAGCCGATGCAACCGACGAAGAACGCCGGGCCTCCAAGGCCATCGCAGGGGCTCACTACGACGGTGCCCGTAATCGGCAGGGTGCCCGTGGCGGAGCCGAAGTCAGCCGAGCAAGCGTTCACGATACAGCCGTTGGGGGTAATCGTCGGGGTCGGGGTGGCGGTCGTGGTGGGCGTGGCGGTCGGCGTCGGCGTCCCCGTCGGGGTGGCGGTCGCGCTACGGAGCGCTGTCGCCGTCGCCGTGGCTATCTGAGCCTGGCTCCGAATACCCACCGTGCCCCCGACTTGCGGGAAGATGTTCGGCTCGTTCACCTGGGCGTTGCACCCCGCCCGCTGGCATCCGCCACCCCACACCCGACGGTCCGCACGCCGGCCGGTGTGCCCGCTGCCGTCACCACCGGGACGACCAAGGCCACCTGTGCGCCGGGCGGGAGGCCCGTGAGCACACTCGCGATCGTGAAGCTGCCGGTGCTCGTGAACTCGATGCAGTTGAGCAGTGGCCGGGGACAGGGCCCCGGCTGAATCGGGCCTGCCGTGGCGTTGCCGGTCAGGACAGGCGCGTGACACACGGCGCCAACGTGCTGACAATTGGCCGGCGCGGGGGAGTTGGGCGGGGGGGGGGACCCCCTCCAGCGCCAGAGGCAGGGGCGGCGGGAGCAACGGCAGCGGCCAGGCGGGGACCGCGAGCGGGCCGACGACGGGAACCGGCAGCGGGAACGGCGCCAGGGGGGGGCAGCGGGGCCGCGGGCGCCGGGACGCCGAGCGTTGCGGTCGGGGATGCTGGCGGTGGGCCGTCGGTGGGGGAGGCAGCTTCATCCGCATCTGCGGCTTGATCTGGTGGACTGTCGGTAGCGCCGGCGCCGGCTACCTGAGCAGCGGGGCGGTCCAGCGGGCGGGCTACGGCTGGCGGGGAGTCGAGCCCTGCGGCCTGGCTGCCGGTCGCTGTCCCTGACGAGCAGAGCACCCCGGCCAGGCAGAAACCGAGCCAAACGAGTCCCCATAGCCGCATCGGCTCCCCTCCGTCCGTTCGATGGTCGGGCTCAGCACGGGCCCTGGTCCGCTCCCGCGCCTGCTCAGGTAAATGCAAGCGACCACGGGATGTTACAGTCGACGGCCAGGCGTCCTTGCCCGCGAGGCAGGCGTGAGGATGGCGGTAGTCGTTCAGGCCACCCGACCTCTAGGGAGCAAGGATGGCGCCGCGGTTCGCTGCAGGGCACCTTCCTCCGCCGCGCCCAGCACCTGCGGCTCCAACTGGACCGCCTGCGGGCCTGGGTAGCCACCGAGGAGAGCCGCCGTCGGTGTAGTGCCTAAGGATGAGACATCCTGTAGACCTCTTCAGGCACTACAGCCGCGTTCACAGACCCAAGTGTAGCTCAATAGATTCACTCTGTCGCACTTCGGCCGCTTGCTCGGCGGTGTGGTGCGCCGCGATAATGTCGGGTTTCCGGCTTGCTACCCGTCTCTACCCTCGTGTCGAATGACGCGGCTGGTCAAGTAAGGAGGGACCGCAACCATATGGACCACCTCGCACAACCGCTCCTACTCTTGGGCGCCTGGACGGCGGCGTTTCTGCTCGGCAAGGAACTCCAAGTTGGCTTCGCCCACTGGCGAGCACGCCGCCGAGGTCAGTAGAGGCTCGGCCCGACGCGCTCCGTGGCGCCGTCAACATGCTCGCGTCACCGGCGCCGGCCTTCCTCCCGGTCCTAACGGCCGCCCACTTTGGCACGTTCCTTGCAATCCGCCCCTGGTGCTGGCGAGTAGAGCGGCGGATGGAGAGAGAGCATGTCGCTAGAACCTGGCGGGATAATTGCCTGGATCATCGTCGGCTTGATCGCGGGTTGGCTCGCGGGCCAGTTCATGAAGGGCGGTGGCTACGGGGTCATCGGGGACATCATCGTCGGGATCATCGGCGCGTTTATCGGCGGCCTCGTCTTTAGCTTCCTGCTGCCGGGCAGCAGCGCCGGCCTGATCGGGAGCATCGTGGTCGCCTTCATTGGCGCTGTGATCCTGATCGCTATCCTGCGTGCGGTGTCCGGAGGTCGCGCCGCTGTCTAGGCCGCCTTCGGCGCCGGCCTGAGGTCACGCTTCAAGGAACGCTCAGCAAGCAAACTGAAAAGGGGTCGGCGGTAGAACCGCCGACCCCTTTCAGTCCGTGGGCCACCCCAAACCTACGAAAGGAGATACTCTCGCACGGCACCCTTACTGCACGTGCTGCGGGAGCTAGTCCATAGGGTTGTGGGCCGCTAGCAGCGCGCCAACTCGGTACTCGGAATAAGCGCGAGCTGATGGCGCAGACGCTCGGGCGCTCCGTGCCGATCCACGCCGGTCTTGTACACTTACTCCGTGCGCTGGACGCCGGCACACCGCCGGACCAGGTCGGCAACTCACCGCATAACTGGACACGTTTTCGCCGCCGAGGTGCCTTCATGCCACAGCGTTTAGCCGTGAATATCTGGACGATTGGCTGTCAGATGAACGAGGCGGACGCGCGCCGCCTCGGCGACGAGCTGGACCTGGTCGGCTTCGAGCCGTGCGACGCGGCCGACGCGGCTGATCTAGTGGTGCTCTACTCGTGCGTCGTGCGTCAGGCGGCCGAGAACAAGGTCCACAACCAGCTCATGCGGCTGCGCGACGTGAAGCGCCAGCGGCCGGCGCTGAAGATCGCCCTGGCCGGCTGCATGGCGGGCGAGGAGACGGCCGCGCTGCAGCAGACGTACCCTTTCGTGGACCTGTTCATCTCGCCCAAGGCCGACATCTCGCTGCGCAATCAGCTGCTCGACCTCCTCGACCTCGACGAGCGCTACCGTCACGAGCCCGACGGCGCGCAGCGCACGCCGGGCGTGTCGGCGGGCGTGACCATCCACCAGGGCTGCAACCGCCGCTGCACCTACTGCATCATCCCGTTCCGCCGTGGCGGCGAGCGCAGCCGCCAGCCGGCCGAGATCCGCGCCGAGGTGGCCGGGCTGGTCGCGCGCGGCACCCGCGAGGTGGTGCTGCTCAGCCAGATCGTGGAGCGCTACGGCTGGGACCTGGAACCCCGCCGCTCGCTGGCCGAGCTGCTGACGCTGCTGAACGACGTGCCGGGGCTGGAGCGCATCCGCTTCCTGACCTCATATCCCAACGACTTCGGCCCCGACCTGATCGAGGCCGTGGCGACTCTACCGCACGTGTGCGAGGACATCAACCTGCCGATCCAGGCGGGCGACGACACGGTGCTGCGGCGCATGGCGCGCGGCTACAAGGTCGCGGACTACGTGCGAGTGGTGGACGCGCTGCGGGCGCGCATGCCGGAGATCGGCATCTCGACGGACATCATCGTCGGCTTCCCAGGCGAGACGGCCGAGCAGTTCGAGAACACGCTGCGGACGATGGAGCGGGTGCGCTGGGATGTGGTCCACGTGGCGATGTTCTCGCCGCGCGAGGGGACCGTGGCGGCCACCTGGCCCGACGACGTGCCGCGCGCCGAGAAGAAGCGCCGCCTGCACGCCGTCGAAGAGCTGCAGGCGCGCATCGCCGCCGAGATCAACGCGCGGCTGGTCGGCCGCACTCTGGAGGTATTGGTCGAGGGCCAGGCGAAGGGGCGCTGGTACGGCCGCACCCGCACGAACAAGCTGGCGTTCTTCGACCATCCGGAGCCGCTGGCCGGCGCGCTCGTCGCGGTGCGCATCGGGCAGGCCAGCGCGTGGGCGCTGCAAGGGGAGCTAGTGGCGGTGACGCAACAGCCGCCGGCGGTCGCCCTCCCCCCGACCCTCTCCCAGGGGGAGAGGGAGACCGCGGACGGGACTCCCACCCCGAGTGTCTCGCCGGGGGCAGGAGAGCACAGCGAGGCCCCCTCTCCCCCTGGGAGAGGGCGGGGGGTGAGGGCGCCGAGCGATGGCGTGATCCCGCTGCGCCTCGCCGCGTCGTAGCCGGCGGGGCCGCGCGTGCCGCTGGAGTGGCTGGCGCTGGTCGCCGCCTTCTCTAGCGCGGTCGCGCACCTCGCCAGCAAGAAAGCCGTCGGCGCGGCGGCACCCCCCGCCTTCCTCGCCGCGCGCTGGTCGACCGGCGCGCTCGTCATGACGACGGTGTTGCTGTTCGGACCGGGCTGGGCCGGCTTCGCGCCGAGCTGGTCGCTGGCGGCGCTCGCGACGGGCGCCGTGCTCGGGCCGGTCGTCGGCTGGCTGCTCTACCTGCGCGCGCTGCCGCGCCTCGACGTGTCGGTCGCCCAGCCGATCTTCAACAGCGCGGTGCTCGTCACGCTGGTGCTCGCCATCATCTTCCTGGGCGAGCGGCCGAACGCCTTCACGCTGGCCGGCGCGGCGCTGATCGTCGTCGGCGTGCAGCTCTTACAGGGGGCGCAGGCGGCGCGGCAGCCGAAGCGGGGCCGCTGGGAGCGCCTGCGCCACCCGGCGGTGCTGCTGGTGCTCGGCGGCGCCTGCTGCCTGGGCGTGTCGAGCTTCTGCTTCAAGCTGGGGCTGAACGCGCTGACGCCCGTCGAGACGAACTGGGTGCGGACCACGGTGCCGGCGCTGGTGCTGCTGAGCGGGAACACGCTGGGGGCGCTGCGCGGGGCCGCGCTGCCGCGGGCCGCCCCGCCCGGCGTGGGCTCGGCGAAAGGCGTGTGGCTGACCTGGCAGGGGCTGGGGTGGGCGGCGCTGGCGTCGCTCGCCAACGACGTGATTGGCTGGCTGTTCCGCTTTACGGCGCTGAAGCACGGCCTGGTCGTCGTGGTCGAGCCGCTCGCCTCGACGGGCCCGCTGTTCGTGGCGCTGCTCGCCACCGCGCTGCTCGGCGAGCGCCTGGGCCGCCGCGGCTGGCTCGGCGTCGCCTGCACGGTCCTCGGCGCGGTGCTGCTCGGGGGATGGGGAAGATAGCCTGACATGGCAGGCTGGCTCGCTCCGCGGGGCGAGCCAGCCTGCCGCTCAACTCTCGATAACCCCGGCGGCGAGGCCGGCGCGGGTGTCGCCGAGCACCTGGCCGTGGCCGATGGCGAGGGTGCTGATCCAGCGCTGCTGGCCGAGGGTCAGGGCAATGAAGAAGCCCAGCTCGACCAGCTCGGGCTCGCTGAACTGGCGGTGCAGCTCGGCCCAGAGGGCGTCGTCGGCCAGGGCCGGGTCGTGCGCGATGGCTTCGGTCCAGGCGAGCGCGGCCTTCTCGCGCGGGCTATAACGGTCGGACTCGCGGAAGCTGGCCAGATCGGCCAGCGTATCCTCGGTGACGCCTTGCTGTTCGGCCCGAACAGAGCGCTGCACGCCTCAGTAGTGGCAGTCCACGAGCTGTGACACGTAGACGCGGCACAGCTCTTTGGTCTTGTGCTCCACGATGCCGGCTTTGAACACGGCGTTCCAGGTGCGGGTGAAATGGCGCAGCACGTCGGGCTGGTGGGCGCGGATGGCCTGGCTCTCGGGGCGCGGCGTGCCGTGCAGGCGCGCGTCCTCCAGGTAGCCGCGCAGCTCGGGGTCGGCGAGCGTGGCCGGGTCCACGTAGCTGATGCGGGGCATCGAGTGGCCTCCCTGCCGCGCGGCGACGAGGCCGCGCCGTCTCGTCGGTATACTAACACTCGCGCGAGCGGAGGATCATGCCGACGACCGATCCCTATAGTCTGCGGGCCGCGCGGAGCATAGCCGCGCAGACTGCCGGGCTGGACCCGGCGGCGCCGCCGGCCGCGCGGCTGCTCCGCGCGCCACGGGCGGGGCTCGGCCGGACGGTGGGGGTGCTACCGGGTTCGTTCGATCCCTTCACGACAGCTCACGCCGCGCTGGCACGGGCGGCGCTGCGCCACGGCGGGCTGAATAGCCTGCTGTTCCTGCTCAGCGTGTACGTCGTGGACAAGGGCGACGCCGCCCGCGCGGCGCTGGCCGACCGCGCGCTGGTGCTGACACGCTACGCCGCGCGCCGCCCGCGCTGCGGCGTCGCCCTGTGCAACCGCGGGCTGTACGTCGAGGAGGCGGAGGCGCTGACGCCGCTGCTGCCAGAGGGGGCCAGGCTGTGGTTCGTCGTCGGCTTCGACAAGATCGTGCAGGTGTTCGACCCGCGCTACTACGCCGACCGCACGGCCGCGCTCGACCGGCTGTTCGCCCTGGCCGGCTTCCTGGTGGCGCCGCGAGCGGGCGCCGGCCGCCGCGACCTGGCACGACTGCTGGCCCGGCCGGAGAACGCGCCCTATCGCGACCGGGTACGCCCACTGCCCCTCGCCGCGGCCTATCGGGACCAGTCGGCCACCGCCGTGCGCGCGGCCCTGGCGGCCGGCGAGGACGCCGGTGCGCTGCTGGCGCCCGAGGCCGCCGCCTTCGTGGCGGCCACCGGCTGTTACCGAGCGCCCGATGCAGCCGGGGCGTACGCGGCGCGGCGGCGGGCGCTGACCTAACCCCCCCGGCCCCCGGAACCTAACCCCCCCGGCCCCCCTTCCCTTTGAAGGAAGGGGGGAGCCACCCCGGCCTCTCCCGGTCCCTCTCCCCCCTTCCTACAGTGAGAGGGGGACCGGGGGGTAGGTCGGCCAGTGCTCCCCCTTCCCACAATGGGAGGGGGCCGGGGGGGTAGGTCGGCCCCCCGCCGGCAGCGTATACTGCTGCGCCCGCCCCGCGCGGGGTCACGGGCGCGTAAGGGCCTTGTGATTGGCCTGTTACTCAGGCACCCTGGCACTGGCTGCGTCGGGCTGGTACCCTCGGGTACGTTCTTGGCCCCGCGGGTTCTATCTGCGGCCCACGGGGGCCAGCGACAATCGCGGCCGGCGATTCGCGCCCGGCCGCGCGTAGGATGAACCGGGCGCCGCGCTACCCTCAAGCCCGACAGGGGCCGGCGGCCGCTAGCGGAGGACGTTGCCGATGAGCAACCCGCAGAGCTGTATCCTGGTCGCCGAAGACGACGCGCGCATGCTGCGCCTGATGCAGCGCAACCTGGAGCTGGCGCACTATCAGGTGCTGGCCGCGCAGGACGGCCTCGCCGCCCTCGACCACGTCGAGACGAAGCCGTGCGACCTGCTGCTGCTCGACATCATGATGCCGAAGATGGACGGCCTGGAGGTCTGCCGGCGCGTGCGAGAGTTCTCGTCGGTGCCGATCATCATGGTGACGGCGCGCAACGGCGAGCGCGACGTGGTGCTCGGCCTCGACGCCGGGGCCGACGACTATCTCACCAAGCCGTTCGGGGCCCAGGAGCTGCTGGCGCGAGTGCGCGCGGTGCTGCGCCGCTCGCACCTGACGGCCGCCGACACCAGCCCCGGCGTGTTCGAGCAGGCCGACCTGCGCGTCGAGTTCAGCCAGCACCAGGTGAAGCTGCGCGGCAAGCTCGTGCCGCTGACGCCGACCGAGTACCGTATCCTGGCCCAGCTTGCGCAGCACGCGGGCAAGGTGCTCACCCAGGAGCAGCTCCTGACGTCGGTCTGGGGCCCCCCGTACAAGGACGAGGCGCACCTGCTGCGCGTGAACATCTCGCGGCTGCGCGCGAAGATCGAGGACGAGCCAAGCCACCCGCGCTACGTGCTGACGCGCCCCGGCATCGGCTACCTGATGGCGCGCGACTAGCGCCGCGGCGGGCCATGACCGGCCCGCGCCCGCTGCTCCTCACACCGCCCGGCGGCGGTGGCACCGCCACCGCCGCCGGGCGGTGCTGCGTTCGCCTGCGCCCCGGGCGGCGCGGTTGACCGCGCTCCATTCCCCAACCCGGCTGTTGCCAGCACGGCCGGGCGGTAGGGGACGAGCCCCGGCCCTACGTTTCCCCCTGCTTCAGCAGCCGTCCTTGCCGTTGACCGGGTGAGGAGCGGCGCGTAGAATGCCGGCCAGGGCGCGGGCGACAGGCGCGGACGCATCGCGTCCGCCGTGCGCCCAGGCGCGGCGCTGACGGTAGCTGTGGCCGGGCACACGTCGGGGTGCCCGGGCGGGGACGGCAGGAGGCAGGCGATGGCGGAAAAGATCGGCATAGTCGGCGTCGGCAACATGGGCACGCAGCTACTCTATCGGCTGCGGCTGGCCGGCGAGTCGGCGGTCACCTACGACGTCGCGCCCGAGGCGCGCGACCGAGCGCGCGCGCTCGACGCGAGCGTGGCCGAGTCGGCGGCGGCGGTGGCGCGCGCCGCGACGATCGTGGACGTGGTCGTGCGCACCGAGCAGGACATGCTCGACGCCACGCTGGGGCGCGACGGCGTGCTGGCCGGCGCCGCGCCGGGCACGCTGGTGCTGCTCCACAGCACCATCCTGCCGCGCACCACGCGCCAGGTGGCCGAGGCGGGCGCGGCGCAGGGGGTACACGTGATCGACGCCTGCATGGTGGGCGTGCCCGCGGTGGTGCGCGCCGGCAACCTGAACTTCGTCGTCGGCGGGCCGCCCGAGTTGTTCGAGCGCGCCAAGCCGCACCTCCTGAAGATGGGCAAGGCGGCCTTCCACATGGGGCCGCTGGGCGCCGGCAACGTGACCAAGCTGATCAAGAACATGACCACCGGCGCCGAGGCGCTGATCCTCGAAGAGGCCGTGCGCATCGGGATGGCCGGCGGGCTGGGGGCGCGGCAGATCCTGGAGACGTTCCAGCAGGTGTACTCGGGCACGGTGCTGGACCGCTGGGAGAGCGCGTTCGTCTTCGACGACGACACGCCACGGCCGCACGGGCGCGGCAATCTCTACGAGAAAGACCTGCCGCTCGCCGTGGCGCTCGCCCACGACCTGGGGGTGATGGCGCCGATTGCCGAGTCGCTGCGCGCGGCCGGCGAGCGGGCGCTGGCCGCCGAGGGCGTGCTGCAAGCGGCCGGCGGCGTCGAGGGAAGCCGTTCCTGACCCCCGCCCCCAACCCCCTCCCCCCACAGGGGGCGGGGGCTACTGTCGGAGCCTCCCCCGGCCTCCTCCCCCTTTCCCCTATGGGGGAGAGGGGGGCAAGGGGGAGAGGGGTCACTTGCGGTAAGATTCCCTTGCCCGCCGGGTGGGCGTGCCGTTCCCGGCGACCGCGTAGCTCCCTGGAGGCGTCATGCACGTCGTCGTGCTCGTCAAGCGCGTGCCCGATCCCGAAGCGCCCGCCAGCCTGTTCCGCGTCGACGACGCGGGCCAGCACTTCGTGCCCGCGCGCTCGGTGCCCTGGCTCACCAGCACTTACGACGAGAGCGCGCTGGAGGCGGCGCTGCAGCTCAAGGACGAGCACGGGGCCTCGGTGACGCTGCTCAGTCTCGCCGCCGACGACGTGACGGAGTGGCTACAGGAGACGCTGGCGACGGGCGCCGACGAGGCGGTGCTGGTACAGGACGCGGCGCTGGCGAGCGGCGACAGCTTCGCCACGGCCGAGGTGCTGGCGGCGGCGCTCCGCAAGCTGGGCGACGTCGATCTCGTGCTCTGCGGCCGCCAGGCGTCGGACACCGACGCGGGCATCGTCGGCCCGGCGCTGGCGGAGCACCTGGGGTGGCCGAGCGTGACGGTGGTGCGCAAGGTGGCGCTGCAGGGCGACACGCTGCGCGTCGAGCGCGCCGTCGAGGACGGCTACGAGGTGCTGGAGATGGCCCTGCCGGCGCTGCTCACCGTCACCAGCGAGCAGTACCCGCTGCGCTACGCGACGATGCCGAACATCATGGCCGCGAGCATGAAGGAGATCCCGGTCTGGACGGCGGCCGACCTGGGGCTGGCCGCGCCCGGCGCGCGCATCGCGCAGCAGCGGCTGTACCAGCCGGAGGCGCGGGTGGCGTGCGAGCTGGTCACGGCCGACACGCCGGAAGAGGCCGCGGCGGCGCTCGCGCGGGCGCTGCGGGCGCGCGGGCTGATCTAAGGTGGCTCACCGGGTGGGGGTGGAGGTTTGACGTGGTCAAACCTCCACCCCCACCCGGGCCAGACGCGAGGGGGCCTGGAGAGCGACTATGGCAGACGGACGCGGCGTGCTGGTGCTCGCGGAGCAGACCGAGGGGCAGGTGGCCTCGATCTCGCTGGAGCTGATCGCGGCGGGGCGGCGCTTGGCCGACGCGGCCGGCGAGCCGCTGCTCGCCGCCGTGGCGGGGCCTGAGGAGCCCGCGCGGGCGCTCGGCGCGGCCGGCGCGGACCGCGTGTACCTGCTCGATCATCCCGACCTGACGCCGTACCTGCTGGAGACGGCGCTGCCCGCCGCGGAGCAGGTGATTCGCCAGGCGCGGCCGCGCGTCGTGCTGCTGGGCCACACCGCGAGCGGCAAGGATCTGGCGCCGCGGTTGGCCGTGCGCCTGGGCGCCGGGCTGGTGACCGACGCGACGGCGCTGGAGTACGACGCGGGCACGGGGGGCGTGGTCGGGCGCAAGCCGGTGTTCGGCGGCATGGCGCTCTCGGAGCAGGTGGCGCAAGGGGACCCGCAGCTCCTCACGGTGCGGCAGAAGTCGTATGAGCCGGCCGAGCCGGAGGCGGGGCGCGACGGCGCGATCGAGCGGTTCCCCGTGGACCTGAGCGGCGTGGAGCGGCGCACGCGGCTGGTGGAGCGGGTGCGGGAGCGCGCGGCGGCGAAGCGCCTGGAGGACGCCGAGATCGTGGTGGCGGGCGGCCGCGGCCTGGGCGGGCCGGAGGGCTTCCAGCCGCTCTACGAGCTGGCCGACACGCTCGACGCGGTGGTGGGGGCGAGCCGCGTGGCGGTGGACTCGGGCTGGGTGCCCAGCGAGATGCAGGTCGGCCTGACAGGCAAGATGACGAGCCCGAAGCTGTACATCGCCGTCGGCATCTCGGGGGCGATGCAGCACATGGCGGGCTGCTCGGGCGCCCGCACGATCGTGGCGATCAACAAGGATCCCGACGCGGCGATCTTCCAGCACGCGCACCTGGGCGTCGTCGGCGACTTCGGCAAGGTCGTGCCGGCGCTGACGGCGGCCTGCCGCGAGCTGCGGGACCGCTAGCGTGGCCTCCGGGCAAGGGGGAAGGGGGCGGCCCGGGTCCGCCTCGCCGCACGGAGCCGTGGGCTGATGTGGCAGCGGGCGCTGATCGTAGTACTGACGCTGCCGATCGCCGCGTTCGCGCTCTGGGGAGCCTGGGCGATCGCCCGCCAGGTGCCGACCGCGCCGCAGGCGGCGCTCGGCGCCGTCGCCTTCGTCGGCATCGGGGCGGTGGCGCTGGCCGCCGGCGCGCTCGGCGCCCGGACTGTCAGGCAGTAGGTCGAGCCAGCGACAGCACCGAGTACCTCGCCTTTGGGAGCGTGGCCGTCCCGGCCGCCTCACCGGCGCGGCCGACGCCGGCCGGGGCGGGCGAGACGCCCACGCGCGAGGGGTGAACGGGAGGTGTCGGCGAGCAGCACACCGGCAAGCGACGCGCTCTCGGTCGGATGAACGCCCCATTACGAGCTGGCACACGGACACCACATGACGGCGACGCGCGAGATCTACTGGAACATCGCCAACGGCTGGCTCGTCTACCCGCTGATGCTCGTCGTCTTCGGGCTGCTGGCGTTTGGCTTCTGGCGGCGATGGCGCGTGTGGGCGTGCGGTGCGCCGGAGGACTGGCGACCGGCGTGGCGGGCGCGGCTGCGGGCGCTGGCGGCCTACGGGCTGGGCCAGGCGCGGGTGGTGCGCAGCCCGTTCGCGGGCACGATGCACCTCTTGCTCTACGCCGGCTTCGTGACGCTGTTCATCGGCACCCTGCTGATCGCCGTGCAGGAGGACCTGCGCGTCCACTTCCTTTACGGCGATTTCTACCGCTTCTACTCGCTGATCCTCGACCTGTTCGGCGTGGTGGCGCTGGTGGGCTTGGCGGGGCTGGCCTGGCGCCGCTACGGGCGGCGCCCCGCCGCGCTCGACAGCCACGCCGACGACGCGCTCACGCTGGCCGGGCTGGCGGTCATTCTCGTGACAGGCTACCTGATCGAGGGGCTGCGCATGGGCGTGACAGAGGTGAGCGTCAATCCCGACCTGGCGCGCTGGTCGCCGGTCGGGCTGCTCACGGCGCGGGCGCTGCTGGGCCTGGGCGTGCCGCTCGACGCCTTCCCGCCGCTCCACCGCGGGCTGTGGTGGTTCCACGCCATCCTGGTGTTCGCCTGGCTCGGCTACTGGGCGTGGTCCAAGATGAGCCACGTCTTCCTGGCGCCGGCCAACGCCTTCCTGCGGCCGCAGCGGCCGTTCGGCGCGCTGCGGCCCATCGCCGACTTCAAGGACCCCGCGCAGCTCGGCCTGGAGACGTTCGCCAACCTGTCGTTCCGCGAGCGGCTGAGCGCCGACACCTGCATCCACGCTGGCCGCTGCCAGGACAGCTGCCCCGCCTACGTGAGCGGCAAGCCGCTGAACCCGAAGGCGCTGACGGTGAACCTGCAAAGACTGGCGGCGCGAGCGCGGGACGGCCAGGCGGCCGAGGCCGAGGCGGCGGTGCTCACTGAGCAGGCGCTGAGCGAGGAGGGCGTTTGGGCCTGCACGACCTGCGGCGCCTGCAACTACCACTGCCCCGTGCTGGTCGAGCCGATGGACGCCATCGCGGGCATGCGCCGCAACCTGGTGCTGGCGAAGGGCAAGGTGCCGCCGACGGCGCAAGCCGCGCTGCTGAACATCCAGAAGCGCGGCCATCCCTGGGCGGGTACGAAGCTCACGCGTACCGACTGGATGGAGGGGCTGGGCGTGCCGCTGCTGGCCGACAAGCCGGACGCCGAGGTGCTGTTCTGGGTAGGGTGCAGCGGCGCGCTGGTCGAGCGCAACGTGCGGACGACGCGGGCGATGGCGGGGCTGCTACAGCAGGCGGGCGTCAACTTCGCCGTGCTGGGCGACGAGGAGACGTGTACGGGCGACCCGGCGCGGCGGCTGGGCAACGAGTTCCTGTACCAGCAGCAGGCGCGCAAGAACCTCAAGACGTTCGGGGCCTACAACGTCAAGAAGGTGGTGGCGACCTGCCCGCACTGCTTCCACACGCTGCGCAACGAGTACCCGATGCTCGGCGGCGACCTGGAAGTCGTGCATCACACGGAGTTCCTGGCCGAGCTGGTGGCGCAGGGCAGGCTCCAGCCGGCGCAGGTCACGGCGCAGACGGTCACCTACCACGACCCCTGCTACCTGGGGCGCTACAACCGGGTGTACGACCCGCCGCGCGACGTGGTCAGTGCGCTCGGGGGCGTGCGCCAGGTGGAGATGCCGCGCTGCCGCGAGAAGGGCTTCTGCTGCGGCGCGGGCGGCGGCCACGCCTTCATGGAGGAGCAGGGCGGCCTGCGCATCAACTACCTGCGCTCGCAAGAAGCGCTCGACACCGGCGCCGACGTGCTGGTGTCCGCCTGCCCCTTCTGCCTCCAGATGTTCGACGAGGGCGTGAAGGCCGTGGGCGGCGAGGGCCGCATGCAGACGCTCGACGTGGCCGAGCTGCTGGAGCAGGCCGTCACGCCGCCAACGCCGCCGTCCCCGTAGCCGCGCCCCAGCCCGCGGCGCGCTAGCAGACAGCAGTTTTTGCGGGCGCTGAGCCATGAGGTAGGGCAGGGGCTCGTCCCCTGCCGCCCGGCCGACGCTTACCGGCTCGCCCATCCTGAAACCCGCTGTCGGCCGCCAAGACGGCCCCACGGGTAAGCGAAAATACTCTCACGAGCCGAGCCCCATCGCAGGCGGAACAGACAGGAGCACACCATGAGCGTTGCCGTACGCAAGCGGAAGCGGAACAGCGCGGCCGAGCCCTCTCCCTGGCCGCTGGTGATTCGCACGCGGCCGGCGCTCGACGTGTCGGAGGAGCAATTTTACGAGTTCTGCCAGCTCAACGGCGACTTGCGGATCGAGCGCAGTGCCGTAGGAGAGTGGCTCATCATGCCGCCGACGGGTGGAGACACCGGCCACCGCAACGCCGAGATCACATATCAGCTAGTCGCCTGGGCTAAGCAGGACGGGACCGGCGTGGCGTACGATTCCTCGACCGGCTTTCGGCTGCCCAATGGGGCGATGCGCTCGCCCGACGGCGCGTGGCTACGCAAAGACCGGCTGGCAGCGATTTCCCCCGAGGACCGGCAGCGGTTCATGCCGATCTGCCCCGACTTCGTGCTGGAGCTGTGGTCGCCGTCCGATCGGCTGGCCGACGTGCAGGCCAAGATGGACGAGTACCTGGCGAACGGCGGGCGCCTCGGCTGGCTGCTCTATCCACCCGAGCGCTGCGTCTACGTCTACCGACCGGAGGCGCCGGTCGAGCGGCTGGACCAGCCCGAGACGGTGTCAGGAGAGCCAGTGCTGTCCGGGTTCGCGCTCGACCTGCGCGAGATCTGGTGAGCGCGCTAACACACGCGCACGCGTGACTTGCCGCGCTGCCGCGCGCAGGGCTTCTACCGCGGCGCGAGCGACGTAGAACTAGCTCTCCTCGACTGTGATGCCCTTGTGAAGGCCCGGCCGCAACACGGTACCCCCCTGCCCGTTTGTTAACACAAAGGCCCTGCTCTAGCCGAGCCTCTGCCAACCTGTCGCCGGCTCGTGGCCCTCCGGACGACGGTTGCGCGATGGGCGTGCGCGCGGCTGGCAGCGGCGCTCGACGGCCACGGGCCTACCGAGCGGCTCGTCGCGCGACGGGCTGTCGCGCTCCGGTCTTTGGAACGCTCTCCGAGCGGAGGGGCACCGAGCGCCAGCGGGAGAGGGACAGGCTCATGCACTCACGGAGAAGGCGGCGCCGGCAGTGGGGCTTGCTCCTCCTCGCGCTATTGCTGGGGGAGAGCGTGCTACTTATCGTCCCGGTCTCGGTGATGGCGCAATCGCCCACCGCCATCAGCTTTGTCAAGACCGGCTCGCCGAACCCGGTGCCAGCGGGGGCCAACGTAACCTTCGTGATCACCATGTCCCTGTCGGGCCAGAGCGTCGCGGGCGTGGACTTTTCGGATCCCGTTCCAACATCTACGGTCTTCGCATCCCTTGCGCCCGATCCTCACTTCACCTGCGCTAATGATCCGCAATCGAACGCCGTGGCGTGTCAGTCGAACACCTCCGCGAGCAATCCGCTGCCCCCAGGCACCTACACGTTCACCCTGGTACTCCAGGTTGACGCCGCCACGCCCCCAGGCACGCAGATCACGAACGACATTGGCGACGTAGTGATTTTCACGACTTCCCTGGTGCCCGTGACTCGGGTCCCCGGCATCGTCCTCGTCGGCGCGGCGGTGCCGACCAGCACCGCCACCGCGACCCCAAGCCCAAGCACTACGGCCACAGCTACCCCAACGGGCACCAGCACCGCCACCGCGACTCCAACGGGCACCAGCACCGCCACCACGACCCCGAGCCTCAGCCATACGGCCACAGCGACTCCAACGGGCACCAGCACGGCCACCACGCTCCCGCTTGCAACCGGTACGCCCACGACGCCCCCCCGGGCGACGAGCACGGCGACAGTCCCAGGCACCGCGACCAGCACGCCCAGCGCGACTCCCACCCCGACCAGCTCACCGACGGCCTCCCGCACCGCGACGGGCACCCCCACCAGCACGCTCACGCTCACGGCACCGCCTAGCCCGACGGCTGCGCCCTCGGCGACAGCGGTGGTCGCGCCGGTCGTGGTCGCCGCCGCCGCTCCGCCCTCCCTGAGCGGCCTGCCCGGCGTCCCCGCATGCACCGGCCCGGGCGAGACGGCGACGGTAACCGGTGCCGCGAGCGGCGAGATCACCTGTGCCGGTTCGGCCGCGGCCAGAATCCTGGCCCTCGGTCCACCCGATCTGGCGCCCGCTAGCATCCCGCGGCTGTTCATCCCCACCACCGTGGGCGTCGAGAGCTTCCTGTGCGGCCCGGTCGCCGTGCGGCCCCCCTTTAGCGTGACGTGCAATGGGGCGACGGCGGGCAACCCGCTAGAAGCGGGCACCGTGACCGTGCGTGTCGCGCTGGCAAGTGGCGGCACGCGGGATCTCACAGGGGTGGTGACCGGCGCTGGGCAACGTACCCTCGCCACGATGGCCGGGGGCAACATGTCCGCTCCGCCCCTCCTGCCGCCACTACCACTCGTCGCGCCGCCCGCCCCGCTGGCTCCGCCGCCGGCCCGCGCGCCCGCGCTGGACCAGGGCGCCAGGCCGCCGGGGGGCGAGGTGCCGGTGATTCCTGAGGCCGCGTCCGCCCCGCTACTCCTTGCGGGACTGCTCGGCGTGACCTGGCTCGCGGCCCGGCCGCGACGCCGCTAGGAGCGCCGGAGCCGCTGGCTCCGCGGCCGGTCGGCCACCGAGTCCCGTACCCGCCCGGCGTATCTTCCGTGAGCAGGTTGCGCCGGAGGACGGTGCGGGTGCATATATTGGCCCCGCGGAGCGGTGCAGCGGCCGCCTCCGCGACGCGCACAGTGCGAGGAGAGGGACCATGACCGCAAGCCGACCCCGCGCCCCGATGGACGTCGTCTCGGATAGCTCGAAGGCGACGGCGGACGCCTTCCAGGCGCTGCGCAAGGCCGTGAACGAGGCGGGGCCGCTGCCTCAGTCCACGCGCGAGCTGATCGTATCGTCGAACTTCGCCACGATGGGCGTGCAGGGCGCGTTCATGACGCACGCCAAGCGCGCGCTGGAGGGCGGCGCGACGATCGACGAGCTGCGCCACGCCGTGCTGGTCACGTTGGGCGCGAACGCGCCGTTCCCGCGGGTCGCTGCGGCGCTCGGCTGGGTGGACGAGCTGGCCGGCAAGTAGCCCCGGTGCCCCCCCCCCGCGGCGGCCCCACGGCGCGAGCAGCCCTCGCCCGTGGGGCCGTCGTTCGTTTCGGAGCGGCGCATGGACGCGATGAACGCGGCGCGACCCGCGCAATGGCTCCCGAGGAGGCGACCCATGGCTGAGGTGAAGCGGCGAGGCTCCGTGGCGCCCGCTCTGGGGCTCGGGTGTGCGCTGGCGCTCGCGCTCGCCGCGTGCAGCGCGCCGGCGGCCGCGCCCGCCAGCCCCTCGGCCGGCGTGGCCCCAGCGAACGGGCCGGGCGGGAATGCACCCGCGCCGGCCGCGTCCAGCGCGCCGAGCACGGCGCCGACCGCGGCCGCTCCCGCGCCCGCGCCCGCCACGATCACCGCCGGCATCGTCGGGCGCAACGCCTATTTCTGGCCCGTCTGGGTGGCCGAGGCGCAGGGGCTGTTCACCCAGCAGGGCATTCAGGATGAGGACGTGCTGACGCGCTCGCCAGCGAGCGGCCACCAGATGCTCGCCAACGGCGGCGCCGACGTGGCGCTCTCCACGCCCGAGACGGCGATCCTGGCGGCCGTGAAGGGCGCCCCGCTGGTGCTCGTGGCCGGCGGCCAGGAGGACCCCGTTTACAGCCTCATCTCGGGGCCAAGCTACACCACGGTCGAGAGCCTGCGCAACCAGCCGCTGGCGATTGCGGGGCTGCGCGACGGCGTGACGCTCATCATGCAGCGCATGCTGATGAACCACGGGCTACGGGAGAGCGAGCTGAACTGGATCGTCGTCGGCGGCACCAGCGAGCGCTACGTGGCGGTGAAGAGCGGCGCCGCGGCGGCCGGGCTGGTGGGCCAGCCGCTCGACTTCCAGGGCGAGGCCGAGGGGCTGCACCGCCTGCTCAGCTCGTCCGAGGTTACCCAGGAGTGGCAGTTCATCAACGTCGCCACGAACCGCAACTGGGCGCGCGACCATACGGACCCGCTCGTGCGCTGGCTGCGCGCCTACGTCAACGGCGCGCGCTATCTGAACGACCCAGCGAACAAGGAGGCCTCGATCCGCATCCTGGCCGAGGCGACGAACACCGAGGACGTGTACGCCCGTAAGACGTACGAGCTGTACTTCGAGGAGCTAGCGGGCAAGGTGGTGTCGCGCGAGGCGGGCATCAACCTGGTCGGGCTGCGGAACGTGATCCAACTCATGGACGAGACGGGCGCCTTCGAGGGCGACCCCGCGCCGGCCCCCGAGACAGTGGTGGATCTCAGCTACTGGGAGCAGGCGCGACAGTAGGAGGATCATCGAGCGCGCGCGGCGTGGAAGCCTGGCCCCGAATATGCTACAACCATTGAAGGATCGAGAGGCAGCGGCGCCTCGGCGCGTGGCGGTGGCACGAGGCGTGCCGCCATGCTATGATTTGGCAGCTTGGCCTTCACGCAAGCCCACCGAGGCGTCTCGACGATGAAGTCGGCCACAACGGCCGGCTTTGCTTTTGTAGAGCGGTTTCCACCGGGCGGCACCCGCGCCAGGGGCAGGGGGGCTCGCGCCTGACTACCACACCACCCAGGGGGCTCGATGACGCGACGCGCCATACCCCAGGCTGCCGCGGCGCCACTTGCCGCGCCCTATCCCCCCCTGTACGACCCGCGCCACGAGCACGACGCCTGCGGCGTCGGCTTTGTCGCTAGCATCGCGGGGCGGCCCAGCCATACTGTGCTCCAGCACGCCCTCACCTCGGTCGTCAACCTCGGCCACCGCGGGGCGATCGACGCCGACGGCCGGTCGGGCGACGGCGCGGGGGTGCTCACGCAGATCCCCCGCGCGCTGTTCGAGCGCGAGCTGGCGCGTCTCGGCCGCCCGCAGGTCGAGCCCACGCAGCTCGCCGTGGGCATGGTCTTCCTGCCGCGCGACGACGCGGGCCAGGCACGCGGCCGGCGGCTCGTCGAGGAGGCCACCGCCCGCCAGGGACTCGAGTTCATCGGCTGGCGGCCGGTGCCGGTCGATCCGAGCGTGCTCGGCGACAAGGCCATCGCCACGCAGCCCCGGATCGAGCAGGCGCTGATCACGCAGGCCGGCGCGTACTCGCCCGGCGACTACGAGCGCGTGCTGTACCTCGTGCGCAAGGACGTGGAGGCGCGCGCTGCCGTCGAGGGGCTGACGAGCCTGTACGTCCCATCGCTGTCGCACCGCACGGTGGTCTACAAGGGCCTGTTCGTGGCGCCGCAGCTCGCGGGCTTCTACCCGGACCTACGCGACCCCGCGTTCACCACCGCCCTCGCCGTCTTCCACCAGCGCTACAGCACGAATACGCTGCCCAACTGGCTGCTCGCCCAGCCGTTCCGCATGCTCGCCCACAACGGCGAGATCAACACGCTCCAGGGCAATCGCAACTGGATGCGCGCCCGCGAGGCAAACCTGGCCTCGCCGCTGTGGAATGGCACGCGCGAGCTGCTGAAGCCGGTCATCTGGGAGGACGGCAGCGACTCGGCCAGCCTGGACAACGTGCTGGAGCTGATCGAGCGCAGCGGCCGCGACGTGCTGCACGCGATGATGATGCTCGTGCCCGAGGCCTGGGAGAACATGCCCGACATGGACCCGGCGCTGCGGGCGTTCTACGAGTACCACGCCTGCCTGATGGAGCCGTGGGACGGCCCAGCGGCGCTCGCCTTCTCCGACGGCGTGACCGTGGCGGCCACGCTCGACCGCAACGGCCTGCGCCCGGCGCGCTACGTCATCACCGCCGACGACCTGTGCATCATGGCCTCCGAGGTGGGGGTCGTGGACCTGCCGCCCGAGGCCATCGTGGAGAAGGGGCGGCTGGGCCCCGGCCAGATGATCGCCGTGGACACCGAGCGGGGCGTGCTCCTGCGCAACGACGAGATCAAGCGGCGCGTGGCGGAGCAGCAGCCGTACGGCGAGTGGGTGCGCGACCAGCTCTACCGCCTGGAGACGCCCCCGCCGCCGCACAGCGAGCTGTATGCCAACGGCTTTCACCGTAACGGCGCGAACGGGACGGCCGGCGGCAACGGCCACGGCGAGCCGCCCGTGGACCCGGCCACCAATCTGCGACAGCAGCAGCGCGCCTTCGGCTACACGTCGGAGGACGTGAACGTGATCATCCACCCAATGGGGATGGAGGGCCACGACGCCGTCTTCTCGATGGGCGACGACACGCCGCTGCCGGTGCTGTCCAGCCAGCCGCGCAGCTTCTACAACTACTTCCGCCAGCGCTTCGCCCAGGTGACGAACCCGCCCATCGACCCGCTGCGCGAGCAGCTCGTCATGTCGCTCTCGACGTACGTCGGCGAGCGGCCAAGCGTGCTGGAGGAGAGCGCGGCCCACGCGCGGCTCATCCACGTGCCCACGCCGCTCCTGCTCGCGCACGACCTGGAGCGCCTGCGCGACCAGGGCCACCACGACGCGGCGTTCCGCAGCGCCACGCTCCACGCGCTCTTCCCGGCCGCCGAGGGGCCGGAAGGGCTGGCGCGGGCGCTCGACGCGCTGTGCGCCGACGCGGTACACGCCGTGGACGACGGCGCACGCGTCCTGATCCTCAGCGACCGCGGCGTCGATCCTGAGCACGCGCCGATCCCGATGGTGCTCGCCGTGGGTGCGGTCCACCACCACCTCATCCGCGAGGGGAAGCGGCTGCAAGCGGACCTCATCGCCGAGACCGGCGAGGCCTGGGACATTCACCACTTCGCCGTGCTCGTCGGCTACGGCGCGAGCGCCGTGCATCCCTACGTGGCGCTCGCCACGGCCAGCACGCTCCAGCCGGCGCGCAACCAGGAGGAGCTGCCGGTCGAGGAAAAGCTGCTGAAGTACCGCGGCGCGGTCGAGGCGGGCCTGCTGAAGATCTGCTCGAAGATGGGCATCTCGACGCTCAGCAGCTACCGCGGCGGCCAGATCTTCGAGATCGTCGGCCTCGACCAGGACCTGGTGGACCGCGCGTTCTGCGGCACGCCCTGCCGCATCGGCGGCATCGGCCTGCGCGAGATCGGCGCGGAGGTGCTGCGCCGCCACGCGGACGCCTTCACCGTCACGGCACCGCGCCTGCGCCACTATGGCTTCATCGGCTTCCGCGGCGACGGCGAGTTGCACGGCTACGCGCCGAGCGCCGTCAAGGCGATCCACAAGGCGGTACAGAGCGGCAGCTACGCCGACTACCAGGCGTACCGCGAGCTGGCGCGCAGCCGGCCGCCGATGGCGCTGCGCGACCTGCTGGACTTCCGCCCGGCCGGGCCGCCGCTGCCGCTCGACCAGGTCGAGCCGGTCGAGGCGATCCTGCGGCGCTTCGTGAGCACGGCCATGTCGCTCGGCGCCCTGAGCCCGGAGGCGGTGCAGACGCTAGCGATCGCGCTCAACCGCCTGGGCGGGCGCAGCAACTCCGGCGAGGGGGGCGAGGACCCCGACTGGTACGGCGACCAGAGCTGGGGGGTGAAGGCGCACAACAAGATCAAGCAAGTGGCGTCGGGCCGCTTCGGCGTGACGGCGCTCTACCTCGCGAACGCCGAGCAGCTCGAGATCAAGATGGCGCAGGGCTCGAAGCCCGGCGAGGGCGGCCAGCTGCCCGGCCACAAGGTGACGGCGACGATCGCGCGGCTGCGGCACGCGGTGCTGGGCGTGGCGCTCATCTCGCCGCCGCCGCACCACGACATCTACAGCATCGAGGACCTGGCGCAGCTCATCTACGATCTGAAGCAGGCCAACCCGCGCGCCGAGATCGGCGTGAAGCTGGTGTCCACGGCCGGCGTCGGCACCATCGCCGCGGGCGTGGCGAAGGCGTACGCCGACTACGTGCTCATCAGCGGCCACGAGGGTGGCACGGGCGCCTCGCCGCTCAGCTCGATCAAGAACGCGGGCTCGCCGTGGGAGCTGGGCCTGGCCGAGACGCAGCAGGTGCTGGTGCTGAACGACCTGCGCGGGCGGGTGCGCCTGCGGACGGACGGCGGGCTCAAGAGCGGGCGCGAGATCGTCGTGGCGGCGCTGCTGGGCGCCGAGGAGTACGGCTTCGGCACGTCGGCCGTCGTGTCGATTGGCTGCGACATGGCGCGGCAGTGCCACATGAATACCTGCCCGACCGGCATCGCCACGCAGCGCGAGGACCTGCGCTACCGTGAGTTCGGCGCCCCCGGCACGGCCGAGCGCCGCACGATCATGGAAGCAAAGATCCAGCAGGCGATGCACTATTTCACGCACCTCGCCACGGAAGTCCGTGAGATCCTGGCGTCGCTCGGCCTGCGCAGCCTGGACGAGGCAATCGGCCGCGTGGACCTGCTGACGCAGGCGGCGGCCGCGCCGGAGGCTCGCGCCAGCCTGGTGGACCTGAGCCAGATTCTCGCGCACCCGGACCCCTCGGGCACCCGGCCGCTGAAGCATACGCAGGAGCGCAACGACCGCCCGGGCGACCAGCCGCTCGACGACCGGATCATCCAGGATGCGGCGGCGGCGCTGGAGCGCGGCGAGCCGGTCGCGCTGAGCTACCCGATCCGCAACGACCAGCGCACGATCGGCGCGCGGCTGTCGGGCGAGATCGCCCGCCGCTACGGCGCCGAGGGGCTGCCCGCCGGCACGATCCGCGTCGACTTCCGCGGCACGGCCGGCCAGAGCTTCGGCGCCTTCTCGACGCGCGGGCTGCGGCTGCGGCTCGTCGGCGAGGCGAACGACTACGTGGGCAAGGGGCTGTGCGGCGCGGAGATCGCCGTGCTGCCGCCCCCCGAGGCGCCGTTCGCGGCGCACGAGAACGTGATCGTCGGCAACACGGTGCTCTACGGCGCCACGTCGGGCCGCCTGCACGTGGCCGGGCGCGCGGGCGAGCGCTTCGCCGTGCGCAACAGCGGCGCCGAGGCGGTCGTGGAGGGCGCGGGCGA
>JAJPHF010000109.1 GCA_021325365.1 Pseudomonadota bacterium
CCCGCAACGCCGCCGGCCAGCGGATCGACTGGCGCTTCACCACGGCCGATGCCCGGATCAAGCTCAAGCATCTCTACCCAGCGTTTCAGGTGTGACGGAGTACTAGCCCCCTATGCGCTCCCCTCCCTCGCCGCCTTCGCGACCGACGTGGTGGCCCCTCGACGAGACCACCTTGGACCCGGTGGCCCGGCTGCTGCCCGTGCTGCGGACCTTGCCCCGCGGCCCCGCCGCCCGGCTCCCGGGCAAGCTCACCGGCCTGTTCGATCTGCGCCGCGAGCAGTGGCGCCGCCTCGTCCATCAGCCCAACCCCCAACAGAACGAGAAGGTGGCCGCCGCCGCGCTGGTCGCGGACCTACCCCGCGGAACCTTGGTGCTGGCCGATCTGGGCTACTTCGGGTTCGCCTGGTTCGATGCGCTCACCGCCCAGGGGCTGTGGTGGATCTCCCGCCTGCGGGCGAAGACCACGTATACCGTGCTCCACCGCTATGATGAGGCGGGGGAGGTCTTTGACGGGCTCGTGTGGCTCGGCGCCTACCGCGCGGACCGCGCCGCGCACGCGGTGCGGCTGGTCCGCTTCCCGGTCGGGGGGACTACCTATACCTACCTCACCAATGTGCTCGACCCGCACGTGCTGCCCCTGCGCGACATCGCCGTCCTCTACGCTCGCCGCTGGGATATTGAGCTGGCGTTTAAGACGGTCAAGCGCCACCTCCAGCTCCACCTGATCTGGTCGGCTCACCCGACCGCCGTGCTGCAGCAGGTCTGGGCGGTGCTCATCATCGCCCAGATTCTCCAAGCGCTCCAACTGGAGATCGCCGGCCGCGCGGGCGTCGATCCGTTCGACGTCTCCTTGGCGCTGTTGGTGCAGTACCTCCCCCAGTACGCCTATACCGGCCAGGACCCCGTCGCCGTCTTTGTGACCGAAGGCCGCGCCTTGGGCTTTATTCGCCCCTCCCGCCGCACTCAGGTGCGGGCCCCCGTCATCCCGCCGGACCAACTCACCCCGCTCCCGCCCGACTTGTCCCTGGTCCGTACCCCCCGCTATGCTCAACGCAAGTGCGGCTCGCGCCAGGCCCAGCCCCATTAGTTGGAGCAGATGCTCTCGTGGCCGCCCGCGGCCTGTGGCGCGGAATACTGCGAGCGCCACTGCCGCAGCTCCGGCGGTAGCCGTTCGCTCACCGAACCTGCAAACCGCGATAGGGGAGGCTGGATGCTGAGAGCGTCTCTCCTCGGGACACATAGTTAGTTATGGACGTGGACGACGCCGTCCGGCGGCACCTCGACGCGCTCGGCGTGCCCTACGAGGTCGTGCCCTGCGACCCCGCGCTCGCCGACACGGCGGCCTTCTGCGCCGCCTACGGCTACGCCCTGGACGACTCCGCCAACACGATCGTCGTCGTGGGCAAGGGCGACCCGCCGCGCTACGCCGCCTGCGTCGTGCTCGCCACGACGCGCCTCGACGTGAACCGCACGGTGCGCCAGCGCTTCGGCGGCCGGCGGGCGTCGTTCGCGTCGCCCGAGGAGACGCGGGCGATCACCGGCATGGAGCTAGGCGGCGTCACCGTCTTCGGGCTGCCGCCGGACCTGCCGATCTGGGTGGACGCGCGAGTGATGCGGCGCGAGCGGATCATCCTCGGCGGCGGCAGCCGCGCATGGAAGGTGGCCGCGCCGCCCGCGATCCTCGCCGCGCTGCCCGGCGTCGAGGTGGTCGCCGGCCTGGCCACCGAGCCGCCGACGCGGTAGCGGCACCCCGGATAATCACCCCGCCTGCCGCTTCAACGCACCGTGTCAAATAGAATGTCGCTTGTCACCAAGGGGAGCGGCGCGGCACCAGGGGCTGCGGATGTCTGCTGTGAGGGTAAGAGATTGGCCCACGTCTGGACCTGGGACAGAGCGACATGCGTTTCCAGACTGGGCAGCGCCACCCGGTCGGCAAGGGCCTGATCGAGGGCGGGATGGCCGACGGTTGCTGCACGATGCGCTACGGGATCGGCTTGTAGATCCGCGTGGACGCGGTGAATCACACTCGCGAAACGCCGGGCCTGGTCGCCGTGGCTACTGAGCCAGCTGGCATCGGCGACGTAGTAGCTCAGCGATGTCGGTTCTTTCAACAGCTCGCTATAGGGGCTGTCGAGGGCGCGCACGCCATGTTCCGTCACGGCGCTGAGGTATGGCTCGGGCAGCAGCGCGGCGTCCAGCCGACCTTCCACGAGCGCCGGTATCAAGAGCGCTGGTGGCAGCTCGGCGAAACGCACGCTCTGGGGGTCGAGGCCTTGCCCCGTAAGCCACGACTGTAACATGAGGTGGTCCGGGCTGCCCAGCGAGAGCACTCCGATCCAGTGGCCCGCCAGATCACCCGGCCGCTGGATGCCCGACTGGTCAGATACTACCAGGCGGCGGGTGGGCGCGGCAGCTTGCTCCGCGGTGCCTGCCGCCACGATTCGCAGGTCGTGCCCGAGCGCTCGCGCGCTCAGGAAGGCCACGGGACTCATCAGGCCCACGTCCAGCCCACCGGCCGCCAGCGAGTCCATAATCTCGCCCCAGCCCAGATAGCGCACTTCCAGAGTTAGCCCCGCGTCGGCCAACGCTCCCTGCTCCTGTGCCACGTCCAGGCTGGGGTCAAAAGCGTCGGGGTGGAGGCCGAGGCGGAGGGCTGAGGGTTGGCCAGCGATTTGATTGCTTCCAGACTCTGTCATCACAACGGCCCGGGCAGCGGCTTGCGGAACAGAGTATGCATGGCTGTCTATAAATATCATGACTATCGATGACACAAGCCCAATCAAGCTGAACGCGCAATAGAGCCCTAGTCTGCTCATTTCTCTTCCCCTAAGCTGATCGCTATATTGTCTCCGACGTGGCTGATCACACCACGTTTAACCTGCTTTCTAGCACTGTATTCGCAGGCATAAGCGTCCGCCTATGCCTTCCTAGACGGTGCGCTTTCGCAGATAGTCCGGCCTCGGCGAAGGCCATTCTGCTCCTGAGCTACGCGCACGCTGGAATCTGCAAGGTCGGCCAGGAGGCCGACGCCGATGCCATCACCGAACTGGTGATTCGTTCCAAGCGTAGGTTATTGCCGTCCATGGACCAAGCAGCCAAGTCGACAGAGTTTTCGCTGCCCTCGATCGGGCACGATTAGTATGGCGCCGAAGCACAGGCTGAACATCACGCGGCACTGCTCATTAGGCTGCGCATTCACTGCACGGGTACAACCCATCTGGTTGCAATCGATGCATTGGCGAAACCCATACGGCGGTCGTGCAGAGGCGTACAGGCGGGTTCGCACATGCCTTTGGCAAGACTTCGGAACTGACGGGCCAGACGGCTGGTGGCTCGCAGCCATGCGGGCAAGCCCACGCGGCGTGCGGATACAAGATACTAGTCGTAGAATGACGCATCATAGAAGGATAGATCTAGAATGCGACGAATGATTTCATCCATGGATAGGTCAAAATTGGATATCTTCAAATCTTGGGCAACTATCTCGAAACTGCCATCGTGAAACGTAAAAATATAATGATTGAACACCCCCCAATCTCGGCGCACAAGCTGATGCTCGTTGAGTTCGGATAGCCGCGACAGAGCATGGATCCATCTTGAGTTATGCACCATGAATGCGGCATAGTGGCCTAGTCCCTTGCCCCACAGCCGGTGTGTGTGCAGTTTGTCCTCTCCTGGCCCCCACATGAACGCAACACACCACTTAAATTGTATTACAGCGACGCCGCGATCGACCGCAGTGCTTCGTATGTTTACAGATCGGCCATGCGTCTCGGACGTCTCCTGCGATATGTAAAACAGGAGAAACGCTCCGTAGTCGGTCTGTAGAAAGGCCGGCATTGGTGCACCCACGTCGCATGTGAACCCTATATGGAGTTGTTCGGCCAGCTCTTCCATGTATTCAGCTCCAATGCCACGTCAGATCGCTGCAGTCGAACTACGGCGCCCAATAGTAACCTGCTCCACCTGGCCAAATATATGAGCCTGGGTCGTTGGGGTTGCCGATCAAAATCTGCCTACCCTCATCGAGTACACCGCCAGGATTATTCAGTAGACGCTGTTGGATGAGTTCCGCCATGCCCGGATCTTCAGGGTTTACTATTTCATATGGAATCTCCGCGCCCGCCATTTGATATGCCGCTAGTCGGCGGTTGTGCAATGTTTGCCACGCCATTAGCCCTCTATTATAGAAAATTTGAATTGGTTGGACCGTGGGTATGCGTTCGGCGACACCGGTGCGTAGCGCGCTGGCAAGACTTTCAATGGTGAAGCCCCGGAGCGGTGCCGGCTCTTCAGGCGTGCCGAGCGAGTATCCACGCGATACCCACTGCTGACTGAATCTGATCCAGGCTGCGGGAATTGTTGGAACGCCGAGCCGCCAGATTTGCGAAACAGACCATCGCGTCACGATCTCAGCACCGATTAATTCTTCGCTTTCATCGGTCTGGTCGAGCGGCTCATGCCCACTGGGATCACTATATACCATCGGGTTGTTGTGGGCGTAGGCGTAGCGGTTCAGCGAGATCGGATCGGTGTCGGCGCCGAACAGGCTGTCGCGTTGCAGGAAGCGATAGAAGCCGGGGCTGTAATAGCGCGCGTTCAGGTAGAGCAGGATGACCTCGGGATCGGCGGCCGCGCCGGCGTAGCCGAGTGCTTGCCCAGCGAAGTTATTGACGCTGGCCGTATGCCGCGCAATGCCGTACGGCTCGTAGCGGGTGCTGTAGACGAGCTGCGGCGGGGTGGCAGGGTTCGTGATAGCGCGGACCGAGCCCTGCTGGTCGGTGTGGTAGACGAGCTGCGGGGCACCCCCGCCGCCAATAGCGGTCGTGTAGAGGATCCCCATCGGCCCGGGGACGTAGCGGCGGTTCCCGTCCTCTAGCAGCACCGGGGTCTTGCCCACGCGGTCGTAGACGTACAGGTTGTAGGGGCTGCCCGGGGCGGTCGGTACGCTCTTGGTGATGCGCAGGCCATCACCGTCATAGACAAAGTTCGCAATCGTTTCCACACCAGAGATCGTCGCTACGACTGAGTAGGGCCGGTCGGCGACATCGTAGCTGTACGTGTAGCTGGAGCTGGGGCCGGTCGCCGAGGTCTGGTTGCCGTTATTGTCGTACTGATAGGTGAATGTGAGTGGTGGGCTCGCGTCGTTACGCGCACTGGTTATCCAATCGGCTCCATTGAGTGTATTGGTCCAGGTATGCTGGCTTTGTGGGTTTGTCTGGGTATATGTTGCCACGTTGTGCGCGGCATCATAGGTGGTGCTGATATTAGAGGCGCCTTGCGGCCATGGGTCGGGATCGTTGAACAATGTCAGCTCGTTCGCCAGGTCGTAGCCGTAGTTCTCGTTGATGGTCACGCTTGAGGGCGTGCAGGGGATCGTCGCGCAGGCATTCTGGGCCTGGCGGGTGATCGTGGGGTTCGGGTTGCCGTTGACATCCAGGACGTAGGTATCCGACGTGATGACGGTGTTGTCGGCGTAGAGGTTCAGGAGTTGGGTCAGGCGACGCGTGTTGTCGTAGCCGCGCGTCTGCTTGGTGCCATTGACGTTGTCCTGCTCCGTCAGCCGGCCGTCCCTGGGATCGTACGTATAGGTGGTCGTGAGTCCCAGCCAGTCGACAAGCTGGTGGACGCGGCCGGCCTTGTCGCGGGTGTAGGTCAGTTGGTCCCCGTTCGGGTAGAGCAGCGCGCTCCGGCTGCCGTCCAGGTCGTAGGTCTAGCGGACGACCTTCGTGCCGCTGCCGCCCACGTAGGGCGTCTCGACGCGCACTGCCGCGTCGCGCTCGTCGTACGTGTACTTGGTATTGCCCTGATTGCTGGTGGTCATCACGGTGCGGCGCCCGCCGCGATCATATTGATAGGTGACGGCGTTGGTAGGCGTGCTGCCCGCGTACGTGACGCTCGTCTGACGGTTGAGCGCGTCGTACCCCCAGGTGATGCTGCCGCCATTGGGATTCACCTGGGACAGGCGGTTGCCGTCGGCGTCATAGGAATAGGTGCGGGCCAGGGCCGTGCCGCCGATCGACGTCTCGTACTCGATCTCCTGCCGCAGTCGGCCGAGGCCATCGGAGACGTATTGCGCCTGCGTCAGTTGGATCGTCCCGTTGAGCTTGTAGACCCACTGGCGATGGCCCAGGTTATCGTAGGCGTACCGCGCAATCTCCGGGCTCCCGTCGTCTTTCGGGTCCAATGTAGCCGTGCTCTGCCGGACCTCGAACAGCTGGCCCCGCATGTCGTAGCTATAGCGGGTGACATTGCCAGCGGCGGCGGTGCTGCTGAGCCGATGGCCCACCGCGTCGTAGGTGCTGCTGGTCGTCAGGCGCGAGCCGACCGGCGGGCCGAGGGTCGTCGGGGGCGAGGTGGTGCTCAGGAGCCGGTCTTCCTGGTCGTACTGGTAGTCGGTGTGGTGACCGTCCGTATTGCAGGCGCCGCCGAACGCATCGCTCTTGGCAGTTAGACGCCCCACCGCGTCGTAGCAGCTATACACGGCCGCCTGGGCCGGTGGCGTCACGGACGCCGTCAGGCCCGCCTGAGGGTCGCCAGGGCCATAGTAAGTGTAGGCGGTGGCATAGGTATGATCGGGCGAGCCGCCGGTGTAGCCGCGCGGCGGGGTCTCGTAGGTCACCTGGCCGGGCCAGGTGGCCGAGTACTCGTACGTCGTGATCGCCGCTTGCATGCCGCCGGTGCGGTTGCCATTGCTGTCGTAGTTGTAGAAGCGCCGCGTGACGGTCGTCAGCTCGTTGCGCACGCTATAGGCTTTATCGGTGGCATAGGCGAGGTCCAGGGCGTTGGGCACGGTATAGTCCGCGCTGCAAGTGGGGGCGACGGCCGCCGTGTTGACGCCCTTGGGGGAGTACACGCGCGTGGGGCGGTTCAGGCTGTCGTACTCGGTGAGCGTCGTCGGCCGCGTGAGGCCGGCATCGCTGGTGGCGACCGACGGCGCGATTACGCGCGTGAGCAGGCCGCGGCGGCCCATGTCCGCGCCGGCGGTGGTCACGTCGTAGCAGTAGGTGGTGGTGTTGCCCCGGCCGTCCGTCGTGGAGGCGGGGACTCCCTTGCTCGCGTCGTACGTGTGGCTCACGGTGTACGACACGCCACTCTCGGGGCTGCTCACCTCCGTGGTGAGCCAGCCGTTCCCGTCGTAGGTGTCCGACTGTGTTGGGTGGAATGTCGTCTGGTAACTGGTCGTCGGGAAGGTGAGGTCGGCGCCGGAGGGACTGGTACGGTAGGTGAAGGTGGTCTGCTGGCCAGCAGCATCGGTTTGGGTGTGCAGCTTCCCACTGCTGTCGTAGCTGTTGGTCACGACCGCGCAGCCGGGGATAGGCGTGCTGGGGCACGGGCTATCGGCCGGTCGCCGCGCGTCGTGAATCGCGGTCAGGTGGATGGTGGCGCCGTCGTAGCTGAAGGTGGTCACGTTGCCGGTGATCGTCCCCCCGTCGGGGGTGCCGGGCATGCGATCATGTACCTTCCACAGCCGACCGTTCCCATCGTACTCGTAGGTGACCTGGCGGCTGAGCCCGTCGGTGATGCTCTGCAGCCGCCCGTTCGTATCCGCGTAGTAGTGCAGGGTGAGCGCCGCGCCCGTCCGCCCCGCGGGGTCGCTAATCGTTTGCAGGTGGTAGGTCCCGGGGTAGTAGCTCAGCAGGGAGGCATTGCCGTAGGGGTCCGTCACGGTCGTCAGGTGGCCGCAGCGGTCGAAGCCCCAGCTGCTCTGGTCCTGGGCCGTCAGTTGATAGGTGCCGTCGCCGAGCAGCTGCAGGGTGCTGAACACGCCGGGCGGGGCCGTGTAGGCCCCGTTGGCATAGGTATAGCGGTCGCTGCGGCCCTGCCCCCCGACGAGCACCAGGTCTTGGCTGCCATCGGTCGGCCGCGTCAGATGCGCGGCGTAGTTGTGCGTCCAGCCCGGGCCGAGGGGCCCTGGGCGCGGGTCGTTGCTGTTGTAGGTGCGGGTGAGCTGCGGCGTCGGGCCGAGCCCCGCGCTGCTCGCGTCCGTGTGGCTCGTGCTGAAGCTGCCGGTGAGGGTGTGGACGCCGCCGACCGTGCCGCCGTTGATGTACGGCGGATTGTGCTCGGTCCCCGTCGGGGTGGCCTCCGTCCACAGGCAGGACAGCCCCACGTCGGTGCCGGCGCCGGCGAACGTCTGCCAATCGCCACAGCTGTCCGTCACCACCATCGGCACGTGCGCCGCCTGCCCCGGCACCACCGCGCTGACCCACAGGGTGAGCGTCGGCTGCGGCGGGGTGAGCACATAGATGACGTCGAGGCTCTCCGCCGCGATGGCTTGATCGGCGAAGGTGACAAAGGCATTGGTAAAGCGGTCGCCCGGATTCTGCGCATTCTGGGCGTGGAAGGCCACTTGCTGGATGACGTTGCCGCTCCCGACGGCCGCGATCGTTACCTGGAGGCTTTGTTGGCTATTGGCCTGGGCACTCACCTGTACGTTGGGAGTGCACTGATCGACGACGCTGTGAGGCAGCTCGCGGCGGAGCGCCTGCAGCCGGTAGCCGCCTGGCGTCGGAACGGCGGTCGGCGGGGCGGCCGCGTTCGCCGGGACAAGCTCCCCGTGGCTCGGGTAGATGGGCAGGCCGGGGATCCCGACCGTCGCGCCGGGCACGCTGGCCGTCGACGTGGGCGACACGGAGGGGAGCGGCGGGATCGTCACGACAGGCAGCGGCGTGGCGGTGCCCGCGCCCACCGGCGGCGGGGTGCTCACCGCCGCGGTGGGGCTCACCGTGCCCGGCACCTCGGTCCCCGTGGCCTGCGCCAGTACATCGCTCTGACCGAAGCCGAAGTGGGCCTGCGGGCCGCTGCCGCCGCGCTGGCCCACGCCGCTCGCTACACCGGTGAGGTGGGTGGTCGCGGAGCTAAGCCACGCGAGGAGGTCGGCGACGAGGCGCTGGGGCGCAAGGTCGTTGGGCCCGGTCAAGGGCGGGACGCCGGCGCGTGGCGCGGCCGCGAGCGCCGCCGGCACGACCGCCGAGCCAACCAGCGTGGTCACCAGGCACAGGGCGAGGCCGGCCTGCAGCCGGCGGGGCAGCGGCCGGCGATGCCGCACGCCTCGCGCAGCCGCCCGGCGCGCCGGGTGGTCTGGCTGCCCCGGTGCCGGCGAGGGCGGATCCGGTAGGCGCGGCAAGCGGCGATCCATCAAGCCTTCCTCGACCTCAGCTCTGCTCGCGGGTCCTGGCGTTGTCTACTGTCGGCGGGGGCTCGGCTTAGCGCGGTGGGCGCGGGGGCCCACCGGGCGGCGTGCTCGGTAGCGGTAAGCTCTCGGGTATCGTGGGCTGCGGGATGTGCATCGTGCGCGGCGGCGTCGCGGGCGGCAAGGGCCCCGCCGGCACCGACACTTTCTCCAGGCGCTGCGTCGTATGCCCCCGCCGCTTGGCCACCAGCCGGTAGGCGAAGGCCGCATTCGAGGCGCCACCACCCAGCTCTTGCACCGTAAAGTGATCGGGCTGCCGCGCGACCACCGCGAGTCCCGTCACGGTGGCATCGTGCGGGGTCAAGAAGACCAGATAGTGCGAGGCATCGATGGTGCCGGCAAACTCGGCGTCGATCGGGACCTGGGCCCGCCCGCGGACCAGCTGCGCCTCGCCAAAGTCCTCGAACCAGTTCTCGGGACACTCCAGCGCGTACAGCAGGCGGTGCGTGCCGTCCGGGTGGGGCACCACCGCGGACTTGGTGCCCGTCGCCTGGAAGTTCCCTGCAATCAAGACGGGGCCATCAAACCGCCCCGCATACCCGCCACTGCTGACCTGGCCATAGACGCCGATACCCGCCCCGGAATAGCCGACGACGCCGGCGACGGCAGAGGTCCCATAGACGCCGTAGGCGCCACCGGTGGAGCTGGAGGCGGTGCCGTAGATCCCTTGGGCGTTCACGGACTCGCCATACAGGCCCGGATGGTTGTCGCTGTGGCCGGCGACCGCCGAGGCCCCGGTGCCGAGGCCGTAGACGCCGTAGCCCGTGCTCGATTGCCCGTACACGCCGGGATACCCGTTCGGGGCGTAGCCCAGGACGCCCGTATTATTCGTGGAGAGCCCGTACACGCCGTAGTAGTCGCGCGAGGTCGCATAAATCCCATGGTTGGTCGTGGACGATGCCTGGATCCCCTGATTGTTGGCCGAGCTGGCATAGAGCGCCGGATAGTTGGTCGAGGTGGCGTAGACGGGGTAGCCGACGCTGGAGTACGCCCGAAGGCCGACGTTGCCGGTGTCCCCCGCGTTGGCGTAGATCGCATCCCCGCCGGAATTCGTCACGAGGAGCGCGCCGTTCGAGCCGCCCCCGGTGGAGCTCATCTGGGTGGTGGTGTTGGACTGGTTGAGCGCCCCGATGATCATGGACTGCCCGTCGGCCGCCGCGGCAGGTTGCGTCGTGACCTTCGTCAGCAGGCCCGCGGCGACCCCGGCGACGGCGGCGAGCAAACCGCGCCGCTGGAGCTGGCCGGACGCCCGCGACGCATCGTTTCGAGGCTGCTGCTCACTCATCTGGTGTTCCTCTCCGCTCAGTCTGGGCGCCGGGCGCACGCCGGGTCGGGTATGGGCCATGAGGCGGCACGAACCGACTGCTGCCGAAGCGGTCCCATCCTACACGGGCCACAGTCAGGGCACAATAGGAAAACCCGCCAACTTTCCGCCATTGTCGTGGCGGAAATCCGCCATCACCGTGGCGGAAACCCGACAATCGCGCCGGCCGTCGGGAAGCTCACGGGGGCTGCGCTCCCATGGGGCTGGGGAGCCCACCGAGCGCCGGGTCGAGGAGCCCACAGCCCGCGGCTTTGTGGAGCATCTCCCGCGAGGAGCGCGCCGCCAGTTTGGTCCGCAGCTCGCCGAGGCAGCGCTCGATGGTCCGCCGCGAGAGGTGCAGCGCGACCGCCATCTCCTCGTTGCCCTGGCCCTGCGCCAGCAGGCCCAGGACGGCGCGCTCCCGCGGCGTGAGCAGGTAGTGTTCGGTGCCCATTGCCACCACGGACGCCTCGGCGTGGATAACGGCGTGCCCGGCGGCGACGGCGCGCACCGCGGCGCGCAGGTCGTCGAGCGAGACGGTGGTCGTCAGGTAGCCCCGTAGCCCCAGGGCCAACAGCGACCGAGGATCCCAGGCGCTGCCGGGGTCCGTCACGAGCAGCACGGCAGTCGCCGGGTGCTGGGTGAGCACGGCCCGGGCGATGGCCAGGCCGCTCGGCGTCGGCAGCAGCAGGTCGAGGATCAGCACGTCCGGCTGCTGCTGTTGGAGCAGGACCAAGGCCGCGGCGCTGTGGGTGGCGGTCCCAACTACCGCGATATCGGGCGTCTCTTGCAAGAGTTGCGCAAACATCTGCAGGGTCAGCGGCTGCTCATCGACGATGGCGACGCGAATAGGGATGCGGTCCCGAGTAACTGAGCGCGGCTGCGCCGACGACGGCCTGAACCCACCAGAAGTCCCCATGCGCTCCCCCAATTCCTGCCATGGTCGCGACGCCATACCGGCGTGCGGCTGTGCAGGCACTCTCTGCAGCGTGTTGCGATGTGGGTGGGGCGGGGGAGCGGTCTAAGCGCGTAAGGGGGTGGGGGCCCAACGTAGCGTCGCCGGCATCTGGCCAGCGGAGCCGGCAGGGGCCACCGCCGGCTCCGGGGCCGACAGAGCGGCTACCAGACAGACCGCAGTGAGCACGCGGCACAGACGCGGATGCGTCGAGGGGGCGGCGAGCCTCCGCCCGCTGGCTCCGCGTGGACGAGCGGGCAACGGCGGACGGTCCGCGGTGGTGCGCAGGGTGGCCCCTGCCGCCTCCCGGTGGCCGAGCCACGCGAGACTACGGACCGACGCGGCACTCACTACGGCCGTGGTACTACTGAGGCCGCAGAGAAGCCGCAGGACAATGAGGACAGCAGCCAGAGCGCAAAATCGAGAGTTCATGATTCACCGTGCCCGCACTCCCTGCGCGGGTGTGCCGGTCCCTGCGCCCTCATATTGGTGGCAGCGCTGTAATATGCCCGGAGCGCAACGGCTGGTACGGCACTGCGCCCTGTTAAACGTAACAACCGCAAAAACGTTACAGGGCTAACGCCGTTCCGCTCACGATGGCACCGGCCCGTCGCGCCTGGCAGTGCGTGAGGCGCTGGCCGACAGGTATATTCTCGGCTGACGCGGGGGCTTGTCCGCCGCTTGGAGGCGTCGGGTCCAGGGTAGTGATCGTCGCCTTGCTCGTGAGCAAGGCGGCGCGCGTAGGAGGTGAGCCGTGGCAGAGCACATCAACGGGCCGCTGAACTACGAGCGGCTGGGCAAGCAGGGGCGGCCGATGGTCTTCGTCCACCCCAACCCGATGGACCATAGCTGCTGGGTCTACCAGATGGCCCACTTCTCGACCTGGTTCCGTACCATCGGCATCGACCTGCCCGGCTACGGCCGCTCGCCCACCGCCAGCCCCGGCCTGACCATGCAGGACGTGGCCCAGGCGTGCTGGGAGGTCGTGGACGAGGCGGTGGGCGATGAGCCGTGTATCCTCGTCGGGCTCTCGGTCGGCGTGAGCGTCGTACTGCACATGGCGAACCAGCGGCCCGCCCAGACGCTGGCCGTCATCATGACCGGCTCCGGCTACCAGCCGGTCAAGGAGTTCACGGTCAAGCGCATCCAGCAGTACGGCGAGCAGGGCGTGGCCTTCCGCTACCAGCACGCTTTCGAGGACTACAGCCCCGCCTTCCGCGAGACGCCGCTGGTGAAGTATTTCGCGGAGCTGTTCACGGAGCGCAATCAGTGGGCCGACGCGCCGACGATCGTCGAGCAGTTCCGCGCGCTCGGCGTGCCCGACCCCGACTGGCTGTTCGCGGGCATTCAGGCCCCGTCGCTCATCATCACCGGCAGCGAGGACAACTCCCACCAGCCGGCGTTCGCGCTCCAGGCGCGCATCCCCGGCTGCGAGCTGGTCACCATCCACGGCGCCGGCCACGCCTGCAACATGGAGCGCCCCTGGGAGTGGGACGCCGCCGCCCTGCGTTTCCTCCGCGCCCACAGCCTGCTAGCGCCCGATCCCGCGGCGACGGCGAGCGCTGCCCCTAGCTAGCTTCCGTCACTGCCATGTCGAGCTACTGCGGTATTCGCGGCCATTGGGCCACTGTATGGCAGCCGTCGTGTAGGGCCGGGGCTCGTCCCCTGCCGCCCGGACGGCCCCGCCCGGGGCCAGCAGCTTGGCAACCGCGCCCCGCGCTCGCCGCCCGCAACGCCGGTGTCGCCGCCACGCCGACCGGAAGGGACCCTCACCAGTTTGCCCCGGACGACCGCGCCCCGCCAATGCATTACCTGTAGAGGCACAGCTTGCCGCGCCCTGCCCGATCGCCGCCCGGCCCGGCGTTTCCGGCGCTGCTTGCTGCGCCCTGCTCGGTCGGCCAATCGGGCCAGCGTCAGAGCGAATCCGGTCAGGGGCATCCCTCCCCCTCTCCCTCTGGGAGAGGGCCGGTCCCTCCCCCTCTCCCCCTGGGAGAGGGTCGGGGTGAGGGCGTCTCCCTCGTTCTCCCTCTCTGCTAAGGGAGAGGGGGGCAGGGGGGTGAGGTCCGGCCCCTCGTCCCTCC
>JAJPHF010000196.1 GCA_021325365.1 Pseudomonadota bacterium
GCCCGGCCCGCCGCGAGCCATCGAGGGAGTATCGTACGGGGCAAACGATGCGACCTTCCGCGCCCGAGGAGCACGCGCCAACCCGCGCCCGGCCTAGCAGTTAACCATCCGGTAAAGGAGCATCGTTTGACCGTTCCTCGGATAAACACACGCACCCGTGGACGAAGCCGATCGCGCGAGCGCGGTGCCCCGTCCACGCGCCAGCGGCGGGCGCGGACCGGCCGGGCGCCCCGCGAGCTTTACAGCGCCCGCGACTGCCCCGTAAGATGCCTGTGGTGGCCGACCGGAGCTCTACCATCAGCGTGATGCATCTCAGGCAGAGCGACCACGGCACAGGCGCCCGCCGCTGGCCCGCCGATGAGGGGGTGCCGCGCGGCCGGCCAGCGATGATGCGCTCTGATCCCCACAGAGGAGAGTAGCGATGCGTGCGCGTGATGTGTTGATTCGGCTGGTGCCCGGGCTGCTCGGCCTGCTGCTCGTCGCGGCGTGCGCGGCGCCCGGCGCGCCGGCCAAGCCCGCGGCATCGGGCGCCGCGCCGGCTAGCCCGCCCACCGCCAGCGCGACGGCGGCATCACAATCCACCCAGGCGCCCGCCCTCGCGGACGCCAAGCTGCCCGCGCCCACCACCGTGCATTTCGGCTACACGCCGCTGCTCTCCGGCGGCCCGGTGTTCGTGGGCCTGGAGCGCGGCTATTTCGAAGAGATGAACATCAACCTGGACATGGTCCGCTTCAACTCGGGCGCCCTGATGATCGCGCCGCTGGCGAACGGCGACCTGGACGCCGGTAGCGGTGGCACCTCGCCGGGGCTCTACAACGCCTTCGCCCGCGACGTGCGCCTGAAAGTGGTCAGCGACAACGGCAGCTCGCGCGCCGGCAACGGCACCAGCATCGCGCTCGTGCGCAAGGACCTGTGGGACTCGGGCGCGATCCGCTCCCCGCAGGACCTGCGCGGTCGCCGCGTCAGCTTCGCGACCGAGGGCAGCCCGATCGACTACATGATGCGCAACCTGCTCGACCAGAACAACATGACGATGGACGACATGGACGTGCAGCGGCTGACCTCGGCCGACGCGATGGTGGGGCTGCAGAATCGCGCGGTCGACGTGGCGACGGCTGCCGAGCCGTTCCCGACCCAGGCCGAGCAGATGGGTGTGGCCGTCAAGTGGCTGAACGACGGCGACGTGGTGCCCGGCTACCAGATCAGCACGATCATGTACTCCGAGAAGTTCGTCGCCCAGCCCGCCGCGCCGCGCGCCTTCATGGTGGCCTACGTGCGCTCGGTGCGCGACTACCTGGCGGCGGACAGCGGTCGCGCCGACGAGGGCATGCGCGAGGCGATCAGCAAGTGGACGACCGTCCCGGCCGACCTCATCGCCCAGTCGGGCGCCGCGTACATCCGCCCGAACGGCCGCGTCGACGTGGACGACATGTACAAGCAGCAGGACTTCTGGATTCGCCACGGTGTGATGAAGGACCGCGTCGACCTCACGCCCTTCGTCGACATGAGCTACGTGGACTACGCGAACCAGATCCTCGGCGACCGTTAGCGAGTACTGAGTGCTGAGTACTGGGTACTGAGTGGCCCACCGGGACTCCGTACTCCGTACTCAGCACTCAGTACTGGGGGTAAGATGGGTTACTACGCCGACCTGCGGGAGTACCTGGATGCGCTGGAGAGCGCGGGCAAGCTGCGCTGTATCCACCGTGAGATCAACAAGGACACGGAGCTGCACCCCCTGGTGAAGTGGCAGTTCCGCGGCCTGGACGAAGAGCAGCGCACCGGCTGGCTGTTCGACAACCTCACCGACCTCGCGGGGCGCCATTACCAGGCGCGCGTCGCCTCCGCGGTGCTGGCGCCGTCGCGCGCGGTCTACGCCATGGGGCTCCAGTGCCGCCCCGAGGAGATCTGGGACCGCTGGCAGGAGGCGTACCGCAACCCCATCGAGCCGCGCCTGGTCGAGGCGGGGCCGGTCAAGGAAGTGGTCCTGAAGGGCGCGGATCTGGAGCGCTCCGGCGGGCTCAACGCCTTCCCGATCCCGATGTCGACCAACGGCTGGGAGGCGCTGCCGCGCATGACGGCGCTGTGCTGGCACACCCGCGACGTCGAGACGGACACCGGCACGATCAACGTCGGCATCTACAACGGCGTGCCCATGTCGCCAACCCGCACGACCTGCCGCTTGCAGCACGGCGCGCAGATGCGCCTGCACGTTCAGAAGGCCCGCGCCCGCGGCGAGCCGCTGCAGGCGGCCGTGGTCGTGGGCGCCGTGCCGGTGATCGGCATGACGGCCTCGGCGAAGGCGCCTTACGGCCTGAGCGAGCTGGCGCTCGCCGGGGGGCTGGCGCGCGAGCCGATCCCGGTCGTGCGCTGCGAGACGGTCGACCTGGTGGTGCCGGCGACGGCCGAGATCGTGCTCGAAGGCGAGATCGACGTGACGCAGGTCGAGCCCGATCCGCCGAGCGGCGAGCACACCGGCTACATGATCGTCGGCGCCGACGTGTTCGCCTTCCACGTCAAGTGCATCACGCACCGCCGCAACCCGATCTGGCACGACTTCATCAGCCAGATGCCGCCGAGCGAGTCGAGCTGCATGCGCGCCGTGGGCGTCGAGGGCACGATGCTGAGCTTCCTGCGAAAGGACTGCGGCATCCCGCAGGTGAAGGCCGTGGCCCAGCACGACATGGGCGGCTCGTGGCGCATCATGGGCGTGCAGTTCCAGGACGTGGCGGGCGTGCGCACGCACAATTCGACGGTGTGGCAGGCGCTCTACGCGTGTCTCAGCAAGTCGCCAGACTGGCCGAAGATCGTCATTGCCGTAGACGACGACATCGACCCGCACGACGCCGACTCGCTGAACTGGGCGCTGGCGTTCCGCTTCCAGCCACACCGTGATCTGAAGGTGGTGCAAGGGCGCAGCGCCATCCTCGACCAGTCGGCCATGCCCCACAGCATGGAGACCTCCTACACGGCGCACTACCCGACGAGCAACAGCGGGCCGCAAGGCGCCTCCGCGATGCTGCTCGACGCCACGCGCAAGTGGCCCTACACACCGGTCTCGCTCCCGAAGCAGCCGTACATGGAGCGGGCGAAGGCGATCTGGGAGGAGCTAGGGCTGCCGGCGCTGCGGCCGCGGATGCCGTGGTACGGCTACGACCTCGGCGTGTGGCCGCAGGAGTTCGCGGAGCTGGCCGAGCTAGGCGAGCAGGGCCGCTTCGACGAGGTGGCTGCGCGCCTCATGGGCCACGCGCGCCGCGTCGAGCGCGGTCAGGTCTAGGCCAACCCACCGGGCGGCTGCGACTCCCTACAGCGGTTTTCGCGGCCGTTGAGCCGCTGCCCGGCAGCGGCAGCGTAGGGCAGGGGCTCGTCCCCTGCCGCCCGGCAGCCGGGATGGCTCAGGCGCCGTGGCAACCGCTCTAAGCGTTGCAATCGCGGGTCGGCGCGATCGGTCGTCAGAGGCTGGACGGCCGCGGCGATGAGGGGGCGGCGTGTCGGGACTGGCGCTCGCGCTCGTGCTGCTCGCCGCGTGCATCCACGCGAGTTGGAACCTGCTCGCCAAGCAGGCCGGCGACAAGCTCGCCTTTCTCTGGTGCAGCGCGCTCGTCAGCGCCGTCGTTTACTGCCCGCTGGGGCTCTGGTTGCTGCGTGCCTACCCGGTGCCGCCCGGCGGCTGGGCGATCATCGCGGCTAGCTCGCTGCTCGAGGGCGCCTACTACTGGGGGCTGGCACGAGCGTATCGCCACGGCGACCTGTCGCTCGTCTACCCGATTGCCCGCGGCACGGCGCCCCTGCTCGTGCCGGTCCTCGCGGCCGTGTTCCTGGGCGAGCGGCTGTCGCCGCTTGGCGCGGGCGGCGTGGGGCTGGTCGTCGTCGGGCTCCTGACGCTGCACCTCCCCGCGCTCAGCTGGCGGGGCGTGCGCGCGCTCGCCGGGGTGGTCGGGCAGGCGGGCACGCGCTACGCGCTCTTGACCGGCCTCTTCATCGCCGGCTACTCCACGCTCGACAAGCGCGGCGTGGCGCTCGTCCAGCCCGCGCTGTACAGCTACCTGCTGTTCTGTGGCATCACCGTCGCGCTCCTGCCGCTGCTCGCCGGGGCGGGCACGAAGGTCGCGGCCGAGTGGCGGCGCTCGCGGCAGGCGGTGCTCGCGGTCGGCCTGCTCTGCCCGCTGTCGTACGGGCTGGTGCTGGCCGCGCTGACGCTCGCCCCCGTAAGCTACGTCTCGCCCGCGCGCGAGGTGTCCGTCGTCATCGCCGCGCTGCTCGGCGCCTACGTGCTGCACGAGCCGTATGGCCGCCCGCGCCTCGTCGGCTCCGCGCTCATCGCCGGCGGCCTGGCGCTCCTGGTGCTGGGCTGAGCCGCGGCCCTACTCCTGACGGCCGCGGAAGGTGAGCTTGAGGCCGGTGCCCTCGAAGCCGAAGGCTTTGCGGAGCTGGTTTTCCAGGTAGCGGACGTACGAGAAGTGGACGAGCGAGGGATCGTTCACGAAGAAGACGAACGTTGGCGGGCGCACGTCGGCCTGCGTCACGTAGAGCACCTTGAGCACCTTGCCGCGGGCGCTCAACGGGTGCGCCTGGAGCGCCTCGGTGATCACCCCGTTCAGCTTCGCGGTCGGCACGCGCTTCGACCGCTCCGCTGCCGCTAGGAGCGCCGCGTCGAGCACGCGCCGCACCCCCTGGCCCGTCTTCGCCGACACGAACAGCAGCGGGGCGTAGTCCAGGAACTGGAGCGCCTGCCGGACCTGGTGCGTGTACTCGGTCTGGACACGGGCGTTCTTCGCCACCAGGTCCCACTTGTTCAGGACCAGGACGACGCCCTTGGCCGACTCCTGGATGTAGCTCGCCACGTGCGCGTCCTGGGCGGTGACGCCCTCCTCGGCGTCGAGGACCAGCGCCGCCACGTCCGCGCGGTCGATGGCTCGCATGGCCCGCAGCACGCTGAACTTCTCGACGCCCGGCGCGATCCGCCCGCGCCGCCGGATGCCCGCCGTGTCGATCAGGCGAAAGCGGTGGTCGGCGTAGTCGAAGAGCGTGTCCACGGCGTCGCGGGTCGTGCCGGGGATGGGGCTGACGATCGCGCGGCGCTCGCCCACCAGCGCGTTCAGGAGGGAGCTTTTGCCCACGTTCGGGCGGCCGATGATCGCCAGGCCAATCTCGTCCTCGGCCACCGGCTCCTCGGGTGTCCGCGGCAGGTGGACGAGGATGGCGTCGAGCAGGTCGCCCGTGCCTGTGCCATGAATGGCGGAAATCGGGTAAGGCTCGCCCAGCCCTAGCTCGTGGAACTCGGGCACGCCCAGCTGCGCCTGCCGGGACTCGGCTTTGTTGACGGCGAGCAGCACCGGCTTCCGCGTGCGCCGCAGCAGCAGCGCCAGGTCCGCGTCGCCGGCCACGGGGCCCGTCTGCGCGTCGGCGACGAAGACGATCACGTCCGCCTGGGCGATCGCCTCTTGCGCCTGGGCCAGCGTGCCGGCCATGATGTCGCCCTCGACCTCCAGGCCGATGCCGCCCGTGTCGACGAGGTTGAACTCCACGCCGCCCCAGTCGGTCGTGCCGTACAGGCGATCGCGGGTGGTGCCCGGCACGTCGTGGACCACGGCGTATGGCTCGCCGATCAGGCGGTTGAACAGGGTGGACTTGCCCACGTTCGGCCGGCCGACGAGCGCGACGAGCGGCTTTCCGCGCGTCGGGGGCGCGGCGGGCTCGTTGGCCAATCGGGACAGCTCGCGGTCGCTCATCGTCAGCGCCTCACCGGGGTGGCGGTCGCGCGCGGCGTGGGGGTCGGCGTGCGCGTGCCGGTTGCGCTGGCCGTGGGCGTCGCCGGCGCGGTGGGCGATGGCGTGGGAGTGGCCGGGGGCGCGGTGGCGGTGGCAAGCGGGATCGGGGCCGCCTCGGTCGCCGCCGGCGGCGGTTCGGTCGGCGGCGCGCTGGTGGGCTCAGCGGTCGGGAGCGCGGTCGGCGCGGCCGTCGCCGTCGGGCCAGCGCTGTTCGCGGCTTGCAGCACCACGCGCACCGACGCCGGGCTAACCTGTTCGAGCTGGTAGCGGTCGGGCAGGGTAACGTGCACCGGCAGCGTCGCCGTGCCCTCCCCCAGGCCGCTGGCGTCGACCGTCGCGCGCACGTCGCTCGCGCTCAGCCCCTGGTCGGCCGGCCCGCTGGCCGTCACGTTCACGATGGGCACGTCGCTGGCCACGAACAGGTCGCTGCCCACGCCCTGCACGCTGACCGGCACGGGGAGCGTCTGGCGCAGGCTGAGGGCGGAGACTTGCACCGTGACGCTCAGGGGCTCCGCGCGCGCCAGCGTGACGCCGGCCGGCGGCAGCACGCTCACCTGCCGCGTGATCGGGCCGGTCGCGCCCGAGAGATCGATCGGCTCGGTATCCAGCGATTCGACCGCGCCCAGCGGCTGCGGCTCCCCGATCACCGTCACCACGGCTGGGTCGACGCTTACCTGCTCGACCCAGTAGCCGGGCGCGACCGTCCCGCGCAGCACCGGGTGGACGCCGACCTCCTTGTAGCCGACCTGTTGGGTAATGGGCAGCTGCACATGCAGCGTGGGCGGCTGCACGTCCACCCCCGGCGCCGTGGACGGGACGCGCTCCCCCTGCGCGTTGAGCAGCACGGCCGGCAAGCTTGTGTCCAGGTCCGACGTCACGGCGTCGAGCCGGATCTCCACGGCTGCGGACTCGATCCGCTGCACGAAGCTGGCCGGCCCGGCCACGGTGAGGGTCCGCGGATCGACCGTGGGGGTGCCGGCGCGGTACCCAAACGGCAGGTTCCCCTCCAGGCGGGCGGCCACCGGCACCGTCTTCTGCGTCAGCTGTTCCAGGCGGACCAGCACCGTGTTGGGGTTCGGATCGCCGGTCCGCACCAGTGGATCGGGCCGCGGCACCTGTACGGGGTAGCGGGCCGTGCCGGGCGTGGCGCGGCTCAGATCGACGGTGGCGCGCAGCTCGCTAGGCCGGATCTGCGCGAAGACGTCGTTCGGCGCGCTCATGCGCACCGCTACCGTCGGCCAGTCCGACTCGTTGACGACTACCAGTCCGGTGGGAACGTTGCGTGCCTCGATAGCGAGCTGGAAGACGTCCGAGCGCTCGGGGTTCAGCTCGGTTTGCACGACGAGCCAGAGGGCGAGGGACAGCAGCAGCGCCCAGAGGCCGCGCACCAGATCAATGCCCGCCAGGCTAGGCATGGGGCTGGGCCTCGCCGCGACGCAGCACGGCGCGCGTCAGGCTCTGTAGCTGGAGCAGGCGCGGGCGCTGGACGGTCGGGCGGTAGATGACCTGCAGCACCTTGCGCAGCTTCTCGTCGTCGAGGTTGCGCACCATGCGGCCGTTGTTGGCGATCGAGATCTGCCCCGTCTCCTCCGATACCACGACACACACGGCGTCGGTGCGCTCGCTGATGCCGATCGCGGCGCGGTGGCGCGTGCCGAGGTGGCCAGTGCCCCGGCCGGTCTCGGTCAGCGGCAGCAGGCAGCCCGCCGCCACGATCCGCTCACCGCGCACAATGGCGGCGCCGTCGTGCAGCGGCGCGTGGGGGAAGAAGACGTTGAGCAGCAGCTCCTGCGAGAGCGCGGCGTCCAGCCGCGTGCCGGTCTCGATGTACTCGCCCAGCCCGGTCTCGCGCTCCAGCACGATCAGCGCGCCCCAGCGCATCTCTGACAGGCGCCGCGCCGAGACGGCGAGCACCTCGATCGTGCGGCCCACGGGCGTGTTGGTGGCGGGCCGCGTCAGCACGCCGCTGGGGCGGCCCACCTGTTCGAGCGCGCGGCGCAGCTCGGGCGCGAACAAGACCACGAGTGCCACGCTGAGCAGCGGCACCGAGTTGCGCAACAGCCAGCTCACGGTCGTCAGGCCGAACACGTTGGCGAGCACCGCGCCGACGAGGTAGACGATGGCCAGGCCGCGCAGGATCGTGATGCCCGTCGTGCCGTGGATGAGCGTGAGCACGCCGTAGAAGAACACCGCGATGAGCGCGATGTCGAGGATGCTGCGCAGATCGGTCAAGAGGCGCAGCGTGGAGCCGCTGACGAACTGCATCAGCTCGTTCACGCCGCTCCCCCTCCCGAATCGCTGCCACCACCCCGACGGCCGACCTGCTCGAGCGCGCGGCGCAGCTCGGGCGCGAACAGCACGACCAGCGCCACGCTGAGCAGCGGGACCGAGTTGCGCAGCAGCCAGCTCACGGTGGTCAGGCCGAACACGTTGGCGAGCACCGCGCCGACGAGGTAGACGATGGCCAGGCCGCGCAGGATCGTGATGCCCGTCGTCCCGCGGATGAGTATCGCCAGGCCGCACAACAAGCCGGCGCTGACGAGAATATCCGTCATGCTGCGGGAATCAGCCAAAACGACTACGATCGAGCTGTGGATGATGGCTAGTAGCTCGCCCACGCAGACTGTCCCGTCTTCTGCCGCTAGGCTCGGCGCTCGCCGGCCAGCGTTGCGGCCGCGACGTCGGCCCCGAGCAGGGCGCAGAGCAGCGCCTTCTGGGCGTGCAGCCGGTTCTCCGCCTGGTCGAGGACGCGCGACTGCGGCCCGTCGAGCACGTCGTCGGTGATCTCCTGGCCGCGGTGCGCGGGCAGGCAGTGCAGCACCAGCGCCCCGGGCCGCGCGGCGGCCAGCAGCGACGCGTTCACCTGGTAGGGCGGGAAGATGTCCTGCCGCTGCTCCCGCTCGGCCTCCTGGCCCATGCTGTACCAGGTGTCGGTGTAGATCACGTCGGCGCCCTCGACGGCCGCCCGGGGATCGACGAGCTGCCGCAGCTCGGTGCCGGCCGCCCCCGCCAGCCGCGCGGCCTCGGCCCACACGCCGCGATCCGGCTCGTAGCCCGCGGGCGTCGCCACCCGCAAGTGCAGCCCCACGCGCGGCGCGGCCTCGACCAGCGAGTTCGCCACGTTGTTGCCGTCGCCCACATAGGCCAGCGTCACGCCCTCCAGCTCGCCCAGGTGCTCCTGAATCGTGAGCAGGTCGGCCAGGCACTGGCAGGGATGGAGCAGGTCCGACAGGCCGTTCACGACCGGGATGTCGGCGGCCTCGGCGAACGCGACCACGTCGTCATGTAGGAACGTGCGGGCGACGACCGCGTCGACGTAGCGGCTGATGACGCGCGCCACGTCGGCCACGCTCTCGCGCTCGCCCAGCCCCACCTCTTGCGGCGAGAGGTACAGCGCCGAGCCGCCGAGCTGAAGCATCCCGGCCTCGAACGAGACGCGGGTGCGCAGCGACGGCTTCTGGAAGAGCAGGGCGAGGATGCGCCCGGGGAGCAGCGCATGCGGCTGCCGCGCCGCCTGGGCTCGCTTCAGCGCCGCGGCCGTCGCGAGCAGGTGGCGCAGCTCGGTCCCGTCGAGATCGGAGATCGCCAGCAGGTCCTTGTGCCGCACCGCCGCCTCGGTCGGCCCGTCGCCAGGCCCGAAGATGCCTAAGTATACCAGCCTGGGCGCGCTGGGTTGGCGAATTGTCACGCCGGGCGCCGCGCGTGGGTCAGCGCAGCGGGCGCGTCGGCGAGGCCGTCGGCGCGACGGCGCGCGTGGGCGTGCGCGTGGCCGTGACAGCGGTGCGGATCGGTGTGCGGGTGGCCGTGGCAAGGCGCGCGCCGCCCGCCGCGAGCGTGGCCGTGGCGGCGGCGCGGGGCACCACGCCGAGCGTGGGGCTGGGCGCGCCGGCGCTCGGCCGCGTGCTCGTCGCGCTGGGTAGGCGTGCAGGCGCGGCGCCGCCAACCGGCGTGGGCGTGGCAGTCGGGCGGGCCGTGGGTGAGCGCTCGGCGAGCAGCGGCGAGATCGGGTTCACGTCGGTGGCGATCGGCAGCAGCGTGGGCGTGGCCGTGCCGACCGCGACCATAGTCGGGGGCGGCTGGTAGCGGGCGAGCGCGATCAGGCTGGCGGCGCCAACCGTGTAGAGCAGCGACGCGGCCAGCAGCAGCGCGACGGCCAGGCCGAACCCGATGCGCTGCCACTCGCCGAGCTGGTCGTACCGGGCCCACGCCCGATCCACCCACCGTGCCAGCCCGGACCTCCGCCGCAATCGCCCCTCCCTGCCCCGCGCCATTAAACGCCATCACCGCCCCCGCGCGCAACCGTTCCGGTGCGTTCCGGCGCCCCGCCGCGAGGCCACCGCTGCGGAAACTGGACGCGGGTGTGCCCCACGATGTTGCAGCACTGTGTATCCGAGGAACGGTCAAACGATGCTCCTTTACCGGATGGTTAAACGCTAGGCCGGGCGCGGGACCGGGCGTGCTGGTCGGGCACGGAAGATCGCATCGTTTACCCCGTACGATACTCCCCGGCTCTCCTGCCGCGGGCCGGGCCGGCGGGGGCGTACCCCGGGCATGGGCGCGGGCGGCGGGTGCGGGGGAGGCGTGTACGGGGAATGCCGGCGATCACATCGCGCCGGACGGCGGCGCTCTCCGGCGCGCCTCGCGGCCGGGTACTAGGGGCGCGCCCTCACCCCGACCCTCTCCCAGGGGGAGAGGGGGAGGGACGCCCTCACCCCTGCCCTCTCCCAGGGGGAGAGGGAGTGAGACGCGCCCTCACCCCGACCCTCTCTCAGGGGGAGAGGGAGTGAGACGCGCCCTCACCCCGACCCTCTCTCAGGGGGAGAGGGAGTAGGACGCCCTGGCACCGGATTCGCTGGGACACCGGGCCGGGTGGCGACCGGGCGGGGCGCTGCTTGCTACGCCCCTACAAGATAAGGCATTGGCAGAGAGCCATCGTCCGGCGGAGCCAGTGGAGCCGCGAAACCGACCCAAAAGGCTGGGGCACACCCACTTGCCGCAAGCCTCTTGACAGGTTGAGAGGACGAGGCTAATCTGCTGGACAGCGAAGCGAGCGGCGTGCCCCGGGCCCTTTCCCCAGCGCCCATTTTAGTGTTCATGGAGCGCCTGCCGTGATTGGTACGGGCATCGCCATAAGGCTCCGAGGTCGACGGGAACTGCTCGCCGGGATGCCGTGTGTGCTCGCGGTGCTGCTGCTGGCCTGGGCGGGCGCCGTATCGAGCGCCGCCGGCGAGGCGGCCGCGCCCGCGGCTGCCGACAGCCGGGCCGCGAGCCGAGCGGTAGCTGGCGGCGGTCGCCCGCTTCTCGGCGCGCTGGTAGTCGGCGTCGCGCCCTCGGCAACCGCCAATCTGACCGGTGAGAGCGACCCGATGGCGCTGGCGCCGCTGCCACACTTCGGGTTTGGCGAGGTCCAGGTGGCGACTGGGCTGGTGCGCCCGGCGGGCCGCGAGAACCGCGCGCTGGGCGTGCCGCTCACCGCACACCAGACGGCCGTCGCGCGGCGGGCTATTCAGCCCAACCAGACGCCGAAGGCCGTCCCGCACACCCCGATCACGGCTTACCAGACGGCCGCGGCGCGACGAGCGATCCAGCCGAGCCAGACGCCGAATGCCGCGCTGACTCCGCTCGCGACAGCGCTCCCGAGCGCAACGACGACGCCCGTCGTCACCACACCGTTTGTGGCGCCGGCGCCGCTGCCATGAGCGATCAGACGAGCCAGCGCGTGCAGGGCGGTCGGCCGCGAGCCTGGCTGGCGCCTATCCTGGCGCTCGCGCTGGCGCTCGGACTGTCGGCGGCGACCGGCGCACTTGCGAGCGGCGGGGCGCCCCGCCCGGAGCGGCTTGCGGGGGCGCCGGGCGAGAGCGGCGCCCTCGGCGGTATGGACGGACTTGGGATAGCGCCACCACCTTCTCTGTTGTCGCGCCGACGGCCACTCCAACTCTCACACCGACGCATCCTCCCACGCCGGCGACGAGCGTACCGGCGCAATTGGGTCCTGAGCTGGGCTATGTAGTTGCCGACACACGCACAGATAACTGGAGCTGGTACGAATTTGCCGGCGCACAGGCCATTATTGACCCAGACTTCGATGGCATACCAGTTGGCGTGGAGGGGTGGCAGGCAGGGATTACCGGCGTTCAGGGTAACTATCAGATGGAGGTCGGCCCCGACGGACAATTGTATTGGTCACCATTTGTCGAGGCGGGCATACAAAAGCTGTGCCCCACCACCGGATCCTGCACCTGGCGGCTATATAGCAGTTACGTCGTAGGTGGCCAGACCGTGACGTCCACCGCCGGCACGCGCCCAGTTGAGCTGATTCCCTACTACGGATCGGGTTATATACCGCCATATTCAGTGTGGCGCCTCAAGGTATGGAGGCCCGCCGCCAATAATCAGTGGATTGCTCAGGGGTGTGACGGACCGTCTAACGACCAGTGCCACGACATAACCATTGGAGGCATCAATCTTGGTCCGCCGCAATCGATGTGGTTTGTTGGCGCTTGGATCGAAGCGAATTGCCCAACTTGTGCAATGGGCAGGATCGTCGCCAGTTACAATTCGTTCTGTTGTCCATCTTGGCCTGATTGGCAGCCATATTGCTACGATACACGTTATATCTTCGTCAATATAGGCCAGCGTGTGTCAGTAGTCGGCCCGTGTGTGGCTTCGACAACCTGGAGTGTCGGCACCCGTTGACTCGACGCCGTGGAGTAGCGCCGTGACATCGTCTGCTGGGCGCCTTATAGCGGCCATCATCTTCGCAATGTTGACGGTTGGCGTCTGGCTTGCCATCGCCGCGAATTCCCGTACGGGTCAACAGCGACAGGCGATTTCCACTGCTACGGATCTCAGCGCTGCGGCGCTAGTTACCCCGTCGACACGCATTACACCATCGGTGGCAGTAGACCAGTCCGCCCAGCTCGCGATACAAACGGCTATCAACGAAATACAAATATTGTTCCCGCTGCTTAGCGGTACTCCGGCTGCGATACATGCTCAGCTGGTCACGATAGCCGACTTACCATTCCTTGGTATCACGTCGGTGCCGTCCTCTGCCAGCGACGACACGCTATTCTGGCTAGTGGTGATCCATGGGGATTTCTACCCTGGGGAAAGGAACATCTCACCGCAGAACGCGGAACATCCGGGCGTGGACTACGTGCTGGCCCTGGTCAGCCAACGGTGGAACCGAGTTGCCTATATGCGCCTGGCTCCTAATATGTATGGCTTGGGCTGCGTGTTCAAGGATCCTAGCCTGCCCGGTGGATACACGGCCTGTAGCGGTGAGCTGTTGCACGCCGCTCTGCACGCTTTGCAGACGCCCAGGCCGACTCCGTGGCCTACTGGTGCCGCCATCAGGGGATATTCGCCCGAGGACGCGCGGGCGATACGCGAACAGTACGACCGGGCGGTGGCGACGATCGGCCCTGGAGCAGTCATCACCATCGTTGTCGGCACGCCGTTCCCCGTGACGGGCGGCGACATCCCCGGACAGCAGAGCCCTGCTGTAGGCGGCGCCATGCTGGGTGCCACGCCTATGCCTGGATCACGTCCAGTAGCGGTGGCAACGGCGACTACGACGCCTACGGCCGGGCCTAGTCCCACACGTGACCCGACACGATAGCGTTCAGCTACCATGGGTAAATCACTGCCCCCAGGAGGCGCCGCCAGGTCCATCGTGGAACTACTGCGGTTTTCAGGATGATCGAGCCGGGCAGCGTTGGCCGGGCGGCAGGGGACGAGCCCTGGCCCTACCGCCTGGCTCAACGCCCACGAAAACGGCTGTAGGCCGAGCGCGCCACTGCTGTGAAGGCAGCAGTAGCCTGCGCCGTCGTGCGGCGCAGGGACAGGACTTGCGAGGCCGCCGCAGGCCAAGTGTCATGGCCGCGGACGGCGCGCTCGCCGGTCTGGACCGGCCGTCCATCCCAACCGACGGAGTAACTGGATGGCCGGGTGTAACCACCCACTGTATATGTTCGGATCGTCACAGGCGCGGCGCGCGTGGGCCGATTCGTGCCCGCCGTCAATGTACAGAAGCTGGCTGTACCCGCACGGCCGGTGCCGTTTGACGGGCCGGCCAGCGCTCTGGTACGATCAAGAATGCGGGCAGGTAGCTCAGCTGGTTAGAGCACCACGTTGACATCGTGGGGGTCGGAGGTTCGAGTCCTCTCCTGCCCACCCCACGGGCGCCATTCGGCGCCTCGACAATCGCACACCACAACGCGACGACCGGGACGAGTAGCCGCGCACGCCGCGCCCAGCGAGTGGGGGCCGGTGCAAGCCCCACGGCGGCCCGCGACGAATACCCCCCGGGAGCGCGCCTCGGAAACCCGCCCGGGAGTATGAGGCGCCGGTAGCCCCGTTATCGGCAAGTGAGCGCGCGTGCGGCATCTGCGCACGCGCGGAACCTGGGTGGAACCACGAGCGTCCCTCGTCCCAATGGATGAGGGGCGCTTTTGTTTTTGGCAGGCGTCCGCAGGGCGCTAGCGCTGCAGGGGGGGCTGAGCGGGACGCGGCTGGCCCGGGGGCCGAGCGGGCGAGACACCCGCGCTCCCAGACAGTGTCGCGGGCAGGCAGGGTCGAGCAACAGCGGTCCGGCGAGACGCCCGCGGTCCCGGGGGCACACGACGATGGGAGGGACGATGGCCGATCTGGAGACGATGCGCCACAGCACGGCGCACGTGATGGCGGCGGCGGTGCAGCGGCTGTTCCCGGGCACCCAGCTGGGCGTGGGGCCGGCGATCGAGAACGGCTTCTACTACGACCTGGACGTGCCGCGGCGGCTGACGCCCGACGACCTCGCGGCTATCGAGGCCGAGATGCAGCGGATCGTCGCCGAGCGCGTGCCCTTCGAGCGCGAGGAGCTGTCGCTCGACGACGCGCTCCGGCTCTTCGAGGGGCGTGGCGAGCAGTACAAGGTGGAGCTGCTGCGCGATCTGCGCGAGCGCGGCACCACCCGCCTCGACAGCCGCGAGGACGTGGACGTCGATCCGAACGCGACGACGGCCTCGATCTACCGCACGGGCGACTACGTGGACCTCTGCCTCGGCCCCCACGTGCCGGACACCGGCCAGATCGGGCCGTTCAAGCTGACGAGCATCGCCGGCGCCTACTGGCGCGGCGACGAGAAGCGCCCGCAGCTTCAGCGCGTGTACGGCACGGTCTGGCCGACCCAGGAGGAGCTAGACCAGTACCTCTGGCGCGTCGAGGAGGCGAAGCGGCGCGACCACCGCCGGCTCGGCCGCGAGCTCCGCCTGTTCTTCTTCGACGAGGTGGCGCCCGGCCAGCCCTTTATGCTGCCCAAGGGCATGACGATCTTCCGTATCCTGGAGACGCTGTCGCGGCAGGAGCACGCGCGTCGCGGCTACGAGGAGATCAGCACGCCGTCGCTGGTGAAGAGCGACCTGTGGGTGCAGTCGGGCCACTGGGGCAACTACCGCGAGAACATGTTCACCAGCGAGGTCGAGGGCGAGACGTACGGCTTCAAGCCGATGAACTGCCCCGAGGCGACGCTGGTCTACCGCTCGGAGACGCGCAGCTACCGCGACCTGCCGCTGCGGCTGGCCGAGACGACGCGCCTGCTCCGCAACGAGCGCTCGGGCACGCTCAACGGCCTGCTGCGCGTGCGCCAGCTCACCATGGACGACGCGCACATCTTCTGCCGCCCCGACCAGATCCAGGCGGAGATCGCGGGGGTGCTAGAGTTCGGCAGCGCCGTCTACGATCTCTTCGGCTTCTCCCGGCGCTACTATCTAAGCACGCGGCCGGAGAAGGCGATCGGCGACGCCGCGGTGTGGGAGCAGGCGGAGCGCGCGCTCGCGGAGGCGCTCGACGCCAGCGGCATCGCGTACGAGCTGAAGCCCGGCGAGGGCGCGTTCTACGGACCGAAGATCGACGTGGACATCGACGACGCGCTGGGCCGCTCGTGGCAGCTGGCGACGATCCAGCTCGACTTCAACCTGCCCGAGCGCTTCCAGCTCGAATACATCGGCGAGGACGGCCAGCCGCACCGCCCGGTGATGATCCACCGCGCCATCTTCGGCACCTACGAGCGGTTCCTGGGCATCCTGGTCGAGCACTACGCGGGTGCGTTCCCGCTCTGGCTGGCGCCGGTGCAGGCGATGCTCATTCCCGTGGCCGACCGCCACGTGGCCTACGCCGACGAGGTGGCGGAGCGGCTGCGCGCCGCGGGGCTGCGCGTCGAGGTGGACGCGCGCGGCGAGCGCATGCAGGCGAAGATCCGCGATGCCCAGCTGCAGAAGATCCCCTACATGCTCGTCGTGGGCGACAAGGAGGCCGAGGCGGGGGCGGTGGCGGTGCGCGAGCGCTCCGGCGAGAACCGCGGCCCGCTGCCGCTCGACGAGTTCCTGCGCCTCGCCGCCGACCGCGTCGCGGCGCGCGAGTAACGGATTTCCTCCGAGCGCAGCCTGAGCAGGAGATCGTCGATGGGTAGCAAAGATACGCTACACCGCCTAGTTGATGCCTTGCCGGAAACCGCCGTGGACGAAGCCGAGCGCCGGCTGCAAGCATTGAGCACCGAGGACCCGGTCTGGCGAGCAGCACTGCTCGCACCCCTAGACGACGAGGCCGAAACACCCGAGGAGTCCGCCGCTCTAGCAGAGGGGCGCGAGGCAATCGCACGCGGCGACGTGTACTCGCTGGAGGACGTCCGTCGCGAGCTGGGCCTGTGACCTGGAAGATCCGCATCAGCGGCCCCGCGCGCGGAGACTTACGGCGACTGGACCAGCAGACGGCCGAGCGGGTGCTTGCTGGGCTGGACCGATACGCTCGAACAGGGCAAGGCGACTTGACGCGGCTGAGAGGCCAAGGCGGCGAGTTCCGGCTGCGAGTGGCGGCTGGCGCGTGCGATTTGCGCTGGACCATCGCACGTCGACGATCGACGTCATCCGAGTGCTGCCTCGCGGCCGGGCTTACCGAGGCTAGTGTGGAATGCGAAAGCGGAGGGCTGAGAGCTGATGGCTGATAGCTCGTCGCGCCTGGCCGAGTTCGTGACGCGGACGCGCCTGGAGGACGTGCCGCCGGCAACGGTCCACCTGGCGAAGCGGGGCATCCTCGACAACCTGGGGGTGGCGCTGGGCGCCGCCGACGATCCGGGCGTGGCGATCGCGCGGCGCGTCGCGCTGGAGCTGGGCGGCAACGCGCAAGCCACCCTCTGGGCGGATGGGCGGCAGACGAGCGTGACGCAGGCGGCGCTCGTCAACGGCATCATGTCCCACATCCTCGACTACGACGACACCCACCTCCCCACCATCCTGCACCCCAGCGGCACGCTCGTGGCGGCGGCGGTGCCGCTCGCCGAGTGGCGCGGGGCGAGCGGCGCCGACCTGCTGGCGGCCTACCTGCTGGGGTTCGAGGTCGAGGCGCGGGTCAGCCTGAGCGTCTATCCCGAGCACTACGACGTGGGCTGGCACATCACCGGCACGGCCGGCACGCTGGGCGCCGCCGGGGCCGCGGCGCGGCTGCTCGGCCTCGACGTGGAGCACACCGTCTGGGCGCTGGGCGCGGCGGCGACGCAGGCCGCGGGCCTGCGCGAGATGTTCGGCTCGATGTGCAAGTCGCTGCACGTTGGCAAGGCCGCGTCGAACGGGCTGCTGGCGGCGCTCTTGGCGCGCGAGGGCTACACGTCGTCGCCGACGCCGCTTGAGGGGCGGCGAGGCTTCGGCGCGGTGCTCTCCACCAGGTTCGACGAGGCCGCGCTGACGGACGAGCTGGGCGAGCGTTGGGAAGTTCACCGCAACGCCTTCAAGCCGTACGCCTGCGGCGTCGTCACCCATCCGGCGATCGACGCGGCGCGGCGGCTGCGCGCGATGGGTTACGAGCCGGGCGCCGTGGCGCGGATCGACGCGACCGTCCACCCGCTGGTGCTGGAGCTGTGCGGCAAGACGGAGCCGCGCGTCGGCCTGGAGGGCAAGTTCAGCATCTACCACTGCATCGCGATGGGCTTCCTGGAAGACGCCGCGGGGCCGGCCCAGTTCACCGACGCGATGGTCAACCGGCCGGACGCGGTGGCCCTCCGCCGCAAGGTACAGGCGACTGCCGACCCGGCGCTCCCCGAGGCTCAGGCGCGGCTGGTGCTCCACCTGACGGACGGCCGGCCGGTCGAGGTGTTCGTCGAGGCGGCGAGCGGCACGCTGGAGAACCCCATCAGCGACGCCGACCTGGCGGCCAAGTTCCGCGCGCTGGCGACGCCGGTGATCGGCGCGGCCGCGGCCGACGAGGTAGTGGCGACCGTCTGGGAGCTGGAGCGCCTGCCGGACGTGCGCCAGCTCGTCGGCCGGCTGGCGCGGCGATTACCGGGGCCGGCGTAGGCTTGGTCGGCGCTCGGCGTGTTCAGGCCGAGGCGGACCTTCACGGGCGCGGTCAGCGCGGGGCTCGCGGCGCTCGTCGGCGCGGCGGCCGGTGGCGTCGGCGCGCTCGCGGGCGCCGCGGGGGGAGCCGGCCGCGCCGCGCAGCCGGCGACCGCGAGATTGAGTAAAAGCATCAAGACCATGCGGCGCATGGCACGGCCAATCCTGGCGAGCGGCGCGAGCGCTCGCCCGCGCTGTGAGATGTGGGGCACGGCGCCTAGCTGCCGTAGAGCTGGCGGAAATAGCCGGCGTCGTCCAGCTCGCGGATGAAGCGGTCGTTGACGAACTGCTCGGGCTTGGCGTCCCTGGCTTTCGGGTCGGTCTCGGCGAGGCCGTCGAGCACCGTCTGCACTGCGCCCACGCTAGGGTATGGGATCCGCTTCAAATGCTTCGCGAGGTGGTAGTCGTAAGCGTCGCTCAGCCCCGCCGCGTCGTCGCTCTGCATGTACTTGGCGATCACGGCGATGCTGCCCGGCTTGTTCGTCGCCAGGTAGTGAATCGCGTCGACCCAGGCCCGGGCAAAGCGCCGCACGGTGTCCTCGCGGGTGCGCACGATCGTGTCAGTGCTCACCAGGCCCGTTGGCGAGAAGGGGACGCCGGTGTCGGCCAGGTCGAGCAGCTCGCGGTAGCCGTGCTCCCGCGCCACCTGCGTGGTCGGGTCGGTGAGCACGCCGCTCTCGACCGCCCCGGCCTCCAGTCCCGTCAGGATCTCGGGATTGCCGTTCAGCTGGACCAGGGTCGCGTCGGTCGGGTCCATGCTCCAGTAGCGCAGCGCGGCGCGCGCGGCCCAATCGGTCGCCGCGCCGAGGCGTGTGATCCCCATCCGCGTGCCTTTGATCTGCTCGGGCCGCTGGATGTCGGGGCGCGCGAAGATTTGGAACTGGAAGGTGTCGACCTGGGAGCCGAGCAGCACGAGATCGGCCCCTGCCAGCCGCGCGGGCGTGACGGACGTGGCACCCCCACTGGAGAACAGCGCGTCGCCGGCGGTGAGCGCCTGCGCCGGCTGGACGGCGCCCGCCACGTAGGTCATCTCGACGTCCAGCCCCTGCTGGTCGAAGAAGCCCTCCTCCTTGGCCAGCCAGAACGGCGCGCTGTTCATGCCCAGCGCGACGTAAATCGCCCTTACGGCCGCGCGCGGGCCGGCCGGCTGCTGGCTGGCCGGCGGGGCGGCCGGGACGCTCGCCGCCGGGGCGCCAGCGGCGCTACCGCTACTGGTCGCCGCGGGCGCGCTCGGGCTCGCGGGCGCCACGCAGCCGACCGCAAGCAGAAACGCGATCAGCGCGAGGGGAGCGCAACGGGCTGCCGGCATCGTGCTGCCTCCTTACAAGGTCGGGTGCCCGCCAACGCGTACCGGCACGGGCCGCTCATTATACGGCCGCGTTCGCGCACCTGCCGCCGTCCGGACTGAGCCTGCGACCACGACGGAGATTTGGCCAAGGCCGGCACGGACTCACGGGCGCACTCCCCGGTGGGGCGCGGGGACGCGGACGATTGTCGCCCGGCAATCGTTCACCTATACTCGGGGACAAGGCCGCGCGGGCGGGGCGCCCGCTGGGCCGAAAGGGGGCACTATGGCCGCGTCGGAGATCATGGCCTACCGGCAGAGCATGGTTGCCAGCGCCGAGGCGCTCGTGCGCTCGGGCATCTTGTCGGCCAGCCAGCACGGCAACATGTCGGTGCTGCTGCCCGGCGAGAGCGAGCTGCTCTTGACCGCGGGCTCGGGACTGGGCAGCCTGCGCACGGACGAGCTAGCGCGCCTCGACCGTGGCGGCCGCGTGCTGGAGGGACGGCTCGCGCCGACGGCGCACGAGATCATCCACATGCACACCGTCGTCTACGAGCACCTGCCGCACGTGCGCGCGGTGATCCACACGCACCAGCCCTACGCCTCGGCGTTCGCCGTGGCCAGCCGGCCCATCGAGTGCGTGGCCGAGGTTATGGCGCGCTGGATGGGCGCGGAGCCGGTGCCGGTCGCGAAGTACGGGCCGCGCGGCTCAGACGCCGCGGTGGAGAACATCGCGGCGGTCCTGCGCGAGCACCCGACCTGCAAGGCGCTGCTGCTGGAGCACCACGGCGTGCTGGTGTTCGGCGAGGACGCCGAGCAGACGACGCGCATCGCCGTCGCGCTCGAAGAGGCGGCCCAGCTCGCGCTGTTGGCGAACACGCTCGGGCCGCTGCGCCCCCTGCCGGCCGACGCCGCAGTCAGTAGCCAGCAGCGCCGCGTGGACTTCGAGCGGATCGGCGGGCTTGGCGCCGACGGCGGCCAGGCGCGCGCCTAGCGATCCGCCCGCGTGGCGAGGTAGGCCGCGCTGCGTCGAATTCTGCCGCCACGATGACGCAGGGCAGCGGCTCGTCCGGTACCGCCGCCGTGATGCCGACCGGGGGCCGTCCCTGGCTGGGCTGGGCTGATGGCGCTCGGTCCGGTGAACCCGACGTAGGGCCGGGGCTCGTGCCCTGCCGCCCGGCGGCGCGAGCAGCGCGCCGCAGCCCTGCGCGCCTGCTCGCTCTACGCGCGCCGGCGCCGCTGGCTGCAGGCAGGCGCGACCCGCGCCCCGGGAAGCAGCCGAGGGCGCGCATCACCTTGCGATTGGCTGTAGGCCACGCTAGCAGCGGAAGGAGAGGCTCGGGTGCAAACGCTAACTAACGTAGCGGAGATGAACGCGCGGAGCGAGCGCTGGAACACGCGGCTCGTCGGCCACCACGACCTGAACGGCCAGGGCGACGGCATGCAGCTCCTGAAGGTCGGGCAGTATGCCTACGTGGCGCATCTCGGCGTCCACGACATGGCCCTGAGCATCCTCGACTGTGCCGACCCGAGCGCCCCGAAGCTCGTGCGCCAGATCCCGCACTTCGAGAACACCCACAGCCACAAGGTCCAGATCGCCGGCAACCTGCTCATCCAGAACCTCGAGAAGCCGTACTTCGCCCAGAAGGGGCCGCAGGCGGCGAAGCACCAGGCCGGCATCATCACCTACGACCTCACGGACCCCACCGATCCGCGGCCCGTCGGGCGGCTGGAGGTCGAGGGCGCGGGCGTGCACCGCATGTGGATGACCGACGGCAAGTATGCGCACGTGGCGAGCAGCTGGCCGGGCTACCACGAGCGCGTGTACTTGATTGCGGACGTGTCGGACCCCGCCCACCCGAAGAAGGCGGGCATCTGGCACATCCCGGGCACCAAGGACGGCGAGGAGCCGGAGTGGCTGAGCTTCCCCGGCCAGCACGCCTACGTTCACGGCATCATCCCCGAGGGCAACCGCGCCTACGTGTCGTGCGTCGACGGCGGCATGGCGATCGTCGACATCTCGGACGTGGCGAACCCGCAGACGATCAGCCACATCAACTGGTTCCCGCCGTTCGGCGGCTACTGCCACACCTCGGAGCCGCTGCCGAGCCGCGGGCTGGTGCTGTGCGTCTGTGAGTCGGTGAAGGAGACGGTCGCCGAGGACGGCGACAAGCGCATCTGGGTGGTGGACGTGCGCGAGGAGCGCCAGCCGGTCATCCGCAGCAGCTTCCCGCGGCCCACGCCGCCGGCGGGCTCGCCGTGGAAGGACTACGACGAGCGGCCGCGCCGCTTCGGGCCGCACAACGTCCACGAGAACCGGCCGCACTACGGCTACCGCAGCGAGCACCTGATCTTCAGCACCTGGTA